>NZ_JBIRZZ010000003.1:1942-626093 GCF_044391385.1 Streptomyces sp. NPDC018693 | reverse complement strand
CCACGGCCGGTGACGTCTCCGTCCGCACCAACAAGGGCACCTACTTCGACGGCGGCACCCACTGGAGCGCCGGCTGGACCAACTTCCTCGGACACGAAGGCCAGGGCCGCCTCCACTTCGCCGACATCGGCGGCGACGGCAAGGCCGACCTCATCGTCCACACCACGGCCGGTGACGTCTCCGTCCGCACCAACAAGGGCACCTACTTCGACGGCGGCACCCACTGGAGCGCCGGCTGGACCAACTTCCTCGGACACCCCAAGGGCAGCCTGTACTTCTCTGACACGACCGGTGACGGCAAGGCCGACATGTTCGTGCGCACGACCGACGGAAAGATCGCCGTTCGTAAGAACACCGGTACGTACTTCGAGATCCGCCGCGGGGACGACTGGGTCTGAGCCGCCTACCCGTTGATGGACATACGAGCGGGCCGCTCTCCCTCGGTTTCAGCCGAGGGAGAGCGGCCCGCCTTCGTCAGTTCACTTCGCCGCGCACTCCGCGCACGTGCCGAAGATCTCCACCGTGTGCGCCACGTTGACGTACCCGTGTTCGGCGGCGATGGCCTCCGCCCACTTCTCCACCGCGGGGCCCTCGACCTCCACCGCCTTGCCGCAGGAGCGGCAGACGAGGTGGTGGTGGTGTTCGCCGGTGGAGCAACGGCGGTAGACGGACTCGCCGTCGGAGGTGCGCAGCACATCGACCTCACCGGCGTCGGCGAGGGACTGGAGGGTGCGGTAGACCGTGGTCAGGCCGACCGAGTCACCCTTGTGCTTGAGCATGTCGTGGAGTTCCTGTGCGCTGCGGAACTCGTCGACCTCGTCGAGCGCCGCCGCCACAGCGGCGCGCTGCCGGGTGGCGCGGCCCTTCACGGGCGGTCCAGCGGTCGTCACCGGTTGTCCTCCTTGATGGCTCGCGCGTCTGCGCCTGCCGGGCCATTGTGCCAGCCCCTGCTGTGCGCGGGTCAGACGCCGGCCCCCTCCCCGGCACCCCGAGTGGCCGGAATCGCACATTCCATGGGGTCGTCCACGGTCTGGGCTGCGGCGAGCGCACGGGCGCGGCGCCGCGCCAGCGGGGCGGCCAGCGCGGTCAGCGTGAGGAACGCGCCGATGGTCAGCAGCACGATCGTCGCGCCGGGCGGCACGTCCTGGTAGTACGACGTCACCGTGCCGCCGATGGTCACGCTCACGCCGATCGCGACGGCGATCGCGAAGGTGGCGGCGAAGCTGCGGCTGAGCTGCTGCGCGGCCGCCACGGGGACGACCATCAGGGCGGACACCAGCAGCAGGCCGACCACGCGCATCGCGACCGTGACCGTGACCGCCGCCGTGACCGCCGTCAGCAGGTTCAGCGCGCGCACGGGCAGGCCGGTGACCCTCGCGAACTCCTCGTCCTGGCTGACCGCGAAGAGCTGTCTGCGCAGTCCCAGGGTGACCACGACGACGAACGCGGCCAGCAGGCAGATCGCCGTGACGTCCGACTCGGAGACGGTCGACAGCGACCCGAACAGATACGACGTCAGGTTGGCGTTGGAGCCGTTCGGCGCGAGGTTGATGAACATCACGCCGCCGGCCATGCCGCCGTAGAAGAGCATGGCGAGGGCGATGTCGCCGCGGGTCCTGCCGTACCAGCGGATCAGTTCCATGAGGACCGCGCCGAGGACGGAGACCAGGGTCGCCATCCACACCGGTGACCAGGAGAGCAGGAAGCCGAGGCCGACTCCGGTCATCGCGACATGGCCGATTCCGTCGCCCATCAGGGCCTGGCGGCGCTGGACCAGGTAGATGCCGATGGCGGGTGCGGTGATGCCGACCAGGACGGCGGCGATCAGCGCCCGCTGCATGAAGGCGTAGTCGAGGAATTCCATCAGCTCAGCAGTCCCGTGCGGATCGGTTCGGCGCCCGCCGGTGCGTGCGGGTGGACATGGTCGTGGCCGGGCAGGGCGTGCTGGCCGACTGCCTGTGGGGGCGGGCCGTCGTGGGTCACGCAGCCGTCGCGCAGGACGACCGCCCGGTCGATCAGCGGCTCCAGCGGGCCCAGTTCATGGAGGACGAGCAGCACGGTCGCACCTGTCGCGACCTGTGCGCGCAGGGTCTCGGCCAGCACCTCCTGGCTGGCCAGGTCGACGCCCGCCATCGGCTCGTCCATGATCAGCAGTTCGGGTTCGGCGGCGAGGGCGCGGGCGATGAGCACCCGCTGGTGCTGGCCTCCGGAGAGGGCGCCCACGGAGTCCTTGGCCCGGTCCGCCATGCCGACGAGGTCCAGGGCGCGTCGTACGGCCTCCTGGTCGACCTTGCGGAAGACACCGAAGCGGGTGCGGGAGAGCCGGCCCGAGGAGACGACCTCGGTGACCGTGGCGGGCACTCCGCCGGCCGCGGTGGTGCGCTGCGGGACGTACCCGACGCGCGCCCAGTCACGGAAGCGGCGCCGGTCGGTGCCGAACAGCTCGATCCGCCCGGCGCTGACCGGGACCTGGCCGATGACGCTGCGCACGGCCGTCGACTTGCCGGAGCCGTTGGCCCCGAGCAGCGCGACGACCTCACCGCGGCGCACGGTGAGGTCGATGCCGCGCAGGACGGGGCGCGAGCCCAGTTCGGCGCGGACGCCGCGCAGGGATATGACGGGCTCGGTCGTGTCGGCCTCGGACATCTCGGATATGACGGGGTCCGGCCGGTCCATGCCGCCCTCCATGGGGTTGGTCACTTGGCTCCCAGGGCCGTCTTCAGGGCCGTGAGGTTGGCTTCCATGACCGCGAAGTAGTCGTCGCCCCGGGACTTGTCGGTGATGCCCTCGACCGGGTCGAGGACGTCCGTCTTGAGGTTCGCGTCCTTGGCGAGGGTCTTCGCGGTCTTGTCGGACACCAGTGTCTCGTAGAAGACCGTGGTGACGCCGTCGGCCTTGGCCTCCTCCTGGAGCTCCTTGATCCGGGCGGGGCTGGGCTCGCTCTCCGGGTCGAGGCCGGAGATGGCCTCCTGGGTCAGGCCGTAGCGGGCGGCGAGGTAGCCGAAGGCGGCGTGGTTGGTGAAGAAGACCTTGGTCTCGGTGTTCTTCAGGCCGTCCGCGAACGCGGTGTCGAGGTCGCCGAGCTTCTTCACCAGCGCGTCGGTGTTCTTCTTGTAGTCGGCGGCGTGGTCGGGGTCGGCCTTCTCGAAGGCGGCGCCGACGCCCTTGGCGACCTCGGCGTACTTCACGGGGTCGAGCCAGATGTGGGGGTCGAGGGCGTGCTCCCCTTCCTCGGATGCTTCCTCGGACGCCTCTTCGCCGCCGTGGCCGTGCTCGTCCTCGACCCCGAGGTCCTCGAGGGTGGTGAGCTTCGCCGCATCGATCTTCGTCTTGGTGCCGGACTGCTTCACGGCCTCGTCCACGGCCGGCTGGAGGCCCGCGAGGTACAGCGCCGCGTCGGCCTCCTCCAGCTGGGCCCGCTTCTGTGCGCTGACGTCGAGGTCGTGCGGCTCGGTGCCGGGCTCGGTGAGGCTGGTGACGTTCACATGGTCGCCGCCGATCTGCTCGGCGAGGAAGGCCATCGGGTAGAACGACGCGACGACGTCGAACTTGTCCGTATTGCCTGCGGCGGCGCTGTCGGATGAGCAGGAGGTCAGGGTCGCGGCGCCGAGGACCGTGGCCACCGTCGCCGCCACGGGTATGAGCTGTCGTCGTACGTTCATGACACTCATTTTCAACAAATGTGGAAACCGTTGTCAATAAACGTGATACGGGACACCGATTTGGTTGAGGGGGAGCCCTCGCCGGTACCCTGAAGCATTCGCTGTGAAGCGCATCTCGCTTCGTCGCCCGTCGTCGTAATGAAGAGAGCACCGTGGCCGCCGACAAGATCGACACCATCGTCAGCCTGAGCAAGCGCCGTGGCTTCGTTTTCCCTTGCAGTGAGATCTACGGCGGCCAGCGCGCCGCCTGGGACTACGGTCCGCTGGGTGTCGAGCTCAAGGAGAACATCAAGCGCCAGTGGTGGCGCTACATGGTGACGTCGCGCGAGGACGTGGTCGGTATCGACTCGTCCGTCATCCTGGCCTCCGAGGTCTGGGTCGCCTCCGGCCACGTCGCCACCTTCACGGACCCGCTGACCGAGTGCACCTCCTGCCACAAGAGGTTCCGCGCGGACCACCTGGAAGAGGCGTACGAGGAGAAGAAGGGCCGCGCCCCGGAGAACGGCCTCGCCGACATCAACTGCCCCAACTGCGGCAACAAGGGCCAGTTCACCGAGCCCAAGCAGTTCTCGGGCCTGCTCTCCACCCACCTCGGCCCGACCCAGGACACCGGCTCCATCGCCTACCTGCGTCCCGAGACCGCCCAGGGCATCTTCACCAACTTCGCCCAGGTGCAGACCACTTCGCGCCGCAAGCCGCCGTTCGGCATCGCCCAGATGGGCAAGTCCTTCCGCAACGAGATCACGCCGGGCAACTTCATCTTCCGCACCCGCGAGTTCGAGCAGATGGAGATGGAGTTCTTCGTCAAGCCGGGCGAGGACGAGCAGTGGCACGAGTACTGGATGGAGCAGCGCTGGAACTGGTACACCGGCCTGGGCCTGCGCACTGAGAACATGCGCTGGTACGAGCACCCGAAGGAGAAGCTCTCCCACTACTCCAAGCGCACCGCCGACATCGAGTACCGCTTCCAGTTCGGCGGCAGCGAGTGGGGCGAGCTGGAGGGCGTCGCCAACCGGACCGACTACGACCTCGGCGCGCACTCCAAGGCGTCCGGCCAGGACCTCTCCTACTACGACCAGGAGGCCGGCGAGCGCTGGACTCCGTACGTCATCGAGCCCGCGGCCGGTGTCGGCCGCACCATGCTCGCCTTCCTGCTCGACGCGTACGTCGAGGACGAGGCGCCCAACGCCAAGGGCAAGATGGAGAAGCGCACGGTGCTGCGCCTCGACCACCGCCTCGCGCCGGTGAAGGTCGCCGTGCTGCCGCTCTCGCGGAACCCGGAGCTGTCCCCGAAGGCCAAGGGCCTCGCCCAGGCGCTGCGCCAGCACTGGAACATCGAGTTCGACGACGCGGGTGCCATCGGCCGCCGCTACCGCCGCCAGGACGAGATCGGCACGCCGTACTGCGTGACGGTCGACTTCGACACGCTGGACGACAACGCGGTCACGGTGCGTGAGCGGGACTCGATGAAGCAGGAGCGCGTGTCGCTGGACCAGATCGAGGGCTACCTGGCCTCGCGCCTGATCGGCTGCTAGGGCCCACGCCCCTCCCCGGACCTTCGCCCACCCCCGCCCGACTCGTTCGGGTGAGGGTGGGCGTTGTCGTACCCGTGACGCTGGGCCGAACCACCGTTCAGCCGACTGTCATGTCCCGGTTGTAGCAGGTGTACGAGCCGTCGTCCTCGCGCCCTACCGTGTCGTACGACCAGCAGTGCAGCATCGGCGTGAGGGTCCACATCCGCACGGCGATGAGCGCGCCGAGGATCGCGAGGGCGAACCAGCCGCCCCGGTTCCGCCAGCCGGCGCAGGCCAGCCCCGCGATGCCCACCAGCACCGCGAAGACCAGCAGGTAGACCACGAGCGGCGCCCTGTTCTCGCGCAGCCCGGGGAACGTCTCCATCTCGACGGTGCCGGCGAAGCTGAACAGCGCCATGAACACGGCGAACAGGAGAAACACGACCGCACAGCAGCCGCGGAACACGGGAGACGACGGCAGTGCGCCGACGTCCGCGGGGTCGCGCTGCTCCGTCACTTGCCCAAGTCGCTCGCTCAGGGCTGCTTGCCCTCCATCGCCAGCAGTTCCTCGTTCGGGATGGCGCCGCCGAACCGCCGGTCGCGGGAGGCGAACTCGACGCAGGCCCGCCACAGGTCGCGGCGGTCGAAGTCCGGCCAGAGCACGTCCTGGAAGACCATCTCGGCGTAGGCGCTCTGCCAGAGAAGGTAGTTGGAGGTGCGCTGCTCGCCGCTGGGGCGCAGGAACAGGTCGACGTCCGGCATGTCCGGGTAGTACATGTACTTCTGGAGGGTCTTCTCGGTGACCTTCGCCGGGTCGAGCCGGCCGGCCGCCACGTCCTCCGCGAGCGCCTTCGCCGCGTCGGCGATCTCGGCGCGGCCGCCGTAGTTCATGCAGAAGTAGAGGGTCAGCCGGTCGTTGTCCTTCGTCTGCTCCTGCGCGACCTGCAGCTCCTTGGCGACGGACTTCCACAGCTTGGGCATACGGCCCACCCAGCGCACCCGGATGCCCAGTTCATCGAGCTGGTCGCGGGTCTTGCGGATGAAGTCGCGGTTGAAGTTCATCAGGAAGCGCACCTCGTCGGGCGAGCGCTTCCAGTTCTCGGTGGAGAAGGCGTAGAGGGAGATCGCGCCGACGCCGATCTCGACCGCGCCCTGGAGGACGTCGAGGACACGCTCGGCGCCGACCTTGTGGCCCTCGGTGCGGGGCAGCCCGCGCTCCTTGGCCCAGCGGCCGTTCCCGTCCATGACGATCGCGACATGGTTGGGGACCAGCTCGCCGGGGAGCTTCGGCGCGCGGGCACCGGAGGGGTGCGGCTCCGGCGCCTTGTACTCCCGGCGCTGCCGCCCCAGAAACCCGCGTACGACCATGTCCTTCTCGTCTCCCTCTACTTTTGCGCGTACTACTTTTCCACGTACCGAAGTGACCGCAGCCCGCGCTCCAGATGCCAGTGCAGATAGGCGGAGACCAGTCCGCTCCCCTCCCGCACATACCGCGGCTCGCAGGCGTCCGCGGTCTCCCAGTCTCCCGTAAGCAGCGCCCCCAGGAGGACCAGGGTCTGCGGCGACGGTACGACACTGCCGGGGACCCGGCAGTCGGCGCAGACCGAGCCGCCGGAGGCCACGGAGAAGAACCGGTTGGGTCCGGGCAGGCCGCACTTCGCGCAGTCGTCGAAGCTGGGCGCGTAGCCGTTGACGGCGAGCGACCGCAGCAGGAAGGCGTCGAGCACGAGATGCGGCGCGTGCTCACCGCGGGCGAGGGTGCGCAGGGCACCGACGAGCAGCAGGTACTGCTGTACGGCGGGCTCGCCCTCGTGGTCGGTGAACCGCTCGGCGGTCTCCAGCATGGCCGTGCCGGCGGTGTAGCGGGCGTAGTCCGTGACGATCCCGCCGCCGTACGGGGCGATCGTCTCGCTCTGCGTGCAGAGGGGCAGCCCTCTGCCCACCAGCTCACTCCCCCGCGCGAAGAACTGCACGTCGACGTGCGAGAAGGGCTCCAGCCGCGCCCCGAACTTCGACTTCGTGCGCCGTACGCCCCGGGCCACCGCCCGCACCCGCCCGTGACCCCGGGTGAGCAGCGTGATGATCCGGTCCGCCTCACCCAGCTTCTGGGTGCGCAGCACGATGCCGTCGTCGCGGAACAGACTCATACGGTCCATTCTCGCCTACGCGCGGGGGCTCCCGTACGACACGTACTCGGCTCCTGGCGGTGGTCGGTGAGCGCGAAGGCCACCCACACGCCCTCACGCACCGCGCCCGAACCGCCGGACATACCTCCGCTGCCACGGCGTCTCCACGGCGTGCCGGTCATAGTTCCGCCGTACGAACTCCACGGCCTCCTCCCCCGGCACCCCGTCCAGCACCGCCAGGCACGCCAGCGCCGTCCCCGTACGCCCGCGTCCACCCCCGCAGGCGACCTCCACCCGCTCCCGCTCCTCCCCGGCCCGCCGCCACGCCTCACCCAGCACCGCCCGCGCCTCCTCGCGGTCCGCCGGGAGCCAGAAATCCGGCCAGCGGATCCAGCGGGACTCCCAGGCGACCTCCGGGGGCGGCTTCCCGAGCAGATACACGCCGTACGACGGCTGCGGCGCCGCCGGGTCGAGGGGTCGCCGCAGCCCCCGCCCCCGGACCAGCCGCCCGGAGGGCAGCGCCAGCACTCCGGGCTCCCCCGGACGCCAAGTCGTCGCCACCTCATCAGTCACCGTCCCATTCGACCGACCCGCGACCGCCCCGGCAACCCGTTCGGCCGACTTGGGGCCACCGGGCAACCGAATCCTCCAACCCGGTGGTCTGGAGGGCGAGGAGGGGGTGCTGGATGCACGACGGGCTGGAAGTGCAGTTCCAGGAGTTCGTCAGGGCGCGGTGGACGCGGCTCGTGCGGACCGCGTATCTGCTCACGGGCGACGTCCATGACGCGGAGGACCTGACGCAGACCGCGCTGGCCAAGGCGTACCGCTCATGGCGGCGGGTGGCGCGCACCGACAACCCGGAGGCGTACGTCCGGCGGATGCTGGTCAGCTGCAACAGCGACCGGTTCCGCAAGCGACGCGTCAAGGAGTCGCTGACCGACGCGCCGCCGGAGGTGGCGTGGCGGGACGACGGCCAGCGGCGGGTCGACGAGCGCGGCACGCTGCTCGCCGCGCTGGCCCAACTCCCGCCGAAGCAGCGGGCGGTGGTGGTCCTGCGCTACTGGGAGGACCTCTCCGAGGCGGAGGTGGCCGAGGTGCTCGGCTGCTCCGCGGGCACGGTCAAGAGCCAGGCGTCCAAGGGCCTGGCGAAGTTGCGCGCGTTTCCCGGGCTGGCCCCGGCCGTGAGCGCGTCCGGGCAGGGAGGCGGACGGTGAACGAGGAACCGGTCAAGGCCGAGGAGACCGACGAGCAGGGCCGGTTCGAGGACCGGCTGCGCGATCTGCTCACCGAGGACGCGTACGCGATCCACCCCTCACCGGCGCCGTATCCGGCGATCCGGCGGCGGGGCGCGATCGAACGGCGCCGCCGGCTGGCGGTCGCGGGGGCGGCGCTGGCCACGCTGGCCGTGGTGCCCGTGGGGGCGTACGCGGTGGCCGGGGGGAACGGGGGGAACGGGGGACGGGGCGCTGACACGGCGGCGGCGGCATCGCCGAGGCCGTCGGTCAGCGCCCCGCAGAGCCCGGCCGCGGCGGCGCCGACCACTCCACCCGGCCCCCAACACCCGGCCATGCCAGGCCAGTTGCTGGACGGCATCACCTTCGAGCAGGCGACCGACGGCCTGGAGAAATGCATCGCCTTCGACAAGGACCGCCCGGAGCCGGAGGGCTGGTCACGGCTGGACCTCGGCAAGGCCGCCGACTACCGGATCATCCTCGCCATGCGCGCAACCGGCGACTCCAACACCCCCGGCGACGGCTACTTCGTCGTCGCGGTCCGCGAGCAGCCCCAGCAGATCCGCCTGATCTGCACCATCAAGGACGACGAAGCCGCCGGCCTGAACACCAGTGGGGGCGGCGCCGACGCCGACATGGAACTGCCACCGGTCGTCGCGGACATCAACAGCGGCAAGCTGTACCAGCAGTCCTTCCTCGACCGCGGAAACTGGAAGCTCCCGTTCCGCTGGGGGATCATCGGCACGGTCGAACCGTCCGTGGCCAAGGTGACGGTCTCCTACGGCGACAGCAGCGCCACGGCCGTCCTCGACCACGGCTGGTTCGTGGCCGCGGGCATCCTCAACGAACAAGTAACCCTCGCGCCGCACATCAAGGGCTACGACTCCTCGGGCAAGCTGGTCTACGACTCGGACAAGGACAAGCTGTACGAGAAGACGCTCCCGTAAGGAGTTCCATGCCGCTCCCCGCCCCGCTCACCGGTGTCATCCCGCCCGTCTGCACACCTCTGACACCGGAGGGCGAGGTGGACGTCCCCTCCCTCCTCCGCCTGGTCGACCACCTGGTGTCGGCCGACGTGGACGGTCTCTTCCTCCTCGGTACGACATCGGAGGCGGCGTTCCTGACGGACGCGCAGCGGGCCCTGGTGGTGAGGACGGTCACCGGCCACCTGGCCGGCCAACTCCCCGTCCTCGCCGGGGCGATCGACATGACGACCCCGCGCGTCGAGGCTCACATCGCGTCTGTCACCTCGGCGGGAGCGGACGCGGTCGTAGTCATCTCCCCCTTCTACGCCCGCGTGGGCCCGGCCGAGATCACCACCCATTTCCGCCGGACCGCGGCCACCAGCCCGGTCCCAGTCCTCGCCTACGACCTCCCGTCCGCCATCGGCACCAAACTCCCCACCGAGGTGGTCCTGACCCTGGCGGCGGACGGCACGCTCGCCGGCCTCAAGGACTCCAGCGGCGACCTCGCCACCTTCCGCGACATCATCACCGGCACCCGCACCGTGCCGGGCTTCAGCGTCCTCACCGGCTCCGAACTCCTCGTCGACTCCGCCCTCGCGGCCGGTGCCCACGGCGCGGTCCCCGGCCTCGCCAACGTCGACCCCCACGGCTACGTCCGCCTGCACCGCCTGTGCCGAGCGGGCAAATACGACGAGGCCCGCAGCGAACAGGAACGCCTGTCCGCCCTGTACGACATCGTCCACGCCGGCGCCCCCACCCGCATGGGCCCCACCTCCTCGGCCCTGGGCGCCTTCAAGACGGCCCTGCACCTCCAGGGCATCATCACCTGCCCGGCGACGGCCACACCCCAGGTGCCCCTGTCGGAGGAAGAGGTGGCCCACGTACGGGCCACCCTCACGCGGGCCGGTCTGCTCTAACCTAGGCATCGAGTACGAAGGGTCCGCAGGTGTGAACAAGACGTGGAGCGGCACATGGTCCAGTCGATGAGAGTATCGACGGAGGCATGATGCTCAGTCTGATGTTTGGCTTGGCTCTCGTGGTGTTCGGCGTGTGCCTCCTCTTCAACCTCGGAGGCGTCTCGGACCGGATCTACGACTTCCATGCGTCCTTCATGAACACGGGGCGCGCCACACCCAACACGACCCGGTTGGTCGGAGTGTTCGTAACCTTGGTGGGAATTGGTTGGGTTGGGACAGCTTTCCCGTTGAAGTAGCGACCGCGTGTGCGTCGGCGACCCGCCGAGGACTCCGGCGTCGTCAAAGCTCCGTGGAGCCTATGAACGCCGTCCAGGTGGAGGGCCTCACGGTCAGCGCGGGGCGGTTTGTGTCCTTGGAGTCGCGGATGTGGATGGCGTCGGGGCGGACGGCGACCTCGACGCACTCGCCGCCGTTGCCTGCGCTGCGACTGCTCTTGAACCAGGCCAGACCCGAGGCGTCCGGCGGGGCTGCCTTCGCGCTCATTTCTCCCCCAACAACTTTTCGATCATCGTGAGCGATTCTGCCGGAGTGAGCGCCTGCGCGCGAAGAGTCCCGTACGTGCGTTCAAGCTCCCGCACCTTGTCGCGCTCTGTGTGGACACGGCTGTCGCCTTGTACCTCCGTGTACGCGATCCTGCGCCCATCCTTGACCTCCATCAAGGTGAACGGGCCACCGAGCCCCGCGTGTTCCTCACGGGAGTTCGGCATCACCTGGATCTCTACGTTCCGCTTCTCGCCGATCAGCAGCAGGTGCTCCAACTGGCCTCGCCAGACAGTCTGCCCGCCAAGCGGCCGGAGCAGTACAGTCTCGTCGAACACGAAGCCGAAATGCGGCGCGGGGTGCCGAGCGAAGATCTCCTGACGGGCCAGTCGCGCAGCCACGCCCCGCTCGATGGCCGCCTCATCCAGCAGGGGTCGCCACATGGCGAACACCGCTCGCGCGTATTCCTCCGTCTGCAACAGCCCCGGCACCGCCCACGTCCCGTACACCTGGATCTCAACGGCCTGCGCCTCCAACTTGGCCGCATCCCGAAAGAACGCCGGATACTGGACCCGAGCCACCTCCTCCTTGCTCGCCTTCAGTACCCCCTCCGCGCCCAGCTCGTCGTCCGCCCCGTCGATGAACTTCGGCGGTGGGATGCGCCTGCCCTGCTCGAACGAAGCGATGGTCGAGGCCGAGTAGCCCGTTCTTGATCCGAAGGTCGCCCGGTCCAGGCCGGCCCGCTCCCGGAACAGTTTCAACTGCCGTCCGAAGACGGACAGGATGCCCGTGCCGAATTCATGATCCGGCTCCTGGGCCTCGTCGTTCATCGTGTCGTCCCTCTCCTCCCGTGCCGACAAGCGCAGGTCGGTCACGTACAGCGCATAGCCGTCCTCGCGTCACCGCAGTTCAACGCTACGCACCGTCCCCGACCGTTGACCGCATGAAGTCAGCAACTCCCCCGAACGGGCATATGCCACAACCCCTCGCGGTCGTACGTGAGTTCGCGATGCAGTTCACGTCGACCCCGCGAGGCGCCCGGCTGGCCCGGCGTCTCGTCTCGCACCGGCTGGACGACTGGGGGCACCCCTACGCCGCCCCGGCCAATGAGACCGTCACCCTCATCACGGCCGAGCTCACGGCCAACGCGGTACGCCACGGTCACGTCCCGGGCCGGGACTTCCACCTCCGGCTCACCTGCACCGCGGACGTCCTCCGCGTCGAGGTGAGCGACACCCGTACCGAGAGGCGCCCCGCGCGGTCGGCATCCGGTCGGGGTCTCGTGATCGTCGATGCTCTCGCGGACGACTGGGGCGTGGCCCCGCGCCACCTCGCTCCCGGCAAGACGGTCTGGGCCACGCTGCTGCTCACACCGCCCCCGGTGTCACCAACCCCGACTCGTACGCCACGATCACCAGTTGCGCCCGGTCCCGTGCTCCCAGCTTGCCCATGATGCGGCTGACGTGGGTCTTGGCGGTGAGGGGGCTCAGGCCCAGCACCTCCGCGATCTCGGTGTTGTTCTGACCTCGGGCCACCAGCGTCAGTACCTCGCGCTCTCGGTCGGAGAGGCAGTCCGGGCCGCCGCAGGACACGTCCAGCACCGAAGGGCCGTGCAGGAAGCGGGAGATCAGGCGGGCCGTCGGGCCGGGGGACAACAGGGCGTCCCCGGCGGCGACCGTGCGGATCGCGTCGAGGAGGTCCGCCGGGCGGGTGTCCTTGACCAGGAAGCCGGAGGCGCCGGCGCGCAGGGCCTCGACGATGTTCTCGTCGGTGTCGTACGTGGTCAGGACCAGGACCTTCACACCCGCCAGGTCCTCGTCGGCGGCGATCAGACGGGTCGCCTCGATACCGTCGAGGTCGGGCATGCGGATGTCCATGACGACGAGGTCGGCGCGAGAGGTGCGGGCCTGTTCGACGGCTTCCCGGCCGGTGGCGGCCTGGCCGACGACCTCCATGTCCCGCGCCGACTCGACGAGCATGGCGAAGGCGGCGCGTACGAGGGTCTGGTCGTCGGCGAGCAGCACGCGGATCATCGGATGCGGTCTCCCTCCCGGTCGGCGGTGACGGCGAGCGGGAGCACGGCGCTCACCTCGAAGCCGCCCCCCGTACGCGGGCCGGCGTCGAGTGTGCCACCCACGCTGCGGGCCCGCTCACGCATCCCCACCAGCCCGAATCCGGAGCCACCGGCTCCGGGCGCGGGCCCGACCCCGTCGTCCCGCACCGATATCCGCAGGGCGCCCTGCTCCTCGTACAACTCCACCTGTACGGCGGGTTCGGGGCCCGCGTGCCGTACCGCGTTCGTCAGCGCCTCCTGGACGATCCGGTAGGCGGCGGCGCCGACGGCGGGCGGGGCCTCCCGCGCCCGTATGTCCTGCTGCACGCGGGCCCCGGCCAGGCGTGCCGCCTCCACCAGGTCGGGCACGCCGTCGAGTTCGGGGAGCGGGCCCCGGGTCTCGCCGGTGGCGCCCTGTTCGCGCAGTACCTCCAGCGTCGTACGGAGTTCGCCGCGCGCGGTGCGGCAGGTCTCGGCGATGTCGTCGAGGGACTTGGCGACGGCGGAGCGGTCCAGGCGGTCCGGGTCGGCCGCGAGGACATGGGCGGCGACCGACGTCTGCACGCCGATGAGGGTGATGCTGTGGGCGAGCAGGTCGTGCAGGTCGCGGGCGATGCGCAGGCGTTCCTCGGCGACGCGGCGGCGGGCCTCCTCCTCGCGGGTGCGTTCGGCGCGCTCGGCGCGTTCGACGATGGCGGCGACGTAGGCGCGGTAGTAGCGGACGTCGATGCCGCAGAAGAGGACCGCGACGACCCAGCCGGAGATCCGCAGGATCTCCAGCGTTCCGTCGGGGTTGGTCAGGACGTTGAGGGTCAGTGTCACGCCGAGGACGGCGGCGCCGGTGAGCAGCGTGCGCCGCACCGTGCCGGTCGCCGCGACGGTGTAGAGGACCACCATGGTCGCGGGGATCGGTGCCGCGTGGTTGTTGTCGAGGGCGTGGTACGGGGCGATGCAGGCCAGCACCGCGAGCAGCACCGGCACCGGGCGGCGGCGCCGCCACGCGAGGGGCACATGGGCGGCCAGCAGCAGGGTCCAGCCGAGCGCGTCGGGGCGGGGAGAGTCGTCGCCGAGCAGGGCGAGAGCCGTGGCGAGGACGGCCCAGGCGACGGCCAGCAGCGCGTCGTTGCGCAGGGCGTGCGGGGCGGTGAGGGGGTCGCGGTTGATCGCGGCCATGATCCGCTCACCGGTGTGGGGTCTGCGGGCTTCGGGCACGGTCCTCATCTTCCAGGAGGCGGGCGCCCTTCCGGTCAGGGGAGTTCCCTGTCGGCGAAGGGCGCCCGGTACGTCACACCAGTTCCGGCTGCCGCTCGGGCCGGTCAGGGGCGTCCGGCTCCGGCGTCCTGGACAGCGGACCGGGCCACCACACCTTCCGGCCCAGCGCCACGCTCGCGCTGGTCACCAGGTAGGTACGCACGAGGAACGTGTCGAGGAGCACGCCGACCGCGATCACGAAGCCCAGTTCGACGAGGGACACGAGCCCCATGTTGGTCAGCACGGAGAAGGTCGCGGCGAGGACCAGGCCCGCGGAGGCGATGACTGCGCCGGTGGTGCGCAGCGCGGTCAGCGCGGCCGGCACCGGTTCGGCGCCCTGGAGCGCCTCTTCCCGCATCCGGTGCAGGAGGAAGATGCCGTAGTCGACGCCGAGGGCGACCAGGAAGACGAAGGACAGCAGTCCGAGGCCGGGGTCGGTGCCCTCGAAGCCGAACAGCGGTCCGAAGACCAGCCCGCCGATGCCGAGCGCCGCGCCCCACACCGCGACCACGGCCGCGACGAGGATCAGTGGGGCGACGAGGGAGCGCAGCAGGGCGATGAGGATGAGGAGTACCGAGACCAGCACGATCGGCACGACGACCATCCGGTCGCGGGCGTTGGTCTCCTCCAGGTCGAGCTGCTGGGCGCTGGGCCCGCCGACGAGGGAGCCGTCGAGGCGGTCGCGCAGGGCCTCGATGGTCCGGGTCTCGCCGGCCGTCTGGGCCGGGTCGGAGGGCACGACGGACAGCTCGGTCCAGCCGTCCCCGGTACGGCCCTCGCGGGCACTGTCGACCCCGTCGGTGGCCCGGATCGCGGCGAGCGTGGCGTCGGCGCGGTCGGCCGGGGTCATGACGGTGATGGGCTGGCTGGAGCGTTCCGGGTAGGCGTCGGCCAGGGTCCGCATGGCGGTGACGGACTCGGGCCGGTCGACGAAGGTGTCGGCCTGCTTGAGGGCGCCGGGCAGGTTGAAGGCGCCCAGCGCGAGCGCGCCCAGCAGGACCGCGCCGCCCGCGAGGACGGTCACCGGGCGGCGCCCGGCGGAGCTGCCCATCGCCGCGAACAGCGACCGGCGGGCCTTGGGTGTGCTGCCGTGGGCCGGGATCAGCGGCCAGAACACCCGGCGGCCGAGCAGGACGAGGAGCGCCGGCAGCAGGGTGAGCATGGCGGCCAGGGCGCACAGCACGCCGACCGTGCCGAGCGGGCCCATGCCCCGGTTGGAGTTGAGGTCGGCGGCGAGCAGGCAGAGGAGTCCGGCGGCGACGGTGCCGGAGGAGGCGAGGACGGCGGGGCCGCAGCCGCGCAGGGCGGCCAGCATGGCGTCGTAGGGGCGTTCGTGGCGGCGGAGTTCCTCGCGGTAGCGGGAGACCAGCAGCAGGGCGTAGTCGGTGCCGGCGCCGAAGACCAGGATGGTCATGATGCCGGAGCTCGCGCCGGACACGGCGGTGCCGAAGAGCTGGTTGAGGCCGTAGGCGACGCCCATCGAGAGGTAGTCGGCGATGCCGGCGACGATCAGCGGGACCAGCCACAGCACCGGGCTGCGGTAGATGAGGATCAGCAGGACGGCGACGACGGCGACGGTGGTGTAGAGGAGGGGGCCGCCGAGGGAGTCGTACACCTTGGAGGCGTCGGCGGTGAGCGCGCTCGGTCCGCCGACCTCGACGCTCAGGCCGTCGGTGCCGCGGGCGATGTCCCGGACGTCGTCGACGAAGGCGGTGCGCAGGTCCTCGTCGTCGCCGGGTTCGTTGCTGGTCACCGGGTACATGAGGGTGGTGCCGTCCTGCGAGGGGATGCCCTGCGGCTCGGCGGCCAGCCGGTGCTCCTGCCCGATCCGCGCGACCTGTTCGCCGGCCGTCGCCCGGTCGGCCGCGGTCAGTCCGGCGTCGCGGTGGTAGACCAGCACGATCTCGGTGGTCTCGCCGCCCGGCAGCAGCTCCTGCAACTCGGCGACCTGCGTGGAGTCGGCGTTCGCCGGCAGGTAGTCGGTGACGCGGTCGCGCTGCACGTCGCCGAGTTTCGCCGCGAAGGGCGAGGCGAGCGCGAGCACACCGATCCACAACGCGAGCACCACCCAGGGGATCGCGCGTCGCCTCGTACGTGTGTTTCCGGCCCCCATGAGATACGGGCCTCCCTCCGGCACGGATGTCTGGATTGCGCTCTCCAGACTCCCGGCGCGGAGGGGCGGAATCGTCGGACGCGGGGGCGACTTCGCGGGTACTCCGGAGGGTGGCTGTCCGGGGGGATTACTCCCGGGGGAGTAACGCGGGGGCTACGCCGACGGGCGGGTACGGCGGTCAGCGGGCGGCTGCGGGCGGTCGGTGACTGGTCGCGCAGTTCCCCGCGCCCCTTTGAGTCGGGACGGTCACACGCCTTTCCCGACCCGGCCCCCGGCCCCGGCGCCGGGGAGCCCTCCAGACATGCCCCCTACGACGGTGTCCGGGCCGCCGCCAGCAACCGGGTCACGTCGTCCGCGCGGATGGTCAGCGCCGCGCCCACTGTGCCGAGGACCTCGTGTTCGGCGGGGGTGTACGGGCCGTCCGCGAGGGCGATGCGGGCGCCCTGGAGGAGGATCGACTCGCGGCCGGCGGGGGCGAGGTGCGGGGCGAGCGGGTCGAGGGCCTCGTGGAGCTCTATGGCCAGCCCGGGGCCGCAGGGTTCGCCGTAGGCGCGGCCCGTGTCGGCGGCCAGGGCCTCGACGAGCGTGGCGAGCTGTTCCTCCGTGCAGTCCTGGAACCCGGCGAGGCGCACCGCGGCGGCGGCCGTCTCCAGGGCCGGGCGTGCGCAGCTGCCGCCCGCGGCGAGCACCGCGAGGGCGACGGTGTGCACGGCGTCGCGGAGCATCGCGCCGAAGCGGGTGGTGGTGGGGTGGTCGAGGACGTCGGTACCGAAGTGGCGGCGGCAGGCCGCGCACTCCACGACCGGCCCGGTCTCGCCGCGGGGCAGCACGGGCACGCCGAGCAGGGTGAGGCGGCGGCGGCCGGTGAGCCGCTGGTAGTTGCGGTCGCCTCCGCAGCCGGGGCAGAAGAACTCCCCGTCGCCCACCGGCGTCCACGCGGTGCGGGTGCCCAGGAAGCGCGCACGCCTGGCGGCACGACCGTCTCGTCCCCGTACTGGCAGCACGTCGCACCTCCGTAACCACGCGGCAACATCGCCGCGCTTGCGTGATGTTAGCCACATCTTGGACGCCGAGTCAGCACCCAGGGCGAGACCTGTCCGTGACCTGCACATCCATATGGCCGAGATACGACGGGACCCCGCCCGCCGTATACAGGCGAGCGGGGTCCGAAACCGCCGGCCGGGATGGTCAGCGCGCGGCGCGGTTGACGGCCGAGACGACCGCCTTCAGGGAGGCGCGGGTGGTGTTGGCGTCGATGCCGATGCCCCACAGGACCTTGTCGCCGATGGCGCACTCGATGTAGGAGGCGGCCTGCGCGGAGGCGCCCTCGCTCATGGTGTGCTCCTGGTAGTCCAGCAGGCGTACGTCCATGCCGATGGATTCCAGCGCGTCGAAGAAGGCCGAGATCGGACCGTTGCCGGAACCGGTCAGGACGGTGTCCCGGCCGTCGACGGTGGCCTCGACGGTCAGGGTGTCGACCCCGTCCGTGTCCGTCGTCGACTGGTTGTTCTTGACCTGGATCCGGCCCCACGGGTTGTCCGGGTTCGGCAGGTACTCGTCCTGGAAGACCGCCCAGATCTCCTTCGGCGTGATCTCGCCGCCCTCGGCGTCCGTCTTGGCCTGGATGAGCTTGGAGAACTCGATCTGCATCCGGCGCGGCAGGTCCAGCTTGTGGTCGTTCTTCAGGACGTACGAGATGCCGCCCTTGCCGGACTGCGAGTTGACGCGGATGACGGCCTCGTAGGAGCGGCCGACGTCCTTCGGGTCGATCGGCAGGTAGGGGACCGCCCATTCGATGTCGTCGACGGTGACGCCGCGCGCGGCCGCGTCGGCCTCCATCGCGTCGAAGCCCTTCTTGATGGCGTCCTGGTGGGAGCCGGAGAAGGACGTGTAGACCAGGTCGCCCACGTACGGGTGGCGCGGGTGGACCTCCATCTGGTTGCAGTACTCCCACGTACGACGGATCTCGTCGATGTCGGAGAAGTCGATCTGCGGGTCGACGCCCTGGGAGAACAGGTTCATGCCCAGGGTGACCAGGTCGACGTTGCCGGTGCGCTCGCCCTGCCCGAACAGGCAGCCCTCGACACGGTCGGCGCCGGCCATCAGCGCCAGCTCGGCCGCCGCCACCGCCGTACCGCGGTCGTTGTGCGGGTGGACGGACAGGCACACGTACTCGCGGCGGGAGAGGTTGCGCCCCATCCACTCGAAGCGGTCCGCGTGCGTGGACGGCGTCGAGCGCTCGACCGTCGCCGGCAGGTTGAGGATGATCTCGCGGCCCGGGCCGGGCTGCCAGACGTCCATGACCGCCTCGCAGACCTCCAGCGCGAAGTCCAGCTCGGTGTCGGTGAAGATCTCGGGCGAGTACTGGTACCCGAACTCCGTCTCCGGGCCCAGCAGCTTCTCCGCGTACTCCATCACCAGCCGGGTGCCGTCGACGGCGATCTGCTTGATGTCGTCCTTGGAGCCGCGGAAGACGACCCGGCGGAAGACCGGGGCGGTGGCGTTGTACAGGTGGACGGTGGCCCGCTTGGCGCCCTTCAGGGACTCGACGGTCCGCTCGATCAGGTCCTCGCGGGCCTGGGTCAGTACGGAGATCGTCACGTCGTCCGGGATCGCGCCCTCTTCCTCGATGATGGAGCGCACGAAGTCGAAGTCGGTCTGGCCGGAGGCGGGGAAGCCGACCTCGATCTCCTTGTAGCCCATCTTGACCAGCTGGTCGAACATCCGGCGCTTGCGCTCGGGCGACATCGGGTCGATCAGGGCCTGGTTGCCGTCCCGCAGATCGGTGGAGAGCCAGCGGGGAGCGGCGGTGATCCGCTGCTGCGGCCAGGTGCGGTCGGGGATGTCGACCTGCTCGTACCGGCCGTACTTGTGGATCGGCATGGGGCTGGGCTGCTGGCGGTTCGCCATGGTGCGAAGGCTCCTCAGGGTGTCCGGAAGGACGGCCGACGACGCAACGCCAAGGCTCCGCGGGGAGGGAGTCGGCCTCGACTACAGGCCCTCGCCGCGGCAGCTAAGGAGAAGCAGCCCGAAACGCATGGTGCTCCGCAGCCTAGCGAAGGCGACCGGTGCGCGCGGGCCTGTATCAGTATGCGGGACCGCGCGAACAAAGCGGACAAAAAGTGCGCCATACCACTCGGCATACCACTCGGCGGCCTGCCTGACGGCCGCAAGTCGGCCCATTTCACCAATCATGGTTGCGACTGGTGACAGGAGTATCACTCAGTGCAAGGGTGCCAGGCATGACCACCAACGGGGGCCATGAGCCCGTCTTCTGCACCGTCGTCCCACCCCACGTCCTCGACAGACTCGCCCGCAACGACGACCCCGCCCTCTCCGGACCCGCCCGGCGCACCCTGGCCCGCGACAACGAGCTGCGCGGCAGGCGCCAGGTGACCACCGAGTTCCGGCTCGCGGCGGCCCCGGCGGCGAAGGCACCGTCGGACCAGCCGCTGCGCACCATCTACGACGCGGAGCACCGCACCCGGCTGCCCGGCACCAAGGTGCGCGGCGAGGGCGAGGAGGCCGGCCAGGACGCCACCGTCAACCGCGCCTACGCCGGCCTCGGCGCCACCTTCGACCTCTTCCTCCAGGCGTACGGGCGCCACTCCATCGACGGCGACGGCCTGCCCCTGGACGCCACCGTCCACTACGACCGGGACTACAACAACGCCTTCTGGAACGGCGAGCAGATGGTGTTCGGCGACGGGGACGGCGAGATCTTCCTCGACTTCACCCTGCCCGTCGACGTCATCGGCCACGAACTGGCCCACGGCGTCACCCAGTACACCGCCAACCTCACCTACTACGGCCAGTCGGGCGCCCTGAACGAGTCGATGTCCGATGTCTTCGGCGCCCTCATCAAGCAGTACACGCTCGGCCAGACCGCCACCGAGGCCGACTGGCTGATCGGCGCCGAACTGCTCGCCCCGGGCGTGACCGGCCAGGCCCTGCGCTCCATGAAGGCACCGGGCACCGCGTACGACGACGACGACCTCGGCAAGGACCCGCAGCCGGCGACCATGGACGACTTCGTGCGCACCGGCCGCGACAACGGCGGCGTGCACATCAACTCCGGCATCCCCAACCACGCGTTCTACCTCGCCGCGACCGCACTCGGCGGCCACGCCTGGGAGAAGGCGGGACAGATCTGGTACGACGTCCTGACCGGCGGCGAGCTCGCCGAGCGGGCCCTGTTCACCGACTTCGCCAAGCTGACCGTGCAGGCGGCGCGTGAGCGCTTCGGGGACGGCGGCGACGAGTTCCAGGCCGTGGCGAAGGCGTGGGAGCAGGTCGGGGTGCGGATCCCGTGACTTGGTACTAGACAGGACCCATGCGGATTCAGGTGCGACGCACGGGCGGTTTCGCGGGGATCGAGCGCCATGCGGAGGTGGAGACCTCCGGGCGCCCCGACGCGCAGGAGTGGCACACCCTGGCCGAGCGGGCGGTGGCCGCCGGCCGGGGCACCCCGCCGGTCGGGGTGCCGGACGGCTTCACCTACCAGCTCACGGTGGACGGGAAGACCGTCTATTGCTCGGATCCGCGGCTGACCGACGAGCAGCGGAAGCTGATCACGAGGGTGCTGAAGGAAGGGGCGTAGGTAGGGGGCGCAGGAAGGGGCGTAACTCACGCTTCACGCCAGGGCGTTGACTTCCGTTACCGACGGTACGGATGATCCGCGCATGGCGATGAACCCCCTCCCCCAGTTCCCGGCCGGCTTCCTGTGGGGCGTGTCCACGTCCGCCCACCAGATCGAGGGCGCGGCGGACACCCGCGAACCCTCCGTGTGGGACGCCTTCACGGCCGAGCCGGGACGGGTGAAGGACGGCTCCACGGCGGCCGTGGCCTGCGACCACTACCACCGCTACCGCGAGGACGTGGCCCTGCTGGCCGACCTGGGCGTGGGCGCGTACCGCTTCTCGGTCTCCTGGCCCAGGGTGCGCTCGGAGGGCGGCCTGGACTTCTACGACCGCCTGGTGGACGAGCTGTGCGCGGCGGGCGTACGGCCGGTGCCGACGCTCTTCCACTGGGACCTGCCGGTGTCACTCGACTGGCTGGACCGGGACACGGCGTCCCGCTTCGCCGAGCACGTGTCGGTGGTCGCCGAGCGGCTGGGCGACCGCGTCAACAAGTGGATCACCCTCAACGAGCCCGCCGAGCACACCCTGCTGGGCCACGCCCTCGGCACCCACGCGCCCGGCAGGCAGCTGCTGTTCGACGCGCTGCCGGTCGCCCACCACCAGCTGCTGGCCCACGGTCTCGGCGTCCAGGCCCTGCGCGCGGCCGGCGCCACGGACATCGGCATCGCCAACTCGCACGGGCCGACCTGGCCGGCGTCCGGGGAACAGCCGGACGTCGACGCGGCCGGCTTCTACGACCTGCTGCTGAACCGCCTCTTCTCCGACCCCGTCCTGCTGGGCGAATACCCCGAGGGCATCGGCGAGTTGATGCCGGGAGACGTCTCGGGCGACCTCAAGGTCGTCGCGGAGCCGCTGGACTTCTACGGCATCAACTACTACGCGCCGACCCGCGTGGGCGCCCCCCAGGGCACCGAGATCGACTTCGGCGGGGTGCGGATGCCCGCCGAGCTGCCCTTCTCCGTGCGGGAGATCGAGGGCGTACCGGTGACGGACTTCGGCTGGCCGGTGGTCCCCGAGGGCCTGACGGAACTCCTCACCGGCTTCCGTGACCGCTACGGCGACCGGCTCCCGCCCGTCGTGATCACCGAGAACGGCTGCTCGTACGAGGGCCTCGACGACCAGGACCGGATCGCCTACCTGGACGGCCACATCCGCGCGCTCCACCGCGCCGTCGAGGCGGGCGTGGACGTGCGCGGCTACTTCGTCTGGTCCCTGATGGACAACTTCGAGTGGGCGGAGGGGTACGCCCGCCGCTTCGGGCTGGTCCATGTGGACTTCGGGACGCTGGAGCGGACGCCCAAGGCGTCGTACGGCTGGTACCGGGAGCTGCTGAGAGCCCAGGGATGACCACCCTGGGAACGCCGGACGCGCTGGCGGAACCGGTCGAACGGGTCGGCCGGGGCTGGACCGCGTCGCTCGCCCTCGCCAACGGGGCCATCTGGGTGGGCTGGTTCGGCCCGCTGCAGCTCCTGCTGGCGTCCCAGGCGGAGGACTTCGCCCCCGGCTCCGGCATGTCCAAGGAGACGATGCTCGCCTGGGTCACGGGGATCGGCGCGGTGGTGTCCCTGGCCGCCAACCCGTTCTTCGGCGCCCTGTCGGACCGGACGACCTCCCGCTGGGGCCGCCGTACGCCGTGGATCGTGGCCGGGGCGGCGGGCGGAGCCCTGTCCCTGCTGCTGCTCGCCGGTGCGGGCGGGGTGTGGACCATGACGGCCGGCTGGTGCCTGGTCCAGCTGGCGCTGAACGCGGCCTTCGCGGCGGTGACGGCGGCCGTGCCGGACCGGGTGCCCCGGCTGCAACGGGGCGCCGTGGGCGGCTGGTTGGGCGCGGCCCAGATCCTGGGCGTGGTCGGCGGGACTGGTCTGGCGACGGCGGCGGGCGGCATCCGGGCCGGCTATGCGGCGTGCGCGGTGTTCACGCTGGTGGGTGTCCTGCCGTACGTCCTGCGCCACAGGGACCTGCGCCTGCCGGCGGCCGACCGCCCGCCCTGGTCCTGGCGTACCTTCGCGGCGGGGTTCTGGCTGAGCCCGCGCCGCCATCCCGACCTGGGCTGGGCCTGGCTGACCCGCTTCCTGATCAACCTGAGCAACGCGCTGGTGCTCCTCTACCTCCTCTACTACCTGCGGGACCGCCTGCACTACGACGACCCCGAGGAGGGCGTGCTGATCCTCACGGCGGTGAACGGCCTGACCCTGCTGGCGACGGTCGTGGTCTCCGGTGTCTGGTCGGACCGGGTGGGCCGCCGCAAGCCCTTCGTGGTCTGGTCCGGTCTGCTGATGGCGGCGGCCACGGCTCTGCTGGCCTCCTGGCAGACCTGGCCGGGCGCGCTCGTGGCGGCGGCGCTGCTGGGACTGGGCTTCGGCGTCTTCACCTCCGTGGACTTCGCCCTCATGACCGACGTCCTCCCCAAGGCCCTCGACCGCGGCAAGGACCTGGGCATCATCAACGTGGCCAACGCCCTCCCCCAGGTCACGGCCCCCGCCCTGGCCGCCCCGCTCGTGACCCACCTCGGCGGTTACCGGATGCTGTATCTGGTGGCGGCGGGGATCGGGCTGGCGGGGGCGGTGCTGGTGGGGCGGATCCGGGGGGTGGACTGACGCCCGGGGGGATCGTCGGCGGAGCGCTTCTGCGCGTGCCTCGGGGTGCGGCGCATGGGATCGCTGATCAGCGCTGTGCGCGACGAGGTCGAGGCCGCTCGCTTCCTCGCCGGGACGGGCGACTTCGACCCGGACCGGGCCGACCACGTCGAGGACGTCTCGAGTGCCGTGCTGGGGGGGCGCCGGCGGCGCCTACTTCTTCCGCGGTGAAGGCGGCGAGGAACGCCCGGTCCTGTTCGCGGACTCGGAAGGGCGCGCGGCACTCGTCGTGATCGGCCTGCCCGAGCTCCTGCGGCTGCTGCTGGGCACCCCGTGGTGGCGCGACTGCCGGACGTTCACCGCCGAGGAGAGCCGGTCACTCGCGACCGAGTACCTGGCGGACCTGGCGGACCTGCCGGACCTGCCGGGACTTCGTCCTCGTCGGCGCCCGGGACGGGAACCGTACGAGGCGCTGACCGGGAGTCACGGGGTCCCCCTGGTTCTCTCGGCGGCGGACTCCATGGCGCCGGCTCCCTCCGGGACGGCCGGGTGGATTCCCGCAGCAGGGCGAGCGGGTTCTCGGTCCCTCGGCTACGTATGCTCGGGGCATGACCGACAGCAGCGCGCTTGATCCCGAGGACCGCAAGATCGTCACCCTGGCCCGTTCCGCGCGGGCCCGTAACGGTGTGCCCGAGGGGGCGGCCGTGCGGGACGACACGGGGCGTACGTATGTCGCCGGGTCGGTGGACCTGCCGTCGCTGCGGCTGAGTGCGCTGCGGACGGCTGTGGCGATGGCGGTGGCGTCCGGGGCGAAGTCGCTGGAGGCGGCCGCGGTGGTCGGTGAGGAGGCGGAGGTCGCCGCTGAGGACCGGGCCGCCGTCGCTGATCTGGGCGGGCCGGACACGCCGGTGCTGCTGGCCGGGCCCGACGGCACCGTGAAGCTGACCGTTCCGGCGGGGTCCGCACAGTAGGCCGGAATTCAACCTTGCCGGGTTCAATCATCGGCGTATCAATGGAGCCATTGGTTCCGACGGACCGTCAGATATGGCTCGGGCGGCAGGTGACCGCACCCACCCCTCCCGGGCCGACGGCCGTGGATACGCGCAGGATCCGGGAAGGAGCCGGAAGCCCATGAGAGGCAAGCGAATCACAACAGGTGCGGCCATGGTGGCGGGAGGGCTCGCCGCGGCGGGACTCGCCCTCGCGCCCACCGCTCACGCCGTCACCCCACAGGCGGCGACCATCACCGCGAACTGCGGCATCTTCGGCGGCGGCCAGGCCACCCTCACCGCCACCCAGAACGGCACCGCCGCCACCCTCACCCTCAGCTCCACCGCGATCACCGCACCGATCGCCCTGGGCGCGAACTCGATCTCCTCCACCCTGACCATGGCCAAGGCGGGCGGCGGCAGCGTCGCCTTCACCGGCACCGCCAATCCCGCGATGCCCGTCGGTGCCCCCATCACCGTCGGTCCGCTGAACGGGACCGTGGCCTCCGGCGACAGCCTGGACATGAACGGCGGGTCGCTGAAGATGGTCGTCTGGGGCATCACCGTCACATGCACGGCGACCGGGCCGCAGTCGCCGGGCCCGTTCGTCTTCGACTGATCCCCCGGGCGTCGGTCCGCCTGCTGCCGCAGAAGCTGACACTCCATCAGTTTCCTGCGGCATCTCCATTGACTTCTCACCTCCCCTCCACGTCAATGACCCCCGTCGGCGCAGAAGAGCCGCTGCGCCCGCATCCCTCAGGAGGGGACACCATGGGTTCGACACCCCGAAGATCCCGGAGACGGCGCTGTGCGGCGCTGCTCGGGGCGGCCGCGCTCGCGGTCACCGCGGGCGGTGTGCTGGCGGCCCCGGCCGGCGCCGCCCCCGTGAACGTGGACTTCCCCACGCACTGCATCCCGCCGCCCATCGCGGGCCTCCCGCCGATCGACGGCACCACCACCGCGAGGATCGAGGTGGACAACGCCAGCCCCAAGGTCGGTGACACCGTCGCCGTGACCTACACCGTGGTCACGCCCGCCGCCGGCAACCCCACCGACCTGGCCCTGCCCGCCGACATCATGACCCCGACCGGCAAGGTCACCCTCGGCGGCGCGCAGACCGGCGCCGTCACGGTCGCCGGACCGCAGAAGAACGACCCGGTGCCCGGCCGGGCACCCTTCCCGTCCTTCTCCATGACCGGCACCTTCACCGTCACCGCGCCCGGCGCGATCACCCTCTCGCCCGGCGACTACAACATCCACACCAGCTACCTCCTGGAACTCGACACCCCCTGCACGGTGACCAACCCGCCCGCCCCGGTGTCGGAGACGATCACCGCCGCCGACAACCCGCCCGCCAACACCCGGGCGATCTCGCTGAGTTCGGCCTCCGGCAACCCCGGCGCGAGCGTCGTCGTCACCGGCAGCCACTTCACCCCGGGCGCCTCCGTCACCCTCGCCGGCCGCTCCGGGTCCACCCAGACCGCGGACACCGCGACCGTGACCGCCGACGCCCAGGGCGCCTTCAGCGGCCCGCTCGTCGTCAACGACCTCACCACCACCGGGGTCGTGGCGTACGAGGGCGGCGCATGGAGCTCCGACAAGGGCGCCGGACCCGCCGCGTACGTCGTCATCGACGACACACCCGTACCGGCGAACAGTCAGAAGCTGACGACGACCGTGAAGGCGGGGACGCTGTCCATGTCCCAGGCCGGTGACGCGGTCGCCCTCTCCGCCGTCGACTTCGGCAAGGGCGGCGCCTCCACCGGAGCCCTGCGGACCGTGACCGTGAAGGACTTCCGCGGCGGGCCCGCGGGCTGGTCCCTGACCGGCAAGGTCACCGACTTCACCGGACCCGGCGCCAGCATCGCCGCCGGGAAACTGAGCTGGACCCCCGCGTGCGCCACCAAGCCGGGCAGCCCGAGCACCTGCCAGGCCGGCTCCGCGGGCACCGTGGGCAGCGCGGGAGCGACCCTGGCGTCCGCCCCCGACGCCGCGCTCACCGGCGGTGAGTTCACCGCCGACGCCCAGCTCTCCCTCGACGTACCGGCGTTCACGCCCCCGGGCGGCTACGCCGGCGTCCTGACCCTCACCCTCACCTGACAGACCGTCACCGCAGGCCGGGCGCCCCGCCGTTCACGCAACCCGGGGTCCGCACCCGCCCGACCTGCCCGATGCCGTCCGGGGGTCCGCACCCATGCGCAAGCCGTACGTCCTCCTCCTGAGCCTGCTCCTGCCCGCGCTGTTCCTCACCGCCCCCGCCCACGCCGCCGACAACGGCAGCTGGTCCGTGCACCCCGTCTCCTCGGCCGTCGCCGCGCGGCCGTACTTCCATGTCTCCGCCGACCCCGGCCAGACCATCGAGGACCAGGTCGTCGTCACCAACAAGACCGCCGACCCGCTGACCTTCCGCCTGTACGCCGCCGACGCCTACAACACCCCGCGCGACGGCGGCTTCGCCGTACGCGCCGAGGAGGAGACGATGCGGGGCGTGGGCGCCTGGGCCCGGCCCGCGAAGGAACGGATCACCGTGCCCGGGCACGGCTCCGTCACCGTGCCCTTCACCCTCGAAGTGCCCGAGGACGCCGAGCCCGGCGACCACCCCGGGGCGATCGTCGCCCTCGACGAACGGGTGTCGAAGGGCTCCGGCGGGGTCGCGCTGGGCATCCGGCAGGCCGTCGGCGCCCGCGTGTATCTCCAGGTCAGCGGCCCCGCCCTGCCCGCGCTCAGCATCGAGGACGTACGGATCTCCCACGACCGACCGCTCCTCCCCGGCCTCGGCGACTCCACCGCGACGATCCACTACACCCTGCGCAACACCGGCAACATCACCCTCGACCCCGAGGTGGAGCTGAAGGCACACGGCCTGTTCGGCCGTACGCTCCTCGCCCGCGAGCTGACGAAGATCCCCGCCGAGCTGCTGCCTGGCCAGAAGGTCCGCCTCAGCGAGCCCTGGCGCGACGCACCCAATCTGGACTGGGGCGAGGTGACCCTGACCGCCACCGCGAAGGACACCCGGGAGCAGGCGAGCGCCTCCTTCCTGACCCTGCCGTGGCTGCTGCTGGCGCTCGCCTTCGCCGCCGGGATCGTAGGAGGAGTACTCCTGGTCAGAGCGCGTCGGGGCCGCGCTCACCGGTCCGTACCCGGACGACCGTCTCCACCGGAAGCGCCCACACCTTCCCGTCCCCGATCTTCCCCGTCTGCGCGGCCCTGACGATCGCGTCGATCACCGGATCCGCGTCCGCGTCCTCGACGACGACCTCGATACGGACCTTCGGCACCAGATCCACCTGGTACTCGGCACCCCGGTACACCTCGGTGTGGCCGCGCTGCCGCCCGTACCCGCTGGCCTCGCTCACGGTCAGACCCTGCACACCCAGCTCCTGCAGGGCGGTCTTGACCTCGTCGAGGCGGTACGGCTTGACGATCGCGGTGATGAGCTTCATGCCTGGCTCTTGACCTTCTGGGCGGTGGGGACGACGGAGTGCGCGGTGACCGGGGCTCCATGGCCCAGGACGCCGTGATCGTATGCGGTCTCGGCGTGCACCGTAAGGTCCAGGCCGGTGTGCTCCTGCTCCTCGCTCGCCCGGAAGCCCATCGTCTTGTCGATCAGCTTGCCGAGGCCGTACGTCACGGCGAAGACGTACGCCCCCACGGCGACGACGGCGACCGCCTGCTTGCCGAGCTGGGTGAGTCCGCCGCCGTACAGGAGGCCCTCGACGCCGCCCGTCATGGCCTTCTCGGCGAAGACACCGATGAGCAGGGTGCCGATGACACCGCCGACGAAGTGGACGCCGACGACGTCCAGGGAGTCGTCGTAGTTCAGCTTGAACTTCCAGCTCACGGCGTACGAGCAGACCGCGCCGGCGGCGAGGCCCACGACCAGCGCGCCGAGCAGGGAGACCGAGCCGCAGGACGGGGTGATCGCGACCAGACCGGCGACCGCGCCGGACGCGGCGCCCAGCGTGGTGGGGTGGCCGTCGCGCTTCTGCTCGACGAAGAGCCAGCCCAGCAGGCCGGTGCAGCCGGCGGCGAGCGTGTTGAGGAACGCGGCGGCGGCCAGGCCGTTCGCGCCGAGGGCCGAGCCGGCGTTGAAGCCGAACCAGCCGAACCACAGCAGACCCGCGCCCAGCATGACCATCGGGAGGTTGTGCGGCCGCATCGCGTCCTTCTTGAAGCCGAGCCGCGGGCCCAGCACCAGGGCGAGGGCCAGGCCGGAGGCGCCGGAGGTGATCTCGACGGGGAGACCGCCGGCGAAGTCCAGGGCACCGAGACGGGTCGAGATCCAGCCACCCGGCCCCCAGGTCCAGTGCGCCACCGGAACGTATACGAGCAGCGCCCACAGCGGCACGAAGACCATCCACGCGCTGAACTTCGCCCGGTCGGCTATCGCACCGCTCACCAGCGCGGCCGTGATGATCGCGAAGGTGAGCTGGAACGTCGCGAAGAGCAGGGTGGGGACCGTGCCCTGCACGCTGTCCGGGCCGATACCGGACATCCCCGCGAAGTCCAGGCCGCCGATGAGCCCGGCGCCGACGTCCTCACCGAAGGCGAGCGAGTATCCGCAGGCCAGCCAGACGACCGTGACCAGCGCGATGGACACGAAGCTCATCATCAGCATGTTCAGGACGCTCTTCGTACGGACCATGCCGCCGTAGAAGAGGGCCAGGCCCGGGGTCATCAGCAGCACGAGGGCGGTGGCGGCGAGCGGCCAGGCGGTGTCGCCGGTGTCGACGCTCGCGGCGGCGAGGGTCACGGTCGTCACGGTGATCTCCAACGGTGCGGGGGCTCGTCAGAGCGTCACCGGCGTGCCTTTCCGGTGGCGTACGGGTGTGTTTCCGTGACGTTTCGTTGCCGTCGGGTTTCCGGAAGCTCACCGTGGGCGGCCGGTACGGCGGTGCCTTGGGGATCAGGGAGAATGGGCGCCATGAGCGTTCGCACCGAGACATCCCAGCAGCCGGCCGAGGCCGAGCACCGCGCCGGCTTCGCCTGCTTCGTGGGGCGGCCCAACGCCGGCAAGTCCACCCTCACGAACGCTCTGGTCGGGCAGAAGGTGGCGATCACCTCGAACCGTCCGCAGACCACCCGGCACACGGTACGGGGCATCGTGCACCGGCCCGACGCGCAGCTGATCCTCGTCGACACCCCGGGGCTGCACAAGCCGCGCACGCTGCTCGGGGAGCGGCTCAACGACGTCGTACGCACCACATGGGCCGAGGTCGACGTGATCGGCTTCTGCCTGCCCGCCGACCAGAAGATCGGGCCCGGCGACCGGTACATCGCCAAGGAACTGGCCGGGATCAAGCGCACGCCCAAGGTCGCGATCGTCACCAAGACCGACCTGGTCGACTCCAAGACGCTCGCCGAACAGCTGATCGCGATCGACCAGCTCGGCAAGGAGCTGGGCATCGAGTGGGCGGAGATCGTGCCGGTGTCGGCGGTCGGCGACAAGCAGGTCGGCCTGCTCGCCGACCTGCTGATCCCCCTCCTCCCGGAGGGCCCGGCGCTGTACCCCGAGGGCGACCTGACGGACGAGCCCGAGCAGGTCATGGTCGCGGAACTGATCCGCGAGGCGGCCCTGGAGGGCGTCCGGGACGAGCTTCCCCACTCCATCGCCGTCGTCGTCGAGGAGATGCTGCCCCGCGAGGACCGCCCCGCCGACAAGCCCCTCCTCGACATCCACGCGAACGTCTACATCGAGCGGTCCAGCCAGAAGGGCATCATCATCGGCCCCAAGGGCAAGCGCCTCAAGGAGGTCGGCATCAAGTCCCGCCGCCACATCGAGGCGCTGCTCGGCACTCCCGTCTTCCTGGACCTCCACGTCAAGGTCGCCAAGGACTGGCAACGCGACCCGAAGCAGCTGCGCAAGCTGGGCTTCTGACTTTTCCTTGCCCACCCAGGACGTTCTTCACCATGACGGCTGCGCGCTGCGGGGTAGCGTCCCCGTGAGAACACATCGCGGAAGGGACGTCACCGCATGGCGCAGAGCACTGCCACCGTCGACGGACACGAGCAGCGCGGCCTGATCCTCGACTTCGCCGGGGTGCTCACCGCTGACCCCGTCGCCGTCCACCGTGAGTGGTGCGTGGCGGAGGGGCTGGCTCCGGGTTCGTGGCGAAGCACTCTCAACGATCATCCCGAAGGGCGGCGCCTGTACGCGGCGTTGGAGATCGGAGAGATCGGGCAGGCCGAGTGGAACGTGGGCACAGCGGCCCTGCTGGGAGCGCATGTGGATCCGGTGAACCTGATGGGGCGAGCCTGGGCCGACGTGCCCGCAGCCCGCCGCATGATCGCACTCGCCCGCGCGGCGCGGGCCGCCGGCCACCGGCTCGCCCTGTTGTCCAACAGCTTCGGCCTCGACCCGTTCAACCCGTACGAGCACATCGGCATCTGGGACCTCTTCGACGTCCACGTCGTATCCGAACGGGTCGGGATCGCCAAGCCCGATCCGGCGATCTACCAACTCGCTCTGGAAAACCTCGCGTTGCCCGCCGAGCGGTGCGTCTTTGCGGACGATCACGCGGTCAACCTTCCGCCGGCTTCCGAGCTGGGCATCGCCACCGTGCACGTCACCGACGAAGACGCGGCCGTTGCCGAGCTGGAGACCCTCCTCGGCGTCACAGCGGTGCTCGCCGCATGAGGTCAACCGCCGTCTGATTCAAAGGCTGTCGGCTCCGCCGTTTCTGTCAGTACTGTCCGTGTGGGACCCATCACGCGGAGGTCATGGGGCATGCAGTGGTCGGAGTACACCACTTCTGAGCGCTTGAAGGCGCTGCGCGGCGGCATGACGCAGGAGCAGCTGGCCGAGGCCGCCGGAGTGTCCGTCGGCGTGGTCCGCAAACTGGAACGGGGTGGTACGGCTTCCCTGCCGTCCCTGCTGTCGATCGCCGACTCGCTCGGTACCGACATTGCCGTGCTTCTCGGTCAGCAGGCGCCCCGTCGGTCCATGGACCGTGATGAGCGGGCCGCGCTGCGCATGGTGTCCGCGGCCACCCACGATGCCGCTACCGGCATCCCCGGCGACGTCGAACCGGGCAGTGTCGAGGAGCTTCGCGCGGTCCTGCGCCGTGCGGACGCCGCCTACTGGGAAGGCCGGTACACCGAGCTCGGCACCCTTTTGGGCCAGCTCCTCCCCGAGGCGCGGGCCAGGTTCGATGCCGCCGGGCTCGACGAGCGGGAGGCCGCCGCCGGCATCCTGATGGATACCTTCCAGACAGCCGGCATGGCCGCCAATGTGCTCGGCTCGCGGGACCTGGCGTATGCGGCGCTGACGTACGGGCGCCAGATCGCCGCGCAGAGCGGGGACGATCTCCGGGACGCGCACCTCGCGGCCACCACCGCGTGGGTCAATCTCCGGGACGGGCGCACCAAGCAAGGGTTTCTCCTGGCCACGGCGCAGGCCGATCGGATCGAGCCCAGGATGAGCGAGCACGATCCGGACCGGCTCAGCGTCTACGGGCAACTCGTCACGAACGCCGCCGTGGCCGCCTCCCGGGGTGGAGCGAGTGCCGACAACGCTCGCGAGTATCTCTCCCAGGCGCACGCCGTCGCCGCCCGCATCGGGGACGAGCACGCCCGAGGGTCGCACGCCCAGCCGTACGGACCGATGTACGCCGCCACGCAGGCGATGAGCATCGCTGTGGCCCTCGGCGACACGGCCGGAGCGCTGCGCCTGATGGACACCGTCCGGCTGGACGACACCGTGCCCCTGGCCACCCGCGCCCGCTATGGCCTGGACGTCGCCCTCACCCACGTGGAATGCCGACGGTGGGATGCCGCAGCGGACACACTCCAGGCCGTGTGCGGCATTGCCCCTGGTTGGGTGCGCCACCAGATGCTCCCCGGCGTCATCATCAGCAGACTCGCAGGCGTGTCCGTCAACCGGCTGCGAGGACTGGCGAACTCCGCGGGGGTACCCCTCGGACTACGCTGACGTACGACCCGTAGTGCCACGCCCCGTAGCAGCCGCCTGTGCCCCACCAGCCCGACTGCTACGGAGCGTGGTACACCAGCGGGCGTGCCGGCGCCCGCTGCCATGGGACGTGACACCGGAGCCGCATACGGAGTCTCACCGCTGCGATGGGCCGTGCCTGGGCCCGCTCCCGACTGCCCAGCAGTCTTGTGGGCATGCCGATCAACCCACCTGGAGGCATCGGGCACGTACCCGTTGCCGTCTACTCCTGCGCCACCGACTCCGCGGCCCTCGGTGACAGCGAGGAGCGTGGCCGCCGCTACGCCGACGCCCGGCATTGGCGGGTCGCAGGCGTCTGGTCCGACCCCGACCCGGTGCTGCCGCTCATGGAGCGGCCGGGCTGGCGGGCCGTCACGGCCGCGCTTTCCGCCGGGATGATCCGGGGCGTCGTCGTCAGCGGTCCGGCACATGTCGCCTCCGACGCTGTCCAGTTCGCCGCGCTCGGCGTTCTCCTCCGCGATCGGGGAGGGTTCCTCGCGGACGCGTCGAACGCCACCCCGGCGCGTCGAACGTCCGGCCAGGCCCGCCGACGCCGCGACATCGTGGACGCGGCCTCCGGATGGGGCAGGCAGGCCGGCACTCTCGACGAAGGGACCGCTCCGTGAGCGCTCAGCGGGCGTGGGTGGGCGACCTCGTCCGAGACGGCGGCGGACGGCGTGCGGTTGTCACCGACGTCCGCGCCGACGGCACCGTTTGGGTGCTGCGACCGCCGACCGGCGGCGGATCCCACTGGGAGACCGCCGATCCCGACAGCCTGGACATCCTCGCTCCGTCCGGAACTGCCTGGGACAACTGGTGAGCCCCACGTTCGCCCGCGCCTCCTCCGTCACCAGTGCACAACGTCCGAAAGGCGAAGCCCCCGTGTACGCGTTCGGCCTCTGCATCGACCAGCGCTACCTCGTCCCTGGCCTCGCCACGATCGCCGGCCTGGCCGACAGCCTCACGTCGGCCGCCCGCCGAAACGCGGCCGTACGGGTGCTCACCCTCGATCTCACCCCGGCGCAGGCCCTCCTCCTCTCCGACCTCGCCAAGCGGACCGGCTTCGGCTCCTTCGACATCCGCCGCTGCTCTCCGCTGCGCACGTGCCGCATGGCAGACGCCTCGTACATCACCGTCACCACCTATCTGCGGTTCGAGTTCACGCCGGGCTTCGTCGGCAGGCCATACCTGATCTACCTGGACGCGGACGTTCTCGTGCGCGGAGACATCACCGAGCCGCTCAACTCCCTGGCGCCGGACGAGACCGGTGCCGTCAGGGACGAGTTCAACCCGGCCGTCGGCGAATGCCCGGCTCTGCCGGGAGCCGATGACCGCTGGCCCCACCTGCGAGGCCGCCCCTACTTCAACGCGGGCGTCCTCTGGATCCACATCGACCACATGGCCACCATCCGCCGAGGCGTCAAGTACGCGCTGGTCCACGCCCGCCGCCACATCCTCCACAACGACCAGGACGCCCTGAACCTGTGGCTCCTGCGATCCGGCCAGGTGCGGCCGGTTGCCGCCGGCTTCAACCGATTCGAGACCTCCCGTTTCCTGGAGCGGGGGAACTGGGTGCGCCGGGTCGTCACTCGGCCGCTCGGACCTGACCCGGCTGCGGCTCTCGTGCACTTCGTCGGTCCCGAGAAGCCGTGGCAGGCCGAATGCCCCGCCACCGAGGACGTGATCGAGTACCGGCGGTACCTGTCGCGCACCCTGCGGCACGTCCGCCGCCTGGGCGCCGTCGGCGCGGAACCGGCGGGTGCGTGGTGACCCTGGACGTACCTGCCGCCGTCTCGCGGACCTGCCTCGGCCTGGTCGGCGCTCCGGCCAGGGTCGCACATCGCCTGTCCGCACGGTCGAGGACGGTTGTATACCGGGCTTTCCTGACCGACGGCCGGAGCGTCGTGGTCAAGGTGTACGCGGCCACCGCACGCCGCAACGCGATCACCGAGGCCGCCGCCCTCCGGGCCGTGGCCGCCCACGTCGCCGTACCGGCCGTGCTTGCGTACGGACAGGTCCCCGGGCAGGGGGCGACGGCGCTCGTCACGGCCGACCTCGGCCCGCTCACCCTCGGCAGCGCCGTGCGCTCCGGCCGGGTGAGCGACGAGCAGGCTCTGAGGGATCTGGGCGACCTGCTCGGCCACCTGCATCGGGTGCCTGTCCAGCCGTGGGCCGCGCGCCGGCCGCTCCACGAGCAGGTCACCTCGCTCGGACGACGCTGCCCGCTCAGCACCCTGGAACGCATCGGGCCCGCCCTCGCCACCATCGCCGATGTTCCTGCGGCGGCTTCCGTGTGGTGCCACGGCGACCTGCACGGCGACAACGTCGTGATCGTCGGCTCTGAAGCAGTGAGCCACCTCATCGACTTCACCGACGCCGCAGTCGGCCCCCGCGAATCCGACGTGGCCCAGACCCTGGTCATGACCGGCGCCCTCGCCTCCGCCCGGGCCCGCATGGTCACCCATGCTTACCCCCTCCCCTTGGACCGCAGCCAGTTGGCGGCCTGGGCCGTCTTCCACACGGTGCGCTGCTGGGCGCACTCGGTACCTGGAGACGACCGCAGTCAGTGGGCCGGCCGTCTGGACGAGCTGAGCCGGCGGACCCCCCACCTCTTCCGCGCACCCCGTCCGGAAAGGACATACCGATGAGCACCCCTGCCCTGTCGGTGGTGATCCCGGCCTACAACGAGGCTGCTTACCTGCCCCTCTACCTGCCCTCCGTCCTCGCCTCCCTCATCCGCTGGGAGGAGACCACCGGCCACACCGGCGAGGTGATCGTCGTCGACAACGCCAGCACCGATGCCACCGCCGACATGGCGGCCTCCTTCGGGGTCCGCGTCGTCACCGAGAGCGCCCGCAACATCGGCCGGGTGCGCAACACCGGAGCGAATGCCGCCCGCAGCGGACGTCTCTTCTTCACCGACGCCGACGTGGCACTGCCCCTGGAGGCCGTCACCGCCGCCGCTGTCGCCCTGGACGCCGGGGCCGTCGGCGGCGCCATTCCTCCGCTCTACACGCCCGAACGCCTCGGAGCCCGCATGCTGTGCGCCTACTGGGACCATTACCGCGCCCGGAGCGGCGGAGCCCAGGGTGTGAACCAGTTCTGCACCGCCGACGCCTTCCACCACATCGGCGGTTACCGGGACGACCTGTTCATGAGCGAGGACGTGGAGTTCTTCGCCCGCCTCACCGCCCACGGCCAGGCCACCGGCCGGCCCGTGACGATCCTCGACGAGCTGCGTGTACGCCCGTCGACCCGCCGCTACGACCAGTGGTCGAGCCTCCGGATGCTCTGGTGGCAGAACCCCGTTACCGCCCGCCTGCGCCTCCGGTCACCCCGCATGTGGCGCCACTGGTACGAGACCACCGTGCGCTGACGAAGGAGCCCCCTGTGAAGTCGCCAATGCCCCGGGTCGATCTGCCCGTTCCGGATGGGCACGGCATCTACACCTTCCCCGACGACCTGCACCGCGCCCACCAGCAGTGGAACCGGCAGCTCGCCGACCGCCACCGGTCCCACGACCACCGCGTCCTGGAGGTGACCGCACCCCACACCCGCGTCCCGTACTACATCGAGGCCCGTACCTCCGCCGGTCGACCCGTCCTCGTCATCGAACCCCACCACGACGACTTCGCCCTGTCCGCCTCGGGCACTTTCCTCGCCCACCCCAGACCGCTGACCGTGGTCACTGTCTTCACCCGGTCCCGCAGCGTCCACCCCGCCCTGGAGGCCGCGTACGCCAACATCAGCACCGTGTCCGACCTGCGCGATCGCGAGGGCGCCGCCGCGCTGGCGCCGTTCGCCGCACGACGGATCCTCCTCGGCCACAAGGACGCAGAGCCCCCGTACCGGCCCTACGACCCCGAGCTGCTCGACCAGATCACCGAGGAACTTCGCCAGATCGTCGCCGACCGTCCCACCGCCGAACTCCTTGCGCCGGCCGCAGTCACCCGCCATCCCGACCACCTGCTCGTCCATGAGTTGGCCGTCCGTCTCGGCTGCACCTGGTTCTGGGAGGATCTCGCCTTCTGGGCAACGTACGCCCTCGTCGGCTGCGACCAGCACCTCTTCCGGAAGCGCATGGCGGCGACGATGCGGCCCGAGCTGGTCGATGTCACCAGTGTCGTCCTGGACAAGGTCACCGTCCTGCGGATGCACGGCTCGCAGATGCACCCGGCCCGGAAGATGTACCGGCCGATCCGGCACGCCTTCACAACGGCCTCCGACCTAGTCGACGGGGCCGGCCTCTACGCCGAACGCTTCTACCGGATGGAGGCTCGGGCATGCTGATCATCGCCCTGGAAGGCCCCTCCTACGCCGGAAAGACCACGCTGACACGCCACCTGCGACGCACTGCGCTTGCCGACCGAGCGTTCATCTCGGATTGCTACGTCAAGCACATCGCCCACCGTGTCGACGTCCCTCCGGCCCGGACCGACTCGGCTTCGGCCCAACTCGCCGCCTTCGAGAGGTTCATGGAGATCGAGGCCACCCGGGTGGCCGAGGCCGCCGCGAGCGGCAGGGTGCTCGTCATCCTCGACCGGTCCGTGGACACGCTCCTCGCCCACGCGTACGCCCTGGACGCCCTCTTCGGGTACGGCGTCCACCACCAGCTGCGGGACCGGCTCCAGGCACTTCCGTTCCTGCGCCCCGACCACACCCTTTACCTTGACGTACCGGCCGAAGCTCTCCACCTCCGTCGGAAGACCGCCGGTCACACCGCGGCCGAGTCCGACTACTTCCTCCACGAGCCCGGCTTCCTCCACCATGCCCGCGACTACTTCGTCCACACGCCCCGCCGGCCCGTGACGCGAGAACTCACTGTCCTGGCCGCCGATGCGGGCCCTGACGACGTCGCCCAAGCCGTGGAAGCCCTCGTCACCTACTGGGCGAGGTGACCGCCATGCCCACCGCCCTTTTCGCGTGGCGCCGCACGCCGCCCCCGTTCCTCGTCGGCGGCGCCGAGGTCACCCAACAACTGCTCGCCGAAGAACTCGCCGCCTCGGGCTGGCACGTCACCTACCTCGGCTCGCACGAGGCCCCCTGGAACGGAGCCACCCAGCTCCCGGGGATGCGTGCCCACCTGGTCGCGCATCGCGTCCCGTACGACGAGGAAGGCGGCGCCCTGCGGTACCAGTGGAACGGGGTCGAGTGTGCTGCACTGACACAGAACAGAGTGGAGAACGCGCTCGGGAGCCTGCTGGGGGCTCTCCGCCCCGACATCGTGTTCACCTCGCAGGAAGGCTCGGCGCAAATCGCCGCGCGGGCCCGGGCCAACGCCCTCGTCGCCGGCCTGCTGCACTCCGTCTCCGCCACCGGCCTGGGCGTCCTCGCCGGCCGACCCCACTACGGGCTCGCCGTGTCGGAGTTCGTGCAGGCACGCGCACCCCGCGCCGCCGGAACCCGCCTCGCCGTGATGTACCCGCCGTTCGCGCTGCCCGGGCCAAGCACGGACGTGGCCCGCACCGCGTCCGTACTCATGATCAACCCGATCCCTGCCAAGGGCTCCGAGCTCATGCACCAGCTCATCCGACTCATGCCGGAACAGCACTTCACCCTGGTCGAAGGCTGGTGGGACACCGCCACCGACTTCGCCGCCCACCCGAACGTGACGTACGTGCCCCGGGTGTACGACATGCGGCCCCTGTACCGCAGTCACCGGCTGCTACTGGTCCCATCCACCGTGGAAGACGCCTTCCCGCGCGTGATCATCGAGGCCGCGCTGCACGGCGTCCCGACCATGGGAACCGACCGGGGCGGCATCCCCGAAGCCATCGGCGACGCGGGGATCGTCCTGCCCAGCACAGCCGAGGCCGAGACGTGGGTGCGTACGATCCGTAGTGCCGACCACGAGGCGCTGGGCATGAGAGCACGGCGCCGGGCGGTCCGGTTCACGCGGTCGTGCCTGCACGAGCTCCGGAAGCTGGGGATCCAGGCAGATCACGGCGGGAGGGCGGATTGGTGAAGGGCCGGACGGGCACGACAGCACGAGCATGCCTCGTTTCCCTGTTGAGCGGCGCGATCATGCTGTCCACAGCGGGGTGCTCACCGGAGCCACGACCACTGGCGGCGGTGTACGTGGACCAGCAGGGCACGGCACACGCGCTGCTGAGATCGTGCGATGACGATGGCCGGGTACGTGGTCCCGAGCTGCGCGGCACTGCTGTCCGCGCTACGGACGAGGCCACGTCGGACGAGACGCAGGAGACCGCACCAGAAGCGCACACGGAGGAAGAGCCCTGGATCGGCTGGGACACCCGCGGATTGCACAAGGCTGCGGACTTTCCGCTTTTCGCCCCGCCCTCAGTATGGGCAGCCGAGATCCGGGGACCGCAGACCCTGCGACCCGGCTACTCGTATGAGCTCGCGTTCGGCGACCCCGATGACTCCTATGCCTACAACGGCTCAGTGACGTTTGACGCCCAACAACTTGCGGGGGTACCGGTCGGCGAGGTCCTGACCGGGCAAGGCACGATGACAAGAGAGGCATTCGAAGACCTCGCACGACAGGCTTGCTGATCACTCCGGCTGCTCAGAGCCGCGCTCTCCGGTCGTCCCCGGCGAACGCGCGCTCCACCATGTCGAGCCGCTCCGTCCACCAGTGAAGAAGTGCCTCGTCGGCGATGAACAGGTCGTCGCAGGAGTGGTCGTCCCGGTCGTAGTGGAACTCGAGCTGCCAGAAGTCGGTCATCCGCTTCCACCACAGTCGGCGTGCACCATCGACCAGTGCGGCGGCCTCCAGCGGGATCACCGACCGGTAGCCTGCCACGAACGCAGACACCCGCTCCAGGTCGAACACGCCCTCCACTCCGAACTGGACCTGCGCCGTACGCACGACTTCCTCCGCGTACGGGCGAACGCCCAGCCTGTCCCAGTCCAGCACCGCGGCCAGCTCACCGTCCGCCCAGAGGAGGTTCCGGTACTGAAAGTCGCCGTGTGTCCAGCCGTGCGGGCCCGCGGGGACGTCACCCTCGGGGCGTAGGTGAGCGTGCTTGTCGAAAAGGATCTTGCGCTCTTCGAGGGCAACGCCCGCAGCCACGTCGAAGGTATCGGCCGCCCCCCGGGCCGACACCACTCCGGCAAGCCGATCTGCCTTCTGCACGGCTCGCCCGGGATCCGCCACCTCGGCGATGACCGAGGCCGGCACCGAGGGCAACCCAGCGCCGTCGGCGCCACGGCCGAGCGCCGCATGAAGCCGCGCAAGGTGCGCGCCGAGCTCGGACGTCTGCGGCAGGGGCAGGTCGATTCCACGAATGTGCTCGCCGGCCGACCAAGAGAAGAGGCAATAGCCACTACCGCCGACTTCGGCCACCACATCACCCGAAGCGGTGGACAGCGGAGCACAGGCAGGGACGCCGTGCGAGGCGAGGAAGGGGAGGACACCGAGATTGCGACGCACTTGATCGAGCGGCACGTCCGTGACCCGCTTGAGCGCGAACCTCCCGACCGTGGTGTCCAGCCGCCAGTTCACATTCATCAGGCCGTCGGCGAGATGCTGTCGATCCAGCACCTCGCCGATACCGAACGCCTCGATCAGCTCTTCAAGATCAGATGCGGGGATATACGTCCTGTCCGCCACACTCGCCTCGGTCACCGAAGCGACGATACGGGAGTCGGACACTCAGAAGCACAAGGATCACCCGGTTCCCTATGGGGCCGGTCTCCGCCCGGTGAAGGTCTGCCCGGCCGTGTGGTCGGCTCAGGGGCGGTCCAGCCGCAGCCGCTCCGCGCGCGGCAGGCCCGCGACGACCAGGTCGTACGAGTCCTCGACGAGTTCCCGGATCAGGCGGTCCGGGAGTTCGCCGTCGACGGTGACCGTGTTCCAGTGGCGCTTGTTCATGTGGTAGCCGGGGGTGATCAGCTCCGGGTGCTCGCCGCGCAGCCGGACCGCGTCCTCCGGGTCGCACTTGAGGTTGACCTTCAAGGGCCGCGCGTCCAGCCAGCTCAGGGCGAACATCTTGCCGAGCACCTTGAAGACGGAGACGTCCGGACCGAAGGGGAAGTCCTCCTCGGCCGCGTTGAAGGAGAGACAGAGGGTGCGCAACTGCTGAGGGGTCACTCCGGCTCCTTCTCCTGGGCGGGGACCGGCACCGTCGGCTCCACCAGCACGGTCACGATCTTGTTCCGGCGACCGGCCGCGGCCTCCGCGGTCAGCCGCAGCGCGCGCCCGTCCGGGAGGTCGACGAGGGAGGACGCGCCGGCGATGGGGACACGGCCCAGGGCCTTGGCGAGAAGACCGCCGACCGTCTCCACGTCCTCGTCGTCGTACTCCTCCAGGCCGTACAGCTCGCCCAGGTCCGTGATGTCCAGGCGGGCCGTGACCCGGTAGCGGTCCTCGCCCAGCCCCACCACCGGCGGGAGCTCCCGGTCGTACTCGTCGGTGATCTCACCGACGATCTCCTCCAGGATGTCCTCGATGGTGACGATGCCCGCGGTGCCGCCGTACTCGTCGATCACCACGGCGACGTGGTTGCGCTCCTGCTGCATCTCACGCAGCAGATCGCCCGCGTTCTTCGTGTCGGGCACGAACGCCGCCGGGCGCATCGCCGTCGACACCAGCTCGCTCTCCGCGTCCCGGCTGACATGCGTCTTACGGGCCAGATCCTTCAGATACACGATGCCGACGATGTCGTCCTCGCTCTCCCCGGTCACCGGTATCCGGGAGAAACCGGAACGCAGTGCCAGCGTGAGGGCCTGGCGGATCGTCTTGTAGCGCTCGATGACGACCAGGTCGGTGCGCGGCACCATGACCTCCCGCACGAGGGTGTCGCCCAGCTCGAACACCGAGTGCACCATACGGCGCTCCTCGTCCTCGATCAGCGACTCCTTCTCGGCGAGGTCGACCATCGCCCGCAGCTCCGCCTCGGAGGCGAACGGGCCCCGGCGGAAGCCCTTGCCCGGCGTCAGCGCGTTACCGATGAGGATCAGCAGCGACGGGACGGGGCCCATCACACGGGCCAGCGGCAGCAGGACGTACGCCGCCACCGTGGCCGTGTTCAGGGGATGCTGACGCCCGATCGTGCGCGGCGAGACACCGACGGCCACATACGACACCAGCACCATCACACCGATCGCGGCGAGCAGCGCCTGCCACGTCCCGTCGATCTCCTCCAGGCAGACATACGTGACCAGCGAGGCCGCCGCCATCTCACAGACGACCCGCACCAGCAGCGCCACATTCAGATAACGCGTCGGATCGGCGGCGACCTGAGCGAGCCGGGCACTGCCGCGCCGCCCCGTACGCACGGCCTCCTCGGCACGGAAGCTGGACACACGCGCCAGGCCCGCCTCCGCGCACGCGGCCAGCCACGCGACGACGACCAGGGCGATCGCGCCGAGCACAAGCTGCGGGGTCATGACACAGTCGGCGCCGGGGACGGGCCGGTCAGGCCCTTCTCCGCCCGCCAGCCATCCACGATCGCCGCCTGCAGACCGAACATCTCGGCCTTCTCGTCGGGCTCCTCATGGTCGTACCCCAGCAGGTGCAGCACACCATGGACGGTGAGCAACTGCAGCTCCTCGTCCATGGAGTGCCGCGTCGGCGCCTCCGCGCCCTGCCTGGCGGCCACCTCGGGACACAGCACGATGTCACCGAGGAGGCCCTGCGGCGGCTCGTCGTCGTCCTTCGACGGCGGCCGCAGCTCGTCCATCGGGAACGACATCACATCCGTCGGCCCCGGCAGATCCATCCACTGCATGTGCAACTGCTCCATGGCATCGGCGTCCACGACGATCACCGAGAGCTCGGAAAGCGGGTGGATGCGCATCCGCGCGAGCGCGTAGCGGGCGATGTCGAGGATCGCCTGCTCGTCGACCTCGGTTCCGGACTCGTTGTTGACGTCGATCGACATGGTGCTGCTGGTCTCTACTTCCCCTTGTGCCCGGCCTTGCCCCGGCTCTGCCCCTTGTGCGCGCCGTTCTGGGTGCCGTGCTTGTCGTCGTACTGCTCGTACGCGTCGACGATACGGCCCACCAGCTTGTGCCGGACGACGTCATGCGACGACAGCCGCGAGAAGTGGACGTCCTCCACACCCTCCAGAATCTCCTGCACCTGCCGCAGACCACTCTTGGTCCCACCGGGCAGATCGACCTGCGTCACATCACCCGTGATCACGATCTTCGAGTCGAAGCCGAGGCGGGTGAGGAACATCTTCATCTGCTCGGGGCTGGTGTTCTGCGCCTCGTCGAGGATGATGAAGGCGTCATTGAGGGTGCGTCCCCGCATGTATGCCAGCGGCGCCACCTCGATCGTCCCCGCCGCCATCAGCCGCGGAATCGAGTCCGGGTCGATCATGTCGTGCAGGGCGTCGTACAGCGGTCGCAGGTACGGGTCGATCTTCTCGTAGAGCGTGCCGGGGAGGAAGCCGAGCCGCTCGCCCGCCTCCACCGCAGGGCGGGTGAGGATGATGCGGTTGACCTGCTTGGACTGGAGGGCCTGGACTGCCTTGGCCATGGCCAGGTAGGTCTTGCCGGTGCCGGCGGGGCCGATGCCGAAGACGATGGTGTGCTTGTCGATGGCGTCGACGTAGCGCTTCTGGTTGAGGGTCTTCGGGCGGATGGTGCGGCCGCGTGAGGACAGGATGTTCTGTGTCAGCACCTCGGCCGGGGTCTCCTGGCCGTCGCTCGTCCCTGCCTCGCTCGCCTTCAGCATGGCGATCGAGCGTTCCACTGCGTCCTCCGTCATCGGCTGCCCGGTGCGGAGCACCAGCATCATCTCGTCGAACACGCGCTGGATCAGGGCGACTTCCGCCGGGTCGCCGACCGCGCTGATCTCATTGCCCCGGACATGGATGTCGGCCGCCGGGAATGCCTTCTCGATCACGCGCAGGAGCGAGTCGCCGGATCCCAGCACGGTCACCATGGGGTGCTGGGCGGGAACGGTGATCTGGGCTCGTGCCGGTCCCTGCGCGGGTGTCTGAGCGGTGGGTGTCTGAGTCATAGGCCGGCCCGAAGGGCCTCTACGTCCTCCCGGATGCGTCTCGCCTGCCACGAGGGCGGCCTGGCGATTTCCAGGGTACGTCAGCACACCGACAACGCCGTAGGGCTTTTCCCCACGGTCGGCCGGCCCCGGTTCTCAGGCCGACCTGCGGAATCCGATGGTGGGCACCGCCCGTCGCAGCGGCCAGGGGCGGGCCTCGCGGGCCGGGATCAGGGAGTCCAGGAAGGCGTACCGGTGCAGGGCCTGGGGTTCCTGCCCCTCGACCGACTGGACGGTGCGCCACCAGGCGGCGATCTCCGGCCAGCCGGGGGCGGACAGGGAGCCGCCGAACTCCTGGACCGACAGGGCCGCCGTCAGCCCGGCGAAGGCCAGCCGGTCGGCGAGCGGCCAGCCGGCCAGGGTGCCGGTGACGAAGCCCGCGACGAAGACGTCACCGGCGCCGGTCGGGTCGAGTGCCTCCACGGCGATCGCGGGGACCTCGGCGGTCTCCCCCGTGCGCCGGTCGACCGCGTACGCACCCTCGGCGCCGAGGGTGACGACGGCGAGCGGTACGTGGTCGGTGAGGGCGTGGGCGGCCCGTCGCGGGCAGTCGGTGCGGGTGTAGCGCATGGCCTCCTCGGCGTTCGGCAGGAACGCCTCGCAGTACTTCAGGTCGGGCAGTCCCGCGAGGTCCCAGGCGCCGGTGTCGTCCCAGCCGACGTCCCCGAAGATCCTGGCTCCCTTGGCGACGGCCTGCCCGACCCAGGGTGCGCTGTCGCCGGGTGCGAGGGAGGCGATGGCGGCGCGGGCGCGGGGCGGGCAGTCAGGGGCCGGCTCCTCGGGGGGCGGCTCGTGGCCGTGGGAGACCATCGTGCGCTCGCCCTCGTACGCCATGGAGACGGTCACCGGCGAGTGCCAGCCGGGGACGGTCCGTGACGGGGCGAGGTCGATGCCCTCGCCCTGTTCCAGCGCGTCCCAGCAGTAGTCCCCGTAGTGGTCGTCGCCGAAGGCCGCGGCGAGGGAGGTGCGCAGGCCGAGGCGGGCCAGGGCGGTCGCCATGTTGGCGACCCCGCCGGGGCTGGAGCCCATGCCGCGCGCCCAGGACTCGGTGCCGCGCACGGGGGCCGAGTCGAGTCCGGTGAAGATGATGTCCAGGAAGACCGTGCCGGTGAGGTACACGTCCCAGGGCGGATCATTGGGCCCGCGCACGGTGGCGAGGGGGTCGAGCGGGGCGGGGCCCGAGGGGCCGGCGGGGCCCCGGCGGGGTCGGTTCTCTCCGGTGGACGCGGTGGACGCGGTCACGGCAGTGCTCCCTGAGGTGGTGCTGATCTGGCCAGTGTGCACCAGATCACCCCGCGGCAGGGACCGGTCCCGGAGGATTCAGACGCGCTCCAGCGGCCGGTGCGGCCCGTCCGGGAGCTCCACCTTGATCGAGTCGCCGGGGCGCACCACGCCGCCGGCCGTCACCACGCTCATGATCCCGGCCTTGCGGACGAGGTTCCCGGCGTCGTCGCGGCCGACGACCTGCTTGAGCAGCCCGTCCTGGAAGTCGTCGATCTGGCGGCACGGGTTGCGCAGGCCGGTCACCTCCAGGACCGCGTCGTCGCCGATGCGCAGCACCGTGCCGGTCGGCAGGCCGAGCAGGTCGATGCCGCGCGTGGTGATGTTCTCCCCGAGGTCGCCGGGCGCCACCCGGAATCCGGCCCGGGCGAGTTCGGTGAAGAGTTCCTCGTGGATGAGGTGGACCTGGCGCAGGTTGGGCTGGGTGGGGTCCTGGGCGATGCGGGAGCGGTGTCTGACCGTGACTCCGGCGTGGATGTCTCCCTCGACGCCGAGTCCGGCGAGCAGGGTGACGCTGTCCCGGTTCGGTTTGGTGAACGAGTACGCGCCGTTGCTGCTGACCGCCGTGACTGTTCCGCTCATGCCGGGAGCCCCCTCTTCCGTAGCGATGATCTTGTCAGGAGCCTATCCTCCGGTCCTGTCGGCCGGGCCTACCAGCGCGGCACCGACGGCGTCACCCACTGCGGGTGGGCCACCCGCATCGCCGCCGCGTCGTCCCGGTCGCGGGTCCCGTCGTCGGCGAGCCACCGCCGGTGCAGGGCGTCCAGCCGGTCGCGGTCGAGTTCGACGCCGAGGCCGGGCCGGTCGGAGACGGTCACCCGGCCGCCCTCGAAGGTGAGCCGTTCGGTGAGGACGTCCTCCGACTGCCAGGGGTAGTGGGAGTCGCAGGCGTGGTGGAGGTTCGGCACGGTCGACGCCACCTGGGTCATCGCGGCGAGTGAGATCCCCAGGTGGGTGTTGGAGTGCATCGACACCCCGACCCCGAACGTCCGGCAGATCGCGGCGAGTTGCTGGGTGTTGCGCAGACCGCCCCAGTAGTGGTGGTCGGAGAGCACGACCTGTACGGCCCCGCGCGTGAACGCCTCCGGGATCTCCGCGAACGTCGTCACGCACATGTTGGTGGCGAGCGGCACCTCGGTCCCGGCGGCCACCTCCGCCATGGCCGGCGTGCCGAGCGCGGGGTCCTCCAAGTACTCCAGGACGTCCCCGAGTTCCTTGGCGACCTTGAGCGAGGTCTCCACCGACCAGGCGCCGTTGGGGTCGAGCCGCAGGGGGTGCCCGGGGAACGCCTCGGCCAGTGCCCGTACGGCGGCGATCTCCTCGTCGGGCGGGAACACCCCGCCCTTCAGCTTGAACGAGGTGAAGCCGTACCGCTCCTTGAACTTCCTTGCCTGCGCGACGACTCCGGCGGGATCCAGGGCGGCACCCCAGTCGTCCGTCTCGGCCGCGACGCCCTCGGGATGACCGGCCCACTTGTAGAAGAGGTACGCGCTGTACTCCACGGCGTCGCGCACCTTGCCGCCGAGCAGCGCGTGCACGGGCAGGCCGAGCGCCTTGCCGAGGGCGTCGAGACAGGCGACCTCGAAGGCGGAGACGACGGACAGCCGCAGCTTGTCGGCGGTCTGCACCCCGCGCAGCCCGCCGACATCGACGGCGTCCGTGACCCGCGCCCCGTCGACGGCGACGTCGTCGGCGAGCGAGAAGAGCCTGTTCACGTCCGTGACTTGGCGTCCTGTCAGCTGTTCGGCGAACGGCCGGGCCGGCTCCAGGTACTTCGTGTCCCCGTACGTCTCCCCGATCCCCGTGATCCCGCCGGCGGTCACCACCTCCACGATCAGCCGGGGCGTGTACGGCTGATGCACGCCCTGGGTGTTCAGCAGCGGTGGATCGGCGACCAGGATCGGCGTGAGCCGCACTTCGCTGATGGTCAGGTCACGGGTCACGCGGCTCCATCTCCCTATGTAGACGTCATCCACATACGAGTACGGAGCCTAGACCCACCTCAGGGGCGCGGGGAACTGTGCTGGGCGCGCCGGTACGCACGCGAGGCTGCCAGATGGTGTCGTCGTCGCCGTTTCTGCTGTCGCCGTTGTCCTGCCAGACGTAGGCCCGCGAGGTCGCGGTGTCGAAGGCGATGTCTGCGGCGTTGTCGGCCGGATGGGCAGTTCGGTGCTGGCGGTGACGGGGAACGCGTCGGTGGCGGACCTGGTGTCGACGCGGTGCGCGGTCGACGCGGGCACGGCGGCCGGCCTGGACGGTCCGTTCACTCCCTCACGGCATGAACCGCCGCGTCGTCGACATCCCGGCGGACCGCGTCCACCGGTCCTGACTGATGAGAAGGTGCCTGATCAGAACCTGTAGGCGTCGACCTCGGCGAGATACCGCGCCCGCCGCTCCTCGTCGTCCTCCAGGAAGGAGGCGAGGAAGGAGTTGCGGGCCAGCTCCCGCAGGCGCTCCTCACTCAGGCCCAAGGTCTGTCGTACGGCGTCGAAGGTGTCGCCGACATAGCCGCCGAAGTAGGCGGGGTCGTCGGAGTTGACCGTGCACCGCAGCCCCGCGTCGAGCATCGCGGGCAGCGGGTGCCCGGCGAGGTCGGGCACGGCCCGCAACCGGACGTTGGACAGCGGGCACAGCGTCAGCGGGACGCGCTCGCGCACCAGCCGCGCCACGAGGGCCGGGTCCTCCATGCAGCGCAGCCCGTGGTCGACCCGCTCGACGCCGAGGACGTCCAGGGCCTCGGTGATGTACTCCGGCGGCCCCTCCTCCCCGGCGTGCGCGACGCGCCGCAGCCCCAGCGCGGCGGCGGCCTCGTACACCTCGCGGAACTTCGCCGGCGGATGCCCCACCTCGGCCGAGTCGAGCCCGACACCGGTGATCCGGTCGAGGTACGGCTCGGCGGCCCGCAGCGTGGCGAGCGCCGACTCGGCGGAGTCGTCCCGCAGGAAGCACATGATGAGCCGGGTCGAGACCCCGTGCCGGGCCTCACTGCCGCGCAGCGACCGCCACAGCCCCTCGACGACCGTGCCGATGGCCACACCGCGCTTGGTGTGGGCCTGCGGGTCGAAGAAGATCTCCGCATGCCGCACGCCCTGCGCGGCGGCGCGGGCCAGATAGGCGTCGGCGAGGTCCGCGAAGTCCTGCTCGGTGCGGAGCACCGCCATCAGCTCGTAGTACAGGTCCAGGAAGGACTGCAGATCGTCGAAGGCGTAGGCGCGGCGGAGCTCGTCCGTGTCGGCGTACGGCAGTGTCACCCCGTTGCGCGCGGCCAGCTCGAACGCCAGCTCGGGCTCCAGGGTGCCTTCGACATGGAGGTGCAGTTCAGCTTTGGGGAGGGGCATCAACGCATCGTACGGTGGTTTCACCTGCGCTTCGGGACCGGCACTCGCAGCAGATCGTGCGCCACGGTCAGCTCCCCCTCGAACCCGGCGGCCCGCGCCTGCCGTTCGAACTCTCCCCCACTCTCGGCTTCGCTCGAGCGGGAGGTGCCCCCATGGTCGCCGTAACGCTGGCTGAAGTGGGTGAGGACGAGATGCCGTACGCCGGCGTCGCGGGCCGCGGCGGCGGCCTGACCGGCGGTCAGATGACCGTGCTCGACGGCGAGGTCGACGTCCTCGTCGAGGAAGGTGGACTCGATGACGAGCAGGTCGCAGCCCTCGGCGAGCGCGTGCACCCCGTCGCACAGCCGGGTGTCCATGACGAACCCGAACCGCTGTCCGGGCCGTGTCTCGCTGACCGCCGCCAGGGGGACGCCGTTCAGCGAGCCCTCACGCTGGATACGGCCGACGTCCGGCCCTTTGATGCCGTGCGCGGCGAGCCGCTCCGGCAACATGCGCAGGCCGTCGGCCTCGACCAGGCGATAGCCGTACGACTCCACGGGGTGGGACAGCCGCCGGGCTTCCAGGGTGTACGACGGTGTGGTGGCGATCGGCCCGTCCTGAGCCACCGGCGCCTCGGTGATGCCGACGGTCTCCCGGTAGGCGGTGGCGTACCGCAGCCGGTCGAAGAAGCGCTGGCCGGAGCGCGGGTAGTGGGCGGTGACCGGGTGCGGGACCCGGTCGAGGTTGATCCGCTGGATGACGCCGGCGAGGCCGAGGCTGTGGTCGCCGTGGAAGTGCGTGACGCAGAGCCGGTTCAGGTCGTGGGCGGCCACCCCGGCGCGCACCATCTGGCGCTGGGTGCCGTCGCCGGGGTCGAACAGGATGCCCTCGCCGTCCCACCTCAGCAGATAGCCGTTGTGGTTGCGGTGGCGGGTCGGGACCTGGCTGGCGGTGCCGAGGACGACCAGTTCACGTACGGACACGGCGGTTATCCGGGGGGCCAGTTCAGGCCACGGCCACCGAGGACGTGCGCGTGGGCGTGCCAGACGGTCTGGCCGGCGCCGGTGCCGGTGTTGAAGACGATGCGGTAGCTCTCCAGCTTCTCCTCGTCGGCCACGGCCTGGGTTTCGCGCAGGACATCGGCGGCGAGCTCCGGTGCGGCGGCCGCGAGTGCGGCGGCGTCCCGGTGGTGCGCCTTCGGGATCACCAGCACGTGAGTGGGCGCCTGCGGGTTGATGTCCCGGAAGGCGACGGTCGTCTCGGTCTCCCGCACGATCGTCGCGGGGATGCGCCCCGTGGCAATCTTGCAGAACAGGCAGTCGTCCTGCGGCTCCCCTGCCATACGTGTTCCCTCCGGGTGGTCAAGCGGATAAAGGGCATCGTATCGTCGCCGACTGCGGGTGATCGCGGGTTGCTCGCGCAGTTCCCCGCGCCCCTAGGTACGTCACCCCCAGCTACCTAGCTGCGGGCAGTCGTGCCGCTGGGGCGGCACGGGTGGGCGCAGCGGCACCCCGCCAGCGCGGGCGAGCGACACCCACCCCGAGCCCAGCCCCCGCCGACGGTCACGGCAGAGCGGGCGGTACCTTCGCAGGCCGCTCGTCCAGCGCCGCCAGCGCCAGCCGGATCGCCTCGTCGAGCTGCGCATCCGCCCCCGCCACATAGTCCTGCGGCCGCTGCACCACCTCCACGTCGGGATCCACCCCGTGGTTCTCGACCCCCCACCCGTAACCCTCCAGCCAGATCGGATACTTCGGCTGGGTCACCAGCGTCCCGTCCACCAGCCGGTACCGGCTGTCGATCCCCACCGTCCCGCCCCACGTCCGCGTGCCCACCACCGGCCCGATCCCCAGCGCCTTGATCGCCGCGTTGACGATGTCCCCGTCCGACCCGGAGAACTCGTTGGCGACGGCGACGACAGGCCCCCGAGGCGCATCCTCGGGATAGCTGAACGGCCGCATCCCCCGCGGCACGTCCCACCCGATGATCCGCCGCGCCAGCTTCTCGATGACGAGCTGCGAGGTGTGACCACCCCGGTTCTCCCGCACATCGACGACCAGCCCCTCCCGGGCCACCTCCACCCGCAGGTCCCGATGGATCTGCGCCCACCCGAACGCCTGCATGTCCGGCACGTGCAGATAGCCCAGCCGGCCCCCCGACCGCTCGTGCACATACGCCCGCCGGTCCGCGACCCACGCGTGGTACCGCAGCGCCTCCTCGTCCGCGAGCGGCACCACCACCGCGTGCCGGGGCTCACCCCCGCCGGCCGGGAGCACGGTCAGCTCGACCGCCTTCCCCGCCGTGCCGACGAGCAGCGGTCCGGGCCCGGCCACGGGATCGACCGCCCGCCCCGCCACGGCGACGACGGCGTCGCCCACCCGCACGGCGACCCCGGGCGCGGTGAGCGGCGACCGCGCCTCGGGATCGGACGTCTCCGAGGGCAGGATCCGGTCGATGCGCCAACTGCCGTCCTCGTGACGGGAGATGTCCGCACCGAGCAGCCCCTGCCGCGGCCCGCCCCCGTATCCGCCGTTCGGGATGACGTAGGCGTGCGAGGTGCCCAGCTCCCCGTGCACCTCCCACAGCAGGTCGACCAGGTCGTGATGGGTGGCCACCCGCTCCAGCACCGGCCGGTACCGGTCGAGGACCCCGTCCCAGTCGACACCGCCGAAGTCGGCACGCCAGAAGTTGTCCCGCATGATGCGGCCGTTCTCGTCGAACATCTGCCGCCACTCGGCGGCCGGGTCGAGCGTCTGGCGGATCCGCCCGAGGTCGACGGTGATGTTCGAGTCGCTGTCCTCGTCGCCCGAGGCCCGCCGGTCGCTCGGCACGACCTTCAGCTTGCCGTCGGTCCACAGCAGCAGCCGCTTGCCGTCGCCGCTGACCTCGAAGCCGTCGGCGTCGCCGGCGAGGTGCTCGATGCGCTGCTGGACGAGGTCGTAGCGCTCCAGCTCGGTGTCCGGACCGGGATCGTCGGGTGTCGCCCGGGAGGCACCCAGCACACCGGACACCGGGTGCCGCAGCCACAGCACCCCGTCCTTGGCGGCGCGCAGCCCGGAGTAACGGCCGGCCTCCACCGGGAACGGCACTATCCGCTCCGCGAGGCCCTCCAGGTCGATCCGTGTCGCCGGCGCGCCCTCGCTGTCCGGTGTCTCGTCCTTGTCGGGCGCGTCGAAGGGCCGGCCGTGCCGCTGCGGTCCGAACGGCGACGGCGTGGTCGCGGCCAGCGTGATCAGGTACGGGCGCGCGGCGACGACGAAGGACAGGTCGAAGGCGTGCTGGTCGTACACCGGGTCGAAGGACCGGCTCGACAGGAACGCGAGGTGCTTGCCGTCGAGGGTGAAGGCGGGCGCGTAGTCCCGGAAGCGCAGCGGGGTCGCCTCGGTGACCGACAGGTCGGTGGTGTTGGCGAGCTTGAGCTGGCTGAGCGGGCGCGGCCCGGGGTGCGACCAGGCGAGCCACGCCGAGTCGGGCGAGAAGACCAGGTCGCAGACGTCGCCGTCCTCGCTCCGGTCGACCTCGCGGATCTCGCCGCTCTCCCGCTCCACGATCAGCAGCCGCCCGTCGTGCGCGGCGACGGCGGCCCGGCTGCCGTCGGGCGCCATGGCCAGCTCCAGCACCCGGCCGAGCCGTCCGGCGCCCAGCCGGCGCGGGGTGGCGCCGGGGGCGAGGCCGGTGGCCGGGGCGAACTCCAGGGCGTCCTCGCCCTCCGCGTCCGTCACCCACACCGCCCACTCCTCGCCCTCGGCGCGGAAGGTGCGCGGCAGCCGGGCCCGTACGCCCGGCTCGGCGGAGAGCGCACGGGCCGGGCCCGAGCGGTGGGTGACCCAGTGCACGGCACCGCGCACCTCGACGGCGCTGCCGCGCGCGGTGTGGTCGGGGGCGGCGCCGCCCAGCCATCGCGCGGCGGTCAGCTGCCGGGGACGCCGGTCGACGCGCTGACCGCCGAGCCGGATGTCGAGCCGGCGCGGCTCGGCACCGTCCAGATCGTCGAGGATCCACAGCTCACCGGCGCAGGCGTAGACGACGCGACGGCCGTCACCGGCCGCGTGCCGGGCGTAGAAGCCGTCGAGCGGGGTGTGCCGGCGCAGATCGGAGCCGTCGGCGAGGGAGGAGTACAGCGCGCCGGTGCCCTCGTGGTCGGAGAGGAAGGCGATCCGCTCCCCCACCCACACCGGGCACTCCAGGTTCCCGTCCAGCTCCGCGTGCAGCCGTACGAACTCGTTCTCCCCCTCCAGGTCGATCCACAGCTTCCCCGCCGTACCGCCCCGGTAGCGCTTCCAGTGCGCGGCCTCCCGGCTGACGGCGGACTGGAGCACGGTGTGCGGGCCGTACGCGATGTCGCCGACCGGCCCGTACGGCAGGGTGGTGGCCGGTCCGCCGTCCAGCGGGACCGCGCGGGCCCAACTGCGGCGCAGGGTGGCCTGGTCGTGGGTGCTCAGCGCGACGACCTCGCCGTCGGGGGTCCAGCCGCGTACCCGGGTGTACCAACTCCCCCAGTACGTCAGCCGGGTCGAGGGCCCGCCGTCGACCGGGGCGATGTGCACCTCGGGCCCGCCGTCACGCGTGGACGCCCAGGCGACGGTCGTACCGTCGGGGGAGATGCGGGGGCTGGAGACGGGGACGTTGTCGGCACTGACCCGCCACGCCCGGCCACCGTCGACGGGGGCGAGCCACACGTCGTCCTCGGCCGTGAAGGTCACCAAGTCGCCGTGCGGATGCGGGAATCGAAGATATGCGGCGGTCGTCGAGGACTGTGTCACCCGGTCACCCTATGCACCCGTACCCCCTTCGGACAGGGGTTTCGATCACTTCCCGGGGCCGCTCACCGACTCGCGGAGCGACAGCCTCAGGACCAGCGTCCGCTGCGCCCCAGCAGCAGGGCCGCGGCCGCCGTGCCGGCGGTGGAGGTACGCAGGACACTGGGCCCCAGCCGGTACGGGCGGGCGCCCGCTGCGGCGAATGCCGCCAACTCCTCGGGCGACACGCCTCCTTCGGGTCCGACGACCAGCACGATGTCGCCGTCGGTGGGGAGTTCGGCGGTGGCGAGCGGCTCCTCTCCGCTCTCGTGGAGTACGGCCGCGAAGTCGGCGTCGGCGAGAAGTGCCGCGACCTGCTTGGTGGTCGCCGCGTCCGCGACCTCCGGGAAGCGCACCCGGCGGGACTGCTTGCCCGCCTCACGGGCCGTCGCCCGCCACTTGCCGAGGGCCTTGACCCCCCGGTCGCCCTTCCACTGGGTGATGCAGCGCGACGCCGCCCACGGCACGATCGCGTCGACGCCGACCTCGGTCATCGTCTCCACGGCCAGCTCGCCGCGGTCGCCCTTGGGCAGGGCCTGTACGACGGTGATCCGGGGCCGCGCGACAGGCTCCTCGTGGACGCTGTCGAGCCCGGTGACGACCAGCCGGTCCTTGCCCTCGGCGGCCTTGACGACGCCCTCCGCCCAGCGGCCCCGCCCATCGGTGAGGACGACGTCCTCACCGGGCTTGAGCCGCTTCACGGACACGGCGTGCCGCCCCTCGGGGCCGTCGAGGACGTACTCCCCGCCGGAGAGGTCATGAGGGCCGAGGGACTCGACCACGAAAACAGGTGCCGTCATCGGCCCTCCTCCTGCGACAACTCCTGCGACAACGCTGTCCGGGCCGCGCGCAGTTCGGCCGCGAGCACCTCCACGAGCCGCCCGGCGGGCAGATCGCGGGCCATCCGGTGACCCTGGCCCGCCCACAGTGCCATGCCCTGCGCGTCGCCCGCCTTGGCGGCCGCCTTGCGCAGCGGGGCGGTGAGGTGGTGGACGTCGGGGTAGGCGGCGGGCGCGTACGGGCCGTGCTCGCGCAGGAACCGGTTGACCAGGCCGCGCGCCGGGCGCCCGGAGAAGGCCCGGGTCAGCTCGGTGCGCACGAAGAGGGGGTTGGTCAGCGCCTGCTTGTGCACGGGGTGGGCGCCGGACTCGGGGGTGGCCAGGAACGCGGTGCCCAGCTGGGCCGCGCTCGCACCGGCGGCGAGGACGGCGGCGATCTGGCTGCCGCGCATGATGCCGCCGGCGGCGACGAGGGGGATGCCTACGGTCTCGCGGACCTGGGCGAGCAGGGAGAGCAGCCCGATGCCGGCGCAGTCGTTCTCGGGGTTGTCGCGGTGGGTGCCCTGGTGGCCGCCGGCCTCCCCGCCCTGCACGATCACCGCATCGGCACCGGACCGCTCCACGGCGCGGGCCTCCTCGGCGGTGGTGGCGGTGACCAGGGTGAACGTGCCGGCCCGGTGCAGGGAGTCGATGACGTCCCGGCTCGGCACGCCGAAGTGGAAGGAGACCACCGGTACCGGGTTGTCGAGCAGCACGGCGAGCTTGGCGTCGTAGCCGTCGTCCCGCCCGCTGTCCGGGTCGCCCAGCTCGGTCTCGTACCAGCCGGCCTCACCGGCGAGCTGGTGGGCGTAGACCTCGACGGCACCGGACTCCGCATACTCCGGCTGCGGCATGAAGACGTTGACTCCGAAGGGGCGTCCGGTCAGGCTCCGCAGCTGCTTGATCTCCTGGTACATCCCGTCGGCGGTCTTGTACCCGGCGGCCAGGAATCCGAGCCCGCCCGCCTCACTGACGGCGGCGGCGAGCGGAGGCAGGGAGACACCGCCCGCCATGGGGGCCTGCACGATCGGCAGGGGGAACAGATCGGTCAGTGCGGAGGACATGACCGCATGTTGTCACGTCCCCCGCACGGCACCGAACCCGGGCTTCCATTGGCATAGACCGGTGACACAGCCCGATGGCACGGACCGCCTGGCCCGTGGAACGCGTCCACACCAGCTCCGCGTCAGCGCCCGTTGAACGCGTCCTTCAACCGAGAGAAGAGCCCCTGCTGTCCAGGCTGGAACTGCCCCTGCGGCCGTTCCTCGCCGCGTAGCTTCGCCAGCTCTCGCAGGAGGCGCTCCTGTTCGGGGTCGAGCTTGGTGGGAGTCTGGACCTCGACGTGGACGATGAGGTCGCCGCGTCCGCCGCCCCGCAGATGGGTGACACCGCGGCCGTGCAGCGGGATCGACTGGCCGGACTGGGTGCCGGGCCGGATGTCGACCTCCTCCATGCCGTCCAGGGTCTCCAGCGGCACCTTGGTGCCGAGGGCGGCCGCGGTCATCGGGATGGTCACGGTGCAGTGCAGATCGTCGCCGCGCCGCTGGAAGGTCGGGTGGGGCAGCTCATGGATCTCGACGTACAGGTCACCGGCGGGACCACCACCGGGCCCGACCTCGCCCTCGCCGGCCAACTGGATCCGCGTGCCGTTGTCGACACCCGCCGGGATCTTGACCGTGAGGGTACGACGGGACCGTACGCGCCCGTCACCCGCGCACTCCGGGCACGGCGTCGGGACGACGGTGCCGAAGCCCTGGCACTGCGGGCAGGGCCGCGACGTCATGACCTGTCCCAGGAAGGACCGGGTCACCTGCGACACCTCACCGCGGCCGCGGCACATGTCGCACGTCTGCGCGGACGTCCCCGGCGCCGCGCCCTCACCGCTGCAGGTGGAGCAGACGATCGCCGTGTCGACCTGGATGTCCTTGGTCGTGCCGAAGGCGGCCTCGTCGAGGTCGACCTCCAGCCGGATCATCGCGTCCTGGCCCCGCCGCGTCCGCGACCTCGGCCCCCGCTGGGACGCCGTACCGAAGAACGCGTCCATGATGTCGGAGAAGTTGCCGAAGCCACCGGCGCCGAAGCCGCCCGCGCCACCGCCGCCCGACTGCGAGAGCGGGTCGCCGCCGAGGTCGTAGACCTGCTTCTTCTGCGGGTCCGACAGCACCTCGTAGGCGGCGTTGATCTCCTTGAACCGCTCCTGGGTCTTCGGATCTGGGTTGACGTCCGGGTGCAGCTCGCGTGCGAGCCGCCGGAACGCCTTCTTGATCTCATCCTGCGACGCGTCGCGGCGCACGCCGAGAACGGCGTAGTAGTCCGTGGCCACTTACGACTCCGCCAGGATCTGTCCGACGTACCGTGCCACTGCGCGTACCGCTCCCATCGTTCCCGGGTAGTCCATGCGGGTCGGTCCGACCACGCCGAGCTTGGCGACTGCCTCGCCGCCCGAACCGTAGCCGACCGACACCACCGACGTGGAGTTGAGTCCCTCGTAGGCGTTCTCGTGCCCGATGCGCACGGTCATGCCCGAATCTCCCGCCTCGCCCAGGAGCTTGAGGAGCACGACGTGCTCCTCCAGTGCCTCCAGGACGGGCCGGATGGTGAGGGGAAAGTCATGTCCGAAGCGGGTCAGATTGGCGGTGCCGCCGATCATCAGCCGCTCTTCGTTCTCCTCGACGAGCGTCTCCAGCAGTGTGGAGAGCACCGACGAGACAGTGCCGCGGTCCTCGGCCTCGAAGGCGTCCGGCAGGTCCTCCACGAGACGCGGCACGTCCGTGAAGCGGCGGCCGGCGACCCGGCTGTTCAGCCGCGCCCGCAGATCCGCCAGCGAGGTCTCGCCGAACGGTGCCGGGCAGTCGACCATGCGCTGCTCGACCCGGCCGGTGTCGGTGATGAGGACCAGCATCAGCCGCGCCGGCGCCAGCGACAGCAGTTCCACGTGCCGCACCGTGGAGCGGCTCAGCGACGGGTACTGCACGACGGCGACCTGCCGCGTCAGCTGCGCGAGCAGCCGCACGGTCCGCGCCACCACGTCGTCGAGGTCGACGGCGCCGTCGAGGAAGTTCTGGATCGCCCGCCGCTCCGGTGCCGTCATCGGTTTGACACCGGCCAGCTTGTCGACGAACAGCCGGTAGCCCTTGTCGGTCGGGATCCGCCCGGCGCTGGTGTGCGGTTGGGCGATGTATCCCTCGTCCTCCAGGGCCGCCATGTCGTTGCGGACCGTGGCGGGGGAGACGCCGAGGTTGTGCCGCTCGGTGAGCGCCTTCGAACCCACCGGCTCCTCGGTGCCGACATAGTCCTGGACGATGGCACGCAGCACCTGGAGCCTTCGTTCGCTCAGCATCGCGCGCACACCTCCAGCGGTCGGTCCCTTGACGTTTCGCCTGGCACTCTTCGCGTGCGAGTGCCAGCGTTCCCCGGCCCAGTGTACGGCGGTGGGGTGCGCACTGGGCAAGGTCGGTCCCGCGGTACGGGTTCGTACAGCTAGCGTCCCGGTATGACAGTGACTTGGGAAGAGCTGGGGTGGGAACGTCTCGCGGCCGGGGTGGGCCGGTGCCGGCTGCCGGGCTGGGACTGTACGGCGGGGCTGGTCGTCGGGGTGGGCGCGGCGCTGCTGATCGACCCGGGGTCGAGCCTGGCGGAGGGGGTGCGGCTGCGGTACGAGGCGGAGGAGCTCACCGGTCACCGTGTGACCCATCTCGCCCTCACCCACCCCCACTTCGACCATGTCCTCGGGGCGGCGGCGTTCGCGGGCGCCGAGGTCTTCGGGGCGGTCGGCCTGGACACGCTGCTGGCGCACGGGGCGGAGGAGCTGCGCTCCGACGCCGTACGCCAGGGCCTCGACGCGGCCCTGGCGGAGGAGGCCGCCGACGCCCTGGTCCGACCCCACCATCTGGTCTCCGGCGAGTGGACGCTCGACCTGGGCGGCGACCGCCAGGTCCTGCTGGCGAACGTGGGCCCGGGCCACACGGCTCACGACCTGGCGATCCTCGTGCCCGGCGATCGGGAGGTCGTCTTCTGCGGCGACCTGGTCGAGGAGTCCGGCGAACCGCAGGCGGGCCCCGACGCCATGCCCGCCCAGTGGCCGGCCGCGCTGGACCGGCTCCTGAAGCTCGGCGGCGAGGACGCGCTGTACGTGCCCGGTCACGGAGCGGTGGTCGACGCGGCGTTCGTACGGCGGCAGCGGGACGAGCTGGCGGCGCGTTTCGGCGTGTCGTAGGTCAGGGCCGACGCCTTCTCCTATCGTCATCCGAATGCGCCAGTACTCCCCCGACCTGACCCCGCCCTGGAAGAAGCCCAAGCCGGTCCCCGAGGTCCCGGCGGAGCCCGGCCTGGTGGTGGAGGAGCCCGGCACCGGCTTCTGCGGCGCGGTGATCCGCTGCGAGGCGGGCACGGTGACGCTGGAGGACCGCTTCGGCAAGCACCGGGTGTTCCCGCTGGAGCCGCGGGGGTTCCTGCTGGAGGGCCGCGTGGTCACGCTGGTGAAGCCCGCGAGCGGTCCCGTACGTCCCACCCGCACCGCCTCCGGCTCGGTGGCCGTCCCCGGCGCCCGCGCCCGCGTGGCCCGCGCCGGCCGCATCTACGTCGAGGGCCGGCACGACGCCGAGCTGGTCGAGAAGGTCTGGGGCGACGACCTGCGCATCGAGGGCGTGGTCGTGGAGTACCTGGAGGGCGTGGACGACCTGCCGTCGATCGTGGCCGACTTCGCGCCCGGCCCGGACGCGCGGCTGGGTGTGCTCGTGGACCACCTGGTCCCCGGCACGAAGGAGTGGCGCATCGCCCAGTCGGTGACCAGCGACCACGCCCTGGTGGTCGGCCACCCGTACATCGACATCTGGGAGGCGGTGAAGCCGTCGGCCCTGGGGATCGCCGAATGGCCTCGGGTCCCGCACGGCCAGGACTGGAAGACGGGGGTGTGCCGGGCGCTGGGGTGGCCGTCGGAGAACACGGGCGCGGTGTGGCAGGCGATCCTGAAGCGGGTGGAGTCCTACAGGGACCTGGAGCCGGAGCTGCTGGGGCGGGTGGAGGAGCTGATCGACTTCGTCACGGATAGCGGTGGGGCCTGACGCCGGGAAATGTTCCAAACTCGCTGGTGTCCAGCTCAACGCCCAGCACGTCCAGCGGCAGCGGCTCGCCGAACTTTGCGATGTGCTGCGTCCGGTAGTCGGCGTCCTCGCCCTTCCCCGCTGGCCTCGTCAACAGGACGCACTGCGCCATGATCGGATCGACGATGAGATAGGCAGGCACGTTGCCTGCGGCGTAGATCGAACGCTTGACGCCGTAGTCCCGGTGGACGCTGGTCTTGGAGACGACCTCGACGACCATCGTGATCAGTGAGCACGGCAGCAGACGGCCCGAGGCAGGCAAGACCTCCGGGGCTACCACCACGAGGTCCGGGACGGGCTCGCTGGCCTCGTCGACGACGTCGACGTCCTGGGTCTGGATACGAACCCAGTGCCTGCGCGGAATCTGGTCCTGAACAGCGGCGACGATCAAGTTGTGCACCAGATCAGGGCTCGCCATCATCACGATTTCCCCCCGCAGAAGCTCGGTCTTGAGTCCGTCGGGCGGCTCAAAACCCTCGAAGAACTCTGCGACTCCACGTTCGTCCACAGCGGTCATCTCCGTGGCCTCCACATTCGCCGCGCACTTTTGGCGGCAGCCTACGAACCAGGTTAGGGACCGAACCGGCGTTCCGCACCGATTCACTCGCCCGAGTGATCAGTCCACCAAGTCCCGCACCACTGCGTCCGCCAGCAACCGCCCCCGAAGTGTCAGCACCGCCCGCCCCTCCTCGTACGGCCCGCTCTCCAGCAGCCCTTTCCCCAGCGCCCGCCGTGAAGCCGCGAGCCCCTCCTCCCGCAGCAGGTCCAGCGGTGCCCCCTCGCGGAGCCGCAGCTCCAGCAGGACCCGCTCCACCCGCCGGTCCTCCTCCGACAGCAGCTCACGCCCCGCCCCCGGCGACCGCCCTGCCGCCAGGGCCGCCGCGTACGCCCCGGGGTGCTTCACGTTCCACCACCGCACGCCGCCCACGTGCGAGTGCGCCCCGGGCCCCGCGCCCCACCAGTCGGCGCCGCGCCAGTACAGCTCGTTGTGGAGGCAGCGGGCCGGCTCGGAGGTGGCCCAGTTCGACACCTCGTACCAGTCGTACCCCGCCGCCGACAGCGCCGACTCGGCGATCAGATAGCGGTCGGCGTGGACGTCGTCGTCGGTCATCGGGACCTCGCCCCGGCGGATCCGCCGGGCCAGCTGCGTGCCCTCCTCGACGATCAGCGCGTACGCCGAGATGTGGTCGGGCCCGGCGCCCAGCGCGGCCTCCAGCGACTCACGCCAGTCGTCGTCGGACTCCCCCGGCGTGCCGTAGATCAGGTCGAGGTTGACGTGCTCGAAGCCCACCGCGCGCGCCTCCGCGACGCACGCCTCGGGCCGCCCGGGCGTGTGGGTGCGGTCGAGCACGCGCAGCACATGCCGCTTCGCGCTCTGCATGCCGAAGGAGATCCGGTTGAAGCCGCCCTGGCGGAGCACGGCGAGATACGCCGGGTCGACCGACTCCGGGTTCGCCTCGGTCGTGATCTCCGCGTCCGGCGCCAGCCCGAACTCCTCGCGGATCGCCCCGAGCATCCGTACGAGATCCCCGGCCGCCAGCAGCGTAGGCGTGCCACCCCCGACGAACACCGTACGGACCTGGCGCGGGTCGTCGCCGAGGACCTTGCGGGCGAGGCGGATCTCGTCGATCAGCGTGTCGGCGTAGTTGTCGCGGGACGCCAGGACCCCGCCCGTGCCGCGCAGCTCGGTCGCGGTGTAGGTGTTGAAGTCGCAGTAGCCGCAGCGGGTCGCGCAGTAGGGGACGTGCAGGTAGAAGCCGAGGGGTCGGCCGGCGGCCCCGGCGAGCGCGGAGGCGGGCAGCGCGCCGTCGGCGGGGACGGGCTCACCGTCGGGGAGTGCGGAAGGCATGCGTTCCATTGTCCCGCACGCGAGCGCCTACTCGGCCTGGAGCACCAGCAGCGCCAGATCGTCCTCCGGCGGGCGCCGTCCGAAGGCGTGCACCTGGCTCCGGATCCGCTCCGCTATCCGCTCGGCGTCCAGCCCCACGCAGGCGGCGAGCGCGTGGGCGAGCCCGTCCCCGTCGTCGAACTGGCGGGAGCCCGAGCGCCGCTCGGTGACCCCGTCGGTGACGCACAGCAGGGTGTCCCCGGGCCGCAGCCGCACGGTCTCGCTGGTGTACGTGACGTCCTCGACGACGCCGAGCAGCGTCTGCGGCTGCGCGGCCGTACGGACGTCGCCGTCGGGCCCGAGGATCAGCGGCAGGGGGTGTCCGGCGGAGGCGAGGGTGCAGCGGACGCCGCCGGGGAAGGGGACGAGTTCGCCGTAGAGGACGGAGAGGAAGCGGGTCTGGGGGCCGTCCTCGGGGCCGGCGGGGCCGACGAAGGCCCGGGCCGCCGCGTCCGCCGCCTCGGTCGCGTCGTCCAGGAGGAGCTGGTTGAGGCGGTCGAGGACGTCGGCGACGCCGTAGCCCTCGCGGGCCAGCAGCCGCAGCCAGGGCCGGGCGAGCCCGATGACGACGGCCGCCTCGGGGCCCTTTCCCTGTACGTCCCCGACCGCGAAGCACCAGCGCCCGTCACCGGCCGGGAACAGGTCGTAGAAGTCACCGCTCGGTCCGCCGCGCTCGCACGGCTCGTAGACGAGCGCACTGCGCACCCCGGGGATCTCGGCGACCGCGCCGGGCAGCAGCCCGCGCTGCAGGACGGCGCTGATGGTGGCCTGCCGGGCGTACTGGCGGGCGGCGCCGATCGCGAGCGCCACCCGGCGGCTGAGGTCCTCGACGAGCCCGGTGACCTCGTCGGGGAAGCGCAGCAGCCCGGCCCGCCCGATGACCAGCGTGCCCAGCGGACGGCCGCCCGCGATCAGGCGGTACGACAGTGCCGTGCCCGGCGCGCCCAGCGCCTGGCCGGGCCACGGATAGGTGGCGGGCCCGGAGCGGGGCGGCTCGGTGAGGTGCGGCGGGTCCTTCTCCAGGGCGCGGCGCAGCTCCTCCAGGTGGCCCTCGTCGCCGTGCCAGACGCGGGCCAGCCGCTGCCAGTCGGCGCAGGCCCCGTCGCCCCAGGCGCCGCGCGCGCCGATGTCGTCCTCCAGCCAGACCGCGCACCAGTCGGCGAGGCGCGGCACCAGCAGCTGGCCGGTGAGTGAGGCGACCAGGTCCTCGTCGAGCTGCCCGGCGAGCAGGTCGGACGCCTCGGCGAGGAAGGAGAGCGCACCGCGGTTGAGCCACTCCCGGTCGCGTCCGGGGCGGGGCGGCTCGGGGGCGAGGGCGAGGCCGAAGGGGTCCGGGGAGAGTTCCGGGTCGTCGTCGGGGGGCTCCTCTTCGGCGTGCCCGGCGACCAGCCGCGCCCACACCGTCTTGACGCCCCGGCGGTAGGTCACGCCCCACGACTCGGCGAGCAGCGTTATCAGCCGGAGTCCGCGCCCGTACTCCGGCGCCTCGCGGGGCGGTGCGTCCCACGCGCCCACGGACTCCCCCTCGCAGGGCGTACGCGCCGGATGGTGGTCGGACACCTCCACCACCACGGCGTGCGCCGCCCGCTCCCCCTCCTCCTCACGCTCCTCCAGCCGACAGGCCAGCTCGATGTCCGTCCCGGCGTGCACCACGGCATTGGTGACCAGCTCACTGACGACGAGCACGGCGTCCTCGGCGAGCCGCGCCGGCACCCCGACCCCGAGTCCGGCCCACTCCTCCAGTGCCGCGGCCAGCAGCCCGCGGGCGGCACCGGGAGCGAGAGAGCTGCCCGCCAGCGTCGTACCCACGCCCGGCGTGTCACTGGCACGGGCCTCACTCTCCCGCTGCGCCGGAATGGCCCCCATCGACAGCTCCCTGGAACGGCTGGCACGAACAGCCGCCAGGGTGACAGACAGACCCCGCCCCTATGCGAGGAGTTACCGAAGTGGACCGAACCCGAGCGTTTTGACGCCGGGTTCGGCAGAAAAGGGGCGCGGGGCTCTGCTCGACATGCGGCTCCGCCGCGTGGGCGCGATCAGCCACCGACGACGGAAAGCCGCCGAACAGTCCCCGCCCCGCTACGCCTCGCGCGCCCCCTCGTACATCTCCTCGATCAGATGCTTGTACTCCCGCTCCACGACCGGCCGCTTCAGCTTCAGGCTCGGCGTGATCTCGCCGTGCTCCACATCGAGATCCCGCGGCAGCAACCGGAACTTCTTGATGGTCTGCCACTTCTGCAGTCCGGAGTTGAGCTGGTCCACGTACCCCTGGACCATCGCGACCGTGGCCGGCGCCGAAACGACCTCCGCGTAGGACTTGCCGCCCAGCCCGTTCTCCTCGGCCCACCCCAGGATGGCCACCTCGTCCAGCGCGATGAGCGCCGTGCAGAAGTTCCGGTCGGCCCCGTGCACGAGGATGTTGGAGACGTACGGGCACACCGCCTTGAACTGCCCCTCGACCTCGGCGGGCGCGATGTACTTGCCGCCGGACGTCTTGATGAGGTCCTTCTTGCGGTCGGTGATGCGCAGATAGCCGTCGGGCGACAGCTCGCCGATGTCACCGGTGTGGAACCAGCCGTCGGCCTCCAGCACCTCCGCCGTCTTCTCGGGCAGCTTGTGGTAGCCCTCCATGATCCCGGGGCCGCGCAGCAGGATCTCGCCGTCGTCCGCGATGCGGACCTCCGTGCCGGGCAGCGGCTTGCCGACCGTGCCGGTGCGGTATGCCTCGCCGGGGTTCACGAAGGAGGCCGCGGACGACTCCGTGAGGCCGTAGCCCTCCAGGATGTGGATCCCGGCGCCGGAGAAGAAGTAGCCGATCTCGGGTGCGAGGGCGGCCGAGCCGGAGATGCAGGCGCGCAGCCGCCCGCCGAACGCCTCGCGGATCTTCGCGTACACCAGCGCGTCGGCGACCTTGTGCTTGGCGCCGAGCCCGAAGGGGACGGAGGCGGTGCCGGTGCGCCGGAAGTTGTCCTGAGCTGTCTTCGCGTACTCGCGGGCCACCGCGGCGGCCCACTGGAAGATCTTGTACTTGGCGCCGCCGCCGGCCCGGGCCTTGGCCGCGACGCCGTTGTAGACCTTCTCGAAGATGCGGGGGACGGCGGCCATGTACGTCGGCTGCACGACCGGCAGATTCTCGATGATCTTGTCGACGCGGCCGTCCACGGCGGTGACGTGGCCGGCCTCGATCTGGCCGGAGAGCAGCACCTTGCCGAAGACGTGGGCGAGCGGCAGCCACAGGTACTGCACGTCCTCGGGGCCGACCAGTCCGGTCGCGGAGATGGCCTTGGCCATGTACGACCAGTTGTCGTGCGGGAGGCGCACGCCCTTGGGGCGGCCGGTCGTGCCGGAGGTGTAGATGAGCGTGGCGAGCTGGTCGGAGGTGAGCGCGCCGACGCGCTCCTTGATCAGCTGGGGGTCCTGCTCCAGCCGTGCGGCGCCACGCTTCTCCAGGTCGTCCAGCGTGAGGATCCAGTCGGCGGTCTCGACGCCCTCCGGGTTCACGACCACGACATGCGTGAGGTCGGGCAGCTCGGCGCGCTTCTCGACGGCCTTGGCGAGCTGGGCCGCGTCCTCGGCGATCAGGACCCGGCTCTCGGAGTCGGAGAGGATGTACGCCGATTCCTCGGCGTTGGTCTGCGGGTACACGGTCGTGGTGGCCGCGCCGGCGCACATGATGCCGAGGTCGGCGAGGATCCACTCGATCCGGGTGGAGGAGGCGAGCGCCACGCGCTGCTGGGGCTGGACGCCGAGGTCGACGAGGCCGGCGGCGATGGCGTAGACCCGGGTCGCGGCCTGGGCCCAGGTGAGCGACTTCCACTCGTCCGGCCCTTCGCCGGACGCGGACGGCACGGGGTAGCGGTATGCCTCGGCGTCCGGTGTGGCCGCCACACGCTCCAGGAAGAGGCCCGCGACGGACGGCGGACGGTTCTCGATCAGTGTCTGTGTGTCGCTCACGACATCCTCCGGGGCCCGCGACGGTGCGGCTGGCTCAGGTGCGGTGGGTTCACTCGCGCGCCGTTGTTTAACTCGCGAGTAACTATCGAGCAGGGATCAGAGTAAAGCCCGACCGGCCGGTTCGTAAGAGTCCTCGCCCTGTCACTTCGCAGAGAGAGTGCGTTTCGTTACGTACGAAGGGCTGTGCGAAGGGCCCGCCGTGCTTGCACACGGCGGGCCCTCGATGCCCGTTTCGCCGGGCGGGCGGCTGTAACCCTCGGTTACCGCGGTTACTTCTTGCCCTTGCCCGACGCCGCGCTGTCGTCGCTCGACAGGACGGCGATGAACGCCTCCTGCGGAACCTCCACGGATCCCACCATCTTCATCCGCTTCTTGCCTTCCTTCTGCTTCTCCAGCAGCTTCCGCTTACGGGAGATGTCACCGCCGTAGCACTTGGCGAGGACGTCCTTGCGGATGGCGCGGATGGTCTCGCGGGCGATGACCCGGGAGCCGATGGCGGCCTGGACGGGCACCTCGAACGCCTGCCGCGGGATCAGCTCCTTGAGCTTGGCGACGAGCCGCACGCCGTACGCGTACGCCTGGTCCCGGTGCGTGATGGCGGAGAAGGCGTCGACCTTGTCGCCGTGCAGCAGGATGTCGACCTTGACGAGGCTGGAGGTCTGCTCGCCGGTGGGCTCGTAGTCCAGCGAGGCGTACCCGCGGGTCTTGGACTTCAGCTGGTCGAAGAAGTCGAAGACGATCTCGGCGAGCGGCAGGGTGTAGCGGATCTCGACCCGGTCCTCGGACAGGTAGTCCATGCCGAGCAGGGTTCCGCGCCGGGTCTGGCACAGCTCCATGATCGAGCCGATGAACTCGGTCGGGGCGAGGATCGTGGCGCGTACGACGGGCTCGTACACCTCGTTGATCTTGCCCTCGGGGAACTCGCTCGGGTTGGTGACGGTGTGCTCGCTGCCGTCCTCCATCACGACCCGGTAGACCACGTTCGGCGCGGTCGCGATCAGGTCGAGGCCGAACTCACGCTCCAGCCGCTCCCTGATCACGTCCAGGTGCAGCAGGCCGAGGAAGCCGACGCGGAAGCCGAAGCCGAGGGCGGCGGAGGTCTCCGGCTCGTAGACCAGCGCGGCGTCGTTGAGCTGGAGCTTGTCGAGGGCGTCGCGCAGCTCGGGGTAGTCGGAGCCGTCCAGCGGATACAGGCCGGAGAAGACCATCGGCTTGGGGTCCTTGTACCCGCCGAGCGCCTCCGTGGCCCCCTTCTGCTGGCTGGTGACGGTGTCACCGACCTTGGACTGGCGGACGTCCTTCACACCGGTGATCAGATAGCCCACCTCGCCGACGCCGAGTCCGTCGGCGGGCAGCATCTCGGGCGAGTTCGTCCCGATCTCCAGCAGTTCGTGCGTGGCGCCCGTCGACATCATGCGGATGCGCTCACGCTTGTTGAGCTGGCCGTCGATGACACGGACGTACGTCACGACACCGCGGTAGGAGTCGTAGACGGAGTCGAAGATCATGGCGCGCGCGGGCGCGTCCTTGACGCCGACCGGCGCCGGGATCTCCTGGACGACCTTGTCCAGCAGCGCCTCGACGCCGAGCCCGGTCTTGGCGGACACCTTGAGCACGTCGTCCGGGTCGCAGCCGACCAGGTTGGCGAGTTCCTCGGCGAACTTCTCGGGCTGTGCGGCCGGCAGATCGATCTTGTTGAGTACGGGGATGATCGTGAGGTCGTTCTCCATCGCCAGGTAGAGGTTGGCGAGGGTCTGGGCCTCGATGCCCTGGGCGGCGTCGACGAGGAGGATGGTCCCCTCGCAGGCGGCGAGCGACCGCGAGACCTCGTACGTGAAGTCGACGTGCCCCGGGGTGTCGATCATGTTGAGGATGTGCGTGTTGCCCGGGTCGTGGGTCGGAGCCCAGGGCAGGCGCACGGCCTGGGACTTGATCGTGATGCCGCGCTCGCGCTCGATGTCCATACGGTCGAGGTACTGAGCACGCATCTGCCGCTGCTCGACCACACCGGTCAGCTGGAGCATCCGGTCGGCGAGCGTGGACTTGCCGTGGTCGATGTGCGCGATGATGCAGAAGTTGCGGATCAGAGCCGGGTCGGTACGGCTCGGCTCGGGCACATTGTTAGGGGTCGCGGGCACGCAGGGTCCTGTCTCTTGAGGCGCCTTATGCCTCGGGTCGGATCGATACGTAGCTTCCATGGTCCCACGGGTGGGAAGCGGGAGCCGGTTTGGGCCACTCGAAGGGCCGCTGGTAGTGTGGGGGGCTGTGTCTCATGCCCTCTCAGCGCGAGGCACGACCCCAAGAAATCACCTGGTACGGGACCCGGAAGCTTCATGTCCGGAGTCCTCCTGGCCCGTGCCTGAACCTGAAAAGGCTCATTCGTGGCGAACATCAAGTCCCAGATCAAGCGGATCAAGACCAACGAGAAGGCCCGGCTGCGCAACAAGGCCGTCAAGTCCTCCCTGAAGACCGCGATCCGCAAGGCCCGCGAGGCCGCTGCCGCGGGTGACGTCGAGAAGGCCACCGAGCTGCAGCGCGCCGCGTCGCGTGCGCTCGACAAGGCCGTCTCGAAGGGCGTCATCCACAAGAACCAGGCCGCCAACAAGAAGTCGGCGCTGGCTTCCAAGGTCGCGTCCCTCAAGGGCTGAACCAGTCATCTGGTCTGATCGCCGGTAGGACCCAGGGCGGGCCCTCTCTCATCCGCCCCCGACCGGCACCCGAGTCCGCTCGCGGCCTGCGTTCGCCACGCGGGAGCGGCTCACCAGCCTGAACCGAAGGCCCCGGCACCTCGCCCTTCCCCAGGGCGGGGGCCGGGGCCTTCGGCATGGGCCGGGGCCTTCGGCATGGGCCTCACGCCCAGAACTCGTCGTCCCTGTCGATGTCCAGGGAACACTGGTCGAGATCGCTCGTCTTGTCCCCGACGATCCGGAACACGATCACCTCGTCGCTGTCGAACCGCTTGCCGTTCCGCTCGGCGCTGGTGTGGTGCACGGCGACCGCATGGCCCCGGCCGTCGACGAAGACGTCACGCATCTCGACGCGCATCGTCCCGTTGGTCTCCTGCATGAGCCGGCCGTACATCTCGATGATCGAGTCCTGGCCCTTGTAATCACCCGAGAACATATGGCTGCCGGGCACGTGCTGCGTACAGTCCGCCGTCAGCATCCCGCGCAGGGTGTCCATGTCACCGCGCGCGAAGGCTTCGTATCCCTTGCGGACGAGTTGGGCGTGCGGGTGCTCAGCCATGACGATCGCCACCTTTCGCTGACTGGGCGAGGTGCGGCTGACACGTACGATTCTCCTCGCCGGGCGGCGGGTGGCGACTGGATCATCTGGCTGGTGGGGTTGCGTGGTGAGACGTCCTGCCCGTGGGGCATTCACCCCGGGGTCCCGTGAGGCATCCAGCTCGGGGCCCTACCCACCCCGGTGAGGCATCCACCCCTGCGGATCGTCCGCCCCGGTGGATCATCTCCCCCGGGAACGGGCCGCCCGCGCGATGGCCACCACGGCCTTCTCCAGGGCGTACTCGGGATCGTCCCCGCCGCCCTTGACCCCGGCGTCGGCCTCGGCGATCGCCCGCAGCGCCGTCGCGACCCCGTCCGGCGTCCAGCCGCGCATCTGCTGCCGCACCCGGTCGATCTTCCACGGCGGCATGCCCAGCTCCCGCGCGAGATCGGCGGGCCGCCCACCACGCGCGGAGGACAGCTTGCCGATGGCCCGCACGCCCTGCGCCAGCGCACTGGTGATCAGCACGGGCGCCACCCCGGTGGCGAGGGACCATCTGAGCGCCTCCAACGCCTCCGCGGCCCGCCCCTCCACGGCCCGGTCGGCGACGGTGAAGCTGGACGCCTCGGCCCGCCCGGTGTAGTACCGCCCGACGACGGCCTCGTCGATGGTCCCCTCGACATCGGCGCACAGCTGCGACACGGCAGAGGCCAGCTCCCGCAGATCGCTCCCGATGGCATCGACCAGCACCTGGCATGCCTCAGGTGTGGCGGACCGCCCGACGGCCCGGAACTCCTGCCGCACAAAGGCCAGCCGATCGGCCGGCTTGGTCATCTTCGGACAGGCGACCTCCCGGGCACCCGCCTTCCGCGCGGCGTCCAGCAGTCCCTTGCCCTTCGCCCCACCGGCGTGCAGCAGCACAAGCGTGATCTCCTCGGCGGGCGCCGAGAGATACGCCTTCACATCCTTGACCGTGTCGGCCGACAGATCCTGCGCATTCCGTACGACGACGACCTTGCGCTCCGCGAACAAGGACGGGCTGGTCAACTCGGCAAGCGTGCCGGGCTGCAACTGCTCCGGAGTCAGATCCCGCACATCCGTGTCCGCATCAGCCGCCCGAGCAGCAGCCACCACCTCCTGCACGGCACGGTCCAGCAGCAGTTCCTCCTGCCCCACCCCAAGCGTCACGGAGGCAAGCGGATCATCATGAGCACTCTTCCTGGCCATCCCCCCAAGCATGTCACGCCCTACTGACAGCCCCACCGCCTCAGCTGCCGGCACTCGTGCCGCTGGGGCGGCACGAGTGGGCGCTGGGGTCCCCCCTCTGGGGGAGGCACCCCGCCACGCCGGGCTGCGCACCCACCCCCGCCCAGCCCCAACCAGCGGTCACCACGAACTACGGCTCCTCCCGCCACCCCTCCCACTCACCGGCGAACGCATCCAACTCCCCAGGATCCAACCGCCCCTCCTCATCCCGCAGCACCACCAACCACTGCGCATCCTCCGCGTCGTCCTCCCCCGCCAACGCATCCCTCACCAACCGCGGCTCCTCATCCACCCCGAACCGCTCCCCCAACGCCTCGGCCACCTCCTCCGCCGCGTCCCGATCAGGCAGCACCAGCACATGTCTCACATCACTCACACGCCCATTGTCCAGCCCACGTCACCTGCGCCAGAACAAGTGGTCACAAGGTCCGCGTCAAGAAAGTCCCGGATGGTGGTGGCCCCACCCCCGAGCCGGACATCCTTCCCCCGCGCCGCCTCCCACGCACTCATCACCCACTCACGTGATCCACCTCACACTGATCGTCCTTACGTACCTTCGGCACCCGCTCCAGCACGATCCCGAACCGCTCCCGGTACACCGCCAGCACCTCCTCGTCCTCCCGCAGCTCCCTCCGCTCGACCGTCCCGTCGGCAGCCCTCTCCTTCAGCCGCCGCCCGCTGAGCGTCACCCTCCCCCCGTCCTCCGTGAACCGCGAGCAGACCAGCGACCGCGTGAAGCCCGACTTCGGCGAGGTCCGGTGCCACCAGGCCCCCGTCACGAAGTCCTCAAGCACCCGGGGTCTCAACTCCAGCCGGTACTCCGCCTTGCCGTTGCGCACGATGTCGACCTCACCCTCCCCGCCGCTCTCCACAATCCGGAACACCCCTCCGGCCTCCACCTGTTCGCCCCGCTCCCCGAACACCAGCGGATAGTGGCTGTGATCACCGAACCCCACATCCGCCAGCCACTCGCCACCGTCCTCCGCCACCACCCGCAGCGCGACATGGTCGTACGGAATCCCGAGCTTCCCGTCCTTCCCGCTCACCCGCGCCGCGAGCAACGTGACCTCATAGCCCAGCGCGTCCAGCAACGCCCCGAACGCCCCGTTCACCTCATAGCAAATGCCTCCCCGCCCCCCGCTCACCACCTTCTGCACCAGCCACTTCTCCTCCAGCACCATCTCCTCACCAAGGTGAATCGACAGATTCTCGAACGGCACCCGCTGCTGATGACGCAGATGCAGCTCACGCAGGGCATCGGCAGTGGGCCGCACAGGCCGCTCGACCCCCAGACGGCGAAGATAGGCATCGACCTCTACGGAATCCATGCCCCCAGTGTCCCCACAACTCCCGCCATCACCACCGCGATTACCTCCCACCCCCGGGGGCCCCTCCCCCCTCCCCCCCTCGCCACCACCTCACCGCCCCGAGACCCGCAGTCCCTCCCCCGCGCCACTGACCGCCAGCGCCCCGTCCTCATCCGTACGCAGCACCACCGCGCCCGCCGCCCGCAGCGCCGCGACGGTACTGGGAGCGGGATGGCCATACGGGTTCTCCGCGCCGCAAGAGATCAACGCCAGCCTGGGGGCCACCGCACGCATCAGCTCCGGGGCTTGGTAGGCCGAGCCGTGATGAGCCACTTTCAGGACGTCGACACCGCCGAGCAGCGCGGCCGCCGGCGATCTCAGCAGTGCCTGCTGGGCCGGTGGTTCGAGGTCCCCGAGCAGCAGCAGCCGTAGCCCCGCCGACCGCACCAGCAGCGACACGCTGGCGTCGTTCGGCTCGTCGGGTTCCGGGGCCGGCCGGGGCGGGGGCCACAGCACCTGCCAGTCGAGGGAGCCGAGACGCCGCCGTTCCCCCGCGACCGCCCGCACGACCGGGATGTCCCGGGCCGCCGCCTCCCGCCGTACGAACTCCGCCTGGCCCACGGGCTCCTCCAGGCCGGTCGTCTCGATCGCCCCCACCGACCGCCCGCGCAGCACCCCCGGCAGCCCGGCCACATGGTCGGCGTGGAAGTGGGTCAGCACGACCAGCGGAACCCTGGTGACGCCCAGCGTGCGCAGGCACCGGTCCACCAGCACGGGATCCGGCCCGGCGTCCACCACCACACCGGTGCCCGCACCCGCCGCGAGCACCAGCGCGTCACCCTGCCCCACGTCGCACATCGCCAGCCGCCAGCCCGGCGGCGGCCAGCCCGTGACCACCCGGGTCAACGGTGGCGGCTGCACCACCGCCAGGACGAGCAGCAGTCCGCACGCCCCGCACAGCCACGGGTGCCGCAGCAGCCGCCGCCCGGCTACCACCGCCACCGCCGTGACGAGGGCGAGCAGCAGTGCCCCGGTCCAGCTGCCCGGCCAGTCGATGCCGCTGCCGGGCAGCGCCGCCCCGGTCCGCGCGATCCCCGCGATCCACTCGGCCGGCCAGCTCGCGCACCACGCCAGCGCCTCGGCCACCGGCATCGCCACGGGCGCCGTCGCCAGCGCCGCGAAGCCGAGCACCGTGGCCGGCGCGACCGCGAACTCCACGAGCAGATTGCACGGCACCGCCACCAGACTGACCCGCGCCGACAGCACCGCCACGACCGGTGCGCACAGCGCCTGCGCGGCCCCGGCCGCCGCCACCGCCTCCGCCACCCGGCCCGGCACCCGGCGGGCCCGCAGCGCGGCGCTCCAGCGCGGCGCCAGCGTGAGCAGGGCTCCGGTGGCGAGGACGGAGAGCAGGAAGCCGTAACTCCGGGCGAGCCACGGGTCGTACAGCACCAGCAGCAATACGGCCGTCGCCAGCGCGGGGATCAGGGACCGGCGGCGGCCCGTGGCCAGGGCGAGCAGCACGACGGCCCCGCAGGCCGCCGCCCGCAACACGCTCGGGTCGGGTCTGCACACGATCACGAAGCCGAGGGTGAGCGCGCCGCCGAGCACCGCGGTCGACCGCAGCGGGATGCCGAGGCGGGGTGCCAGCCCGCGCCGCTCGACCTGCTGAGCCAGCCCCGGCGGTCCGATCAGCAGGGCGAGAATGATCGTGAGGTTGCTGCCGGAGACGGCGAGCGTGTGCGCGAGATCCGTCTCCTTGAAGGCCGCGTCCAGTTCCGGTGTGATCCGCGAGGTGTCGCCGACGACCAGCCCCGGCAGCAGCGCCCGTGCGTCGGCGGGCAGTCCGTCGGTGGCTTCCCGCAGCCCCGCCCGCAGGCGTCCCGCCAGCCGCTGCGCCGCCGACGCCTGCTCCACGACCGACGGCACCGTCTGGTCCCGTACCCGCAGCACGGCCGTGATCCGGTCCCCGCCGGTGGTGGCGGGCGCCAGCCGTCCGGTCACCCGCACCCGCGTCGACGGCAACAGCCCTAGCCAGGGTGAACTCTCCGGCCCGCTCTCCGCAGCCGCCGCCCGGGGGTTGGTGGGCCCGGCGCGTCCCTGTTCCACCTCCACCATCAGCAGCACCGGCGCCCGTGTCGCCACCGCCGCACCGCCCGGGTCCTCGACGCGGCGCACCTCGGCCTCGACCAGCACGGACCGGGGCATCACACGGTTGCCGCCGATCCGGGGCCGGGTGAGCCGGGGATCGGAGGTGAGCCGCACCTCGGCGGTGACCGTCGCGTGCTGCCGGGCCAGCCCCGGCACCGGCCCCCGGCGCAGGTCCGCCCCGTGCAGCCCGGCCGATGCGGCGGCCGCCGCCACGCACAGCAGCACAGCGGCCACGGTCGCCCGGGGCCAGGCGGCCCCGTCGGCCGACCATCCCAGCCGGGATCCGACACCTCCGATGCGCCAACGCCCCCTCCGCGATCCGGAGCCCGCGAGGCGCCGCCGCGCCATGAGCAGTCCGCAGGCCACGACCGCGCAGCCGACCGCCACGGCGGTGACCGTTTCCGGTGCCGCGTCCAGAGCCAGCGCCGCCGTCGCCCAGGCCGCAAGCGCGGGCGGCACCAGCCGCAGATCGACCGGGCCCTCCTGCCGGGGCCGGGCGTCGCCCAGCCGCTTGTCCGAGTCCCCGTGCACGATCCGCCGGCCGTCGAAGCCGGGGCCCGTCTCCTCGGCCCCGCGCACGCCACGCCGACCGCCGGAACCAGAGAACGTCCCCTCCTCCCGCTGCACGCCACGCCCACGACCAGAGCCGGAGACCGTCTCCCCCGCCCGCAGCACAACCCGCCCACCACGAGAACCAGAGGCCGTCCCCTCAGTCCGGCGCAGACCCCGCCCACCACCAGATCCAGAGACCATCCCCTCTTCCCCCGCGCCCCTCACGGCCGGACCAGATTCCGCAGGTCGGCGAAGCGGCGCTCGCCGATGCCGTTGACCTGGCGCAGTTCGTCGACCGAGCGGAAACCGCCGTGCTGGGCGCGGTAGTCGAGGATGTGCTGGGCGAGCACGGGGCCGACGCCCGGCAGGGTGTCGAGTTGCTCGGCCGTGGCCGTGTTGAGCGAGAGCGGAGCGGCCGGTCCCGCTGCCGGGGGCGCGGCTCCGGCCGGTGCCCCGGAGGTCCCGGCAGCGGTGGCCGCCGCGGGCAGCGGGATGCCGACGACCACCTGTTCCCCGTCGACCAGGAACCGCGCGCGGTTGAGTCCGTCGGTGTTCGTGCCAGGCCGTACCCCGCCGGCCGCCTGCAGCGCGTCGGCGACCCGTGAGCCGGCGGGCAACCGGTGGATCCCGGGCTCGCGTACCTTGCCGCTGACATCGACGACGATCTCGGCCGCCGCCGCACCGGGACTCGCGGTGACCGCTCCGGCGGCCCCCGCGGCAGACCCGGTGCCCTCGCCCGTCGCCTCGTAGGGCGCCGCCGCGCGCACCACTTCCGGCGCCCGCACGGACTGCGCCCGGCCGCCCCAGAAGTGCTGCACGGCGAAGACGGCGGCGACGAGCAGCACCACCGAGAGCGCCAGCACGCTCCTGCGCTCCAGTCCGCAGCGTGCCTGCACCCACAGCGGAAGCCGCTCCCGCAGAGCCGGACCGACGCGCTCCCGCCAGGTGTCCGCCCGCGGCTCGGGCTCGGCGGACCCGGGTCCGGGCGACGGTGCGGGCGGTTCGGAAGGCGGCAGCCCTCGTGCGGGCGGCTGGTGCGGTGCCGCGTCGTGTCCTGGTGGTCCGGTGCCCGACTCCGCTCGTTGCGCGGCGGGTTCGGTGAACAGTGCCTCGGCGCGGCCTCGGAGTTCCTCCGCCGAGGTGTGGCGGTGCCGGACCGCGCCCCGTACGGGCGGGCGGCTGTGGCGGCGGGCGCGGCTGTCGGAGCCGGGGAGGCGGCCGGGGCCGCTGGTCGCGGTGGTGCTGCGTGTGCGTGATCGAAGTGCCATGCCACGAGCATCGGACACTTCTCACGACCGCGGTGATCTTGCTCAATTTCTGGGGATTACCGCCCAGTTGTGGATAAGCCCACCACCCACGTGAGTGAACATGAAGCCGGAAGGCCCGGCTGACGTGCTGGTTGACGTGCCGTCACCTGGGTGAGACCACGGCGCCCAGCAAACCCGGCCCGGTGTGCGCCCCGATCACCGCGCCGACCTCGCTCACATGCAGGTCGGCGAGTCCGGGCACCCGACCGCGCAGTCGCTCCGCCAGTGCGGCGGCGCGGTCGGCGGCGGCGAGATGATGGACGGCGATGTCGACGGGCGCGCCGCCCGCCCGGTCGGCGACGAGTTCCTCCAGCCGGGCGATCGCCTTCGACGCCGTGCGCACCTTCTCCAGCGGTTCGATACGCCCGCCCGCCAGCTGCAGCAGTGGCTTGACCGCGAGCGCGGAGCCCAGCAGAGCCTGGGCGGTGCCGATGCGGCCGCCGCGCCGCAGGTACTCGAGGGTGTCGACGTAGAAGTAGGCGGAGGTGCCGGCGGCCCGTTTCTCCGCGGCCGTGACCGCCTCGTCGACCGTGCCGCCTGCCTCCGCCGTCTCGGCCGCGGCGAGCGCGCAGAAGCCGAGCGCCATGGCGACCATGCCGGTGTCCACCACCCGCACCGGCACCGGCGCCTCGCGGGCCGCGACGACCGCCGCATCGTAGGTGCCGGACAGTTCGGCGGACAGATGGAGGGAGACGATGCCGGTGGCGCCCGACTCGGCGACCTTGCGGTACGTCTCGGCGAAGTGCTCGGGGCTCGGTCGGGAGGTGGTGACGGGGCGTCGCTTCTGCAGGGCCTGGGCCAGCGAGCGGATGGAGATCTCGGTGCCGTCCTCGAGCGCCTGGTCGCCGAGGACCACCGTCAGGGGCACCGCGGTGATGCCGTGGCGCTCCATCGTCCGCTGCGGCAGGTAGGCCGTTGAATCCGTGACGATCGCGACATGGCGGGACATGAGCTGGAGGTTACCTGCCGTAGCGGGTGGACGGCAGTCCGGCCCCTCGGGGCTGGACGACCCTTGACCGAATCGAGCGCCGAACCGGGCACGGACGCAGGCAACCGATCACGCCCCGGGACCGGGCGCGGATCAGGTGGTGCTCTCGGGACGGGGCTTCTTCTGCCAGGGGTAGGTGGTACGCGGCCCCGGCGGTGTGATGGCCGGCGGCTCCGGGTCCGGTGCCGTCTGGGTGCCCGGCGCCTCCGGCCAGGTCTGGCTGCCGTCCTTCGGGTCGGCGGCGGGTGCCTCGGGCCAGGGCGGGGGCGTCTGGGCGGAGTCCTCGGTGGTCCAGTGTCTGAGGGCGCCCGCCTCGACGTCGATCTGGGCGCTGAGGGTGTCGAGGTCGTCGTCGGCGAAGCGCCGGGCGCGGTCCCGGGCGGCCCAGCGCAGTGAGTCCGCGGAGTCGGTGATGCGCTCGGTGCGCTCGCGCAGCTCGGGCAGGCGTGCGGCCAGGGTGCCCCGGTCGGGTTCGGACTCCAGGCGCTTGAGCTCGGAGTCCAGTTCGTGTCCGTGGGCGCTCAGGCGCCGGAAGAGGGCGAGGGACTCCTTGAGGGACTCGTCCTCGGCGGCGCCCGCGTGCAGCGCGTCCTGGGTGGCGCGCATCGAGGTGCGCAGCTTGAGCCGGAGCTGGGCGATCTCACCGGCCGGCCCGAACTGGGTGAAGGACTTGGCGCGCAGCGTGTGGTCCTCGACCGTGCGGCGGGCCTGGGTGATGGTGCGGTCCACGCCGCGCTTGGCGGCGCCGACCACCTTGACCGTGGCGTACGCGCCCAGCGCCAGGAAGAGCACGAAGAGCAGCACGACCAGGGCGATCACGACTTCCACGGCGCTCCTCCTCCACAACGGCACGGCCCACTGCGCGCCGCTTCTCCCACGGTAAACGCCGCGGGCTGGCCCGGAGTTCCAGAATGACCCCGAGCCGGCCCGCAGAAAACCCGGAGCCTGACCCGGGGACAACCCCGAGATTGGCTCCGGTCGGCTCACGCCGGGACGATGTTGACCAGCTTCGGCGCCCGCACGATCACCTTGCGGATGCCCGCGCCGCCCAGCGCCTTGACGACGCCCTCGTCGGCCAGCGCCACCTTCTCCAGCTCGTCCTCGGAGATGGCCGGGGACACCTCCAGGCGCGCCTTGACCTTGCCCTTGATCTGCACCACACAGGTCACGGACTCGTCCACGACGTAGGCCGGGTCGGCGACCGGGAAGTCCTGGTGGACGACCGAGTCGGTGTGGCCCAGCTTGCGCCACAGTTCCTCGGCGATGTGCGGGGCCAGCGGCGCGACCAGCAGCACCAGCGACTCGGCGACCGGCTTCGGCACCGCCTTGCCGGCCTTGGTCAGGTGGTTGTTCAGCTCGGTGATCTTGGCGATGGCGGTGTTGAAGCGCAGGCCCTCCAGGTCCTGGCGCACCCCGTCGATGGCCTTGTGCAGGGCACGCAGCGTCTCCTCGTCGGGCTCGGCGTCGGAGACGGTGACCTCGCCGGTCGACTCGTCGACGACGTTGCGCCACAGCCGCTGCAGCAGGCGGTACTGGCCGACCACCGCACGCGTGTCCCACGGCCGGGACACGTCCAGCGGGCCCATCGCCATCTCGTACAGGCGCAGCGTGTCGGCGCCGTACTCGGCGCAGATGGCCTCCGGGGTGACGGCGTTCTTCAGGGACTTGCCCATCTTGCCCAGCTCGCGCTTGACCGGCTCGCTCTGGAAGAAGAACTTCCCGTCGCGCTCCTCGATCTCGGCGGCGGGCACGGCGAAGCCACGGCTGTCGCGGTAGACGTACGCCTGGATCATGCCCTGGTTGAACAGCTTGTGGAACGGCTCCGCGGAGGAGACGTGGCCCAGGTCGAACAGGACCTTGGACCAGAAGCGCGCGTACAGCAGGTGCAGCACGGCGTGTTCGGCGCCGCCGACGTACAGGTCGACACCGCCGTGCGGCGTGCCCTCACGCGGGCCCATCCAGTAGCGCTCGATCTCGGGGTCGACCAGCTGCTCGCTGTTGTGCGGGTCCAGGTAGCGCAGCTCGTACCAGCAGGAGCCGGCCCAGTTGGGCATGGTGTTGGTCTCGCGGCGGTACCGCTTCGGGCCGTCGCCCAGGTCCAGGGTGACGTTGACCCAGTCCTCGTTGCGTGACAGGGGCGTCTCGGGCTGGGTGTCGGCGTCGTCCGGGTCGAAGGTGCGCGGGCTGTAGTCCTCGACCTCCGGCAGCTCCAGCGGCAGCATCGACTCGGGCAGCGCGTGTGCGATGCCGTCCTCGTCGTAGACGATCGGGAAGGGCTCGCCCCAGTAGCGCTGGCGGCTGAACAGCCAGTCGCGCAGGCGGAAGTTGACGGTGCCCTCGCCGATGCCCTTGCGCTCCAGCCATGCGGTGATGCGCGCCTTGGCCTCGACGACGCCCAGGCCGTCCAGGGAGACCTCGTCGCTCGTCGAGTTGACGCTCTTCGCGTCGTAGGAGGCGAAGGCGTCGTCCCATGTCGACGGGTCGGCGTCACGGCCGTCGGTCGGTTCGACGACGCAGCGGATCGGCAGTTCGAAGGCGCGCGCGAAGGCGAAGTCGCGGGTGTCGTGCGCCGGGACGGCCATGATGGCGCCGGTGCCGTAGCCCATCAGGACGTAGTCGGCGATGAAGACGGGGATCCGCTCGCCGTTGACCGGGTTGGTGGCGTACGCGCCCGTGAAGACGCCGGTCTTCTCCTTGGCGTCGGCCTGGCGCTCGACGTCGGACTTGGAGGCGGCCTGCGCGCGGTAGGCGGCGACGGCCTCGGCGGGGGTGGCGTGGCCGCCGGTCCACACGTCGTGGGTGCCCTCCGGCCAGGCGGCCGGGATGAACTTGTCGACCAGGGGGTGCTCGGGCGCCAGCACCATGTAGGTGGCGCCGAACAGGGTGTCCTGGCGGGTGGTGAAGACGGTGATGTGCTCGCCGTCGATGGGGAAGTCGACGCGGGCGCCCTCGGAGCGGCCGATCCAGTTGCGCTGCTGCAGCTTGATGGCCTCGGGCCAGTCCAGCTCCTCCAGGTCCTCCAGCAGCCGGTCGGCGTAGGCCGTGATGCGCATGTTCCACTGGCGCAGCTTGGCCTTGAAGACGGGGAAGTTGCCGCGCTCGGAGCGGCCGTCGGCGGTGACCTCCTCGTTGGCCAGGACAGTGCCCAGGCCGGGGCACCAGTTGACGGGCGCGTCGGAGGCGTAGGCCAGGCGGTACTCGCCCAGGACGTCGGCGCGCTCGGCGGCGGTCAGCTCGCTCCACGCGCGCGTGTGCCCCGGTACGGCACGCTCACCGTTCTCGAACTGGGCGACCAGCTCGGTGATCGGGCGGGCCTTGCGGGCCTTGTCGTCGTACCAGGAGTTGAAGATCTGCAGGAAGATCCACTGGGTCCACTTGTAGTAGTCCGGTTCGATCGTGGCGAACGACCGGCGCTTGTCGTGGCCCAGGCCCAGCTGACGCAGCTGGGACTTCATGTTGGCGATGGCGGCCTCGGTGGTGACCCGGGGGTGCTCGCCGGTCTGCACGGCGTGCTGCTCGGCGGGCAGGCCGAAGGCGTCGAAGCCCAGGGTGTGCAGGACGTTGTGGCCGGTCATGCGCTGGAACCGGGCGAAGACGTCGGTGGCGATGTAGCCCAGCGGGTGGCCGACGTGCAGACCCGCACCGGAGGGGTACGGGAACATGTCCATGATGAACTTCTTGGGCCTGGCGACCAGCTCGGGGTCGCCCGCCAGGTCACCCTTGGGGTTGGGTGCGGCGTACGTCCCGTCGACGTCCCAGAAGTCCTGCCAGCGTGCCTCGATGTCGGCCGCCATGGCGGCCGTGTAGCGGTGCGGCGCGGCCACCTCGGCGGCAGCGGGGTTCGTCTCGCTCATGGTCCTCAAAGCTCCATCGATCGTCTCTGCCAGCGGCTTCTCTCAGGAAACGAAAAATCCCCTCGCACAGGAGGGGACGCCGCGCCGATTCCGACCACGATCTCACCGGCGGTCGGGACTGATCAGCGCGGCTCGCTAAGCAGAAGGCGTACGGCACGCATGCGGTCAGGGTACCGCAGGCGTTGAGCAGGCCGCGACGCGCTTCCGTATGTACACCGGACGTACGGAAGCGCACACCGGGGAGAGGCACTGAACAGAGGTCAACGATTACTTCGCGCAACAGCCCATAGAGTGCAAGACCTCCACACACATTGTCACTTGATAACAACGCAATAACTCAAACCTCGTACTCGTCGGTATGGCGCCGCCTAGAGTTCGGCAGCGGGACCGCTTTCCCGAACCGTTCGGAGTTGCCCCCATGAACCCTCGCCCTCACAGCAGCTCACCGCCCCGGCCCGGCCCGCCGCTCCCGGAGGCGGCGACCGCTGCCGCTTCGACGCCCGCACTCGCCCTCCTGTCGACGGGAGGCATGTCGTGACCACGGAGACGTTCGATCCGAACGAGGGCACGATGGATGACGCCTTCCTGGAGTTCCTCAACTTCGGCGCGGGCGTGCTGTCCCTCGTCTGCCTCACCTGCTCGGTGATCTGGGGACTCGTCGCGCAGGACCGGATGATCCTCAGCACCCGCCAGAGGATCACGGGTCAGGCCGTTCACCGGGTGACCGCGGTCGCCTCCATCGCGTTCCTCCTGGTGCACATCGTGACCAAGCTGGCACTGGAACACACCAGCTGGATCGCCGCAGTGATCCCCTTCGGGCTGCTCCTCTCGGATGACGACAAGTTCACGGGCACCGCCTTCCTGGTCGGCCTCGGCACCCTGGCAGGCATGCTCATGATCTTCGTGGGCATCACCGGCGCGCTGCGCAACCGCTTCGCCTCCCCGGCGCCGGTCGCGGCGCGCTGGCGCGCGATGCACATGCTGGCCTACCCGGCCTGGTGCGCGGCACTGATCCACGGGCTGTACGCCGGCCGCCCGGCGAAGACGTTCTTCATGGTGTCGTACGAGCTGTGTGTGGTCGCAGTCGCCGCGGCACTCGCCCTGCGCGGGGCGCCGCGCCCCCTGAAGCGAAAGCTCGCCGTCCGGATCGCCCGAATGATCGGCAACGACGAGCCCGCCGGCCGCGAGGAGCTGGAGACGAGCCGGGCCAGGGCGACGGACCCCGCGGTCTCCGATCTGGAGCGGAAGTGGTCGGCGCGCGGCGACTCGACGGGGCCCCTGCCCCGCGTGACACCCGCCTCCGCGGATCCCCTGTACCAAGCCCCCTCGGCCTCCGCCCAGGAGTCCACGTCCGGTTTCTCGGCCGCCTACCGCGCGGTCTCGGGATCCTCACAGGGCCAGCGCCGTCTCGCCGACCAGACCTCGCGCCTCGACCTCCCCCTGGACACGCAGCCGACCGAGGTGTTTCCGCGGTTCGACGACACCTCCAGCACCTCGGGCAGCTGGCCGATCCCGTCTCCCCCACCGGTCGGGGAGGCACCCCCCTCGGCCTACGACCCGCTCATCGACACCGGGTACAACATCCCCGTCTACGGCAATTCCGGCGATTCTGCCATCTCGGGGTACAGCCCGAGTGATGTGTACGACACCACTGAGACGAACACCGTCCCCGGCACGTACAACCAGAACGACACGTACAACAGCGGTCCCGCCAATGAACCATCCCCCGGTGCGTCCTTCGACACGCCGGGTTCGGGCGAACCTTGGAACACGCCTTCCGGAGGCTATAGGTGAACGAGGCCCTGCCCGACGTCCCAGAAGTCCGCGTGGTCGGCCTTCCGCAACTCACGTCGGGCTTCGACCTTGTGGAGAGACTCGACCTGCCCATGCACCTGAAGGTGCACGGGCCGCTCGAACCGATGGGCGGCGAACAGCTCGCGAAGCTCGCCGAGAACATCAACCTGAAGGGCCGCGGCGGCGCGGGCTTCCCCTTCCACAAGAAGCTGCGCTCGGTCGCCGAAGCCGCGATCAAGCGCGGCGTACGGCCGGTCGTGGTCGTCAACGGCAGTGAGGACGAACCGGCCTGCCGCAAGGACACGGTGATGATCAACCGTGCCCCGCATCTCATCCTGGACGGCGCGCTGCTGTGCGCCGAGGCCCTGGGTGCCCGCACGCTCGTGGTGGGGGTCACCCGCGAATCCACCCAGCGCTCCATGGAAGCGGCGCTCGCCGAACGCGGGCTCAGCAACAGCCGTCGTTCGGCTCTACGCGCGTGGGTGCAGCGCAATCCGGTCCGTATGGTCACCGGCGCGGCCGCCTCCCTGATCCGCTCGATCGACGGCGGCCCGGCGATCCCGCCCGGCCGCAAGATCAGCGCCTCGCAGAGCGGCGTCGGCGGCGCACCGACCCTGCTGTCGAACGCCGAGACGTTCGCCCAGCTGGCGATCGCCGCCCGCATCGGCCCCGAGCGCTACGGCAACACCGGCCTCTACGACGAGCCGGGCACCGTCATGCTCACGGTCTCCGGCGCCGTGGCCCGCCCGATGGTGCTGGAGGTGCCCACGGGCGTCCCGCTGCGCTACGTCCTCCAGTTGGCCGGCGCCCCGCCGGTCCCGCAGGGCGTGCTGACCGGCGGCTACCACGGCAAGTGGATCGACGCGGCAACGGTCAACGAGGCGATCGTCTCGCGCAACTCCCTGGACGCGGTGGGCGGATCGCTGGGCGCCGGCGCGATCCTGCCGATCAGTCAGGAGACCTGCCCGCTGGGCGAGTCGCTGCGCGTGGCGCAGTGGCTGGCGGAGGAGAGCGCGGGCCAGTGCGGCCCCTGCTACCTCGGTCTGCCGGCCGCCGCGCGTGGCATGGAGGACATCCTGGGCGGCGGCGGCCCGGCCGCCCTGGAGGCGCTCAAGCAGGTCGCCAAGAACGTCAAGCGGCGCGGCGCGTGCTCCCACCCGGACGGCTCCGCGATGTTCCTGGAGTCGACGATCAAGGCGTTCACCGACGACCTGGCCGCCCATGTCCTCGGCAACGGCTGCGGACGGCCCGTGGCGGGCGTGCTGCCGCTCTTCGAGGGAGGCAGGGCCCCTACGGGCATCCCGGGCGGCGGCGAGGCCGAGGACGGCCCCAGCCGCCAGAAGATCTTCGTGGACTGGACCCTGTGCCGCGGCCACGGCCTGTGCGCGGACATCCTCCCGGAGGTCTTCCAGCTCGGCGCCGACGGCTTCCCGACGGTCGCGCAGGCGAAGGTGCCGCGCTACGCCGAGGACAAGGCGATGCGCGCGGTGCGGCGCTGCCCGGCACTGGCCCTGCGCATCGAGGAGGACACACGCGCACAGGCACCCTCCCGCAACCTCCCCGTCCTCTCCCAGGGCCGCGGCCGCCGCGCCCTGGGCCGCTGACCCCCACCACCCCCACCGGGCCGCCCCTTTCGGGCGGTCCGGTGCCCGGTCAACACCGCCCACGCACAACGAAAAATCCCGCCGGATCAAAGGATCCGGCGGGATCTGCTGTGGAGCTAAGGAGAATTGAACTCCTGACCTCCTGCATGCCATGCAGGCGCTCTACCAACTGAGCTATAGCCCCTTGCTGTGTCCCCCGGGGTTTCCCCCGGCGGCGACGCCAACATTACACGGTCCAGGGGGTGGAACACCAAATCGGTTTCGCTCCGCCCCCGGCAGCCGACCGTGTCACGCCGTCACGAACGAGTAGAACCGCTTGAGTGTGCAGTGCTCCTCCAGGAGGCGGCCGTAGATCGGCTCACCCTCCAGCTCGCGGTACGTCTCGATGGGGTCGCCTTTTATGATCAGCGCCCGCGCGCATTCCTCGCACCAGTACTGGTAGTCGGGGTTGACCGGCTCCATGTCGCGCACGATCGGGTTGCCGCTGCCGCACCAGTCGCACTTCCGCCTGTGTGCACCCATCGATCAGCTCCAGCTGTGGCCGCAGGACGTGCACACGAAAGAAATGCCGCCGTTGTCCCCGAGGACCTGGGCCACATGCGCCGAACCGCAGGAGGGGCAGCTGAGGCGGGTCACCGTTTCCCGTGTCAACGCCACATCGAAGAGGCCACCGACCTCTTCGATGATGCTCGCAGGCATCGCTACTCCCTCCCGTCGGGCCGCGCCCCCTTCCGGCCGTTTGATTCTGCCACGGCCGGGCCGAGACGGTCAGCGACGCCGTCGTACCAGTCCGGACACGGCACCCACCGCGGCCGTCGCGGCGAGCGCGACCATGCACGCGAGAAGCGCGTCCGCAGAGGTATACGCCCCCGGGGCCCCAAGTGACTCAAGCCGGTTGAAGAAGAGTGTGCCGAAGGCGGCCACGCCGATCAGCTGGCCGAGCTGGGTGACCGTGGCGAGCAGCCCGCTGGCGTCCGCCGCGTCCTCGGGCCGCACCCCGGCCAGCGCCCCGGTGAGCGTCGGGCTGAAGGCGAGCGCGAGCCCCGCGCCCACACCGAGGTACGCGGCGTACACCACGAGTCCGCCGTGGGTGCCGTCCTCCAGCGCCAGCCCCGCGCCCGTCACCGAGAGCACGATCAGCGTGAACCCGGCCGGGACCAGGAGTCGTTGGCCGACCGCGGGCCACCGGCGCCAGGTCAGCCCGACCACTCCGAAGACCGCCGCGGTCGGCGCGAAGGTGAGCCCGGTGCGCAGGGCGCTGTCCCCGAGGCCGCCCTGGAGGTGCAGGGTCAGCACGAACAGGAAGCCGCCGTTGACCGCCATGACCGCCGCGATGCGCAGGACGGCGAGGCCCATGCCGGGGTGGCGCACCACCCGGGGCGCGATCAGCGGGGTGCCGCCACGCCGGGCCAGCCGGGACTCGTAGCCGCAGAACCGGGCGAACACGGCCGCGCCGACGCCCAGCGACAGCCAGGACCACAGCGGCCAGTCCTTCTCCTGCCCGAGCACCAGTGGCACGGTGACCAGGCAGACGGCCGCTCCCAGCAGGACCAGGCCGGGCCCGTCGAGCCCTCGGCGGCGATCCGTCCCGCTCCCCCGCGGCAGGACGCGTCGCCCGACGGCGAGCAGGACGAGACCGACCGGCACGTTCACCAGGAACACCGGCCGCCAGCCGGTGCCCAGCAGGTCGGCACTGACCAGGCCCCCGCCGATCACCTGCCCGGCCGCGGCGCCGACGGCGAGGACTGCCGCGTACGCGCCGAGCGCCCGCACCCGGGCCTCGCCGGTGAAGGTGCGCTGGATCAGGCTGAGCACCTGCGGGATCATCAGCGCCGATCCCGCGCCCTGCGCCAGCCGGAAGGCGATCAGTTCGGTGGCGCCCTGGGCCAGCCCGCAGGCGAGCGAGGCCGCGGTGAACAGCGCGAGCCCGGCGAGATGCACCCGGCCGTGGCCGAACCGGTCGCCGAGGCGGGCGCCGGTGATCAGCAGCACCGCGTACGTGATGGCGTAGCCGGCGACGACGAGTTGCAGGTCGGCGCCCGAGGCGTGCAGGTCGGAGCCGATCGTGGGGGCTGCGACGTTCACGATGAAGACGTCGAGCAGGGCCATGAACTGGGCGGCGAGCAGCACCGCGAGCAGCGCCCGCGGCCGATTGTCAGTGGCGGGGTGTTTACTGTCCGTAGTGATCGAGGCGGGCGCCGACACGGTGCCCGGCCGGGGTGTGGTCGTCATGCCGTAGAGCGTGGGCACGCCTCGGTACGGGCGCCGAGTGCCCGCCGATGCTGGTAGTGACAGCACCTGTCAAGGGATGAGCGGGGGATCGACCATGGGGGACGTGACGATGGGGACGACACAGCGGCGCCGGCCGGAGCTGGCCGCGTTTCTGCGCAGCAGGCGCGCCCGGGTGACACCGGCGGACGTGGGGATGCCGCCGGGGCTCAGGCGCCGGACGCCGGGGCTGCGCCGCGAGGAGGTCGCGCAGCTCTCGGGTGTGGGCGTGACCTGGTACACGTGGCTGGAGCAGGGCCGACCGATCAACGCCTCGGCGCAGGTGCTGAACGCGGTGGCGCGCACCCTGCGACTGGACCCGCCGGAGCGGGAGCACCTGTTCCATCTGGCGGACGTGCCGTACGCGGCGGCACCGGAGCCGCCTGCGCAGTACGTCGGGCCGGAGGTCCAGGGCATCATCGACGCGCTCGCCCCGCGTCCGGCGGTGGTCTACAACTCGCGGTACGACATCCTGGCCGCCAACCCGGTCTACCGGGACCTGTTCTTCCGCTCCACGCAGTCCGGCGGCGCGCCGCCGACCAACGCCCTGTGGGCGCTGTTCACCCTGCCGGAGAGCGACTGCCCGCTGATGTTCCGCGAGACGGAGCTGCCGGTGATGGTGGCGACCCTGCGGTCCGCGTACGGACTGCACGCGGGCGAGCCGGCCTGGGAGGAGTTCATACGCGCGCTGGCGGCCTCCAGTGCGCTGTTCACGCGGCTGTGGGAGTCCGGTGACGTGGCGGAGCCGGGCCGCCGCGTGAAGGTCTTCCGGCATGCGGCGGTGGGTGAGCTGCGGATGACGTCGGTGTCGCTGTCGGTGGACGGGATGCCGGAGTGCCGGATCGTCGTCTACACACCGGACGACGAGGAGACCGCGCGGCGCACGGCCCTGCTGACGCAATAAAAAATCCCGCCCCCTGTGGGACGGGATCCTCATCTTCCGATACCGATCTTTGACAACTCAACAGAGTGTCGATCAGTGGAGCTAAGGAGAATTGAACTCCTGACCTCCTGCATGCCATGCAGGCGCTCTACCAACTGAGCTATAGCCCCTTGTGTTCTTCGTGTTCTTCCCGCTCCGCGGGGCGAACAAGAAGAACTCTAGCCTGCGACCTGCCGGAAAGTGAAATCCGGGTCCGGGCGGCGTCAGTCGTCGTCGCCGAGGACCGGCTCGGGCAGGGTGCCGGCGTTGTGTTCCAGCAGGCGCCAGCCGCGGGCGCCCTCGCCGAGGACGGACCAGCAGCAGTTGGAGAGGCCGCCGAGGCTCTCCCAGTTGTGCGCCTCCAGGCCGAGCAGCCGGCCGATGGTGGTGCGGATCGTGCCGCCATGGCTGACCACCACGAGCGTGCCGTCCTCCGGGAGCTTCTCGGCATGCCGCAGCACGACGGGGGCGGCGCGGTCGGCGACCTCGGTCTCCAGTTCGCCGCCGCCTCGGCGGACCGGCTCACCGCGCTTCCACGCGGCGTACTCGTCGCCGTAGCGGGCGATGATCTCCTCGTGCGTCAGCCCCTGCCAGACACCGGCGTACGTCTCACGCAGGGCCTCGTCCCGGGTCACGTCCAGGCCGGTGAGCGCGGCCAGCTCGGCGGCCGTGCGCGCGGCGCGCGTCAGGTCCGAGGAGACGATCGCGTCGGGGGCGAGGGAGGCGAGCAGCCGGGCGGCGCGGCGGGCCTGGGCCAGGCCGGCCTCGGTCAGCTCGACGTCGGTGGTGCCCTGGAAGCGGCGTTCCACGTTCCAGGAGGTCTGGCCGTGGCGCCAGAGGATGACGCGGCGGCCCCGGCCCGTCCTGCGGTCGGTCACCTCACCTGTGGTGCTCACCACTCGGCTCCCGGCTCGGCAGCGTCCTGGGCGGCCTGCAGCTTGGCGTGCTCCTCGGCCTTGCCCCGGGTCGCCTTGGCGTCCTCGGGCAGCTCCAGCTCGGGGCAGTCCTTCCACAGCCGCTCCAGGGCGTAGAAGACCCGCTCCTCGCTGTGCTGGACGTGGACGACGACGTCGACGTAGTCGAGCAGGACCCAGCGGGCCTCACGGTCGCCCTCGCGGCGCACCGGCTTGGCGCCGCACTCCTTCAGCAGCCGCTCCTCGATCTCGTCGACGATGGACTTGACCTGGCGGTCGTTGGGGGCGGAGGCCAGCAGGAAGGCGTCCGTGATCGACAGGACGTCGCTGACGTCGTAGGCGATGATGTCGTGCGCGAGCTTGTCCGCGGCCGCCTGGGCGGCGGTGTGGATGAGCTCAAGGGAACGGTCGGTGGCGGTCACTACGTGGCTTTCCGTCGGCGGTCAGTTGCCTTCAAGGGTCTCATGGCCGCCGACGGCCACCCATGTGATTACGAGGCCGACGAGGACGACGCCCCCGACAACGGCTCGTAGTCCTTGCCGAGGACCACCGCCACGGCCGCGTTGCCGGGCACGGTGCCCTTGGTCACGGCGCTGGTGGGCAGGCCCAGGGTCTTGGCGACCTCGGTGGCGTTCTCCTTGCCGGCGTCGTCCGCGTAGAGGACCTTCGAGGTGGCCTCGGTGCCGGCCGCGGTGCCGGCCTCCAGGAAGGTGAAGCCGCCGTTGAGGAGGACCACGCGCGCGTCCTCGGTGTTCGCCCTGACGCCGCTGGCGTTCTGGACGGAGACGGTGACGGCGGCGCTCTGGTCGGGGCTCTTCGCGGTGCCGCCGAGGACGTCCTTGACCACGCTGGCGCTGGCCTCGACGCTCAGTGTGCCGTCGGCCTCGACGGGCAGCAGCGCGGTCTTGTGGTCGCCGCCCTTGGCGAGGTCGGCGAGTTCCGCGAGGAAGGCGCCGAGGTCCTTGTCGCTCAGCGACGGGTCGAGGATCTGCGCGAGGGTCTGCACGGTGATCGTCGCGGCCTGCGGGTCGGAGGACATCTTGCGCAGCACGCCCTGCATGACCTGGCCGAACCGCTGCAGCTGGGCGTTCTGGGCCTCCTCCTCGCCACGGTAGGTGGCGTAGGCGACGGCCATCTTGCCGCTGAGGGTCTGGGCCTTGCCCTTGCGGACGAGAGGTGCCTCGCCCTTCTTGGCGTCCGGGCCGGGGACGTCGGTGTCGGTGTCGACCTCGATGTTGCCGACGAGGTCGACGAGGTTCTGCAGGTAGGGGGTGTCGAGCCGCCAGGTGCCCTGGATGCTGGTGCCGAGGACGGTGTCCAGGGCCTCGCGGGTGCCGGAGGAGCCGTCCTCGTCGACGGACTTGGCGAGGGTGGTCGTGGTGCCGTCGTCGGTGGTCACCACGAGGGAGTTGGGCAGCAGGACGGTGGTGCCCTGCTTGGTCGTGGTGTTGTCGACGAGCAGCGCGGTGGCGGTGCCGCCCTTCGCGGTGTCGTGCAGGTGGACGACGATCACGTCGCGTTTCTGGGCTCCGGTGGCCGTGGTGGTGCCGGTCTTGTCGTCGGAGGAGGACAGGCCGGGCAGCTTTCCGGCGAACCAGAGGTAGCCGACGCCGCCGACGGCGACCAGGGCGAGGACCACGACGAGGGCGATGAGCCGGCTGCGGGCGCGGCGCTTGGCCTCCTCGCGGCGCTCGGTGCGGTTCTCGGTGAAGTTCAGCCAGTCGATGACGTCCTCGGAGTCGTCATTGGGCTCCTCGACGAAGGCGAACTGCTCGGTGTGGTACTCGCGGGCGGACCGTGCGGGCTCCTCCTGCCGCTCCCGCGCCGGTTCCGGGGGTCCGGCCTGCTGCGGGATGTAGGCGGTCTGCTCGGCGACGCGCGGCTGCCGACCGCTGGTCGCGGCCTGCCCGTACGGGTCGTAGGGGCCGGGGCCCCCTGGCCCGCCGCCCTGCCCGGGCCGGGCGGCCGCGCCGGTCCCGGTGCCGGTCCCGGTCCCGTAGGTGTCGTAGCCGGCAGGGGCCTGCTGGCCGGTGTCGTACGAGGGGACCGGTGGCTGCCGGCCGGTGTCGTAGGACGACGGGACGGGGGGCTGCTGACCGGTGGCGTACGGGTCGTAGCCATAGCCGTGCTGTCCGTAGCCCTGCTGTCCGTAGCCGTAGCCCTGCTGCTGGGCGTACGGGTCATAGGGCTGCTGCTGCGGAGCCTGAGCCTGCCCAGGTGGGACCTGCCGGTAGACCGGCTGTCCGTACTCGTCGTAGCCGACGAGTTCGTAGGGGGCGTCTCCGTAGCCCGCGTCGTATCGGTCGTTCACCGGTACCCCTCTCGGCCCGCTCGCCTCACTCGCCGCGGTACAACTCGCGCTTGTCGATGTAGCGCACGACTCCGTCCGGCACCAGATACCAGACGGGGTCGCCCTTGGCGACCCTCGCACGGCAGTCCGTGGAGGAGATGGCGAGAGCGGGAACCTCGACGAGCGAGACACCGCCCTCGGGCAGGCCGGGGTCGGTCAGGTGGTGACCCGGCCGGGTGACCCCGATGAAGTGCGCGAGGGAGAACAGTTCCTCGGAGTCCCGCCAGGTGAGGATCTGACCGAGGGCGTCCGCACCGGTGATGAAGAACAGGTCGGTGTCGGGGTTGAGGGCGCGCAGGTCGCGCAGGGTGTCCACGGTGTAGGTGGGACCGCCGCGGTCGATGTCGATGCGGCTCACCGAGAACTGGGGGTTCTCGGCGGTCGCGATGACCGTCATCAGGTAGCGGTCCTCGGCCGGGGAGACATGGCGGTGCGTCTTCTGCCACGGCTGGCCCGTCGGCACGAAGACGACCTCGTCCAGGTGGAACTGCGCGGCGACCTCACTGGCCGCCACGAGGTGCCCGTGGTGGATCGGATCGAACGTCCCGCCCATGACGCCGAGGCGGCGCCTGCCCCGGTTCGACGGGCCGGTAGGCATGTCCTGCTCTCCCATGCGTGCAGACCCTACCGGCCTCGCCTGCGCTGCTCCGGCCGAGGATGCCCCGAGTGCCCCGGTATGGACACGCGGTGCCTCAGCGGTCGCGGTTGAAGAGGGTGGTGATCCACAGCAGCAGCATCAGGACGATGAACGCGCCACCACCGGTGACGTAGGGGTTGAGGCTGTCGTGGTTGCCCCCGTGCTCCTCGCCCTCGGCGGCGATGGTGACCAACTGGGCAGCGGCGCTGTGGAAGCTCATCTTCGGCAGGACCTATCCGGTGTGGGCGGGATAAAGATGTCGGCCCATGGTAAGCGGCGCCCTCGACGGCGATCACCCCGACTCCGCCGTTGGGGCACGCCGGGGAACCTTCGCCGGTCCTCAGTCGTCTTTCCGCTTGTAGCCTCGCAGCAGGAACCACGCGGTCAGCACACAGCCCAGAATCATCACGATCAGCACGACGCGGAGCAGGTTCCCCGCGCCCTGCTGCTCGGCGGCGGTCGCGGACTCGGTGAGCCACGTGGCTGCGGGGTTGTGCTGCATGGCGCGGGACTCCTTCGGTGTGGTGCCCGTCCAACGTAACTCCGCCTAGGCTGGGCCCTGCTTCGGGGGCGCAAAGGGCCGTACAAGGGTCCGTAAAGGGCCACTCTCACGCGCATGGGGGAAGACATGTCCGACGACGGTCACCAGCAGAGCGGGCACGAGAACGTGCCGAGCAGGCAGCGCAGGCGCTTCCCGGGGATCTCCTCGCGTGCGTACGAGCACCCGGCCGACCGGTCGGCACTGGTCGCGCTGCGCAAGCTGAGCGGGTTCGACACGGTGTTCAAGGCGCTCAGCGGGCTACTGCCCGAGCGGAGCCTCAGGCTGCTGTTCCTGTCCGACTCCGTGCGGGTGTCGGACCAGCAGTTCGCCCACCTCAACGACATGCTGCGGGACGCCTGTTACATCCTGGACCTGGAGAAGGTCCCGCCGATGTACGTCACCCAGGATCCGCAGCCCAACGCCATGTGCATCGGCCTGGACGAGCCGATCATCGTGGTCACCACCGGGCTCGTCGAGCTGCTCGACGAGGAGGAGATGCGGGCGGTCGTCGGCCACGAGGTGGGCCACGCCCTGTCCGGGCACTCCGTGTACCGCACGATCCTGCTGTTCCTGACCAACCTCGCGCTCCGGGTCGCCTGGATCCCGCTGGGCAACCTCGCGATCATGGCGATCGTGACGGCGCTGCGGGAGTGGTTCCGCAAGTCGGAGCTGTCGGCCGACCGTGCGGGGCTGCTGGTGGGGCAGGATCTGCAGGCGTCGATGCGCGGTCTGATGAAGATCGCGGGCGGTAACCACCTGCACGAGATGAACGTGGACGCGTTCCTGAAGCAGGCCGAGGAGTACGAGGCGGGCGGCGACCTGCGCGACTCGGTGCTGAAGATCCTGAACGTCCTGCCGCGTTCCCACCCGTTCACCACGATCCGCGCGGCCGAGCTGAAGAAGTGGGCGGAGTCCCGCGACTACCAGCGGATCATGGACGGTCACTACCCGCGGCGCGACGAGGACAAGGACACCTCGGTCACCGACTCCTTCCGTGAGTCGGCCTCGCACTACGCCACTCACGTCAAGACGTCCAAGGACCCGCTGATGAAGCTGGTCAGCGACATCGCGGGCGGCGCGGGCGACCTGGGCGGCCGGGTCCGGCGCGGCTTCTCCGGCTTCTCGGGGTCGGCTCCGCCGAAGGACCAGCCGCCGAGGGACGAGCGGTCCGGCGGGGAGGACTGAGCAGGGAGGTTCGCGGCCGGCGGGGGCTGAGGTGGCCTCGGCACCGCCGGGATGCGCTGTGGCGGCCAACCGCTGTCGCGGCGCAAACAGGGTGTGCCGCTGCACCTGCCGCTACACCCCGGCTCTACCGCTACACCCTCGGCTGCGCGCTGCTCGCCAGGGTTCCGCACAGGGCGGTCGCGCCGCCCGTCGCGTAGGGGTCAGTGCCCGCCGCCGGGCCGCCTGCCTGGGCTTTCTGGCCGGCCAGCAGCGGGCGCAGGTGGTTGGTGACGTCCTCGCCGCAGGAGAGCGGGCCGGCCTGGACGTAGGAGACGACCAGCTGGGCCTGGTGGACGCGCAGGTCGTCACGGTCGAAGCGGAAGTGCAGTTCACGGCGGACGGTGAACAGGGACACGGGCGCGTCGGCGGCGGCGCCGGCCGGGCGCAGGGCGTAGACGAAGGTGTGGTCGGCGGTCACCTCCAGATGGGCCGAGTCGGCCTCGGCGGCCTGCAGAGTGCCCTGGACTCGGATCTCGCGGTCGGCCAGCTCGACCCGCGCGGGGTCGAAGCGGACCAGCCAGCCGGTCGGGGCGTGCCGCCCGTCCGCCGCCGGATGGCTGAAGCTCTGGTCGAACTGGTCCAGCTGGTCGGAGTCCAGCAGCATCCGCACCGGACGCACCTGCTGCCCGGTCAGCACCTCCGGGTACAGGGACGAGCGCACGATGTAGTCCTTCGCGGTGGTCAGCGCGGTGACCACCTGGCTGTCGGAGAAGTGCGCGGTGCGCCGCGAGGGAGGCAGCGGGATGCCCTCGGCACCGATGCGGAACTGGGCGGCGGGACTGCTCGCGTACAGCTGCTCCGGGTCGGCGGCGCCGGGCACCTTGCCCTGCGGGGCCAGCGGGATGACCGTCATGCGCAGCGGCTCGGTGGGCTGCCGGGAGGCCAGGGGCGAGTCGTACGGACTGCGTACGCCCATGTAGATCGCCGTGCCGAAGGCCAGGGCGATCAGCAGGACCAGGATCAGCACCTGCCGGGACAGCCCCCGGCGCAGCGGCGGTCGGCGGCGTACGGCGGGGGCGTGGTCGGCGATCCGCTCCTCGGCGGAGTACTCCTGGAGGCGGGCAGCGCGGACGAACGACTCGTCGAAGACGACGGATCGGTACTCGTCCTCGCCACCTGCGGGAGCGCCCTCAGGTGTCCCCTCCGGTGGCTCTCCAGGCCCGCCCATACTTTCAGAGTAGGTCCGCGGGAACCCGGGTAAACGCGCTGCTACACGACAACTTCTGGCAGTTTCTCACCAGTTCACGGCGTGCGGGGGACCGCCGAGACGGGTGGCTGGGAGTAGTCGGCGGAGGCGGACGGCGTGGCTGCGCCGCCCTGCTCCAGGTTGGTCGTGGTGGGCGACGGTACCTGACCGCGGTCGCCGGAGGAGGCGCCCCGGTAGACCGCGGCGAAGGCCAGCGCGACCATGCCGACGCCCATCACGAGGGCGAGCATCCAGGCGACCGGGCGGTGCCAGCGGACCACCTGTTTGCCGTACGGCCCCGAGCCGTCGTAGCGGCCCTCCAGGAACTCCGGATCGTCCAGGCCGTCGTAGTCCGGATCATGGCCGAAACCGCCCGGGCCGTCGGCGCCGTACCCGTCGTCGTAGCGCTCGCCGCGGGCGCGGGCGCGGCGGGCTTCCGCCTCGGATGCCTCCGCTCTGGACTGCGCGGCGGCCAGGAGGCGCTCGACGGCGGTCGGCTCATGGAAGGTGGCCGCCTCTACGAACGCCTCGTCGAAGACCACGGAGGCGAACTCTTCGTCCGACACCCCGCGGTCGTGGTCGTCGTCGGGCTCCCAGCCGTCCGGGAACGGCGTGCCCCCCACGTCCTCCGGCACGGATCCAGAGTAGACCTGGGGGGTCAATTTGGGCAGACGGTATGGAAATTATCCGCAGGATGAGACCGGCCGATGGAGGCCGCCGGATGAGGCACCCGGCGGGTAGAACCCATCAGCGCCGTACGTGCCCGTCACCCGTGACGATGTACTTGGTGCTGGTCAGCTCCGGCAGGCCCATGGGGCCGCGGGCGTGCAGCTTCTGCGTGGAGATGCCGATCTCCGCGCCGAAGCCGAACTGGCCGCCGTCGGTGAAGCGCGTGGAGGCGTTCACCGCGACCGTGGTGGAGTCGACCAGCTGGGTGAAGCGGCGGGCGGCCTGCTGCGAGGTGGTGACGATGGCCTCGGTGTGGCCAGAGGTCCACAGCCGGATGTGCTCGACGGCCTTGTCCAGGGAGTCCACGACGGCGGCGGCGATGTCGTGGGAGAGGTACTCGGTCTCCCAGTCCTCGGCGGTCGCCTCGACGACGGTCGCCCCGGAGTCCTTCGCGTACGCCAGCACCCGCTCGTCGGCGTGGACGGTGACGCCGGCGTCGGCGAGGGCGTCCAGGGCGCGGGGCAGGAACTCGGGGGCGATGTCCTGGTGGACCAGCAGCGTTTCGGCGGCATTGCACACGCTGACGCGCTGCGCCTTGGAGTTGATCAGGATGTCGATCGCCATGTCGAGGTCGGCCTGGGCGTCGACGTAGACATGGCAGTTGCCGGTGCCGGTCTCGATCACCGGGACGATGGACTCGCTGACGACGGTCTGGATCAGGGAGGCGCCGCCGCGCGGGATCAGCACGTCGACCAGGCCGCGGGCGCGCATCAGCTCGCGCACGCTGTCGCGGCTCTCGCCGGGCACCAGCTGGATGGCGTCGGCGGGCAGCCCGGCGCCGCCGACGGCGTCGCGAATCACCCGGACGAGGGCGGTGTTCGACTCGTAGGCGGAGGCGGAGCCGCGCAGCAGCACGGCGTTGCCGGACTTCAGGCAGAGGGCCGCGGCATCGACGGTGACGTTCGGCCGGGCCTCGTAGATGATGCCGACGACGCCGAGCGGGACGCGGACCTGACGCAGGTCGATGCCGTTGGGCAGGGTGGAGCCGCGCACGACCTCGCCGACAGGGTCGGGCAGCGCGACGACGTCCCGCACGTCGGAGGCGATGGCCCGCACCCGCTCCGGGGTCAGCGTCAGCCGGTCGATGATCGCCTCGCTGGTGCCGGCCTCCCGGGCCTTGGCGATGTCCCTGGCGTTGGCCTCGACGATCTCGCTCGTACGGACCTCCAGCGCGTCCGCGATGGCGAGCAGCGCGTCGTCCTTGGCGGCCCGCGGCAGCGGGGCGAGGTCGGCGGCGGCGGCCTTGGCGCGGTAGGCGGCCTGGGTGACCGGGGACATGGAGTCGTACGGCGAGAGCGTGGTCATGAGGGAAGGGTAGTGCGCCGCGCGGGTCGGTATCACCGCTCATCCCAAACCGCGAGACACCCGGGTAAAACGGGTGCCGGATCAGCCGGGTCAGAACGGGTTCACGCCCACCGGGGTCGCCGGGGGCGGGCCGTAGCCCTCGGCGATGCGCTGGTGGTAGGTCTCGCGGTCGATGACCTCCAGGCCGACGATCTCCCAGGCCGGCAGCCCGGCGCTCTGGCGGTGCTCGCCCCACAGGCGCAGGGCGACGGCGGCCGCGTCGTGCAGGTCGCGGGCCTCCTCCCAGTAGCGGATCTCGGCGTGGTCGACGGCGTAGCGGCTGGTCAGCAGGAAGGGGTGGTCGTGGGCGAGCTGCTCCAGTGCGCGGCGCAGGTCCTTGAGGGGGACCTCCGTGCCGGAGACGCTGAGGGTGACGTGCCACAGGCGAGGCAGGTCCTTGGGCTCCTCGTACCGGTCACCCGCGGTGACGCTGGTCAGGGTGCGCTCCTCGCCGGCCGTGCGGGCGGCTGCCCCGCCGGGGCCGCCCGTGCCGCCACGGGCGGCCGCCACCCCAGGGCGCACTCGTCTCACGACGGCCTCCTTTACGCATGTGCAGCGCTCGTGCGGAATGTGTCTCTGAGACAAAGTTGGCAGGCGCGGGGGATCCTTGGGGCGCTTTCACGGAACGTCCCCCACCGGTACGGATCGTTCGACCCGTCGAAGAACAGTTGTTCGCCAGCGCGCCCCGCGCGGCGCGCGGGCTACGGGTGCAGGATCACCAGGTCGTCGCGGTGGATGATCTCCCGCTCGTACTCCGGCCCGAGCTCGCGGGCCAGCTCCCGGGTCGAGCGGCCGAGGAGCTGGGGGATCTCCTTGGCGTCGAAGTTGACCAGCCCGCGGGCCACCGCGTGCCCCGCGCCGTCGCGCAGCTCGACCGGGTCGCCGGCGTTGAACTCGCCCTCGACGGCCGCGATACCGGCCGGCAGCAGCGACTTGCGCCGTTCGACGACCGCTCGTACCGCCCCGTCGTCGAGGGTCAGCGAGCCCTGCGGGGTCGAGGCGTGCTGCAGCCACAGCAGCCGGTCCGCGGAACGCCTGCCGGTGGGGTGGAAGTAGGTTCCGGTGTCGCCGCCGACCAGGGCGTCGGCCGCGTGGACGGCGCTGGTCAGCACCACCGGTACGCCGGCGGCGGCCGCGATCCGGGCGGCCTCGACCTTGGTGACCATGCCGCCGGTGCCGACGCCGGCCCGGCCGGCGCTGCCGATCTCGACGTCGGCGAGGTCGGCGGGGCCGCGCACCTCGGCGATCCGAGAGGTGCCCGGCCTGCTGGGGTCGCCGTCGTACACGCCGTCCACGTCGGAGAGCAGCACCAGCAGGTCGGCGTGGACGAGGTGGGCGACGAGGGCGGCGAGTCGGTCGTTGTCGCCGAAGCGGATCTCGTCGGTGGCGACGGTGTCGTTCTCGTTGACGATCGGGAAGGCGCCCATCGCCAGCAGCTTGTCCAGCGTGCGGGAGGCGTTGCGGTGGTGGGCGCGGCGGCTCATGTCGTCGCTGGTCAGCAGCACCTGGCCGACGCGGACGCCGTAGCGGGCGAAGGACGCGGTGTAGCGGGCGACGAGCAGGCCCTGGCCGACGCTGGCGGCGGCCTGCTGGCGGGCGAGGTCCTTGGGTCGGCGGCGCAGACCGAGCGGGGCGAGGCCGGCGGCGATGGCGCCGGAGGAGACCAGGACGATCTCCTTCTCGCCGCCGCTGCGGACCTTGGCGAGGACGTCGACGAGCGCGTCGACCCGGTCGGCGTCGAGCCCGCCGGAGGCAGTGGTCAGCGACGAGGAGCCGACCTTGACGACGATCCTGCGGGCGTCCGCCACGCCCTGCCTTGCCCCTGACACGTTGACCCGGGTCCCCTCGCGTAGCTACGGCTGTCCGCCTGGCAATCTACGCGAAGCGTACGGAGCGTGCCCGGGTGGTCCACTGCGCGGACGGTGCCGGAACGCCGACGGCGGCCTGTCCGCGTGGGACAGGCCGCCGACGAGGGCAGGGTCCAGAAGATCGAGGCGATCTTGTCGCCGATTCTCGACGCGACGTTGCCGAGTTCCGACGGAATATCACTCACTCCCGTGATCCCGGTCGTGCCCGATGCGCGGAAAGGCCCCGCCTCGGCGTCGACTCCCGAACCGAGACCACGGGGCTGGTCCAGCGAATCCGCGTTGCTGAACAGGAAACCGCCGCTGCCACCCAGCCCGAAGTCGATCCCCACGGTGCCCTCAGCCGTGCCAGAGACCGCCCACGCGGTCTTGCCCTTGGCCGATGTGGTCCGGATGAGGCATACGGTTCCACTGCCTCCGATGATGAACGAGGCACCGCCGCTCACGCACACACCGGTGGTGTTCAGGTAACTCCGCATGTATTCGATGGTTTGGCCGAGGTCCTCGAAGGCGTCGAGACGGTCGAGCAGCGAGCCATCGCCCTTTCCAGGCGCCAGCAGGGTGGCATTGGAGGTCGAGGAGGTTCGTCGTACGTGTAGCACTCGCTCTGCTTCGTCACGCCGTCCGTGACGCCGGTGAGCCGGCCGCCGAGGTCGCGGGTGAACGTGTCGTCCTGGGCGACCTGGGTGGTGGTGCCCGTGGTCACGGTGGTCCTGATGTTGGCCAGCGCGCCGCTGCCGTTGGTGTCGTTGCACGTGTAGGCGCGGCTCACCGTGGCGTTCGAGCCGCCGCTCGTGCCGTAGGTGCGGGCGTTGAGGCGCCCGATCCGGTCGAAGCCGATGGCGGACTGGTAGGTGGCCAGCGGTGACGACATCTTCGTCGGCAGGCCGCGGGCGTTGTACGTGGTGGTCACCGTCTCGGCGGGCAGGCCGCCGACCGCCGGGTAGCTCACCGACGTCATGTGGTCGGCCAGGTCGTAGCCGTCGTCGGACACGGTGTACTGACGGCCCGTCACCCGGCCGCGCTCGTCGTACCCGGTGATGCTCTGTGTGTACGCCTTGCCGTTCGCGTACGACGTGGACGCCGCCGGACGGCCGATACCGCCGGGCGCGCTGTCGTAGGTCATCCGCTGCAGCGTCGTGGTGCCCTGGCTGATCGTCGTCGGCCGCTGGAGCGCGTCGTACGCATAGGTCAGTGTGGTGCCGGTGCCGTCGGTCGCTGTGGCGATCCGGCCGTTCTGGTCGTAGGTCTTCGAGGACGATCCGGTGTCCGGGTCGGTGGTCGCCGTGCGTTCGCCGAGCCAGTTGTAGGTGTAGCCGGTGGTGTTGCCCTTCGCGTCGGTGATCTTCTTCAGGTCTCCGCTGCGGGTGTACGCGTACGAGGTCGACTGCGGCCCGCCGGGTCCGTGCTCCACGACCCGGGTGACCTGGTCGAAGACGTCGGTGTAGGGGTCCGTGCGCTCCCCGGTCGCCGGGACGGTGGTCGTGTGGTCGCCGAAGTAGTAGGTCCGGGTGTGGTAGTCGGGCTGGGGCGTGCCGTGGACCAGCGTCTGGACCTCGGTCTCCCGGCCCGCCCAGTCGAGGATCGGGTCGTTGTAGGAGGGCAGGTCGGCCACCGTGGGGAGCACCATCCCGGAGCCCGCCGCGCCCGTGTTGTGGAAGGCCGCGGAGGTGCCGGTGACGTTGCCGGAGGTGTCGTAGCGGGTGGAGACCACGGTGCGGCCGGTGCCGTCGGGTGCCGTCGACTGGGTCTCACGGGTGCGGCCGAGGCCGTCGAAGATTCCCGGAAAAGGGCCAGCGTCTACTTCAAGGACGTACTGATCTGACGCGGGGGCGCCGCCCCGGTACGGCGGGGGGCGGCAGGCCGACCACAGGACGTTTTGAACTTTGGACGTCGCCGCCGCCCTCCTCTTCGCCGCCCAGGGCAACGGCCACCGCGGCCCCGCAGCGCGTCAGCACAGAGGGCGCGCCCAGCGGACGCCGACCCCTACAACGGGATCCCCGGCAGCTCGATCCGATCCTAGGAGACCACGGCGGACGGCCGGGGCATCGAGGCATGGCCCGACATCAACCGCGACGGCAGCATCGACCGCATCGCCTCCGCGCGCGGGCACAACGCTCCGTACCGCACGGGCCGGGGGCGAGCGGCGACATCGCCGAGGGCACGCCGGTCGCCATATGGGCGGTCACCGTCAGGGGGGGGACGAGACCAAGCCCCAGAGCGGCTGCTCCGGAGCCCACGCCTGAGCGTGCCACGGGTGACCGGCGGGTTCCCGCCGGAAGCCGCGACGACGGGAGGGGCCGCGGGACGCCTCACGGCCCCTCCCACCCGTCCGCCGGCTCAGGAGTGACGGTGCCGCCACCCCTGCCAAGCCGAGTCGATCATGTCGTCCAGGTCGTGCCGGGCCGACCAGCCCAGCTCCTCCCGGATGCGGCCGGCCGAGGCCACCACCCGCGCCGGATCGCCGGGCCTGCGCGGCACCACCGCCGGAACCACGTCCTCGTAGCCGGTGACCTTCAGGATCCGGTCCACCATCTCCCGCACGGAACTGCCCTCGCCGCGCCCGATGTTGAGCGTCAGAGCCGTCCCCGGCTCCGCGTCCGCCAGGCGCCGTGCCGCCGCGAGGTGGGCGGAGGCGATGTCCTGGACGTGGATGAAGTCGCGCACGCAGGTGCCGTCCGGCGTGGTGTAGTCGTCGCCGAAGATCCGCGGGGCCTCGCCGGCCTCCAGGCGCTCGAACACCATGGGGATGAGGTTGAAGACGCCCGTGTCGGCCAGTTCGGGGCTCGCGGCACCGGCGACGTTGAAGTACCGCAGGGAGGCGGCGCGCAGGCCGTGCGCCGCGGCGGCGGCGTTGATCAGCCACTCGCCGACCAGCTTGGTCTCGCCGTAGGGGCTCATCGGCAGGCAGGGGGTGTCCTCCGTGACGAGGTCCACGTCCGGCATGCCGTAGACGGCGGCGGAGGAGGAGAAGACGAGGCGGTCGACGCCGTTCGCCGTCATGACCTCCAGCAGGGTCTGCAGGCCGGTGACGTTCTCCCGGTAGTAGTGGAGCGGCTGTTCCACCGACTCGCCGACCTGCTTCTTGGCGGCGATGTGGACGACTCCGGTCACCGCGTGGTCACGTACGGCCTGTGTGAGCCGCTCGGCGTCGAGCACGCTGCCGACGACCAGGGGCACACCCTCGGGCACCCGCTCGGCGCTGCCGGTCGACAGGTCGTCGTACACGACGACGCTCTGGTCACCCCCGACCAGGGCGCGCACCACGTGCGCCCCGATGTATCCGGCCCCACCCGTGACCAGCCAGCTCATCCGCAAGCCTCCTCCATCAACGGTCATCGCATGCAGACTCGCCCTTGCGCGCGGGAAAATCGAATCGGGCATAGCGCGTGAAGAGCACCAAAGGAAGCGAAAAGGCGGCCGCGAGAGAGATCTCACCGCAGCGGGGCGCGTCCGCGGGGGCCGCACCGGCTCCACCACCTCGCCCACGGAAACAACACGTGAATCCTTTACCCTGAGGGCTGCGGTACCCCGGGCCGCCGGCGGGCATCCCGGCCCGCCCTCCCCCTCGCGGTCAGCCCTCGGAACAGGTTGTAAGGATGCCCCGACTCTCACTCATCGTCCCTGCGTACAAGGTGCAGGGCTATCTCTCCGAGTGTCTCGACTCCGTCCTCGGCCAGGACTACACGGACTTCGAGGTCATCGCGGTCGACGACTGCTCACCGGACGGATCCGGAGCCATCCTCGACGACTACGCGCGCCGCGACGCCCGCGTTCACGTGATCCATCTCACAGAGAACGTGGGTCTGGGGTACGCCCGCAACGCCGGCCTGGAGAAGGCCCGGGGCGAGTACGTCCTGTTCCTCGACAGTGACGACACCATGACCGAGGGCTCCCTCGCTGCGATCGCCGAGCGCCTCGACGCCACCGGGAACCCCGACATCCTCATCTACGACTACGCCCGCTCCTACTGGGACGGCCGGATCGAGCGCAACTACCGCGCCGACCTGCTCAAGAGCGACGACAGCGACGGAAGCGGCGGCCAGGACGCCTTCCGGCTGGCCGACCGCCCCCAGCTGCTCGATCTGCTGCAGATCGTGTGGAACAAGGCGTACCGCCGCGACTTCGTCGACCGCGTGGGCCTCACCTTCCCCACCGGGTACTACGAGGACGCCCCCTGGACGTACTGCTCCCTGATCAGCGCCGACAGCATCGCCCTCCTCGACCGCGTGGGCGTGCTGTACCGGCAGCGCAGGGAGGGCGGCAACATCCTCAAGACCACCAGCCGCAAGCACTTCGACATCTTCGACCAGTACGGCCGCGTCTTCGACTTCCTCGACGCGCACCCCGAGCTCGACCAGTGGCGCGAGCCGCTGTTCCGCAAGATGATCGGCCACTACCTGACCGTGCTGGAGAAGCCCGGCCGACTGCCCAGCGCCGACCGCGCCGAGTTCTTCCACAAGGCGTCCGCCCACTACCGGGCCCGGGTGCCGCAGGGCTTCACGCGCCCGCCCGCCGGCAAGGGCAAGAAGTTCGCCCTCATCGAGCGGGACGCCTACGCGGCCTGGGCCGGCGCGATGACCGCGGTGAAGTTCCGTCAGCGGGTCAAGAAGAAGGCCGGCGCCGCCGTCACCCTCTCCAAGCGCGGCGCGATGGGCGCCTTCTACCAGTCCCAGCTGCGCCTGCCGCTCGACGACAACCTCGCGGTGTTCTCCGCGTACTGGAACCGCAGCGTCTCCTGCAACCCGGCGGCCATCGACGCCCAACTGGCCCGTCTCGCCCCGCACATCCGCCGCGTGTGGGTGCTCCGGCCGGACGCCGCCGCCAAGGCACCCGCAGGCGTCGACGTCGTACGCGTCGGATCCCGCGAGTACTGGGCGGCCCTCGCCCGCGCCAAGTACCTCGTCAACAACGTGAACTTCGCGGACGTCGTGGTCAAGCGCGAGGGCCAGATCCACGTCCAGACCCACCACGGCACACCGCTGAAGACCATGGGCCTGGACCAGCGCAAGTACCCCGCGTCCACCGACATGAACTTCGACAAGCTCCTGGAGCGCTGCGACCGCTGGGACTTCAGCATCAGCTCCAACCGGTTCTCCACCACCGTCTGGGAGCGCGTCTACCCCTGCTCGTACACCACCCTGGAGACCGGCTACCCGCGCAACGACGTCCTGGTGAACGCCACGGCCGCCGACGTGCGCCGGGCCCGTGCCACGCTCGGCCTCGCCGACGGCACCCGCGCCTTCCTGTACATGCCGACCCACCGCGAGTACCAGCCCGACTTCCGGCCGGGCCTCGACCTCGCCCGGATGGCCGAGGAACTCGGCCCGGACGTCACCCTGCTGGTGCGCGGCCACTACTTCTACGGCGCCGACACCCACCTCGACGACCTGCGCCGCAGCGGCCGGATCATCGACGTGTCGGCCCACCACCCGGTCGAGGAGCTGTACCTCGCCGCCGACGCGCTCATCACGGACTACTCCTCCGCGATGTTCGACTACGCGGTCCTGGACCGGCCGATCATCATCCACGCCCCCGACTGGGACGTGTACTCCGCGGTCCGCGGCACCTACTTCGACCTGCTGCAGGAGTCCCCCGGCGCGGTCTCCACCTCCCAGGCCGAACTGATCCGCCTGCTCGACACCGGTGACTACGACACCGCGGTCACCACGGAGCGCCGCGCCGCCTTCCGCGAGCGTTTCTGCGAATTCGACGACGGACACGCAGCCGAACGGGTCGTCCGACGCGTCTTCCTCGGCGAGGACACCCCGCTGCCCTTCGTCCCGTTCCCCGAGCGCACCCACGCTCCGACACCCGCGCAGGCACTCGCCCTCGCCGAGCGGGCCTGACCAATAGTGTCATCGTCCCGATCTACAACGTGGAGCGGTATCTGCCCGCGTGTCTGGCGTCGCTGGAAGCGCAGACCATGCCCGACCTCGAGGTCATCATGGTCGACGACGGCTCACCGGACGGCTCCGCGGCCATCGCCGAGGAGTTCGCCGCGAAGGACGCGCGGTTCCGGCTGGTGACCCGGGAGAACGGCGGCCTGGGCGCGGCCCGCAACACCGGCCTGGAGAACCTGTCGCCGCAGAGCGAGTTCATCGCCTTCGTCGACAGTGACGACGTCATACCGTCCGATGCCTACCGCCTGATGCTGGCCAGCCTCGACGAGTCCGGCTCCGACTTCGTCACCGGCAATGTGCTGCACGTCAACAGCAGCAGGATCTGGCAGTCGCCGATGCACCGCATCCTCTCGCGCGGCGCCGTCCAGGCCACCCACGTCACCCGCGACCTGCGGCTGCTGACCGACCGCATCGCCTGCAACAAGGTCGCCCGGTGATCGTCCCGGCCCAGTCCCTGGCCAGGTCGGTCCACCACATCAGCGCCCCACGTACTACTGGCGACTGCGCGACGGCGAGGCCGCCCTCTCCATCACCCAGCGCCGCTCCGAGCCCAAGGCGGTCCGCGACCGCACGGCCGCCGTGCAGTCCGTCAGCCGCTTCTTGGCACCTGGGCATCTGCATCGCCTCGGCCGACCTGGTCCGCAGTAAGGCCGTCCACACCAGCGGCGCCGCCGCCCAGAACCACGCCACCTACCAGTGGCTCGACGAGAACCTCCGGCTGCTGCCCACCACCGCCAACGGCTCACTCAAGCTGCGCATCGAGCGGGACCGCGCCCTGATCACCGACCGCGGCCAGGTCGACGACATCCCGGAGCTGGAGGGCGAGATGCGGGTGCCGCTGTCGGCGAACGAGCGGGTCGCGCTGATCGTCACCAACCGCAAGAGTGGCGAACGGCTCGACTTCCCGTAGACCAGGTGCGGGTGGCGACCTGCGCGGGGTCGGCGCCGCCGCTGGCGACATCGGTGCCGGTGGCGTCGATGTGCTCGGGCAGCAGCACGACGTGAACTCGTCGCCACCGACCTGGAGGGCAAGAAGCGCACCTTCGGCACCGTCGTCGCCGACGCGCCGCCGGACCTGCAGATCCGGGTGCCGCTCTCCCTCGGAGAGGACACCGACCGCGTCGAACTCGCGGTGCTGGCCGGCAACATCGGATACCTCAAGTTCACCGGCCGCAGCCTGCGCGCCTGCGTCACCGATGTGCGCTGGGCAGACAGCTTCGACGAGAAGACCGTCTAGCTGACCACGGACGTCGGCGGCCGCTTCGCGGCCACCTTCACGCCGTCCCGGATGGGCGGCGCGGGCAACCTGCCGCTCAAGGCGGGCCGTTGGAACCTCTTCCTGCGCTCCCCGGGCAACGAGCCGGACATGCAGTGCATCCTCGACCGGCACACCTCCGTCAAGCTGCCGGTCGCCGGAGAACACGAGGGCCGCGGCTACGACTTCAAGCCCGCTGGTACCACCAGGCCCGGCTGCGCCGCAAGGTGTACAAGGCGGGCCGCAGCAAGCCGCTGCGCGACGCCATGCACGAGGAGCTGGTGCGCCGCGGCAGCAACCTGAAGTAGCTGCGGCTGGTCCGCGACGGCCAGGTCGTGCCGGACTTCCCGTCCAGCGGTGAGGTACGGCTCCTGACAGAGGCCGACAACAGGAGCCAACAGTCGTCTCAGGGAAGACGAGCGATCGCTCGAAAAAGTTGTAGTCCTCCGGCCCTTTTGACGGCGACTTGGTGAACGCGTGGGAGCACGCGCTAGAACGGTTCGAAGTCGTCGAAGTCCCGCTGTGCCTCGTCCCGTTCGGCCTGCCGGTCCCGGCGCCGCTGGGTCGCGGGTCGCGGCGCGTCGAAGCGGTGGTCCTCGCCACGGCGGCCGAGCATCTCGGCGCCGGCCATGACGGACGGCTCCCAGTCGAACACGACGGCGTTGTCCTCGGGGCCGATGGCGACACCGTCGCCGGAGCGCGCCCCCGCCTTCATCAACTCCTCCTCCACACCGAGGCGGTTGAGGCGGTCCGCGAGATAGCCGACGGCCTCGTCGTTGTTGAAGTCGGTCTGCCGCACCCAGCGTTCGGGCTTCTCGCCGCGCACCCGGAACAGCCCGTCGTCCTCCCGCGTGACGGTGAAGCCGGCGTCGTCGACGGCCTTGGGCCGGATGACGATCCGCGTGGCCTCCTCCTTCGGCCGCGCGGCCCGCGCCCTCGCCACCAGCTCGGCCAGCGCGAACGACAGCTCCTTCAGCCCCATGTGCGCGACCGCGGACACCTCGAACACGCGGTAACCGCGCCCCTCCAGATCCGGCCGCACCATCTCGGCGAGGTCCCGGCCGTCCGGTACGTCGATCTTGTTCAGGACGACGACACGGGGACGGTTGCCGAGTCCGCCGTACTGCTTGAGCTCCTCCTCGATGACATCGAGGTCGGAGACGGGGTCACGGTCGGACTCCAGGGTCGCCGTGTCCAGGACGTGCACCAGGACGCTGCACCGCTCGACGTGCCGCAGGAACTCCAGGCCCAGGCCCTTGCCCTGGCTGGCGCCCGGGATCAGACCGGGGACGTCGGCGATGGTGTAGACGGTCGACCCGGCGGTCACCACACCCAGGTTGGGCACCAGGGTCGTGAACGGATAGTCGGCGATCTTCGGCTTCGCGGCGCTCAGCACGGAGATCAGCGACGACTTGCCGGCGCTCGGGTAGCCGACCAGCGCCACATCGGCGACCGTCTTCAGCTCCAGGACGATGTCCCTCAGGTCACCGGGCTCACCGAGCAGCGCGAAACCGGGCGCCTTGCGGCGGGCGCTCGCCAGCGCCGCGTTGCCGAGGCCGCCCCGGCCGCCCTGGGCGGCGATGAAGGACGTACCGTGCCCGACCAGGTCGGCCAGGACGTTGCCCGCCTTGTCGAGGACGACGGTGCCGTCCGGCACGGGGAGGACCAGGTCCTGCCCGTCCTTGCCGGAGCGGTTGCCGCCCTCCCCCGGCTTGCCGTTGGTGGCCTTGCGGTGCGGGGAGTGGTGGTAGTCGAGCAGCGTGGTGATCGACTGGTCGACGGTGAGGATCACATCGCCGCCACGCCCGCCGTTGCCGCCGTCGGGGCCGCCGAGCGGCTTGAACTTCTCACGGTGGACGGAGGCACAGCCGTGACCTCCGTTACCCGCGGCGATGTGCAGCTCGACGCGGTCCACGAAGGTGGTCATGGTTCAGTGCCTCCAGAAACGTACGGATTTCTTGGAACGTACGGGTATGTCTTCGTAGTAACACGCGAAAGGCGGACCCGCCTTCCCGACCGGGAAGTGAGGTCCGCCTCGCGAAACGTTCGGTCTGTGCCTGAGCTCAGGCGACCGGAACGATGTTCACGACCTTGCGGCCACGGTGGGTGCCGAACTGCACCGAACCGGCCTGCAGCGCGAACAGCGTGTCGTCGCCGCCACGGCCGACACCGGCGCCCGGGTGGAAGTGGGTGCCACGCTGACGAACCAGGATCTCACCCGCGTTGACGACCTGACCGCCGAAGCGCTTCACGCCGAGGCGCTGAGCGTTGGAGTCACGACCGTTACGGGTGGACGATGCGCCCTTCTTGTGTGCCATCTCTCCTCAGTCCCTTACTTCGCAGCCGCGGGGATCTCAGTGACCTTGATCGCCGTGTACTGCTGGCGGTGGCCCTGACGACGGCGGTAGCCGGTCTTGTTCTTGTAGCGCAGAATGTCGATCTTCTGGCCCTTGTGGTGGTCCACGACCTCGGCCTGGACCTTGATGCCGGCCAGCACCCACGGGTCGCTGGTCACAGCGTCGCCGTCGACAACGAGCAGGGTCGAGAGCTCGACCGTGTCGCCAACCTTGGCGGTGGAAATCTTGTCAACCTCAACGATGTCGCCGACAGCAACCTTGTGCTGACGACCACCGCTGCGCACGATGGCGTACACGCGGATCTCTCTTTCGCTCGGAAAACGGCACCCCCGCAGGCCAGCCGCCCACGATGCCGCGGACAGCCTCTCCCGGCCACCGAATGCCCGGGAGGAAGAGGTTTACGGGGATGTGGCGTGCTCAGTCGACACGCCGACGGTCAAGGTTACGGGCCCACCGCCGAAGGGGTCAAACCGGGGCGGGCCCCGCCGGTGTGCGACCGATCACGTCGACCGCACACCGGACAATCGGGCCGCTCAGCCCTGGTCTCAGCCCTCGTCGGCCGAGGCCGACACCGACGGCACGCTCTGCTGCGCCGCCGCGGTCTTCTTCGCCACCGACTTGGCCGCCTTCTTGGCCGTCGTCTTCTTGGCGGCCGTCTTCTTCGCCGCGGTCTTCTTGGCCGTCGTCTTCTTGGTGGCGGCCTTCTTCGCCGTGGCCTTCTTGGCGGCCTTGCGGGCCGTCTTCTTGGCCGCGGGCGCGGCGTCCTCGGCGGACTCGACCGGCTCCTCCTCGGCGGGGGCCTCAGCGACCGCCGGCTCCTCCGTCGCCGCCGGGACGACCACGACGGCCGCCTCCTCGGACGCGGTAGGAGCGGTGGCCTTGCGGACCGCGCGGCGCCGCGGACGGGCCGGAGCCGCGCTCCCGGCGGCGACCGGCTCGGCCTCGGCCTCGGCGGCGACCGGGGCCTCCGCCTGCTCGGCGGGCGCCTGAACGGCCGCGGGCTCGGCGACCGTCACCACGGCCGCCTCCGAGCCCGCCGGGGAACCGGCCGGCGCGGACGCCTTGCGGGTGGCGCGACGGCGCGTACGGCCCTGCGGGGCCTCCTCGACGGCCGGGGCGGCGGCCTCGACGACCGGGTCCTCCACGGCGACCGGCTCGGCGTACGCGACGGCGGCCTCGGCCGGCTGCACCGGACGCGCCACCTCCGCCGCGACGGTGACGTCCTGCGCGGTCGGCACCTGCGCGGCGGGCTCCGCCACGGCTTCCGCCGCCTTCACGGGCTCCGCGGCCTCCGCCGCCTCCGCCGCCTTCTCGGTCTCCACCGCCTTGGGCGCCTGCGCCTTCCGCGACACCTCCGCCTTCTTCGGCGCGCCCGCCGGAGCCGACGCTCGACGGCTCGCCCGGCGGCGGGTACGGCCGCGTGTGGCCGCCGCCTCCGCCTCGGCGACGCTGCTGTACAGCTCCTCGTCCGGCGCGAAGTCAGGCGAGGGCAGCGCGACCGGCACGGCCACCGCGGCCGCCTCGACCTCGCGCTCCGCCTCCTCCTCGGCGGTCACGACGGGCTCGGACACCTCGGCGCCCTCCGGCACCTCGACGACGGCCTCGTGCTCATGCGTGTGCTCCCCGCCCCGGCCGCGCTTCTTGCGCTTGCCGCCGGCCGCCGACGGCTGGTCGAGGTGGACGAGGACACCGCGCCCGTTGCAGTGGACGCAGGTCTCGGAGAACGACTCCAGCAGCCCCTGGCCCACCCGCTTGCGGGTCATCTGCACCAGACCCAGCGAGGTCACCTCGGCGACCTGGTGCTTCGTACGGTCCCGGCCCAGGCACTCCAGCAGGCGCCGCAGCACCAGGTCCCGGTTGGACTCCAGCACCATGTCGATGAAGTCGATCACGATGATGCCGCCGAGGTCGCGCAGCCGCAGCTGGCGCACGATCTCCTCGGCCGCCTCCAGGTTGTTCCTGGTGACCGTCTCCTCCAGGTTGCCGCCCTGGCCGGTGAACTTGCCGGTGTTGACGTCGACGACGACCATCGCCTCGGTCCGGTCGATCACCAGCGAACCGCCGCTGGGCAGCCAGACCTTGCGGTCCAGCGCCTTGGCGAGCTGCTCGTCGATCCGGTACGTGGCGAACGCGTCGACCTCGGACGTCCACTTCGACAGCCGCCCCGCGAGGTCCGGCGCGACATGCGAGACGTACCCGTGGATGGTCTGCCAGGCGTCGTCACCGCTGACGATGACCTTGGAGAAGTCCTCGTTGAAGATGTCGCGCACGACCCGGACCGTCATGTCCGGCTCGCCGTACAGCAGCGTCGGAGCGTTGCCGCTCTTGGCCTTCCTCTGGATCTCCTCCCACTGCGCCTGCAGCCGCTCGACGTCCCGGCGCAGCTCCTCCTCGCTCGCACCCTCGGCCGCGGTGCGCACGATGACGCCCGCGTCCTCGGGGACGATCTTCTTGAGGATCGTCTTCAGCCGCGCCCGCTCGGTGTCGGGCAGCTTGCGGCTGATGCCGGTCATCGACCCTTCGGGGACGTAGACCAGGTAGCGGCCCGGCAGCGAGACCTGGCTGGTCAGCCGCGCGCCCTTGTGCCCGATCGGGTCCTTGGTGACCTGGACGAGCACGGACTGCCCGGACTTCAGCGCGGACTCGATGCGCCGCGGCCCGTTGGCCATGCCCAGCGCCTCGAAGTTCACCTCACCGGCATACAGCACGGCGTTGCGGCCCTTGCCGATGTCGATGAAGGCGGCCTCCATCGACGGCAGCACGTTCTGCACCTTGCCCAGGTACACATTGCCGACGTACGACGTCGACTGCTCCTTGTTGACGTAGTGCTCGACGAGCACGCCGTCCTCCAGGACGCCGATCTGCGTACGGTCGCCGTGCTGGCGGACCACCATCACCCGTTCGACGGCCTCACGGCGGGCCAGGAACTCGGCCTCGGTGATGATCGGAACGCGTCGGCGGCCCTGCTCACGGCCCTCCCGGCGGCGCTGCTTCTTCGCCTCCAGACGGGTCGAGCCCTTGATGGACTGCACCTCGTCGGACGGCTCGGCGGGCTTGCGGGGCTCGCGGACCTTGACGACGGTGCGCTCGGGGTCGTCGGCGGACGGCTCGGTCTCGACGGCCGTGTCACCGGCCCGGCGCCGGCGACGGCGGCGGCGACGGCTGCCGGCGGTGGAGCCGGCGCCCTCGTCGGCCCCGCCCTCCTCGGCGTCCTCTTCCTCCTGCTCGGCCGTGTCCTCGGCGTCCTGCGCGGCCTGCTCGGCGGCGAGCTCCTCGGCGTCCGCGCCCTCGCCCGCCTCGCCCTCGACGGCCTCGCCCCTGCGGCGACGACGGCCGCCCCGGCGGCGACGGCGGCGCGAGCCGGTCTCCTCGGCCTCCTCGGCCTCCTCCCCCTCGACGAGGTCCTCGGCCTCCTCGGCCTCCTCCTCGGCGGCGGGCTCGGCGGCCTGCACGGTCTCGGGCGTCTGGAAGGTGGGAGCCATGAGCTCCTCGCCCCGCTCGGCACCCCGGCGCCGGCGACGGCGTCGCGACGCGGTGGGCTCCTCCGCGAGCTCCTCGGCCTCCACGGGCTCGGCCTCCACGGGCTCGGCCTCCGCCTCGGCGGCAGCGGCCTCGGCGGCGGCCCGCTCGGGCGTCTGGAACTTCGGCTCGGCGAACACGGGCGGCTGGAAGACGGCCACCGCGGGCCGCGCCGGGCGACGCGGCGCCTCGGACTCGGCGCCCTCGGCGACGGTGGCGGGCGCGGCGAACCCGCCGGCGGCCTTGCGGACGACGCGGCGACGTCCGCGCCGCGGCGCCGCCTCCTCGGCGGGCTGCTCCTCGCCGGTGGTGGCCTGCGCGGCGGTCCCGGCGGCGGGCATGGCCACGCCGGTGACCTCGGCGGCCGCCTCCTCGACGGCGGGCTCGGCGGCCTCGGCCTCCACAGCACGGGCCGCACGGGTGTCGGCGACGACCTCGGCCTCGGGGGCCTCGGCCGGCGCGGTCACCTTACGGGTGGCACGACGGCGTGTACGCCCCTTGGGCGCGGCCTCCTCGACAGGGGCCTCCTGAGCCGGGGCGGCCTCAACGACCGCTGCCGCCTCCTCCGGCGCCTCGACCGGCTCAGCGGCGGGCGCGGACGCCCGGCGGGTGGCACGACGGCGCGGACGAGCGGCGGGCGCTTCGGCGGTCTCGGCGGCGGTCTCGGCGACGGTCTCTGCGGACGGCGTCTCGGTCACGGCGGCCTCCTCGGCCTCGCTGGGCGCGGCCGTCGCGGGCACGACGGTCTCGGCGGCCTCCACCGACGCCGGAGCCCCGGCGGGCGCGGACACACGACGCGTGGCACGACGACGCGTACGACCCTTGGCCGCGACCTCCTCGACAGGAGCCTCCTGAGCCGGGACGGGCTCTTCGGACTCGGCAGCCAGGGCCAGGGCCTCTGCGGCCTCGGTCTCCTGGGCCTCGGCCTCGGGCACCTCGGCCTCGGTCTTCTCCACGGCGGCCTCCTCGGCCGGTATGGCCGAAGCGGTGACTTCCGCCGGTGCCTCGGAGGCGGTGGCCGGCGGACCGGCGGGCCGGGAAGCGGCACGGCGCCGACGACGCGGCGGCAGGGTGTCGCTGGGAGTGTTCAGTTCGGAACCCTGAGTGGGTTCGGTCGGTTCGAGCATGCGGGCGGTTCTCCCGTCAGGCTCCCGGGCGCCGCGCCTGGTCCGGCGACGATCATGGGGATCGTCCGCCGTTGACGTCCGCGGCTCGCGCGGTGCGCGGGTGCCGCCGTCCGGGGCGCGGGCGCCGCACGGGAGCTCTCTGTGTCCTGTCTCGCCGGTTCCGTACGCCATGTTGCGTACGGCCTGGCGAAAGTCTTCTGGTCGGTGCGCTGCCCGACCCAGGTGGCTCCCGAGTACGAGGGCGGCGCTACGACGTCCGTCCCTGAGCGGAACCTTCCCTACGCCGGCGCTGTCGCGGCGGCAGCGGAACCGGCCGTGGATAGGGCCGTCGCGGCCTCGCGGTCTGGCGCGAGCGGGTCGGTCACCGCGCCGGTCTCTTCATCGAGCAGCCCCTGCGCCAGCCTGGTCACCGCTGCGGGGACCGGCGGCGCCAGGTCGGCCACGGCGCGGAGACCGGACAGGACGTCGTCGGGTCGTACGGCAGGCGTCACGTGCCGAACAACCAGCCGCAGTATCGCACAGGGCTGGTCGCTGGGCCTATCAGCCTGCGAACTGTGTGTTTCCGTTGTTTCCCGTGTTTCAAGACTGACGACGGCGGCGCGAGTGTCGAAAGTGCGGACGCCGTTCTTGGTGCGGCGCTGCACCTCGACGGCGCCGGCCGCGTCGAACGCGGCCACCGCGCGGTCGGCCTCGGCCGGGTCGACCTCGTCCAGCCGCAGCTCCCACACCGAAGCCGTCAGCCGGTCGGCGAGCCCGGAGGTCCGAGCCTCGACCGCCTCGACGACGTCCAGCCCGGGGGGCAGCGACTCGTCGAGGAGGACGCGCAGCGTCTCCGGATCGCGCGCCTCGGTGAGCGCGATCTCCAGGTACTCCGCCTCACTGCCCGTGCCGGTGGGTGCGGCATTGGCGTACGACACCTTCGGGTGCGGTGTGAACCCCGCCGAGTACGCCATCGGCACCTCGGCACGGCGCAGCGCACGCTCGAAGGCGCGCTGGAAGTCACGGTGGCTGGTGAACCGGAGGCGGCCGCGCTTGGTGTAGCGCAGTCGGATGCGCTGCACCGCGGGTGCGGGCGGCGGGCCTTCGGGCTGTCGCTTGCCCAGTGTCGTTCAGTCCTTCGTGAGAGCGGTCGTACTTCTACCAAGAGTACGTGTCCCGGACGGCTGAGGTTCCCGCCCGCGCACCGCCTCCCTCTCCCGGGGCGTCCCGAACAGGGCCCGGCGTACGTCGGCACGGGCCTGCCGTACGGTCTCGCGGGCGGCGGCGAGGGCCTGGCGGCCGGCCCGGCCCACCCCACGCGCCGCCTCGGCGACGGGCCGCAGGACGGCGTCCCGCAGGACGTGTCCCACGGGGGTGAGCACCGTCCGGTACACCCACCGCACCGGCTCGACGAACATCCACCGCAGGAGCGTCCCCAGGAACCGCCCCACGGCCAGCGAGACATACCCCGCCACCCGCCAGGCGTGCCCGAGCGCCTCCCCCACCTCCCGAGCGAGCACGCCCAGGAACCGCCCGACGGGCACCAGTACCCACCGCCACAGCGCCAGCGCGGGCACCACGAACAGCACCCGCCCCACCCAGTACAGCGCCACCCCGACCCCGGTGACGAGCACCCGCAGCAGCCACGCGCCGCCCCGCCCGACGGGCGTCAGCACGCGCGCGTACAACCAGCGCGCGGGCACGACGACGAGACACCGCACCACCCACACCACGGGCACGACGACCAGATACCGCACCACCCACACCACGGGCACGACGACCAGATACCGCACCACCCACACCACGGGCACGACGACCGCATACCGCAGCAGCCAGGCCACCCCGACGTACGCCCAGACGGCGATGGCCCACAGCCCGGCCCCGATCCCCGCCAGCAGCCACATCAGCCCATGCCCGACCGGCGTCAGCACGCGCGCGTACGCCCACGCCAGCCCGGCCCCGATCCCCCATGCGAGCCACCCGAGACCGTGCCCGACGGGCGTCAGCACATACCGGTACAGCCACACCGCCGGCACCACCACCAGCAGCCGCCCCAGCCACCCGAACCCCCGGCCGACGGGCACCACCACATATCGCCACAGCGCGACGAACGGCCACACCAACAGCGCCTTCGCCAGCCACCCGAGCGCCCGCCCCACCGGCCGGAACACCGTCCGCCCGAGGAACCTCCAGGCGACGACGAGGGCGTCCCACGCCATGCGCACCGGCAGCACCACCACCAGCGCGACGATCCGCACCGGCATCCGGATCGCGACGACGAGACACCCCTCGGGCGGCTCCTGCCGCACCGGCGGCTTGCGCAGATCAACACGGTCCATACCGACGTAGACGCGTCGGCCGCCCGCACGGATGCGAAACCAGCCGCCGCGACACCAGATCGGCGGCCCTGCGCTCTGGGACATGGCCGGAGACGGCGACTACCAAGTGATCGGCGGGAAGGGCGACGTGATCGCCACGGTGGTCTGCGTCCCGCAGCGGGGAAACCTGTGGGTCACGGTGAGCGCGTACTCGAACGATTCCGGGCTTGCCGAACGCACCAGGAACGACATCCGTTCACACATCGTCAGCGCGGTCCGATTCGACTGAGACCGCGTGGGAGACAGCCTGGGCCCTCCCCGGCGTGGTCACACCGGGGAGGGCCCAACCTCCCTGCGTCAGCCGGTCGCAGCCGGCTTCTTGACCGTGAGCGGCAGCAACTTCTTGCCCGTCGGGCCGACCTGGATGTGCGTGTCCATGGCCGGGCAGACACCGCAGTCGAAGCACGGTGTCCAGCGGCAGTCCTCGACCTCGGTCTCGTCGAGGGCGTCCTGCCAGTCCTCCCAGAGCCAGTCCTTGTCGAGGCCGGAGTCCAGGTGGTCCCAGGGCAGGACCTCCTCGTAGGTGCGCTCGCGGGTGGTGTACCAGTCGACGTCCACGCCGAAGTCCGCGAGGGCCTTGTCCGCGCACTCCATCCAGCGGTCGTACGAGAAGTGCTCACGCCAGCCGTCGAAGCGGCCGCCGTCCTCGTACACCGCGCGGATGACCGCGCCGATGCGGCGGTCGCCGCGGGAGAGCAGGCCCTCGACGATGCCGGGCTTGCCGTCGTGGTAGCGGAAGCCGATCGAGCGGCCGTACTTCTTGTCGCCGCGGATCTTGTCGCGCAGCTTCTCCAGGCGCGCGTCGGTCTCCTCGGCGGAGAGCTGCGGCGCCCACTGGAAGGGCGTGTGCGGCTTGGGGACGAAGCCGCCGATCGAGACGGTGCAGCGGATGTCGTTGGACCGCGACACCTCGCGGCCCTTCTGGATGACGCGGGTCGCCATGTCGGCGATCTGCAGGACGTCCTCGTCGGTCTCCGTCGGCAGACCGCACATGAAGTACAGCTTCACCTGCCGCCAGCCGTTGCCGTAGGCGGTGGCGACCGTCCGGATCAGGTCCTCTTCCGAGACCATCTTGTTGATGACCTTGCGCATGCGCTCCGAGCCGCCCTCCGGAGCGAAGGTCAGGCCGGACCTGCGGCCGTTGCGCGTGAGCTCGTTCGCCAGGTCGACGTTGAAGGCGTCCACGCGGGTGGACGGGAGGGAGAGGCCGATCTTGTCTTCCTCGTAGCGGTCGGCGAGGCCCTTGGCGATGTCGCCGATCTCGCTGTGGTCCGCCGAGGAGAGGGACAGCAGGCCGACCTCCTCGAAGCCGGTCGCCTTCAGGCCCTTCTCGACCATCTCGCCGATGCCGGTGATCGAGCGTTCGCGCACCGGGCGGGTGATCATGCCGGCCTGGCAGAAGCGGCAGCCGCGCGTGCAGCCGCGGAAGATCTCCACCGACATGCGCTCGTGGACGGTCTCGGCGAGCGGGACCAGCGGCTGCTTGGGGTACGGCCACTCGTCCAGGTCCATGACGGTGTGCTTCGACACGCGCCAGGGGACACCCGACTTGTTGGGGACCACGCGCGCGATACGGCCGTCGGGGAGGTACTCGACGTCGTAGAAGGCGGGGATGTAGACCGCGCCGGTCTTCGCGAGGCGGAAGAGGACCTCCTCGCGGCCGCCGGGGCGGCCCTCCGCCTTCCACTCACGGATGATCTTCGTCATGTCGAGGACGGCCTGCTCGCCGTCGCCGATCACGGCCGCGTCGATGAAGTCGGCGATCGGCTCGGGGTTGAAGGCCGCGTGGCCGCCGGCCAGCACGATCGGGTCGTCGATCGTGCGGTCCTTGGACTCCAGCGGGATGCCGGCGAGGTCCAGGGCCGTGAGCATGTTGGTGTAGCCCAGCTCGGTGGAGAAGCTGAGGCCGAACACGTCGAACGCCTTGACCGGCCGGTGGCTGTCCACGGTGAACTGCGGGACCCCGTGCTCCCGCATCAGCGCCTCCAGGTCCGGCCACACGCTGTAGGTGCGCTCGGCGAGGACGCCCTCCTGCTCGTTCAGGACCTCGTAGAGGATCATGACGCCCTGGTTGGGCAGTCCTACCTCGTAGGCGTCGGGGTACATGAGCGCCCAGCGGACGTCACAGGCGTCCCACGGCTTGACCGTGGAGTTGAGCTCTCCGCCGACGTACTGGATCGGCTTCTGCACATGGGGAAGCAGAGCTTCGAGCTGCGGGAAGACAGACTCGGCGGCATCGGCAGGCATGTCGCGAACCTTCGTGAGCTGACAGGGGTGACCATCAAGCCTAACCCGGCCGGAGCGCCTTCCCCCACGCTCAGAAAGCCGTCCCCGCCTTCACCGCCTCCCACAGCACGGGCAGCTCCGCCTCGTCCGCCGCCGCGCGCTGCTCCTCCCTGCCGTACAGCACCCCGTACGTGAACGTGCTCTCCCCGGCCGCGTGTGCCTGGGCGGCGATCTCACGCAGCGCCGTGCGGGTCATCACGCTGTCCTGGTGGTCGCCGAGCAGGTTCTGCAGGGCCTTCGCCGCCTTGACCAGGTCGGTGGCCGGTTCACCGAGGACGGGTTCGGCGGCCTCGGCCGCGTACCGGGTGCGCTTGGCCTTCTTGCGGGCCTCGTGCAGTGCGAGGTCCCGGTCGTGGCCGGGGGGCCGGCCGAGGGCCTCCTCGATCAGCCCGGACAGGGTCCCGAAGTCCTTGCCGACCGCTCTGCCGATCACCTTGGCCGGTTCACCGGCGGCGGCCTTCAGCAGCGGCGGGTCGGCGATCAGCGCGTCCAGGGTGCCGAGCAGCGTCAGGTAGCGCTTGCCGTCCAGTACGGCGATCAGGCGCCGGCGTGAGCCGCCGCGGCGGGCGTGGGTCCAGGTGCGCAGCCGGCTGCGGACCGGGCCGTTGACCAGCGGGCGGGGCAGGTCGTCCAGGGCCTGGGTGATGCGCTCGGTGAGCACCTCCTGGTCCCGGTCCACGCCCAGTTCGCCGGCCAGCCACTTCAGCTCCTCGCCGATGGGGTCGGTGACGGTCCGGTCGAGGATCCTGGCGTAGCTGCGGAAGGCGCTGCGCAGCCGGCGGGTGGCGACCCGCATGCGGTGCACGGAGTCGTGGACGTCGCGGCGTACGGCCGGGTCGAGTTCGACGATGGCGTCCCGCTGGGCGCGCAGGTAGGCGAGGAGGTGGTCACCGGCGGTGAGGGGAGCGGCCGCGGCCTCGTTCGGCGCCTTGCCGCGCTTCTTCCCCTTCTTGCCGGTCCGCTTCGGTGCCGTCTCCGCCAGCGCCCTGGCCAGTTTCGAGGCCGATGTCGAGGGCCGTACGCCCGCCTTGCGCAGCCGCTTCTCCACCTTGTCGAGGAAGACCGGGTCGCCGTCGTCGGCCAGCTCGACCTCGATCTCGGTCCACTGCGCCGCGCCTCCCGCGCCGTTCATCCGCTCGGCGTGCACGGCGTCCACGCTGACCTCGGCGAGCAGTCGTCCTTCCGCGTCGACGAGTTCGCGTACATCGCGTGCCGAGCGCAGCCGGACCACCGGCACCAGTTCGGTGTCCCGGACCCGGGAGCGCAGCAGCCCGGCGAGGCCGCGCGGGAGGGTGTCGGAGAGTGGGGCGCGGATCTCGTCGCGCACGCCCGGTGCCACTGGGAACTTCAGGTGCCAGCCCGCGTCGGAGCCTCCGGTGCGGCGGCGCAGGGTGATGGAGGCGGCGGCGAGCCGTTCGTCCGGGGTGTCGTAGTAGGTGGCGTCGAGTTCGGCGACGCCCTTGTCGAGGACGTCCGCGACCCCGGCGACGCCGGTGAGGTCGGGAAGCCCGCTGTCGTCGGATTCGTACTTGCGCTCGATCTCGCGTTTCGTCTCCGCCATGACCCGACTGTAGTTGCGGCCGGGCCATGGCGGCAGGGCCTACCAGGGACGAAGCGTGAGTAAACGTGAAGTGGGCGGAAAGTGACGCATGGTTCAGGCCGACATCGGGCGCTGCACTCTGATCGACTGCAACAGGCCCACCGCCACCCACACGGCGAACATCGACGAACCGCCGTACGACACGAACGGCAGCGGCAGACCGGTGACCGGCATGATGCCGAGGGTCATGCCGATGTTCTCGAAGGACTGGAAGGCGAACCAGGCGACGATCCCGGCGGCGACGATCGTGCCGTACAGCTCGGTTGTCTCCCGGGCGATACGGCAGGCGCGCCACAGGACGACGCCGAGCAGCAGGATGATGAGGCCCGCGCCGAGGAAGCCCAGCTCCTCGCCCGCAACGGTGAAGACGAAGTCGGTCTGCTGCTCCGGCACGAACTGGCCGGTGGTCTGCGAACCGTGGAAGAGCCCGGCGCCGGTCAGCCCGCCCGAACCGATGGCGATCCGGGCCTGGTTGGTGTTGTAGCCGACGCCCGCCGGGTCCAGCTCGGGGTTGGCGAAGGCGGCGAAGCGGGCGATCTGGTAGTCGTCAAGGACGCCCAGCTGCCAGACCGCGAGGGCGCCGATGCCGCCGGCTCCGAGCAGCCCGAACACCCAGCGGTTGGAGGCGCCGGAGGCGAGCAGCACGCCGAGCACGATCATCACCATGACCATGACCGAGCCGAGGTCGGGCATCAGCATGACGATGAGCATGGGGACCGTGGCCAGCCCGAGGGCCTGCAGCACGGTGCGGTGGTCGGGGTACATCTTGTCGCCGGCGTCGACCCGTGCCGCCAGCAGCATCGCCATTCCGAGGATGATCGTGATCTTCACGAACTCGGACGGCTGGAGGGAGAAGCCGCCGCCGAGGACGATCCAGGAGTGGGCGCCGTTGACGGTGGAGCCGAGCGGGGTGAGCACCAGCAGGATGCCGAAGACGGACAGGCCGTAGAGAATCGGCACGGCGTTGCGCAGGGTGCGGTGGCCGAGCCAGATGGTGCCGACCATCAGGGCGAAGCCGATGCCGGTGTTCATCAGGTGCCGGACGAGGAAGTAGTACGGGTCGCCCTGGTTGATCTCGGTACGGTTGCGGGTCGCCGAGAACACCAGCAGGGAGCCGATCAGGGACAGGGCGAGGGCCGACAGCAGTATCGGCCAGTCCAGCCGGCGGGCCAGCGAGTCTCGGGCGAAGATCCGCGTCCAGCCGGCCCGCTCGGGCCCGTACCCGGAGACGGAGAAGCTGTTGGCACCGGTCATGTGAGCGTCCTCCGGCTTCCCCGCGCCCTTGCTCTTGCCCTCGTCCTCGCCGTCGTCCGTGTCCTGCCGCAACCCGTCGCCCGTCGGCGTCGCCGGGTGTCACGGTTGCCGCCGGTGTTCTGTCCCGTCGTGGCGCCCTGCTGCGTACCGTCCGGCTCGGGTTCGCCCTTCTGGTACAGCTCCTGTTCCTTCGCCGGGTCCTTGGAGACCTTGGGCGCGGTGATGGTGCCGTCCGTCTTGATCTTCGGCAGGGTCTTCTGCGGGGTGGGCAGCAGCGCCTTGCTCTTGTCGATCGAGCCGTCGTCGGCGACGCCGTACAGCGCGTCGTATATGTTGCGCACGGCCGGGCCGGAGGCTCCGGAGCCGGTGCCGCCCTGGGAGATCGTCATGACGATGGCGTAGTCGTCGGTGTAGGTGGCGAACCAGGACGTGGTCTGCTTGCCGTAGACCTCCGCGGTGCCGGTCTTGGCGTGCATCGGGATCTTGTCGTGCGGCCAGCCGGCCTGGATGAACCGCCAGGCGGCGGTACCGCGGGTGGCGACGCCCTCCAGCGCGTCGTCCATCTTGGTCAGCGTCTGCTTGCTTATGGGCAGCTTGCCGTGGGACTTGGGCGCGATCTCGGTGACCGTCCTGCCGTCGGGGCTGACGACGGCCTTGCCGACCGTCGGGTCGTACAGCGTGCCGCCGTTGGAGATGGCCGCGTAGATGGTGGCCATCTGGATGGGTGTGACGAGGGTGTCGCCCTGGCCGATGGAGTAGTTGATCTCGTCACCGGCGCGCATCTTGTTGCCTTCCAGGCAGTTCTCGTACGCGATCTGCTCGACGTAGCTGCCGCCCTTCTTGCCCTGCTTGCACCAGGCGGCCTTGTTGGCCTCCCAGTACTTCTGCTTCCACTCGCGGTCGGGGACGCGGCCGGAGACCTCGTTGGGCAGGTCGATGCCGGTGGGGGCGCCGAGGCCGAACTGGTGGGCGGCCTTGTAGAAGTAGTCGTTGGGGTTCTTCTTCGGGTTGATCCCGCCGTCCTTCTGCCACTGGGCGTGCGCCAGCCGGTAGTAGACGGTGTCGCAGGAGACCTCCAGGGCACGGCCGAGGTCGATCGCGCCGTGGTTCTGCTGCTCGAAGTTCTTGAAGACCTGGCCGCCGACCGAGTAGGAGCTGGAGCACTCGTAGCGGCCGTCGAAGTCGTAACCGGCCGCTACGGCGGCGGACGTGGAGACCACCTTGAAGATCGAGCCGGGGGCGGCCTGACCCTGGATGGCCCGGTTCAGCAGCGGGTAGTTGGAATCCTTGCCGGTGAGCTTCCTGTAGTCCTTCGCGGAGATGCCGCCGACCCAGGCGTTCGGGTCGTAGGTCGGGTTGGACGCCATGGCGACGATGCGTCCGGTCTTGGCCTCCATCACGACGACGGCGCCCGAGTCCGCCTTGTAGTTCTCGTTGGTGTTGCGGTCGTGTACCTTGCGGGCCTCCTTCATCGCCTCGTTCAGCTCGTACTCCGCGACGCGCTGCACGCGGGCGTCGATGCTGGTGATGAGGTTGGAGCCGGGCTCGGCGGGGGTGGCCTCGGCCTGGCCGATGACCCGGCCGAGGTTGTCGACCTCGTAGCGGGTGACGCCGGCCTTGCCGCGCAGCTCCTTGTCGTACTGCCGCTCCAGGCCGGAGCGGCCGACCTGGTCGGAGCGGAGGTACGGCGAGTCGGTGTCCTTGGCCTGCTGGATCTCCTCGTCGGTGACCGGCGAGAGGTAGCCGAGGACCTGGGCGGTGTTGGCCTTGCCCGGGGCCGCGTAGCGCCGCACCGCCTGAGGTTCGGCGGTGATGCCGGGGAAGTCCTCGGCGCGCTCGCGGATCTGCAGGGCCTGCTTGGGGGTGGCCTCGTCCGTGATGGGGATCGGCTGGTAAGGCGAGCCGTTCCAGCAGGGCTGGGGGGTCTCGCTGTCGCAGAGGCGGACCTTCTGCATGACCTCGGTGGGTTCCATGCCGAGGACACCGGCGAGCTTCGTCAGGACCGCCTTGCCGTCGTCCTTCTGCTTGAGGAGGTCGGTGCGGGAGGCGGAGACGACGAGCCGTGTCTCGTTGTCCGCGAGGGGCACGCCGCGGGCGTCCAGGATGGAGCCGCGCACGGCGGGCTGGACGACCTGCTGGACGTGGTTGCCGGACGCCTCCTTGGCGTACTCGTCGCCCTCCCGGATCTGGAGGTACCACAGGCGGCCGCCGAGGGTGCCCAGGAGGGAGAGGACGAGGATCTGGATGACGACGAGGCGGATCTGGACGCGTGGGGTCCGGCCGGTCTCGGGAATGTTGGTCACTGCGGTTGCCTCCCCCTCTCAGCGTGTGGACGGCTGCTGCGTGTACGACTGGGTGAACGGATGTGCGACACCAGGCGCCTGCGACGGATGTGCGACACCAGGTGCCTGCGTACGGATGATGAACGAGGGGCAGGCAGGGCCGCGTTCCGCGCCGGTGTCCCCCGTCCGAGTGAACTCGCCCCTGTTCACAGCCGCTTGACCCCCTTGATGCGCCCGGCCCGGGCACCGCGCGCACGGGCGGCCTTCATGCGCAGCCCGCCGCCCCGCTGACCGCCGATCTTCAGCCCGGTGCCCGAGGCGAGCCAGCCGGAGGAGATGTCGGCCGCCTTGGACGCGGAGTTCGCCTCGGCCAGCGGGTCGCTGTCCGCCCGCCGGGCCAGGGCCATCACCCCGGGGACGACGAAGGGCGCCAGCAGCAGGTCGTACAGGGCGGCGCTGAACAGCAGCCCGCCGAGGCCGACATGGCGGGCGGCGGTGTCACCGACGAGGGCGCCGACCCCCGCGTACAGCAGGGTGGAGCCGAGCGCGGCGCCGACGACCACCAGCATCGGCCCCGTCGCGGACTTGAGTTGGCCGTTCTCCGGCTTGATGAGCCCGGCCAGATAACCGATGACGCACAGCACCAGCGCGTAGCGGCCGGCCGCGTGGTCCGCGGGCGGGGCGAGGTCGGCGAGCAGTCCGGCGCCGAAGCCGACGAGGGAGCCGCCGACATGGCCGTAGACCATGGCGAGGCCGAGGACGGTGAGCAGCAGCAGGTCGGGGACCGCACCGGGCAGGTGCAGGCGGGCGAGGACGCTCACCTGGATCACCAGGGCGACGACGACGAGCGCCGTGGAGAGCAGGATCCGGTTGACACGCATGGGAAGTCAGCTCCTACTGCTGCTCTTGCTGCTGGTCGTCGGGCAGCGTGGCGCCCGGGGTGACCGTGACGGTGACCGTCGGAGTCGGGACCGGCTTGGGCTTGGCGGGGAGCACGGTGTCGCGTGGGTCCTTCTGCGGGGCCTGGACGACCACGCCGACGATGTCGAGCTTGGTGAAGCTGACGTACGGGGTGACGTAGAGGGTGCGGGTGAGGCCGCCGCCGGAGGGGTCGACGCGGGAGACGACGCCGACGGGGACACCGGGCACGAAGGGCTTGTCGGACTGGGAACCGAAGGTGACGAGCCGGTCGCCCTTCTTCACCTCGGCCTTGCCGTTGAGGAGTTCGACGCGCAGCGGCCGGTCGCCCTGGCCGGAGGCGAAGCCGAGCTCGTCACTGGCCTCCATCCGGGTGCCGACGGTGAAGTCGGGGTCGCTGGCCAGCAGCACGGTCGAGGTGCGCGGGCCGACGGTGGTGACACGCCCGACGAGACCGTCGCCGTTGAGGACGGTCATGTCCCGCTGGATGCCGTCGTCGGCGCCGACGTCGATGGTGATCGTCCAGGAGAAGCCCTGGGTCGCGCCGATGGCGATGACCTCGGCGCCCTTGATGCCGTACTGCCCCGCGCCGGCGATCTTCAGCATCTTGTCGAGCTGGGCCAGCCGGCTGCGGTTGCGGTCGTCGCTGCCGAGCTTCGCCTTGAGGGCGGCGTTCTCCTTCTCCAGCTCGGCGAGCCGGTCATGGCGCTCGCCGGAGTCACGGACGGCGGAGACGGCATCGCCGACCGGGTCGACCGCGGAGGACACCCCCTCCTCGATGGGGCCGAAGACGGTGGCCGCGGCATGCCGGGCACCGTCGACCGGTGAGTCCTCCCCGCCGCGGATGTCCACCGTGATCAGCGCGAACGCGACGGCGACCAGCAGCACCAACAGCAGCCGGCTCTCTCGTGTGTCCCTCACGTGCGGCGGCCGTGCCCTTCCCTCTAGGAGTCGCTATAGGAGTCGCTCACAGGACTCATAGGAGTCGCTCGCAGGACTCGCTCGGTCTGTCGAGCCTATGCCTCAATATCAACGATCCGCCGCACGAGAGGAGATCGTCTCGTACGGCGGAATCGAAGCGTTACGTCATCTGCGCGGCGCGGCGTCCAGCACCTGCTGGAGCGCCTCGAACTCCTCGACGCACTTGCCGGAGCCGAGCGCCACGCTGTCCAGCGGATCCTCGGCGATGTGGATCGGCATCCCGGTCTCGCGCCGCAGCCGCTCGTCCAGGCCGCGCAGCAGCGCTCCGCCGCCGGTCAGAACGATTCCGCGGTCCATGATGTCGCCGGACAGCTCCGGCGGACACTTGTCGAGGGTGGTCTTCACGGCGTCCACGATGGCGTTGACGGGCTCCTCGATGGCCTTGCGCACCTCCGCGGCGGAGATGACGACCGTCTTGGGCAGCCCGGAGACGAGGTCCCGGCCGCGGATTTCGGTGTGCTCGTCGGTGTCGAGGTCGTACGCCGAGCCGATGGTGATCTTGATCTGTTCGGCCGTCCGCTCACCCAGAAGGAGGGAGTACTCCTTCTTGATGTGCTGGATGATCGCGTTGTCCAGCTCGTCGCCCGCGACGCGGATGGACTGGGCGGTGACGATGCCGCCGAGCGAGATGACCGCGACCTCCGTGGTGCCGCCGCCGATGTCCACCACCATGTTGCCCGTGGCCTCGTGGACCGGCAGGCCGGAGCCGATGGCCGCGGCCATGGGCTCCTCGATGATGTGCACCTGACGGGCACCGGCCTGGGTCGACGCCTCGATGACGGCGCGGCGCTCGACGCCGGTGATACCGGAGGGCACACACACGACGACGCGGGGCCGGGCGAGATACCGCCGCTTGTGGATCTTCAGGATGAAGTAGCGGAGCATCCGCTCGGTGATCTCGAAGTCGGCGATCACGCCGTCCTTCAGCGGCCGCACGGCGACGATGTTGCCGGGGGTGCGCCCGATCATCTTCTTCGCTTCGGCGCCGACCGCGAGGATGCCACCGGTGTTGGTGTTGATCGCTACGACGGACGGCTCGTTGAGTACGATCCCGCGACCCCTGACGTACACCAGCGTGTTGGCGGTCCCGAGGTCGACAGCCATGTCACGGCCGATGAACGACATTGAGTTCCCCATCAGGATTCTTCTGGCCTTCCCACGAGCTTTTGAGGGCTTTTCAGGTAGGCGAGGTGGGTGCTGTGACGTGAAGGCTTCCATCGTAGACGCGCCTTCGCGAACACCGCGTGAGGGTCTTCGCCATTGTCAGCAGATGATGTGTGGCTTCGCTTCCGGAGACGAGCGTTCGGGGGCACGCGTTCCCTCGATCGCCGTCGGTATGTCCGTATCCCCCGCCGTCCGTGTGCAAAAGGCCCGGGCCGACCACTGCCAGGGGTCCGGTCGACCACTGCCAGGGGTCCGGGGGACCGCGCCCCCGGACCGCACCTTCCCGATGGCGCGGGTGCTACGCCCGGCCGGGGAAGAAGATCTTCACCTCGCGCTCGGCGGACTCCTCCGAGTCCGAGGCGTGGATCAGGTTCTCGCGGACGATCACGCCGTAGTCCCCGCGGATGGAGCCCGGCGCGGCGGCGATGGGATCGGTGGGGCCGGCCAGCTGGCGGACACCGTCGATGACCCGCTCACCCTCGACGATCATCGCGACCACCGGGCCGGACGACATGAAGGCCACCAGCGGCTCGTAGAAAGGCTTGCCCTTGTGCTCGCCGTAGTGCTGCTCCAGGGTGTCCTGGTCCAGGCTGCGCAGCTCCAGCGCGGTGATCTGCCAGCCGGCCTTGCGCTCGATACGGCTGATGATCTCGCCGGTCAGGCCGCGACGGACGGCGTCCGGCTTGAGGAGGACGAGGGTGCGCTGGGTCACGGGAGGACTCCTTTTTCCTGCCAGGTGTGCGGTGGGACGAGGTTACAGGGCGTGTCGGGGCGCCTGTTACGCAGCGTCAGGTGCGGAGGCACCGGACTGCGCCTCGGCCTGCGCGGCGAATCTCGCCTTCGCCTCGTCGATCTTCCGGCCGTAGTGCACCGACGCCCACCACAGCGCCCCGAAGACCGCCCCCAGGAAGAACATCATCGGCACGAAGACCCCCGAGGCGACGAGGGCGATCTGCAGGGCCCAGCCCAGGGCCACTCCCCCGGGCCGTGTGACCACCCCGCACAGCACCAGGGACAGGAACATCGCGACCCCGCACACCGTCCACACCGTGCTCATGGACAGGTCGTCGTCCTTCATCGCGACCAGACCGGCGAACCCGATGACGAAGAACTCGCCGATCAGCGTCGAGGAACAGAGCGTACGCATGCTTCTTCGACCTCAGCCCTTCCCCAGCAGCAGCCGGGCCTCGCCCACGGTGATGACGGAACCGGTGACGAGCACGCCACCGCCGGCGAACTCGCCCTCCTCCTCGGCGAGCGTGATCGCCGCCTCCAGCGCGTCCGGCAGCCGCGGCTCCACCTGCACCCGCTCCTCGCCGAACACCTCGACGGCGATCGCGGCCAGCTCGTCGGCGTCCATCGCGCGATGGCTGGAGTTCTGGGTGACCACGACCTCCGCGAAGATCGGCTCGAACGCCTCCAGCAGGCCCCGCACGTTCTTGTCGCCGCTCGCACCGACCACACCGATCAGCCGGCTGAAGTCGAACGCCTCACCGATCGCCTCGGCGGTCACCCGGGCGCCCGCCGGATTGTGGGCGGCGTCCAGCACGACGGTCGGCGACTTCCGTACGACCTCCAGACGGCCCGGCGAGGACACCGACGCGAACGCCCTGCGCACGGTGTCGATGTCCAGCGGCTCGGCGCGCTGCGCGCCCACCCCGAAGAACGCCTCCACGGCGGCGAGCGCCACGGCCGCGTTGTGCGCCTGATGGGCGCCGTGCAGCGGGAGGTACACCTCGGTGTACTCGCCGCCGAGTCCGCGCAGGGTGACCAGCTGGCCGCCGACGGCGACCTGCCGGGCCACGACCCCGAACTCCAGGCCCTCCCGGGCCACCGTGGCGTCCACCTCGACGGCCTTCTTCAGCAGCACCTGCGCGGCGTCGACGGGCTGCTGGGCCAGGATGACCGTCGCGTCCTGCTTGACGATTCCCGCCTTCTCCGCGGCGATCTCGGCGGGCGTCTCGCCGAGCCGGTCGGTGTGGTCGAGGTCGATGGGCGTGACGACGGCGACATCGGCGTCGATGACGTTCGTGGCGTCCCAGGAGCCGCCCATGCCGACCTCGACGACGGCCACGTCGATCGGGGCGTCGGCGAAGGCGGCGTACGCCATGCCGGTGAGGACCTCGAAGAAGGACAGCCGGTAGTCCTGCTGGGCGTCGACCATCTCGATGTACGGCTTGATGTCCTCGTACGTCTCGATGAAGCGCTCGGCGGAGATCGGGGCGCCGTCCAGGCTGATGCGCTCGGTGACGGACTGCACGTGCGGGGAGGTGTACCGGCCGGTGCGCAGCTCGAAGGCGCCGAGGAGGGCCTCGATCATGCGGGCGGTGGACGTCTTGCCGTTGGTGCCCGTGATGTGGATCGACGGGTACGACCGCTGCGGCTCGCCCAGGACGTCCATCAGCGCGGAGATCCTGCTGACCGACGGCTCCAGCTTGGTCTCGCCCCAGCGGGTGGCCAGCTCCGCCTCGACGTCGCGCAGGGCCTTGTCGACCTCGGGGTCCTCCGGGCGGGCGGGGACGTCGGCGGTCGGCGGGCCGCCCTGGGTGCGCAGGGTGCGGCTGCCGGCCTCGATGACGGCGAGGTCGGGGTCGCGGTCGGTCTCGTTCGCGATGATCTCGTCGAAGGAGTCGAGGGGGTCGGGCTGGTCGGCGTGGGTGGGGTCGCTCACGGGGTTCAGTCTACGGAGCGGGTGTGACATCCCGTGCGGCGCCTTGCGGGCGGGGCGGGCAACAAGGGTCTCGCCCCCGCCGCCCCAACGCCGGACGGGCTGAAATACAGCGGACCGGCGTTTCGAGCGCCACTTTTTCCCAAGTGGAAACGGGTGGTGGGTGGGCATGGGCCCGGGGGTCCAGGGGGGCGGGAGCCCCCCTGGGACAGCGGGTCACGCCGGGGGCAGCTTGTCCAGCTGAGCCTGGATGCGGGCGATGTCCTCGTCCGCCTTGGCCAGGCGCGTACGGATCTTGTCGACCACGTGGTCCGGGGCCTTGGCGAGGAACGCCTCGTTGCCGAGCTTGGCCTGGGCCTGCTGACGCTCCTTCTCCGCCGCCGCGAGGTCCTTCGCGAGCCGCTTGCGCTCCGCCGCCACATCGATCGTGCCGGAGAGGTCGAGGGCGACCTGCGCGCCCGCGACGGGCAGGGTGGCCGTGGCCGTGAAGGAGTCGCCCTCCGGCTGGAGGCGGAGCAGCTGGCGGATGGCGGCCTCGTGGGGCGCCAGCGCCGTGCCGTCGAGGGTCAGGCGGGCGGGGACCCGCTGGCCGGGCTGGAGGCCCTGGTCGGCGCGGAAGCGGCGGACCTCGGTGATCACCGACTGGAGGCTCTCGATCTCCCGCTCGGCGTCCGCGTCACGGAACCCGCTGTCTTCCGGCCACTCGGCGATGACGACCGACTCGCCGCCGGTCAGCGTGGTCCACAGCGTCTCCGTGACGAAGGGGACCACCGGGTGCAGCAGCTTGAGGGTGACGTCGAGGACCTCGCCCAGGACGCGCTTGCTGACCTCGGCCGCCTCGCCGCCCGCCTGGAAGACGGTCTTGGACAGCTCGACGTACCAGTCGAAGACCTCGTCCCACGCGAAGTGGAACAGCGTGTCGGAGAGCTTGGCGAACTGGAAGTCGTCGTAGTACGCGTCGACCTCGGCGACGACGGAGTTCAGCCGGGACAGGATCCAGCGGTCCGTCGCCGACATCCGCGAGGCGTCGGGGAGTTCGCCCTCGACGGTCGCGCCGTTCATCAGGGCGAAGCGCGTCGCGTTCCAGATCTTGTTGGCGAAGTTGCGGGAGCCCTGGACCCAGTCCTCGCCGATCGGGACGTCGACACCGGGGTTGGCGCCGCGCGCGAGGGTGAAGCGGAGGGCGTCGGAGCCGTACTTGTCCATCCAGTCCAGCGGGTTGACCGCGTTGCCGAAGGACTTCGACATCTTCTTGCCGAACTGGTCGCGGACCATGCCGTGCAGGGCGATGGTGTGGAACGGCGGGGTGCCGTCCATCGCGTACAGGCCGAACATCATCATCCGGGCGACCCAGAAGAAGAGGATGTCGTAGCCGGTGACCAGGACGGAGTTCGGGTAGAACTTCGCGAGCGACTCGGTCTGCTCGGGCCAGCCGAGGGTGGAGAAGGGCCACAGGCCGGAGGAGAACCAGGTGTCGAGGACGTCGGTGTCCTGGCGCCAGCCCTCACCGCTCGGCGGCTCCTCGTCCGGGCCCACGCAGACGACTTCGCCCTCCGGGCCGTACCAGACCGGGATGCGGTGGCCCCACCACAACTGCCGTGAGATGCACCAGTCGTGGAGGTTGTCGACCCAGTCGAAGTACCGCTTCTCCATCTCCTGTGGATGGATCTTGACGCGGCCGTCCCGGACGGCGTCGCCGGCCGCCTTCGCCAGCGGGCCGACCTTGACCCACCACTGCATGGACAGGCGCGGCTCGATGATGGTCTTGCAGCGCGAGCAGTGGCCGACGGAGTGGACGTAGGGCCGCTTCTCGGCGACGATCCGGCCCTCGGCGCGCAGCGCGGCGACGATCGCCGAGCGGGCCTCCAGCCGGTCCAGGCCCTGGAAGGGGCCGTGGGCGGTGATGACCGCGTGCTCGTCCATGATCGTGAGGGACGGCAGGTTGTGGCGCTGGCCGATCTCGAAGTCGTTCGGGTCGTGGGCCGGGGTGACCTTGACGGCGCCGGTGCCGAACTCGGGGTCGACGTGCTCGTCGGCGACGACCGGGATGGAGCGCTCGGTCAGCGGGAGCCGGATGAGCTTGCCGACCAGGTGCTTGTAGCGCTCGTCGTCGGGGTGGACGGCGACGGCGGTGTCACCGAGCATCGTCTCGGCGCGGGTGGTGGCGACGACGATGGTGTCGTCGCCCTCGCCGTACGTCATGGAGACCAGCTCGCCGTCGACGTCCTGGTACTCGACCTCGATGTCCGAGATCGCCGTCAGACAGCGCGGGCACCAGTTGATGATGCGCTCGGCGCGGTAGATCAGCTCGTCGTCGTAGAGCCGCTTGAAGATGGTCTGGACGGCCTGCGACAGCCCCTCGTCCATGGTGAAGCGCTCACGGGACCAGGCGACGCCGTCGCCGAGGCGGCGCATCTGCCCGCTGATCTGCCCGCCGGACTCGCCCTTCCACTGCCAGACGCGCTCGACGAACGCCTCACGGCCCAGGTCGTGCCGGGACTTGCCTTCCTTGCCCAGCTCACGCTCGACGACGTTCTGCGTGGCGATGCCTGCGTGGTCCATGCCGGGCTGCCACAGCGTCTCGTAGCCCTGCATGCGCTTGCGGCGGGTGAGGGCGTCGATGAGGGTGTGCTCGAAGGCGTGCCCCAGGTGCAGGCTGCCCGTGACGTTCGGTGGCGGGATGACGATGGTGTACGGCGGCTTGTCGCTCTTCTCGTCCGCCTCGAAGTAACCCCGCTCCACCCAGCGCTCGTACAGCGGCCCCTCTACATCGGCCGGCGCGTACTGGGTCGGCAGTTCTGTGGTGGGCGCTGGTGGCTGCTGCTGAGCGTTCTCGGTCACGGGGTCAGTTTAGGGGTGTCACGGCACCGTCCCGAAACGCGTTTGTTCTGTAACGGTGGGGACCCCGCTGCCATGAGCACGCCGTGCCTGGGCCAGGATGTCAGGACCACATAAGGCATCTGGAGGGGAACCCAGTAATGAGTCACAACCAGCCGGGCCCGTACGGCGGGCAGCCCCAGCAGCCCGGGCCGTACGGACAGCCGGGCCCCTACGGCCAGCAGCAGCCGCAGGCCCCCCAGCCCGGCTACGGCTACCCCCAACAGCCGCAGGCCCCGCAGCCGGGCTACGGCTACCCGCAGCAGGGCGCGCCGCAGCAGCCGTACGGCCAGCAGCCGGGCACCCCGCCCATGGGCCAGCCCGCCTACGGCCAGCAGCCGTACCCGGTCGCCCCGCCGCCGGCCTCGGGCGGCGGCAAGAAGAAGGCCGCGATCATCATCAGCGCGGTCGCGGTCGTCGCCGCGATCGCAGTGGGCGCGACCCTGCTGCTCGGCGGCGGCAGCAGCTCGGACATCGCGGACGACGGCCCGCACAAGCTGACGACGCCGGACACGGTCCTCACCGACTACAAGAAGGACGCCGGCGAAAGCGACGGCCCGATGTCGGAGGACGACATCAAGGACGCCGAGAAGTGGGGCGTGAAGAACCCCACCGACGTCAGCGCGGGCTACGTCTCGGGCAACGAGCAGAACCCGCTGGCGCGGAAGATGCTCCAGTTCGGTGGCGTGTACGGCGAGATCGAGGACCCCGAGGCGGTCGTCGACGCCTTCCTGGCCCACATGAAGAAGTCGGCCACCGAGGAGAACTCGGAAGACGACGACATGAAGGTCACCATGGTCGGTGAGCCCAAGTCGTACGACAACGCCGAGGGCGCCGTCCTGAAGTGCCAGGAGGCCAAGATGGAGCCCACCGAGGCTTCCACCGAGGGCCCGCAGTCGATGAGCATCACCTTCTGCGCCTGGGGCGACTACAGCACCCTCGGCCTCGTGATGCCCATGGACCTCGCGGACATCGCCTCGGAGAAGAAGTCCGACCAGGCGGCCGCGGCGGAACTCACCGCCAAGTTCCGCAAGGAAGTCCGCGTCAAGGCGTGACCGACAACGCCAAGGGGCCCCCGCCGAATCGGCCGGGGCCCCTTCGCATGGGCTGCGTCGCGGTGGTTACGCCGTCTTCTGCTCTCCCCCGCCCCGGCCGCGGGCGTCGCGGGGGATCAGGGTCGGGTTGACGTTGGAGAGGACTACGTCGGCGGTGATGACGACGCGGGCGACGTCCTTGCGGGACGGGACCTCGTACATGACCGCCTGGAGGACCTCCTCCATGATGGCGCGCAGGCCGCGGGCGCCGGTCTGGCGGAGGATGGCCTGGTCGGCGATGGCCTCCAGGGCCTCGCGTTCGAAGTCCAGCTCCACGCCGTCGAGTTCGAAGAGGCGCTGGTACTGCTTGACGAGGGCGTTGCGCGGCTCGACCAGGATCTGCAGCAGGGCCTTGCGGTCGAGGTTGTGCACCGAGGTGATCACGGGGAGGCGGCCGATGAACTCGGGGATCATGCCGAACTTGACCAGGTCCTCCGGCATGACCTCCTCGAACTGGTCCTTGGCCTCCAGCTCCCGCTTGGAGCGGATGGTGGCGCCGAAGCCGATGCCCTTGGCGCCGGCCCGGGTCTCGATGATCTTCTCCAGGCCCGCGAAGGCGCCGCCCACGATGAACAGCACGTTCGTCGTGTCGATCTGGATGAACTCCTGGTGCGGGTGCTTGCGGCCGCCCTGGGGCGGGACCGAGGCCGTCGTGCCTTCCAGGATCTTGAGCAGGGCCTGCTGGACGCCCTCGCCGGAGACGTCGCGCGTGATCGACGGGTTTTCGCTCTTCCGGGCGACCTTGTCGATCTCGTCGATGTAGATGATGCCGGTCTCGGCCTTCTTGACGTCGTAGTCCGCGGCCTGGATCAGCTTCAGCAGGATGTTCTCGACGTCCTCGCCGACGTAGCCCGCCTCGGTGAGCGCCGTCGCGTCGGCGATCGCGAAGGGCACATTGAGCATGCGCGCCAGGGTCTGGGCGAGGAGGGTCTTGCCGGAGCCGGTCGGGCCGAGCAGAAGGATGTTGGACTTCGCCAACTCGATCGCGTCGTCACGCCCGTTGGCGCCGCCGTTCTCGCCGGCCTGGACGCGCTTGTAGTGGTTGTACACCGCGACCGACAGGGCCTTCTTGGCGGCCTCCTGGCCGACCACATAGCCCTCGAGGAACTCGTAGATCTCGCGCGGCTTCGGGAGTTCCTCCCAGCGGACCTCGCTGGTCTCCGCGAGCTCTTCCTCGATGATCTCGTTGCAGAGATCGATGCACTCGTCGCAGATGTACACACCGGGCCCTGCGATGAGCTTCTTGACCTGCTTCTGGCTCTTGCCGCAGAACGAGCACTTGAGCAGATCGCCGCCGTCACCGATGCGTGCCACGGTGTGCTTCCCCTTCGCCTGGGAGACGCCTGGACGTCTTTCGAAGTCCAGCGGCTCCTGGTGCTGCCTTATGTCGACGGTACCTTGCCGGGCCCCCCGTTCGGGCCCCCCTTGGCACGGTTCACTTTGACGTGGACCGTGTCAAACCGTGCCAAGGGGCGGCAGACGCTTCGGCCCGCGCGTCAACGGATGGACGCGTTGTTCATCTTCCGGGTGGAGATGATCTGGTCGATCAGCCCGTACGACAGGGCGTCCTCGGCCGTGAGGATTTTGTCGCGCTCGATGTCCTCGCGGATCTTCTCGATCGGCGTGGTGGAGTGCTTGGCCAGCATCTCCTCCAGCTGCGAGCGCATCCGCAGGATCTCGTTGGCGGCGATCTCCAGGTCGGAGACCTGGCCGCGGCCGGTCTCGCTGTAGGGCTGGTGGATCAGCACGCGCGCGTTCGGCAGCGCCATGCGCTTGCCCGGCGTGCCGGCGGCGAGCAGGACGGCGGCGGCGGAGGCCGCCTGGCCCATGCAGACCGTCTGGATGTCGGGCTTCACGAACTGCATCGTGTCGTAGATCGCCGTCAGCGCCGTGAAGGAACCGCCGGGGCTGTTGATGTAGACCGAGATGTCCCGGTCGGGGTCCATCGACTCCAGGCACAGCAGCTGCGCCATGACGTCGTTGGCGGAGGCGTCGTCGATCTGGACGCCGAGGAAGATCACGCGCTCCTCGAAGAGCTTCGCGTACGGGTCGTACTCGCGGATGCCCTGGGAGGTGCGCTCCACGAAGCGCGGGATGACGTAGCGGGACTCGGCCGTCGGGCCGGTGTACTCGGCGCGCGTACGGTCGTAGAGGCCGCTGCCGGGGAAGTCGTTCACGGTGTCTCCTGAGAGGGGCTGGGGCGGTGGCTGGGGGCTGGTGGGGCTTGGACGGCCGGACAGGGCCGGAGGGGCCACAGCGGGCCGTGAGGGGCCGCTACGGGCCTCAGGAGCCCGCCGCCCCGGTGCCGCCGCCGCCCGGCATGCCGACGGCCGTGGGGATGACGTCGTCGATGAGGCCGTACTCCTTGGCCTCGAAGGCGTCGAACCAGCGGTCGCGGTCCGAGTCGCGGGTGATCTGCTCGACCGACTGACCGGTGTGCTGCGAGGTCAGCTCGGCCATGCGCTTCTTGGTGTGCAGCAGCCGCTCGGCGTGGATCTTGATGTCGGAGGCCGAGCCGGCGAGGCCGGCGGAGGGCTGGTGGATCAGGATCTCGGCGTTCGGCAGCGCGAAGCGCTTGCCCGGGGTGCCCGCGCTGAGCAGGAACTGACCCATCGAGGCGGCGAGGCCCATGGCGATGGTCACCACGTCGTTCTTGATGAACTGCATGGTGTCGTAGATCGCCATGCCCGCCGTGATCGAACCGCCGGGGCTGTTGATGTAGAGGTAGATGTCCTTGTCCGGGTCGGCGGCAAGGAGCAGCAGCTGCGCGGTGATCCTGTTGGCGATGTCGTCGTCGACCGGCTGGCCGAGGAAGATGATCCGCTCGTTGAGCAGTCGGCTGTAGACCTGGTCGCCGAGGCCACCACCGATGGAAGGCTCGCCGGCGGCGGAGGGCATCAGATTCGTCACGTATCCACCTGCTCGTCTTACGACGGCGCCGGGCCGTCTCGCATTGTTCTGCCTTTCATGGACCCTAACGCGCGGGTCCCTTCGGGGAGTCCCGGAGAGTTCGGTGTTCGCCGGGGGCGTAGCGCCGTTCGGGGTTCTGTTCACGGGCGGGTGCGGGCAGTCCGTGGCTGGTCGCGCACCGCGGCGGAGCCGCCATGGACACAGCCCCGCGCCCCTCAGGTAAGCAAGCGGGCCCTGGGTCACAAGTACCCAGGGCCCGTCTGCAGACCTATCGCTGCGCTACGACTCAGGCGTCGGCCTGCTTGTCGGCCTCGGCCTCGACCTCGACGCCCTCGGCGGCCTCGACCGTCTCGGTGGCGGCCTCGACCTCTTCCTCGTCGTCCAGGTCGATGATCTCGCCGTTGGTGTCCTTCACCGTGGCGGACTCGACGACCAGGGCCAGGGCCTTGCCGCGGGCGACCTCGCCGACCAGCAGCGGAACCTGGCCGCCCTCGACGACGGCCTGGGCGAACTGGTCGGGCGACATGCCGGAGGAGGCGGCACGGCGCATGAGGTGCTCGGTGAGCTCCTCCTGGTTGACGTTGAGCTTCTCGCGCTTGACGAGCTCGTCCAGGACGAACTGGGTCTTGATGCCCTTGACCGCGGCCTCGCGGGTCTCGGTCTCGAACTCCTCGGCGGTCTTGCCCTGGAGCTCCAGGTACTTGTCGAGGGTCAGGCCCATCTGGCCGAGCTGGTGGTGCTCGAGGTTGTGCTTACGGGTGTTGACCTCGTCCTCGAGCAGCTTCTCGGGGACGGGGACCTCGACCAGCTCGAGCAGCTTCTCCAGGACGCGCTCCTGGGCCTGCGTGGCCTGGTCGAACTGCTTCATGTTCTCCAGGCGCTTGCGGCTGTCGGCCTTGAGCTCGTCCAGGGTGTCGAACTCGGAGGCCAGCTGGGCGAACTCGTCGTCCAGCTCGGGCAGCTCACGCTTGGCGACCTGGCTGACCTTGACGGAGACCTCAGCCTCCTTGCCTGCCGCCGAGCCGCCCTTGAGCTCGGAGGTGAAGGTGGCCTCGCCACCGGCCTCCAGGCCCTTCACGGCGTCGTCGATGCCGTCCAGCAGCTCGCCGGAGCCGATGGTGTAGGAGACGCCCTTGGCGACGCCGTCCTCCAGGACCTCGCCGTCGACCTTGGCCTCCAGGTCCACGGTGACGACGTCGCCGTCCTCGGCGGCGCGCTCGACCGGGGAGGTGGAGGCGAAGCGCTCACGGAGCTGCTCGACCGACTTCTCGATGTCCTCGTCGGTGACCTCGACGGCGTCGACCTCGACCTCGATGGAGGAGAAGTCCTCCGGGAGCTCCAGGGCGGGGCGGACGTCGACCTCGGCGGTGAAGTTCAGCGTCTCGCCGTCCTTCAGCTCGGTGATGTCGACCTCGGGCTGGCCGAGGACGCTCAGCTCGGCCTCGTTGACCGCCTCCGTGTAGAACTTCGGGAGCGCGTCGTTGACGGCCTCCTCCAGCACGGCGCCACGGCCGAACCGCTGGTCGATCACCCGGGCCGGGATCTTGCCCTTGCGGAAGCCCTTCACCGTGACCTGCTGGTTGATCTTCTTGTACGCCGCGTCGAGGCTGTCCTTGAGCTCCTCGAAGGGCACCTCGACAGTGAGCCGAACCCGGGTCGGGTTCAGGGTCTCCACGGCGCTCTTCACGGTTCGGTCTCCTTGTGGCTGACTTCTTGGGTTTCGCCGGAGCCAGACAGGTCCGGCGGATCGTCGCCCGGAGGAGTTCGTAGGCCGAGTAGGCCGGACACACGGGCGCGCAGCTTGCATAGTAACCGCAGGCGCCGAACGGCCCAAAAGACGATCTCCACGGCGATGCGCGCCGGGACCGCGCGGGCGGCCGGGCGGAGATCGGCAGGTGACCGGGCCGATGATCCGACTGATGGCCGAGCGGGAGACCGGCCCGCGTACCCGCGCGGCGCGGCCGGGCGGGTGAACACCGGGGGCCGGGCAAAGGCCCTGGCCGTTGGTCGGGCAGATGGTCGGGGTGGCGGGATTTGAACCCACGGCCTTCCGCTCCCAAAGCGGACGCGCTACCAAGCTGCGCCACACCCCGTCTGGTGCGAGACGTAGGGTACATGGCCGCGGGCGCGTCGACCGCCGCATTTCACGAGCGTGGTGGTGCGGTGCCGGCGGGGCGGGAAACGGGTGTGCGGCGAGGGGCGCCGACCCGCTACGATGCCTGCAGTGCCGCGGTCGGCTGACCTGCGGCGCGTTGTGTGCGGGCGTAGCTCAATGGTAGAGCCCCAGTCTTCCAAACTGGCTACGCGGGTTCGATTCCCGTCGCCCGCTCCGCTCCGAGGCCCCGGCGTTCGGCGCCGGGGCTTCGTCGTGTGCCAAGGCCGTTCCTCGGTAGCGGGCCCTCGGCAGCAGTTCCTCCGACGCGGGACCTCGGGCGCGGATCTCAGAAGCTGATCGAGTTGATCGTTTCCGCGAGCGAGTTCATGAACCGGTTGATGGTCGGCGCCATGCCCGTCGATGCGAGGAAGAAGCCGAAGAGCGCGGCCACGATCGCGGGGCCCGCCTTGATCGAGCCGCCGCGCACCATCACGATCAGGATGATCCCCAGCAGCAGCACGACTGACAGTGAAATGGCCACAACAGATCACACCCTAGGTCGTCCGCTCTCCCGGCCCGGGGACGCGACCCACTCGCACCCCCGCCAGAGACCATCGTGCCACCAACCGGGCCCCGTCATGCGGCCCGTGACGCATCGTCCCTCGCGGCCACGCCCGCACCGCACCCCCGCACAACAATTCGACCGGCGTACTGACACGCCGAATTGAAGAATTTCGTCGCCATATTCACACAATCTGCGTACAGCCAATGCGAATTACCGTCACGAGCCGTCGACAACACCTCCAACTCCCCATCGTTTGTCCCTTTTAGTCGGGATTTAACGCGGATGAATCGTGACATCGAGGACAGCCGTTCCGTTGATCACGGAACGATTAACAGGTAATGACCTGGAGGGTTTTACGTAAACCCGCGGGCGCCGCTAGGGTGCCTCAGATGTTCCAGCGTGACGCGTTCTTCGACAATGCCAAGTACCTGGCGATCGTGCTGGTGGCCGTGGCCCACTCCTGGGAACCGCTGAAGGGCGACAGCCGGACGCTGCAGGCCGCGTACCTGGTCGTGTACGCCTTCCACATGCCGGCGTTCATCGTCGTCTCCGGGTTCTTCTCCCGGAGCTTCGACGGCAGCCCCGGACGGCTGCGGCGGCTCGTCACCGGGGTCGCCGTGCCGTACGTCGTCTTCGAGACCGCCTACACGCTCTTCCGGCGCTCCGTGGCGGGCGAGCACGCGGACGTCACCCTGCTCGACCCCTGGTACCTGACCTGGTTCCTGTGCGCGCTGTTCGTCTGGCGGCTGACCGCACCCCTGTGGAGGCTCGTGCGGTGGCCGCTTCCCGTCGCGCTCGGCATCGCCATGCTGGCCTCCTTCTCCCCCGGCATCGGCGACGACCTCGATCTGCAACGGGTCCTGCAGTTCCTGCCGTTCTTCGTGCTGGGCCTGTGCCTGAAGCCCGAGCACTTCCGGCTCGTGCGGCGGCGTGAGGTGCGGATCGCGGCGGTTCCCGTCTTCGCGGGGGTGCTGGGGTTCGCGTGGTGGGCGGTACCGCGGACGGGCGCGGGATGGCTGTATCACGCGGATTCCGCGCAGGAACTGGACATGGCGTGGTGGGTCGGGCCACTGGTGCAGCTCGCGTTGTTCGGGGCTGCGGTGGTGCTCACCGCGTGCTTCCTCGCCTGGGTGCCGGGACGGCTGATGTGGTTCACGCCGCTGGGCGCCGGGACGATGTACGGCTACCTGCTGCACGGCTTCCTGGTGAAGGGCGCGGATTACCTCCGGTGGTACGACCATGGGGTGCTCCACAGCCCTGCCGGCGCCGTGCTGGTCAGTGTGCTGGTGGGGCTCGCCGTCACGCTGATGTGCACGTCGCCCGTGCGGCGGGTGTTGCGGGGGGTCGTCGAGCCTCGGATGGGGTGGGCGTTCCGGGAGGACGCCGTACAGGTGGCGCGGGCTCGGGAGCGGGAGAAGGTCGCGGTCTGAAGGCGCGGGGACTGGCGGCTTTCGCTTGTCGGTGGTCGCTCGCGCAGGTCCCCGCGCCCCTGGGTCAGTCGCCCTTGAGGTGTCTCATCAGCTGCTCGAAGTCCTTCCAGGCCGACAGGTCGGACGGGTCGCCCGGCAGTGGGTAGTACAGGGACGGGCGGGTCTTCGGGCCCAGCTCCAGCGGCGGCTCGGAGAGGGGTGTGCGCCTCGCCCGGTCGCCGGGCATGGTGCGGACCTCTTCCGCGCCCAGGACGAAGGCGTAGGGCACACCGGGGCCCTCGAAGTGCGGGGGGACGGAGAGGTCGCGGCGGGCCCGGCGGATCTGGACCAGCATGGACTGCAGGTCGTGGCGGGTGGCGAGGGCCTCGGCGGCGCGCCGGACGGCTTCCGTGGGGGGCTCCTCGGCGGGGCCGTAGCCGAAGGAGAGGGTGATGTCCTCCTCGACGCCGGCCTTCGTACGGGTGACGCGGACCGTTGCCAGGCCGGGGCGCTCGGGGGTGCCGACGACCACGAACCAGGTGGGTTCCGGGGCGCGTTCGAAGGCCACGTCGGTGAGCTGGCGCAGCGACCAGGGGAGGTTGGCGGGCTCCTCGGTGCCCCAGCCGGACGGGGGCTCGCCGGTGATCTCACGCCACACCGCCTCCAGGGCGCCGCCGAGGACGAGGCGGTCGTCGGCGGGGTGGACACAGCGGAAGGAGATCGCCAGCTGGCGTTCGCCGGTGTCGGCGGTGTTCTCCCTGAACGTCTCGGCCATGGGTGTGCGCGGGTCCCTGGCCGTCGCCTCCGGGGACCGGACGGTCACGAAGAGGCCGTTGTTCCACTCCAGGACGGCGCCGGACAGGCCGTCGTAGTAGCCGCACCTCTCGTCCTGGACCACCCAGCGGGAGGGCCAGCCGGGCAGGTTGTGGCGTACCGCCGGGGAGAGGCGGGTGCCGGCCGGGGTGACGATCTGCAGGCCCAGTTCGGCGTCGGCGGCGGCGCGGAAGGTGTCCGCGAGCCACGCCGTCATCGCCACCACCGGGCGGTCCTGGATGACCACCGCGACCTTGTCGGTGAGGACGTCCACGGCGGGCTGGGCGGCGGCCGGGACCGGCGCCGCGCTCACCCCGTCGGTCTTGACGACGGCCAGGGAGCGGGCCGCCTCCGGGGGCCAGGCGGTGCCGCCGACGATGGTGGCGATACGGGCAGCGAAGGTACCGGCCAGCGCCTCGGCCTCCTGCACGCCGGTGGTGGCGCGGGCCTCGGTCCACCAGTAGGGGACCTCCGGTTCGTCGGCGCCGAGCAGCCGCTGCGCCTCGCCCCGGACCTGGACCAGTAGGGGTGCCTCGACGGAGACCAGGGGGCGGCCCTGCTCGTCGTGCAGGCGGACCAGCGCGCCGTTGCCCTCGGCGCCGACCAGCTTGTCGGGGCCCCCGGAGAGCAGGCCCGCGAGCACGCTCAGCGGGTCGGGCATCTTCTTCGTGAGGGCGATGACGTCCTTCGTCACGGGTTCACCTCGGCTCCGCGTAGACGGTCTGGATCAGCCGGGTCGGCTCGCCCCTGCGGACCAGCACGCCTCGGCCGGGCGGCTGCTGGGAGGCGTAGACACCGGTGTAGAGCTGGCCCTCGCTGCGGTCGCCGGCCATGACGAGGGCGGTCGCGCCGGATTCGCGCAGGCCCATCATCAGCGGCTCGTACAGGCCCCGGGAGGCGCCCGCGACACGGCGGGTGAGGACGAAGTGCAGGCCGATGTCCTGCGCCGAGGGGATGTACGGCACGAAGGGTGCAAGGGGCTGCTGGCCCGCGGTGGTGAGGACGTCGTAGTCGTCGACGAGGATCACGATGCGCGGGCCCGCGAAGCTGCCCGGCTCCAGGTCGCCGCCCTCGGCGTCGTCGGGGAGCCGCTTCTCCAGCTCGGTGGCGATACCGGCGGCGAGGCCGCCGCACAGCTTGGCGTTGTAGGCGTAGCCGCCCCGGTACTCCTCCGGGATGACGCCGCGCAGGCCACGCCGCGGGTCCATGACGCCGAAGACCAGCTCGTCGTCGCCGTAGCGCTCCATGAGGCCCTGGGCGACCACCTTGAGCAGGTTGGTCTTGCCGCACTCGCTGTCGCCCATGATCAGCAGGTGCTGGTCGTGGTGGAAGAGGTCGAGGAGGACCGGGGCGAGCTTCGTCTGGTCCAGGCCGACGGGGACGCGGCGCGGTTCGGCGGCCGGGGTGGGCAACAGGTGGGGCTCCAGCACGTGCGGGAGGACCCGTACGGGTGCGGCGACCTCGCCGGTCCAGGTGGCGCGGACCTGGCGGGCGGTGCGCTCCAGGACCGCGCCGAGGTCGGCGGTGTCGGGCAGTCCGTCGGTACGGGGCAGGGCGACCTGCGCGAAGAGCTTGCCGTCGGTGAGGACGCGGCCCTTGTCGTCGGCGGAGAGGGTCTGGGCGAGCTTGCGCTCGATGCTGGACTCGCTCGCGTCGTTCAGGCGCAGCTCGACGCGGGTGCCGAACTGCGACTGGGTGGCGATGCGCACGTCGTTCCAGCGGAGCATGCCGGCGACGACGTGGATGCCGTAGCCGCTGCCGCGCTTGAGGATGTCGACGACCGCGTCGTCCAGCTGCTCGAAGTCGTCGCGCAGGGCGCCGAAGCCGTCGATGAGCAGCACGATCTCCGTGGAGGCCAGCTCGGGCAGCCGGCCGGCGGCGCGCAGGGTGCGCAGCTGCTCGATGGAGTCGATGTTGTGGATGCGGAACAGCTCCTCGCGCTGGTCCAGCATGCCGCGCACCGAGTCGATGGTGCGGGCGGCGCGCTCCCGGTCGGCGCGGCCGGCGACGCCGCCGACGTGCGGCAGGCCGGAGAGCGCCTGGAGGCCGCCACCGACCAGGTCGAGGCCGTAGATGCCGACTTCCTGCGGGGTGTGGGTGAGCGACAGGGAGAGGGCGAGGGTGCGCAGCAGGGTGGTCTTGCCGGACTGCGGACCGCCGATGATCGCGGCGTGGCCGCCGGCGACCGTGAGGTCCAGGTACCACTGGCCCTGCCACTGCTTGGTCGGGTCGTCGAGCAGACCCAGTGGGGCCTGGAGGGGGCCGCGGCGCTTGGCGAGCTGCATGCCGCGCGGGCCGACCTCCAGGGGTCCGGCGACCTTGTCGAGGGCGATCGCCTCGGGCAGCGGGGGCAGCCAGATCTGGCGGACCGGGCGGGCGCCGGAGTTCTCGATCTGGTCGACCATGACGCCCATCTCGGTCGGCCCGGTCTCCCGGCGCCGCATCTTGGGCTCTTCCGGAGCGGCGTTCTCGTCCTCGCCGAGGGTGTTGTACGCCTCGTACTCCAGGGCGAGCGGCCCGGTGTCCTCGGTCTCGCGCTGGACGGGGCCGCTGTAGGCGCCGGAGACGTAACTGGCCTTGAAGCGCTCGTAGTGGCTGGTGTCGACCTTGAGGTAGCCGAAGCCGGGCAGCGGCGGCAGGTGGAAGGCGTCGGTGGTGTCGAGGACCGTACGGGACTCGTCGGCGGAGAAGGTGCGCAGGCCGAGCCGGTACGACAGGTAGGTGTCGAGGCCCTTGAGCTTGCCGCCCTCGATGCGCTGCGACGACAGCAGCAGGTGCACGCCGATGGAACGGCCGATGCGGCCGATGGACAGGAACAGGTCGATGAAGTCCGGCTTGGCGGTAAGGAGTTCACCGAACTCGTCGATGACGACGAAGAGGTGCGGCAGCGGGTCGAGGTCGGGGCGCTTCTCGGCGCGCAGGGCGGCGTAGTGGCCGATGTCGGCGACGTTGCCCGCGTTCTTCAGGACCTGCTGGCGGCGCTTGACCTCGCCGGCCAGCGAGGCGTGGACGCGCTCGACGAGACCGGCCTGGTTCTCCAGGTTGGTGATGACGCCGGCGACGTGCGGGAGGTCCGCGAAGGGGGCGAAGGTGGCGCCGCCCTTGTAGTCGACGAGGACCAGGGCGAGGTCCTCCGGCGGGTGGGTGGCGACCAGGGCGAGGACGAGGGTGCGCAGCAGCTCGGACTTGCCGGAGCCGGTGGCGCCGACGCACAGGCCGTGCGGGCCCATGCCCAGCTCGGAGGACTCCTTCAGGTCGAGCAGCACCGGCTCGTGGGAGTCGCTGATGCCGATCGGCACGCGCAGGAAGGCGCGTTCGCCGCGCGGCGCCCACAGCCGGGACAGGTCCAGGTCGGCGACGTCGTCGATGCCGAGGAGTTCGGCGAAGTCGACCGGGCCGCTGAGCGGGGCGTCGGAGGCCATCGAGTCGGCGGACAGCCGCAGCGGGGCGAGCATCCGCGCCAGGCCCTCGGCGAAGGGCACGCCGACCTCGTCGACCGTGCCGTGGGCGCTGATCGGCTCGGCCTCGCGGAGGTCCTCGATGACGACGTTCTCGCCGTCGACGGTGATCCGCACCCCGACATGGCCCGGCTCCTGCACCCGCTCGTCCAGCAGGTGCAGCACGGTCACGCCCATCTCACGCAGGCCGACCGCGTCGTCCGGGCGGGGCAGGTCGAAGGCGTCGTCGCCGTGCGCGTCGGCGACCACCAGCAGCCGCGACGACATCGACAGGGCGTCCCTGCCGGACAGTCCGCGCCGCACCTCGGCGGCGTAGGAGGCGCGGCGGCGCAGCTCGGGCCCGATCTGCCGGGCGAGCTGCGGCACGGACGGCGCGATACGGCGGGCGGCGACCGGCCCGTCGAACTGCTCGGCGTCGAGCAGGTGCGGCAGCCACTTGGCCCACTCCCAGTCGGCGATCCGGTCACCGGCGGCGGCCAGCGCCATCGGCACGTCGTCCGGGGCGTGCATCGCGGCGGCCTGCACGATCAGCGCCCGGGCGACCCGCAGGGTGTCCTCCCGCCGCCCGATGACGGTGATGTTGCCGACGCGGTCGAGCGGGACGGTGAGCGGGAGTTCGGTGCCGGTGCGGAAGCGGGCGGACAGCGCGGACGCCTCGTTCAGCATGAACTGGTCCGGCGGTGTCAGCACGGACGAGCCCTGCTGACCGACCTTCAGATCCCGTACGGGCATCTCGCCGGTGCCGACCCGCACGCGCAGGAAGTCGCCGTCCAGGCGGCGCCGCTCCCACAGCCGCGCCGGGTCACGGACGATGTCGTAGAGCGCGTCCGGCGGCGGGTTGAGCACCTGGGCCCGCTCCCGGCGCTCCTTCTCCTCCTTCGACAACTCCTCGCGCAGGTCCTCCAGATAGGACAGATACGCCTCGCGCTGGGTGCGGCGGGTGCGCTGGGCCTTGCCGCGCTGCGAGAAGACGAGCGTCAGGGAGCCGACGATGGTGACGACGAGGATGATCGCGCCCAGCGCCGCGAACTGGCTGTTGCGCACGACGGTCATCATCACGACGGACGACATCACACCGGCGACGGGCAGCAGCGAGGTCGCGATGGAACCCGCCTTGCCCTCGGGCAGGTTGGGCGGGGCCTCGATGGTGCGCGCCTCGGTCGGGGCGGGCGGCCGGGTGGTCCGTGCCGGGCGATGGATCAGTCGGGTGCTCATCGTCTTTGCCTCTGCGTCCTTGCCTCTGTCGGTCCCTTCAGGGCGGGTTCAGCGGCGCTTCTGGGAGAGTTCGAAGACCTCGGCGGCCAGCAGGGTGGCCGACTGCCGGGTCGCACGGGCGAGCAGGTCGGTGCGGATGGCGCCACCGGCCGCGAGATGCCGGTCGTACGGCAGGACCCGCACGGTCACCCCCGTCGCCTTCAACTGCTCGGTGGCCTTGCCGAGGTCGAGCCCCGGGTGCGGCACCGTCTCGGTGAGGACGACCACGGTCGTGGCGATGATGTCCCGGGGCAGGCCGCGCATCCAGTCCAGCACGGCGTGCGTGCTGGCGACACCCTCCAGCGTGGCCGGCACGGTCAGCACCCGGGCCTGCGCGGCGACCAGCGCGGTACGGGCGACCTCGGCGGGCAGGGTCTCGCAGTCGACGACGGTGACGCCGAAGTAGCGGCGCAGGTTCACCATGACCCGCTCGTAGCCCCTGGTGTCGAGCATCGCGCCGACCTGGCCCTGGCTGCCCGGCAACAGCCAGGCGTTCTCCGGGAGTTGGACCAGGTAGCCGGTGACGTCGAGCAGCGACATCTGCGGTTCGGCGATGGCGGCGAGGTCGCCGGTCGTCCAGCGCAGCTGCTCCGCGCCGAGCCTCAGCGGCAGCGAGCCGAGCGCCGGGTCCGCCTCGATGATCAGCACCGGGTCCTGGCGGTAGTGGGCGTACGTCGTGCCGAGCAGCGCGGCGGTCGTCGTCTTGCCGGAGCCGCCGCGGATGGAGGTCACGGCGATCTGGCGGCCGGTGGTGACCGCGCGCTGGAGGATCTCCGCGGTGGCGGTTGTCTCGGCGACCTCGCGGGCCGCCGAGGACGACACGGTCCGCCGTACGGCGCGCAGGGCACGGGCGGTGAAGGGCTCGCCGTGGCGGGGCTTGAGGCCGGTGGCGGCGAGGCGCTTGTCGAGGACGGGGCGGGTGTCGGGGGTGGAGCGGTTGGCTCGGTGGGGGGTGGGCTGGGGGGCTTGGGGCTGCTGCGGCTGCTGCTGGACCGGCTGCTGGTACTGCTGCTGGGCGGCAGGGTCGGCGTACGCCTGCTGGTACTGCTGCTGGGCCGCCGGGTCGGCGTGCTGCTGCTGCGGGTAGCCGTAGGCCGGTGGTGGGGTGGGCTGCTGCTGTTGCGGATAGCCGTACCCGGGGGCGGGCTGCTGCTGTTGGGGATAGCCGTAGCCGGCGGGCGGCTGCTGCTGAGGTTGCGGCTGGGCCGGCTGCTGAGGCTGCTGTGGCTGGGCCTGCTGCTGTTGCTGCTGGGGCTGTGGGCGGGCAGGCTGCTGGGGTGTGCCGCCGCCGTTTCTCAGGTCGCGCAGTACGTCGTTCTGCCAGTTGTTGTCGCCGCTCGGCATGTCGCCCTTCTCCCTTTGCCTCGTCGTCCCGCCCGCAGCGCCGACGTATCGCCTCAAGACCTCAGAACTTGTCGAGCAGTTGCCCGTAGATGCCGAACACCCCGACGGCCAGCGGGAACAGCCCGATCACGCCGAGGGACTCGACGAGATCGGCCAGCCGCCGCAGCCGGACCCGCACATGCTCGGGCGGCTCGATCGCGAGGACGAGCAGCGGCAGCAGCGCGGCGGCGCCCAGCAGGGCCAGGGCCCCGGCGCCCCCGGCGTGGTCCAGCCACAGCATCGCGAGCCTGACGACGAGCACGCCCGCCGCTCCGAACAGCGCCACGACCTCGGCGACCAGCGGGAAGGCCCGGGCCCGCGACAGCAGCACCACGGCGGTCAGCGAGGCGAGGGTCACCGACCACCAGGTCGGCTTGTCGGCGGTGGTCAGCAGCCAGCCGCCGGCCGCGGCCGACGCGGCGACGACCACGGTGGCCAGGGCCAGCCCGCGGTGGGTGGCGGCCAACGCGTTGGAGACCTGGTGCCGGCTGACGGACACGCCCGTGGACCGCTTGTCGTCGAGGCCGGTGAGCCCGGAGGCCATCAGCGCGAACCGCGGCAGCAGGCCGAGGACGACGATGGAGAACACCGCCATCACGGCGCCGAGCCGGTCCGGCCGGTCCTGTACGGCGGCCACGGCCTCCCAGACGGCGGCGACGGCGACCGCGGCTCCCGCGCCGATGAGCCCGCCGCGTCCGAGGGGCGAGAAGTAGGCGAGCAGCACCAGGGCGAGGACCAGCGCACCGACGACACCGGCGAGGCGGGCCTCGCCCGACCAGTCGTAGGCGTCGGCGGCGGTCCAGGCGGCGAGCAGGCCGAGCCCGCCGGAGGCGAGCAGCAGCGCGGTGGCCAGCCCCAGGTTGCCGTCGCCGATCTTCGCCACGGCCGCGCCGGTGACGAGGAAGAGCACGGTGGCGACGGCGAGCGCGGTGGCGACGGACTCCAGGGCGAACTCCTGCCGGGCCAGCACCGCCGCGGCCACGGCGAAGGCGACGGTGGCGACGCCCGCGCTGACCCGGCGGGCGGCCGGACGCCAGCGCCAGCCGTGCAGATCGAGGTCGTCGGCGACCTGGTCGGTGACGTCGTGCACGACGGGCGCGGGGGGTGCGGCGTGCGCGCGGACGAGCTGGAGGACGGCGCCGTCGGCGACCTCGGCGGAGGACAGCGTGGCGTCGTTCGGCAGGACCGAGCCGTCGGAGGTCACCAACTGCCGTGTGGTGGGCCGGGAGGCGACCCGGTCGTCGAGCAACCGCAGTATGTCGGGCAGCAGTTGACCGATCGGGGTGTCCGACGGCAGCACCAGGTCGGCGCGTCGCCGCTCACCGATCAGGGTGATACGGCTGAGCTGGGTCCGAGACGTCGTTGCAGTGCTCACCACTCACCGGAACCTATCATCGCGTCGTTTCGGCCATCTGCGCGTGCTGAGTTGACCACGTCACCCATCTCCACGCCCTTCATGCCCTTCACTGCTCCTCCCCACCCGTGCTCGGGCTCGTGCTGGGGGAGGGACCGGGGCTCGCGGGGTTGTACAACTGCTCCTGCCGCTGCTGTTGCTTCTCCTTCTCGGCCTTCTGCTTGGCGAGGGTGGCCTGGAGGAAGGACCAGCCGATGCATCCCGCGCACAGCACGGCGGCGATCGCGATCCCCGCGAAGATCTTGCCGAGCCGCTCGTCCATCGTCCGCCGGCCGCGCTGGGCGCCGAAGAGCAGCGCGTCACGCATCCGGCGCCGCCGCACTGCCACCGACTCGAGCAGCTGGCTGTCGTAGTCCCGTGCCATTAAGTCGTCGTCGTCCTGTGCTGGATGCCGTCAGTCGTCAGTTGCTTGGGGTGTTCAGTCGTCGGGACCGAGCCCGAGGTACCGCCGCATCGCCGCGTACTTCTCCGTCAGCCGCCGCGCGGTCGCCTCGTCGAGTACGGCGAGCCGGTCCGGGTCGGCGTTGTGCGCGAGGTCGGCCGCCTTGACCAGCCGGGCGCCCGGCGTGTCCAGGATCCGCCGCGCGTACGCCTCCGGCGGCTCGCCGGGCCGCTTGCTCATGGCCCGTACGACGTCCTTGGTGCGCTGCGTGAGATCGGCCGCGTCGAGCCACTCCTCGCTGAGCGCGTCGTCCTCCAGGGCGTCGTGCAGCCAGGCGGCGGCGACCAGCTCGTCACTCCCGCCCCGCGCTCGCACCCCCTCGGCCACGGCCCGCAGATGCTCGGCGTACGGCCGCCCGGCCTTGTCCGTCTGCCCGGCATGCGCGGCACACGCGACGGCCTCGACCTCAGCGAGACTCATACCCACGGCGCAAACTCCCCCTCACTTTGCCTGTGCAACATAAGGCACGGGGGGGTGGGGAGTACACCCGGGGGGCTGGGGCGCACCGCTCTCACAGTGCTGGTGGCGTGAGAGGCGGGAGAACCTCCACGGAACCTGCACACGTCCTCACCGGCTGCCGTACCAGGCGCGGAGGGATCCGACGGCGGCGTCCAGCAGGCCGTCCCGGGCGGCTTCGCCGATGGTGCCCTCGCTGATCCGCTCGGCGTAGACAACCGCGGTGGCAGCGCGCACGGCGTCGGCGGGGGTGAGCCGACCGTCCGGCGGAACCCGGGGGAACGGCTTCCCACCCCACCGGTACTCCTGCGTGACGGCTCTCACGGCTCGCAACGCGGCCAACGCCCGCTGCAGCGGCTCGCTATAGCGGGGCCCCGGGATGAGGTGCACGCCATCCGGCCGCGTACCGCCTCCCACCCACTCGGTCTTACGGTCCTCGTCGGTGAGGGCGTCGAACGCGTCGGCGAGTTCCCGCCAGGCGGCCTCGTCCTCAACGGCGAGCTGGTCGAGCAGCCGCTGGTCGTCGGCCTCGGTGACGGTGTCGGCGAGTTCCTCCACGACGTCCAGGGACGCCGCACCGACGACCGGTCCGGCGCCGGGGGCGCGAGCGAGTTCGGCGAGCACGACGATCGGGGCGATCCGACGCCGCCTGGCCTCGTAGAGCTGCCCGGACCATGCCTGCGACACCCTCCACGCCTGACTCCCGCCCTCGGCCCGCAACGTCCAGCCGACCTCGCCCTTGGCGTGGTCGCCCCATACGTATCCGACGACCTCGCCGTCGGGGGTGCTGACGGGGAAGTACCAGACGGGGTGGCGGGGGTCGGGCAGCGATTCAGCCTTCAGCAGCCCGTTCCTTCAGCGTGGCGAGGTTCGGGGCCTCGGTGAGGGAACCACGGACGACATGGCTCGTGTCGTTGTCGTTCGAGCCGGCCGCCAGCTCGGCGAGCAGAGCCGTCGGAGCGAGGTCCCGGGCCTTGCCGGCGCGCAGGGCCCGTAGCCACCGTGCACCGGCGTTGACGGCATCGTCGGACAACCCCGGCGGCACAACCCAGCCGGCCGCGCCGTCCTGGTCGTTCGCCCACACGTAGCCGATGACAGCACCGGCACGATCGGCGACGCTCAGGTAGGCGACGGGCCCATCGGTGCGACGGCTGTACGTCGCCGGGCCTGCCACCTGCTTGAACTGGAAGTCGTCCTCGAAGCGCGAGGGTCGTGGTTGTTCACTACTCATGAAGTCCATGTTTCTGTATGCCTGCCTGATCCACGACGAGGGGCCTGTCCCGCGGCCACCGAGCACCGTCTGCTACGGCTTCGGTACGACCTCCCCGTAGACGTGCCACTTGCCGCCTTCCTGGAAGACGCGCGTCACCTTGTACTCCGTACCACGAGCGAGCAGCAGCTCCCGCTCCCCCTTGTTCACGGAGATGTGGTCGATCCAGAGTGCGGGTGTCCCCTGCGGCACCCGTAGGTGCATGATCATCGGCTTGTAGTCGAAAGCGGCGTTCTTGCCGAGCGACGTGGAGGTGAACCCCTCGTCCGTGAAGGTCCTGCCCTCCATGTCGAGCAACGAGTCAATGTCGGGCTCGTCGAGGATGTGGTCGAAGCCGGTGCCCCGGACGACCATGATGTCCTCGGGCACAGGGCGGGCGCCCATGACGCGATCCATGTCGTCGACGAGATCCTGGACCTCAGGCTTCAGCGGCACGTGAGTGTCGCGCAGCTGACCGTTGATGGTCTGGTAGTAGAAGTCGCTGTACTTCTGGAGCGCGCCCTTGGCCTTGGGATCGAGGTTGTCCAGGAAGCCGTTCCAATAGGCGTCGCCATACGCCTTGCCCGCCGCGTCGCTGGTACTGGGGTAGGGATTCGTGCCCCGCTCCAGCTCGGCCCTGGCGACCGCGTGCTTCTGCTCGCCGGACAAGTTGTCGAACTCGTCCGCCGATACGCGCGGCTCGTATGCGAACGGCTCCCCCGAACCGGGGCGCCCAGGCATGTCGTCCGCGTGGCCGCTGACCGGGACGTCGGCGCCGTGGTGGAGACCGACGTCAACGGCCGTGTCTCCGAGGCCGGTGGAGTCGCCCACGTCCGTGTGGTCACCGGCGTGTGCCGCATCGTCGGTGTGGCCGGTGCCGTGTGCCGCGTCGTCCGTGTAATTGGTCGGGACGTCGGGGCCGCCCGTGCCGTGCGGGGTCGTCGTCGGGACGTCGTGGGTGGCGGCGGTTGTCGGGGTGTCGTGGTACCAGGGTGACGGGGCCGTACCGGAGGGGACGGCTGCGCTGCCCGTGGGGTGCGGGGTGCCGCCGTGGACGCCGTCGGGTGCGGTGTGCGTGGCGGTCGGGACGGTGTTGTCGGCCGTGTGGGCGGCGGCGGGGAAGCCGTCGGGGGCCGTGTGCGTGGCGGCGGGGACGCCGTCGGGGGTCGTGTGGGTGCCGGTGGGGATCGTGTTGTCGGCCATGTGGGCGGCACCCGGGAAGGCCGGCGTGTCCGGGGTCTGGATCGTCCAGTGGGACGGGAGGCCGGCAGGGTTCGTCGGGTACGACGCCGGAGCCGTGTTGTGGGGCATCGTCGGCGTGCTGTCGATGGTGGTGCCGTTGGGCGTGAGCAGGTTACCGTTCGGGTCCATCAGGTTGCCGTCGGGCAGCTGGACGGTGCCGTTGGGCAGGGTCGGGATGTCGATGTTGCCGACGCCCTTCAGCGCCGCCGAGATGTCCCCGATCTTCGACAGACCCGCGCCCGCGCCCTTCGCGATGTACGTCATCGGGTCGATGACCTTGCCGGCCGTACCCAGGACACGCGCGACCGCGCCCGCCTTGCCCGCACCGGCCACACCCGCACCCGCACCACCCGTGAAGACGGTGGTCAGGACGTTGAAGGTCACCGCACCGGCAGCCCGGCCGGGGTTCTTGCCCCACTCGTCCCACGCCACCAGCGCCTTGCCGGTCTCCTTCATCGCCGTACGGGAGTCGCGGATCCAGGAGGGGAGCTTGTCGTCGGGGAGCAGCCAGAACGCCGTACCCACACCCGGGATCGCGGTGATCGCCAGACCGGTCGCGAGCTGGGCGAGGCCCTTCCACGCCTGGCCCATCGCCTCCCAGCCACCGAAGCCCACCAGCGTGCCGAGACCCTTGATCGTGCCCCAGATGCCATCCACGATCAGGCCGTCCCACACGAAGGACTTCACCCAGTGGCCGACCTCGTACCAGTGGTGCTTCTCCTCCACCGGGTCACCCCAGGGGAGTTTCGCGTTCTGCATGTCCTCGGCCGAGAACCCGTACTGGTCCGTGCGCTCCGAACCGTCCCCGGCGACCATCTGGGTCCCGCCCCAGATCGCCGTGATCTTGTTGTGGCAGGTCCGCTCCGCCGCCCAGAACGCGGCGACGGTGTTGGTGATGTCGTCGCGGATCTGGTTGTGCTCGTCGACCTTGTCGCCGTCGTACTCCCACTCGTCGTCGTCCTTGACGGAGTCGACGAACGTGTGCGCCTTGGTCTTCAGCTCCTTCAGCTTCGCCACCAGCGGGCGGATCTCGGTGGCGTACGAGGACAGCGCCGACGACACCGTCTCCAGGTCGCCGGCGAAGGCGTCGGCCTTCTCCTGCACCGGCTTGGTGGTGGCGAAGAGCTTCTCCGCCTCCGGTGCCTGGTAGAACGCCGACAGGCCCTGGAACTGGGAATGGACGTCCTTGCCGGTGGTACGGACGTTGCCCGCATCCTTCTTCAACGCCGCGTGGTCCAGCTCCAGTTGGGCCAGGTCACCGGTGAACTGGGGAATCTGGTCTGGCTGAATCACGCCTGGCCCGCTCCCGGCATGTCGAGCTTCGGCGCGGCAAGCGTGTTGCGCTGAGCCAGCGCCGCCATCTCCTCGTCACCCTTCAGATAGGCCGTCGTCGCATCGACGACACCCTGCATCGACTTACCGGCCCGCGCCGCGACGAACTGCAGATCCTTCGCCGCCCGCTCCGCGAACTGCGACAGGGCCAACGCCACCAGGCCGCCGGCCGCCTGCTCACCGTTCGCACCCGTCGTCGCATCGGCGGAGATCGTGCCCGCGCTGGTCGCCGCGGACGTCAGATGGTCCCCGAAGTCCTTCGCATACGTCTCCAGGTTCGACGCCGTCTCCCCCGTCGTCGTCAGCACACCGGAAATGCCCTGCGGTTGCAGATCCCACCCAGGCACGTTTCAACCCCGTTCTCGAACTTGCCTACACGCCAACGAACCGGCCGTCAGCCGATGTTGTCGACCGCGGCCTTCGCCCTCGACAGCGTCGACTGCGCCGTACCGTCGTTCTGCTCCAGCGTCGACTTCAGCAGCGCCACGATGTTCTTCACCTCAGTAGAAGCGCGGTTCCACCGCTGCTCCTTACCGTGGTACTCATCCGCCACACCATCAGCCTGGAAGTCCGCCATCGCAGCCTTCACCTGACTGTCACGCGCCGTGATCACCTGCTCCAGACGCGCCACAACCGCCTGGATGTTGCCCTGCGCATCCGCCGACGCACCCGAGTCATACGACCGACGGTCCGAACCCGCACCCGCCATCACAAACCAACTCCCCGTGAAGAAGAAAGAAGAAGACCGAACGGAACCAGAGACCCGGAACTACCGCGCCCCGAACCGCGCCGCGTCGAAGTTCGCCGCCGCCATCTGCTGACGCGCGTTGTCACCCTGCTCCTGGTCACCCGAGCTGAACGCCGACTCCATACCCGTCTGACCACCCAGGATCGCCGACAGCGACCCGTTGAGGTCCGCCGCGATCTCATCGGCCCGGGCCTTGAACTGGTCGAACATCACGCGGCCCGTGCCGTTGAACTTGCCCTCCAGCGGCGCCGCAGCCTGCACCAACTGCCGGATCAACGACCCCAGATCATCACTCGAACCACGCGAATCACGCATCAGCGTCGACAGCGTCTGCGCACCCATGTCGAACTTCACGGTCGAACCCGCCTTCCCCCGTCAGGGCCTCTCCAAGCGCATCACGCGCACTACACGGTCGACCTCATCCCTATCAACTGGCCGATTCCCTTCGCAATCGAGGGCCCCAGTCATCACAGAGCAACCACAAACCCGTGACCTAACCATGGGGACATACAACCCCTACGAGAACATACGCGACCAGCACCTCACCAGCCGCCCGCTCTCGTCCCACGCCCGGTGCGACACCAACTCCCCGTCGTCGGCGAACTCCTTCTCGGAAGCGAGCGCGCCGCCCGGGTACCACTCCCGACTCGGCCCATGCACCAACCCGTCCTGGTAGCTCTCAAGACTCACAAGCGCACCACCGAGATACTCCACGGCCTCCCCCGTGAACAACTCCCCCTGATACAGCAGCCGCAGCGACCGATCGATGTCGACGCCGGGCCCATCGATGTCTATCCGCCGCATGCGCGCTGCCGCCACGTGCGGATCGGCTGACCACGCTCGTCCCAGGTGCAGTCCTCCAGGAGCGTCATCCCGTTCTCGGCGAACACCTGCCTCGCCGCGAGCACCCCGTTGGCATGCCACTCGTTGAACTCACCGACGGGCAGGCCGTCCCGCAAGGTCCCCTCCGAACGAAGCGTGCCGTCCTTGTACCACTCACGGGAGGGCCCGTTCTTGTAGCCGTCGACATAGGTGTCGAGGCTGACGAGACTCTCACCGAGGTGCTCGGTCACCTCTCCAGTGAACGGTTCACCTCGGTAATACAGCCGCTCCGAGTCGTCCATGTCCACTTCGGGATCGTCGACGTCGATGCGCTCCACTGCTGCCATCAGGGAATACAAGGAAGCTCGGTGTTGCCCCAAGTACGAGTCGGGCGCCCTTCTTCATCCCACTCGTATTCAGCTAGAGGCGTCTTGCCGTCCTCACTGTTGAGCATGCGTCTGGCAAGGCACCCGTTCGAATGCCAACGCTTGAACTCGCCGGAGACAAACCCCATTCGCATAACACCCTCTGCCCGCAGCGTCCCGTTCTCATACCACTCACGGTAAGGGCCGTCCTTGAATCCGTCCGCATAGGTGATCAGACTTACCATGCTCCCCGCCAAGTGTTCCACCACCTCCCCCGTGTAGGGCTCACCGGCATACAGCAGCCGTTGATCGAACGCGACATCCACCTCGTCGTCATCGATGTCAATGCGTCGCCCCTTCATCAGCGCCGCCTTCGCTTGATCGCTTCAACCGGAGCACGTGACCGGACGGCCCTGGACAGGGCGCTGTTCGACCTCTCAGGACTCAAATTTTCCCAAGCCCGGATCGGACGCCCCTCCTCGTCCCACTCATCGTGCGACGCATACGTCACGAGGGACACCCGATGCCCTGCGAGAAACTCCTCGACTTCACCCGTGAAGAGCGCGCCCCGATACAGCAACCGCTGAGCGTAATCGAGGTCCACGTCAGGATCGTCGATGTCGATGCGCCGCATAGGAGTCATCTTTGCCGGGCCTCCATGAGGGCATGTTCCGCCCGCGTGGCCCAGGTCGCGTCGGCAGGGTGCACGACGGCGATGACGAGGGTCAGTTGCAGGCCAAGGTCAAAGGAGGGCCGATTCGTCGCGGGCCATCGCGCGATACCGCGAGCTACGACGGCCTTCAACACAGGCAGGCACTCGATCACCAGGTCACGACACAGCAGGGAACCGATGTGCCGGTCGAACCGAACCCGGTCCGCGATGCCCAACAGAGCGCACGCCGCTTCGACACGCGAAGATGCCGTACCACGCTCGTCGACCATGTCGACGCTGTTCCCCACGGCATCCGCAAGCACCCCGAACGTGTCGTCCTGGCCGTGCAACCTGTCGTACGACGCACCGCGCCACGCGACCGACTCAAGTGCCCCCGCCGCTTCGACGACGGCCGCGTATCCGGCCTCGTCCGCCCAGCGGGTCAGCGCCACACAAGCCAGGAACCTCCCGGCAGGATCCTCGGCCGCGTCCCAGAGCACCTGCGTCAACGGCTCGGAACGGCCACGGTAGCCGCCGTCGAGACCGTCGCTGATGACGTCGTCGGGGATGGCGGGCGATCCGTCGAAGTCAACGAACAGCAGTTCGGCGACTCGGCGGCTGGGCTCCCATGTGCTCACGCGTCCTGACCTCGAATCGCGTGCCCTCGTGCTCACCGCAGAGAGACGCTGTCACAGTCGGCCGCGGATGTTCTTGGCGATCTCCATGAGGCTCGACAGGTCTTCGGGTGGCATTGCATAGCGGAAGCTCCTGATGCGCTCCACGAACTCGTCCGGCAGGGCCACATGGTGGGTCCGCACGTAGAACCACAGGTCTCCTCGCCACACCCACTCCCCGTCCGAGTAGATGGAGTCGCCGCCCATGATGGACTCACCGGAACCCAGAACATCCTCGGAGGAACCCATGACGCTGAAAAGGTCATGCCCGGCCAGTAGATACTGGATGATCTCCTGCTCGTCGACATAGGCGGAATCCATGAGGAAGTCCCGCACGCTTCCCCTCGACGACCCGAAAGAAGCCGGCCATAGCTCGTGGAAGTGATCTGCGATCTTCATGGGAAACCTTGTCTAGAGCACAGGAAGGAACGTTCGCCAGTAACCGTTGTTGAAGATTGTGGGTTCCTGGCCAGGGCCGAGGAAGCGGTCCGTTCCCACCTTATCCGTGGGTGCCCTGACCGGGACACCCAACTCGTTCGCGACAGCCTGAGCTGCCGGAATACCCAGGGGCCGGCCTGCCGCATCCGTAGCGACCGTACCCGAGTGGCAGGAGATGAGACGTACCGGACCGCCGTCGTAACTGGGATTGTTCCTGATGGCTTCCGCGATGTGACTCGGGTGAGTGTTCGGCGCCGGGAAGTCCACTCCGGCCTCATTTCGTCGGCCCGGGACGAAGTAACCCTCTCGGTTTCCGTGGACGACGACATCGTGATATCCGTCCAACGGCTTGACGCGATCGAAGTTCGCGATGGTGTTCCGGTCGTAGCCGATCGCGGTCGAGCCCTCCCTGAAGTACACATGATCACCCGAGTCAAGGATGACGTCGCCCAATTGCTCGGGTGGAACCGCAATCGTGGACTCGGGAGCGACGCGCGCCTCGGCGTCGCGACGGGATCCCATGAGCTGAGCGTCGTCCCCGCCCATGTGAAGAACTTCGTCTCCGGGCCCCGCAACGGGATCGCCGACCCGACCATCCGAGCTGTCAGGCGTGTGGTCTCCGCCTGGTAGACCATCGGCCTCCGACTGGTGGGCTGGTACCTCATCACCTGTGTGTCCGACATGGTCGGGAACAGCTTCGCCGCTCCCGCGCACCATCCCATCACCGCCCTGACCATGCGCCCCGGCCATGGCCGGCTCCCGCAACGGCGAGTCGACATGAGTCATCTCCGGACTTGCGGTCGACGTGGTCGTTCCGTGCCTGTCGACACCGCCGGGAGCCTCGTCCGCGCTGTGCACGACACTGCCCTGCTCGTTGAGGATGTTGCCGTCCGGGTCGTAGTAGCGGGCTGGGGCGCCGTCCTCGGTGGGCAGCTTGACCGTGCCCTCCGGCAGCGCCGGCGTGCTCTCCGGCAGCCTGACATTCCCGTCCGGCAGCCGAGTCGCCCCCTCCGGAATCGCTGCTCCCTCCGGTAGCCGCACCGTGCCGTCCGGGAGCACCGCCGAGCCCTCCGGCAGCCGGACCGCGTTCTCCGGGATCGCCGGGATGTCGATGTTCCCGACGCCCTTCAGCGCCGCCGAGATATCCCCGATCTTCGACAGACCCGCGCCCGCGCCCTTCGCAACGTAGGTCATCGGGTCGATGACCTTGCCGGCCGTACCCAGGACACGCGCGACCGCGCCCGCCTTGCCCGCACCGGCCACACCCGCACCCGCACCACCCGTGAACACGGTGGTCAGGACGTTGAAGGTCACCGCACCCGCAGCCCGGCCGGGGTTCTTGCCCCACTCGTCCCACGCCACCAGCGCCTTGCCGGTCTCCTTCATCGCCGTACGGGAGTCGCGGATCCAGGAGGGGAGCTTGTCGTCGGGGAGCAGCCAGAACGCCGTACCCACACCCGGGATCGCGGTGATCGCCAGACCGGTCGCGAGCTGGGCCAGGCCCTTCCACGCCTGGCCCATCGCCTCCCAGCCACCGAACCCCACCAGCGTGCCCAGGCCCTTGATCGTGCCCCAGATGCCATCCACGATCAGGCCGTCCCACACGAAGGACTTCACCCAGTGGCCGACCTCGTACCAGTGGTGCTTCTCCTCCACCGGGTCACCCCAGGGAAGCTGCGCGTTCTGCATGTCCTCGGCCGAGAACCCGTACTGGTCCGTGCGCTCCGAACCGTCCCCGGCGACCATCTGCGTCCCGCCCCAGATCGCCGTGATCTTGTTGTGGCAGGTCCGCTCCGCCGCCCAGAACGCGGCCACCGTCGCCGTGATCTCGTCACGGATCTGGTTGTGCTCCTCGACCTTGTCCCCGTCGTACTCCCACTCGTCATCGTCCTTCACCGACGTGACGAACGTCTGCGCCTTCGTCTTCAGCTCCGCCAGCTTCGACACCAGCGGACGGATCTCCGTCGCATACGAGGACAGCGCCGACGACACCGTCTCCAGGTCGCCGGCGAAGGCGTCGGCCTTCTCCTGCACCGGCTTCGTCGTCGCGAACAACTGCTCCGCCTCCGGCGCCCGGTAGAACGCCGACAGACCCTGGAACTTGGAATGGACATCACTGCCCGTCGTCCGGATGTTCCCCGCGTCCTTCTTCAACGCGGCATGGTCCAGCTCCAGTTGGGCGAGGTCACCGGTGAACTGAGGGATCTGGTCGGGCTGGATCACGCCTGGCCCACTCCCGGCATGTCGAGCTTCGGCGCGGCAAGCGTGTTGCGCTGAGCCAGCGCCGCCATCTCCTCGTCGCCCTTCAGGTACGCCGTCGTCGCGTCGACGACACCCTGCATCGACTTACCGGCCCGCGCCGCGACGAACTGCAGGTCCTTCGCCGCCCGCTCCGCGAACTGCGACAACGCCAACGCCACCAGGCCGCCGGCCGCCTGCTCACCGTTCGCACCGGTCGTCGTGTCGGCGGAGATCGTGCCCGCGCTGGTCGCCGCGGACGTCAGATGGTCCCCGAAGTCCTTCGCGTACGTCTCCAGGTTCGACGCCGTCTCCCCCGTCGTCGTCAGCACACCGGAAATGCCCTGCGGTTGCAGATCCCACCCAGGCACGATCAACCCCCGTAGATCAGAAAGTCACCTGCGGATACAGCCTCAAAGGACCGTCAGCCGATGTTGTCGACCGCGGCCTTCGCCCTCGACAGCGTCGACTGCGCAGTACCGTCGTTCTGCTCCAGCGTCGACTTCAGCAGCGCCACGATGTTCTTCACCTCAGTAGAAGCGCGGTTCCACCGCTGCTCCTTACCGTGGTACTCATCCGCCACACCATCAGCCTGGAAGTCCGCCATCGCAGCCTTCACCTGACTGTCACGCGCCGTGATCACCTGCTCCAGACGCGCCACAACCGCCTGGATGTTGCCCTGCGCATCCGCCGACGCACCCGAGTCATACGACCGACGGTCCGAACCCGCACCCGCCATCACAAACCAACTCCCCGTGAAGAAGAAAGAAGAAGACCGAACGGAACCAGAGACCCGGACCTACCGCGCCCCGAACCGCGCCGCGTCGAAGTTCGCCGCCGCCATCTGCTGACGCGCGTTGTCACCCTGCTCCTGGTCACCCGAGCTGAACGCCGACTCCATACCCGTCTGACCACCCAGGATCGCCGACAGCGACCCGTTGAGGTCCGCCGCGATCTCATCGGCCCGGGCCTTGAACTGGTCGAACATCACGCGGCCCGTGCCGTTGAACTTGCCCTCCAGCGGCGCCGCAGCCTGCACCAACTGCCGGATCAACGACCCCAGATCATCACTCGAGCCGCGTGAATCGCGCATCAGCGTCGACAGCGTCTGCGCACCCATGTCGAACTTCATGGTCGTACTCGCCTCCCCCGTTGGGACGTGTGTGCCACATCTGTACGCCTCCCATTGGTAGCAACTCAACGCTTGCCTGTGCAATCGGGAGTCGGCCGTAGTTACGTACGTGGGACAGTCGTCGTGGCCGTCGGACCCTCGCGGCAGATCAGCAGAAGGGCCCGGTCGTCGTTGACGTCCCTGGCCACCGCCTCGATGAGGTGCCAGGCGGCGCCCTGGAAGCCGCCGGCGACATAGCGGTCGGCCTCGCCGGTGAGGCGGTCGATGCCCTCGACGATGTCGCGGTCGGAGGTCTCCACGAGGCCGTCGGTGAAGAGCATCAGTACGTCGCCGGGGCGCAGCGAGCCCTTCACGGGGTCGAACTGGGCGCCGTCGTAGACGCCGAGGAGCGGGCCCTCGGCGGCCTTCTCCTCCCAGCGGCCGCTGCCCGCGCTGAGTTGGAGGCCCGGCGGGTGGCCCGCGGAGTACAGCTCGTAGTCGCCGGAGTCCAGGTCGAGGACGAGGTGGATGGAGGTGGCGAAGCCCTCGTCCCAGTCCTGGCGGAGGAGGTAGCCGTTGGCGGCGGGGAGGAAGGCGTGCGGGGGCAGGGAGCCCAGGAGACCGCCGAAGGCGCCGGACAGGAGCAGGGCGCGGGAGCCCGCGTCCATGCCCTTGCCGGAGACGTCGGTGAGGACGACCTCCAGGGTGCGGCCGCCGTTCGTACGGGCCGCGACAACGAAGTCACCGGAGAACGACTGGCCCCCGGCCGGGCGCAGCGCCATCTCCCGGTGCCAGCCCTTCGGCAGCTTGGGCAACTTGCTCTGGACGCGGATGCGTTCGCGCAGGTCGAAGAGCATGGTGCCGCCGCGCCGCCAGGGCACGCCGACCCGGCTGCGGAACTGGGCGATCAGCAGGCCGAAGAAACCGCATGCGGCGACGACGAGGACCACGCCGGGGGTGACCCGGGAGGGGCCCTCGGTGTACGGGCCGAGGCGGACCGACTCGACGATGAGTGCGGTGGCCGCGGCGGCGTACAGGCCGAGCAGGCTCGCCGGGCGCAGCAGCAGACCGCCGGCGACGATGGGCAGGACCAGCGCGGCCGGTGAGATCCACACCTCGTCGGCGAGGGTCGCGACGGTGATGAGCGGGATGGTGAGCATCAGGCCGGCCAGCGCGATCCAGTCGGAGCCGTCGCCGCGGAAGTAGTCGACGGCGCTTCTGCGCACGCCGGTGCGGACCCGGTGCACCAGGTGCTTCAACCGGGCCGTGAACGTCTCGGCTGCCGAGCGCCGCTGTCGTCCTGCTGCCATTAGTTCGGGACCCTATCCATCGAACCCGCTGCTTGGCACGGGAGGTCCCACTTGTCCCCCGTCCGAGGCCCGACTTCGCAGTGAACTTCGCAGAAAGCGCGTGCGCCGGGGGAGGGAGAAATCCGGTCGCTCGTCCCGCATTGCCCTGGTAGGCATGGATGCATGGAACTGCGAGTGCTGCGGCAGGACGAGTGGGAACAGTGGTACGACGGCCTGCTGCGCGCCTTCGGCGGTGTGCCGGAGGCGGCCGAGGAGCGGGAGCTGTGGCGCTCGCTCACCGAGGTGGAGCGTTCCCTGGGCGTGTGGGACGGGGACGCGTGCGTGGGGACGGCGGGGGCGTTCGGCTTCCGGCTGACCGTGCCGGGCGGTGCCGCGGTGCCGGCGGCGGGCGTGACGATGGTGAGTGTGGCGGCGACGCATCGGCGGCGCGGGGTGCTGACGTCGATGATGCGGCGTCAGTTGGACGACGTACGGGCGTGGGGTGAGCCGTTGGCCGTGCTGACCGCCTCCGAGCCCGCCATCTACGGGCGGTTCGGGTACGGCGTGGCGACGCACTGGCTCGGCGCCGAGGTGGACACGAGTCGGGTACGGCTGTCGGTGCCGGCGGGGACGGACGACGTACGGCTGCGGTACGCGCCGCCGGCCGAGGTACTCGACGCGTGCGAGGCGGTGTACGCGCGGCGGGTGCCGGAGCGGGCCGGGATGCTGGCGCGGATGCCCGGGTGGGAGCGGCTGGGGCTGCTCGATCCGGAGAGCGAGCGGGAGGGGGCCTCGCCGTTGCAGTGCGTGGTCGCCGAGCGGGGTGGTGAGGTGGTGGGGTACGCGCGGTTCCGGGTGAGGGCACAGTGGAGTCCGGAGGGGCCGTGCGGGACGGTCCGGGTGCAGGACGCGGAGGCGCTGGATCCGGCGGCGCACGCGGCGGTGTGGCGGTTCCTGTTCGACATCGATCTGACGTCGACGCTGAGTGTGCGGGGGCGGCCGGTGGACGAGGGCTGGCTGGGGATGGTGTCCGACATCCGGCGGTGCCGGGTGCGGGTGCGGGACGGGCTGCATGTGCGGCTGGTGGATGTGCCGGCCGCGTTGGAGGCGCGGGCGTATCTGACGCCGGTGGATGTGGTGGTGGAGGTCGAGGACGCGTTCTGTCCCTGGAACTCGGGGCGGTGGCGGTTGAGCGGGGACGCGAAGGGGGCGAGCTGTGCTCGTACGACCGATGCGGCTGATCTCGCCTTGACCGTACGGGAGTTGGGAGAGGCGTATCTGGGGGGTGTGAGTCTGGCGTCGTTGGCGGGGGCGGGGCGGGTGACGGAGCTGCGGAAGGGGGCGGTGGCGGAGGTTTCGGTGGCGTTCGGGGCGGTGCTGGCGCCCTGGTTGCCGCACGGGTTCTGACCGGCACCGCCGGTGACGGTCGGGTCAGGGTTTCTGGCAGGTGGGGCACCAGAAGAGGTTGCGGGCGGCCAGGTCGGCCGTGCGGATGGTGTCGCCGCAGATGTGGCAGGGCTGGTGGGTGCGGCGGTAGACGTAGACCTCGCCGCCGTGGTCGTCCACGCGGGGTGGGCGGCCCATCGCCTCGGGGGTGTGTTCGGGGCGGACCGTGTCGATGCGGTTGTTGCGGACGCCCTCGCGCATCAGGGCGACCAGGTCCGTCCAGATGGCCCGCCACTGGGGTGGGGTGATGTCCCTGCCCGGGCGGTACGGGTCGATGCGGTGGCGGAAGAGGACCTCCGCGCGGTAGACGTTGCCGACGCCGGCGATGATCTTCTGGTCCATCAGGAGCGCGGCGACGGTGGTGCGGCTGCGGCGGACGCGGGCGTACGCCGTGTCCGGGTCGGCGTCCTCGCGGAGCGGGTCGGGGCCGAGGCGGGCGTGTATGGCGTGCTTCTCGGCGTCGGTGATCAGGGCGCAGGTGGTGGGGCCGCGGAGGTCGACGTACGCGGTGTCGGTGGCGAGGCGGAGGCGGACCGTGTCGGTGGGGGGCGGTGCGGGGGCGTCGCCGAAGGTGACCTTGCCGAAGAGGCCGAGGTGGATGTGGACCCAGGTGTCGGGGAGGAAGCCGAGGAAGAGGTGTTTGCCGTGGGCCTCGGTGGTGCGCAGCGGTGTGCCGGTGAGGAGGGCGGCGGCGTCGGAGAACTTGCCCTGGGGGCTCGTCGCGGTGACCGTGCCGGTGAGCTGGGCGGCGTAGTCCTGGGCCAGCCGGTGAATCGTGTGCCCTTCCGGCACGGTGGGGTCTCCTCTTCCGTTTCCCGCTGTCCGGGTCTGGCGCCGGCCCACCCGGCTCGATCGCTCGATGGCTCGATGGCTCGATCGCTCGATGGGGAGCGGGGTGGGCCGAGGCTCGTTACTGCTGCGGGTGGTGGGCCGGGATCGGGGGCAGGTCGCCCGTCGTCTCGTACGCCGACAGCATGTCGATACGGCGGATGTGGCGCTCGTCGCCGGAGAACGGGGTGTTGAGGAAGGTCTCGACGAACTTCGTCGCCTCGTCCTGCGTGTGCATGCGGGCGCCGACCGCGACCACGTTGGCGTTGTTGTGCTGGCGGCCCAGGGCTGCCGTCTCCTCGCTCCAGGCGAGGGCCGCGCGGACGCCCTTGACCTTGTTCGCGGCGATCTGCTCGCCGTTGCCGGAGCCGCCGATCACGATGCCGAGGGCGTCGGGGTCCGCGGCCGTACGCTCGGCGGCGCGCAGGCAGAAGGGCGGGTAGTCGTCCTGGGCGTCGTAGATGTGGGGGCCGCAGTCGACGGGCTCATGGCCGGCCGCCTTCAGCCATTCGACGAGGTGGTTCTTGAGTTCGAAGCCGGCATGGTCGGAGCCGAGATACACGCGCATGGGATGCAGTGTGACATGCGTGTTGCGGGCGTGCAGGGGCGGGTGTCCGCCGCGAAACACCACGGACACGGGTGGCTCACAGCACGGTGAAGCTGTCCCTCACCTTCTCGTACGTGCTCAGGGCCGCCATCTCGATCTCCGGCTGGTACCAGGTGTTGATCTGGTACGACTTGCCGTTCTGGTTGAAGCCGAGCAGGCGGGCGTGCCAGTGGGTGCCGCGCAGGGTGAAGGTGTACTCCCAGACGACCGCCGGGTTGCCGCGGAACGTCGTCTCCTCCAGGCGGATCTTGCGGTAGTCCTGGCCCTGGTGGGCGTTCTGCTCCGAGGTGCGCCAGGTCTCCATCAGGTCGCCGCGGGCCAGGGAGGACTTCGCGACGAGTTCCTGCTTGCCGTCGGGTGACGTGTAGTGCACTTCAGCGCCCGTCTTGAAATCCCGCCGCCACCCTTCCGGCGGCACCCACGCATACCCACCCGCCTCCTGTTGCGCGCCCGGCGGCAGGGTCCGGGGGCGGGAGGTGCCCTGGACGGTGGGCGAGGGTGAGGGGGAGACCGACGGCGAGGGACCACCGGTGCCGTCGGTGACGGCGGTGGTGTGGCTGCCGTAGGACGGCGGAGCGGGGTAGGCGCCGTCCCGCGTGCCGTCGTCACGGTCTCCGGGGGCCATCGCCAGCACCATCGCCGCCACCATGCCTCCCGCCACCGCGACCCCTGCGGCGGCCAGGAGGGCGGCACGTCGGCGGCTCGTACGACGCCGGGTTCCGGTCAGGACGGGCGGGACCGTGGGAGCGGTTCGGGTGGGGGTGGTGGCAGTGGAGCGGCGTTCGGGGAGCGACGCGGCCGCGACAGTGGGGCCTCCCGAGCGCACCGAGCCTGCGGTCACGGCTGGCACCGCCGGACCCGAGACGGAGAAGGCTTCCGGGTCAGCGGGGGCCACAGGCACAGGGGGCACCGCCGGACCCGACGCAGTGAGAGCTTCCGCGCCAGCAGGGGCCACGGGCACAGACGAGGCCGCATGCCCGGGTGGCCTCGACGTCAGGTTGGCTCCGGACGCGGGCTGCGGGCGGGCGAGGGAGACGCCCCGGCGGTGGGGTGCCTGCGATGCCGGCGAGCCGGAAGGGGCGGTCGAACCAGTCGGGCCCGCCGGGGCGTGTGCCGCCGGGGCGACTGCACCGGTCGGGGCTGCGGGGTCGGCCGGAACCGTCGGCGCGGTCGGCGTCGCCGAGCCGCTCACGGCTATCGGGCCCGCCGGGCCTGTCGGGCTGGTCGGGGCACCTGGGGCCGCCGGGCCCGCCTCGCCCGTCTCGTCCGCCGGGACAGTCGGGATGCTCGGAGTACCCGAACCAAAGAGGGCCGCCGAACCAGTCGAGGCTGCCGGGCCAGCTGGGCCAGAATTCCCGACCGCCGTCCCCGCCGCGCCTGACGGGGCAGTCGGGACTACCGGGGCTGCCGGAGGTGCCGGGGCTGCCGGGACCTCGGAGGGATTCCGGGCCTCCGAACCGGTGGGGGCCGCCGGGGCACCGGGAGCAGTCGAACCATTCGGGGCTGCCGGGCCCACCGAGCCGCTCCGGGCCCCCGGGCCGACCGGGACTGCCGGGCCAGCAGCGCCCGGTGACGGTGATTCCGTGTCGGCCTGCACACGGGTGTCCGAGTCGGCGTCCGGGTGGATCTCAGGCCGGTTCTCCGAGTCGGCGTCCGCGGCGGCTCCCCTGGAGACCGAGGTTCCGGTTCCCCGGGGGGTCGCCGTGTGAGGTCGGCTGTGGGAGCGGGGCTCCGGAGCGCCGTGGGGCGACTCCGTCGAGGGGGGCGTCGCTGATTCAACCGGGGGTCGCGGGAGCGGTGGCGGCGCGGGGATCTCATGCTGCGGCCAGGGGGACAGCGGGTGCGGCTGTCGGGACGGCCGCGCGACCGACTCCGCCACCGACCCCGGCGAGTCCTCCGCCGACCCTGGCAACTCCCCCACCGACCCTGGCAGCTCCCCCACCCGCCCAGCCGACTCCCCCACCGACCCTGGCAACTCCCCCACCCGCCCAGCCGACCCCCCCACCCGGCCGGGCGGCTCCGCCACCGGCACTGGCGGCTCCGGCGTTGGCTCCCGCACCGCGGGCACCGGCCCCGGCGATTCCGTGACCGCCGCTGGCGGTTCCACCGCCGAGCCGGGCTCTTCCGCGACCACGCCCCGCGCCGCGCCTTCGGGCTCCGGCTCAACGTCCGCCTCGGCAGGCACCGCCACTGCCCCCGGCGACACACCCTCCACCGCCGACCCGACCCCCGCCTCGGCTGGCACCGCCCCCGCCCCCGCAGGCAGCCCCACCACCCCTGGCGACACGCCCTCCACCCCCGGAGCTCCCGCTACCGTCGGAGTCCGCTCCGGATGCGCCGCCGCATCCCCCGACGCCCCTCCCGGCTCCGCAGGCACCACCACCGGCCCGCGCGGCGCACCAGGCACCCCCGACTCAGCCCCTTCCCCCGCAGGCACCCCGACCGCCGCTTCCCCCGCACCGACACCCGGCCCGGCCACCGTCGGTGTCCACGTCGGATGTGCCAGCGGCCCCAGGGCCGAGGCCACCTCGGGCAGGGTTGGGCGGGTCTCCGGGGCCTTCTGGAGCAGGGCTGTCAGGAGGTCGTGGAGGGGGGCGGGGGCCGGGGGGAGGGCGGGGGCTTCGTAGAGGACCGCGTGGAGGGTTGCCAGGGTGGTGGCGCGGGAGAAGGGGGAGTGGCCGCCGAGGGCCGCGCACAGGGTGGCGCCGAGGGACCACACGTCGGACGGCGGGCCCTGCGGGCGGCCGGAGACCCGCTCGGGGGCCATGTAGTCGGGCGAGCCGACGAGCATGCCGACCATGGTGAGCGCCGTGGCGTCCTGGATCGCCGCGATGCCGAAGTCGGTGAGGACGATGCGACGGGCGCCCCCGGTCCCACTCCCCGCGCTCTCCACCAGCACATTGCCCGGCTTGATGTCCCGGTGCAGAACGCCCCGCGCATGCACCTGCTGCAGCGCCTCGACCAGTCCGAGCCCGATGCGGGCGGTCTCGCGGGGCCCGAGGGGTCCCTCCTCGGCCAGGATCCGCTCCATGGAGCGGCCGGCGACCAGTTCCATGACGATCCAGAGGCGCTCGCCCTCGTCGACGACGTCGTAGACCCGTACGACGTTGGGATGGTCGATACGGGCGGTGGCGCGGGCCTCGCGCAGGGTGCGTTCGCGGCGGGTGCGAGTGTCCTCGGGGTCGAGGCCGTCGATGCGCATCTCCTTCACCGCGACCTGCCGGTCGAGTATTTCGTCGGCGGCCCGCCACACCCGCCCCATTCCTCCCTGCCCGATGCTTTCGACCAGCCGATAACGGCCCGTCACCAACAGCCCCGGAGCACCATCGGGCCCCGAATTCCCCCTGTTACCCGGCAATTCCGCTGCACCCCCCTGACTGAAACACGATGGTCACACTTCAGGCCGTACCAGCATAGTGCGGAGAAATCTTGTGGTACCTCTTCAAGTACTGCGAATTCAGGCGCAGACAAGGGGGGCGAACATGAGTTCTCATCGTATGTCGCTGGTCATCGCGTCCTTCTCGGCGGTGATGATCTTTTCCGCCACCGCCGCCGCGGACGACCAGGGACCGGGGAGCAGTAAAGGGGGAAAGGCGGTCGACGAGGCTCCCGCGGGCGTGAAACTGACCACGACACTGCCGGAGAAGATCTCGGTCGACAACAGCTCTCAGAAAACGGCGATCACCGCCACGGTGAAGAATGAAGGGAGCAAGGAAAGCGGCAACATCAGGCTATTGGTCGTCGGTTTCGACGGACTGACGGTCAAAAACGTTCAGGGGTGTTCGGCGGTGCCGGCCGGAGACCGCCCCGAGGGTTCCAACAGCGCCTTCTCCTGTCCCATCGACAATCTCGCGGCCGGGGCGTCGAAGTCGTACGCCGTCGACGCCACCTTCGATCTCGGCAGGACCGGGATGATCTGCCTGCCCGTGCAGACCGCCGACGGGAAGAAGACGTACTGGCAGCAGGGACCGGTGCCGTTCGGGACCACGAACCCGTCGCCGAACGCCCCCGCCACCCCGCTGCTGCTCGGCACCGACAACAAGCCGGTGGCCCCGGGCGGTGACGAGCTGCCCAGGACCGGGTTCGAACGGGAGGTGCTGCCGCTGGGCACGGCCGGCGCGGCGCTCCTCGCGGCGGGCGCGGCCGGGATGTGGTGGTCGCAGCGCCGCCGCCCCGGCAGCCAGGACGGCTGACCGCCACACCGGAAACACCGACACCCCCCACGCACGACCAAGAGGCGCGCGTGGACCGGACCGTTCCGTCCGGTCCACGCGAGCCTCCTGTCCAGCACACCGTCAGCCTGTCCAGCACACCGTCAGCGGCGCACGAGCTTCCACGCCGCGGGCAGCAGCCCCATCGCCAGCGCCGCCTTCAGCGCGTCGCCGATCAGGAACGGCGTGAGGCCGAGCTCGATCGCCGTCGAGGCGGACATGTCGGCGGCCAGTGCCAGGTACGGCACGCCGACCGCGTAGATGATCGCGGAGCCCAGCAGCATCACCCCGGCCGTCCGCCAGACCTTGCGGTCGGCCCCGCGCCGCGCCAGCGCGCCCACGACGGTGGCGGCGAGGAGCATGCCGAGGACGTAGCCGAAGGACGGGGCCGCCGCGCCGGAGCCGCCCTCGGCGAACCACGGCACGCCCGCCGTACCGGCGAGGACGTACAGCGCGAGGGAGAGGAAGCCGCGGCCGGCACCGAGGGAGGTGCCGACGAGCAGGGCGGCGAAGGTCTGGCCGGTCACCGGGACCGGAGAGCCGGGGACGGGCACCGCGAGCTGGGCCGCGAGGCCGGTGAGGGCCGCGCCGCCGGCGACCAGGGCGAGGTCACGGACGCGGGAGGCCGGGAGGAGGTCGGCGAGGACCTGCCCGGTGCGGGCGGGTGCGGCAGCGGCGGCGGTGCTCATGGGGACTCCGCAAGTCAGAGGGGCAGAGGGAAGGGACGCGTCGACGCTATCCCAGCAGCTTCCGCCCGCTCACCGTCAGTAGCCGACAAAGGCGGGATCACGGCCTTGGTGTGCTCCACACAAAGAATGAGCCCTACACCGATCCCCACCGGACCCCGGCGTGACACCGGTCACGGGGGCGACGAGGCGGTCATCACACGCGAACCGCTCGCTCACGCAGCGTAGGCATCCCGTCCGGATAGCGGACACTCACGCCCTCTCACCGCCGACCCCGCCGACACTGTGGGCGTTTTGCCCCCCTCACCCCTCTCACGCATTGGACGAGCCGCGCCCATGCCCAGCACGACCAAGGTCGGTCCGCCGCCGCGCCGACAGGACGACGAACGCACCGCCCTCTCCCACAGCCTCAAACAGCGCCACCTGTCGATGATCGCCCTCGGCGGTGTCATCGGCGCGGGCCTCTTCGTCGGATCCGGCGCGGGGATCGCCGCCGCCGGACCCTCGATCGTCCTCGCCTACGCGCTCTCCGGCCTCCTCGTGATGCTGGTGATGCGGATGCTGGGCGAGATGTCGGCGGCCCACCCGTCGTCGGGCTCGTTCTCGGCGCACGCCGAGCGGGCGATCGGGCCCTGGGCGGGCTTCACCGCGGGCTGGTCGTTCTGGGTGCTGCTGTGCACGGCCGTGGGCCTGGAGGGCATCGGCGCCGCGAAGATCGTCACCGGCTGGCTGCCGGGCACGCCCGAGTGGGCGTGGGTGGCGCTGTTCATGGTGGTCTTCTGCGCGACGAACCTGGCCGCCGTGAAGAACTTCGGCGAGTTCGAGTTCTGGTTCGCCGCCCTGAAGGTGGGCGCGATCACCCTCTTCCTCGTCCTGGGCGTGCTGGCCATCGCGGGCGTGCTGCCCGGCACCGAAGCGCCCGGCACGAGCAACCTCACCGAGTTCCTGCCGAACGGCGGCGAGGGCCTGGTCATCGGCCTGCTCGCGTCGGTGTTCGCGTACGGCGGCCTGGAGACGGTCACCATCGCCGCCGCCGAGTCGGAGAACCCCGTCAAGGGCGTGGCGAGCGCCGTCCGTACGGCGATGTGGCGGATCGCGCTGTTCTACATCGGCTCGATGGCGGTCATCGTCACCCTCGTCCCGTGGAACGACCCGGCCGTCGCGACGAAGGGCCCGTACGTCGCCGCCCTGGACCACCTGGGCATCCCGGGCGCCGGGCAGCTGATGAACGTGGTGGTGCTGGTCGCGCTGCTGTCGGCGATGAACGCCAACATCTACGGCTCGTCGCGCATCGCCTACTCGCTGGTCGAGCGGCGCCAGGGCCCGCCGGTGCTGGCCCGGGTGACCGGCGGGGTGCCGCGGATCGCCGTACTGGCGTCGTCCCTGTTCGGCTTCGGGTGTGTGGTGCTCAGCTATGTGCGCCCGGACGACGCCTTCCCCTGGCTGCTGAACATGATCGGCGCGGTGATCCTGATCGTCTGGATCTTCATCGCGGTCTCGCAGCTGCTGCTGCGCCGCCGGCTGGAGCGGGAGACGCCCGGGAAGCTGGTCGTGCGGATGTGGGCGTACCCGTGGCTGACCTGGGTGGCGCTGGCCGGGATGGCGGCGATCTTCGTACTGATGGCACGGGAGCCGGAGACCCGCGTCCAGCTGTACTCGTCGGGCGGCATGACGCTCGCCCTGGCGGCCCTCGGGTACCTGTGGCAGAAGCGCCGCGGCTGACCCCGCAGATCCGCGCACCGAGCCCCCGTGTGATCCACACGGGGGCTTTTTGCTGCTAGCTTGTTGTTGCGACTTATTTGCAATAAGAGTCCGGAGGGGACCCCGCATGCCCGTCTACACGCTGCCTGACCTGCCGTACGACTACTCCGCGCTCGCCCCGGTCATCAGCCCCGAGATCATCGAGCTGCACCACGACAAGCACCACGCGGCCTACGTCAAGGGCGCCAACGACACGCTGGAGCAGCTCTCCGAGGCCCGGGACAAGGAGCAGTGGGGGTCGATCAACGGCCTGGAGAAGAACCTGGCCTTCCACCTCTCCGGGCACATCCTGCACTCGATCTACTGGCGGAACATGAGCGGCCCGAAGGACGGCGGCGGCGAGCCGCTCGCCGCTGACGGCGTGGGTGAGCTGGCGGACGCGATCACCGAGTCCTTCGGCTCGTTCGCCGCCTTCAAGGCGCAGCTGTCGAAGGCGGCGGCCACGACACAGGGTTCCGGCTGGGGCGTCCTCGCGTACGAGCCGCTGAGCGGCCGGCTGATCGTCGAGCAGGTCTACGACCACCAGGGCAACGTCGGCCAGGGCGCCACCCCGATCCTGGTCTTCGACGCCTGGGAGCACGCCTTCTACCTCCAGTACAGGAACCAGAAGGTCGACTTCATCGAGGCCATGTGGCAGGTGGTCAACTGGCAGGACGTCGCCCGTCGCCACGAGGCGGCGAGGTCCCGCGCGGACGTGCTCCTGCTCCAGCCCTGAGAGCGTCCTGCCTCGTGATCGTCTTCTCACCCTTCACGCGGGCAGGTCGGAGAGAAGGGAGGGCCCTCGCGAGGACGTGACGCACGAGGGCCCTCTCTCACACCCTCACCGTCATACGACGGTGAGGTGGTACGTCGTGTCGACGGAGAAGCCGTCCCGGGTGTCGCCCTTGATCTCCAGGACGTACTGCCCCGGCGTGAGCGGGGCGACGGCGCCCCAGATGCCCCAGGCCAGGCGCCGCCGCAGCCCCACGCGGAAGGGGCCGGAGGCGAACTCGCGCAGCGGCAGCGGGGCGCCGTTGAGATGGGCGGTGGCCCGGGTGACGGGCAGCTTCACGGGCTCCTTCGAGAAGCCGAGCGTGTGCTGGATGTTGATGACCGGGAAGAACAGGGGCCGCCCGGCGGGCACTTCACAGCGCCGGACGACCCGCCCGCCGTACGTACCGGCGAGGAACCACAGGTCGGCGGGCTGCTGCCAGGCGGCGTGCTCGCCCGTCGTGTCGGCCACCGGGCTCAGGTCCTCGGGCGCGGACATCTCCCACCGCCACCAGCGGGCGGCCAGTTCGCCGCCCTGCTCGTCGTCGATCGCCCAGGAGCCGTCGCTCACCGCCTGGTCGCTCATGTCCCACCCCTCGTGTCGTACGCGCTGGGCGGACCCTACAGGTTGCTGAAGTCGGGGCCCTTGGTCCGGGTGCGCTTGATCTCGTAGAAGCCCGGCACCGACGCCACCGCGAGCGTGCCGTCCCACAGCCGCGCGGCCTCCTCGCCCTTCGGGGCGGGGGTGACGACCGGGCCGAAGAAGGCGATCTGCTCGCCGTCGGGGCCGGGGACCGCGATGACCGGGGTGCCGACGTCCTGGCCGACCTTCTCGATGCCCTCCTTGTGGGAGGCGCGCAGCTCGGCGTCGTACGCGAAGTTCTCCTGCTCGGCGTAGTCGATGAGGTCGGCGGGCAGTCCGACGTCCGCGAGCGCGCCGGCGACGGCCTCGATCGTCGGGCCCTCGCCGTTGTTGTGGATGCGGGTGCCGAGCGCGGTGTACAGCGGGCCGAGGATGTCGGCGCCGTGCTTCTGCCAGGCGGCGGTCACGACCCGGACCGGCTGCCACGCCTTGGTGGCGAGCAGGTCGCGGTACTCCTCGGGCAGTTCGTCGAGCTTGTCCTCGTTGAGCACGGCGAGGCTCATCACATGCCAGCGGACCTCTATGTCGCGGACCTTCTCCACCTCCAGCACCCAACGGGACGTCATCCAGGCCCAGGGGCAGAGCGGGTCGAACCAGAAGTCGACCGGAGTCTTCGTGGCGTGCGTCGCGCTGTCGGACATGAGTCTCCTCAGAACGGTTGTTTGAACTCTGCAACACCACAGGTCCACGGCCCATTCCCCGCTGTCCGCCGTCAGGCCCGCATGGCAGGATCGGTGCTGTCCGCCTACTGATCACCACCCGAGGGAGTGCCACCCGTGCCCGGTGAGAACCTGTCCCGTGACGAGGCCCGGGAGCGGGCCGCCCTGCTGTCCGTCGACGGGTACGACGTGTCCCTCGACGTGCGCTCCGCCGCCGGCGACGCACCAGCCGCCACGGAGGGCGAGCCGCGCACCTTCCGCTCGGTCACCACGATCCGCTTCCGCTGCAACGAACCGGGCGCGTCGAGCTTCGCCGACCTGATCGCCCCCAGCGTCACCGCCGTCTCCCTCAACGGCAGGGACCTCGACCCGAGCGAGGTCTTCGACGGCTCACGCATCACCCTGGAGGACCTGGCCGCCGACAACGAACTGATCGTCGACGCCCAGTGCGCCTACTCCCGCACCGGCGAGGGCCTGCACCGCTTCGTCGACCCCGAGGACGGCGAGGTCTACCTCTACACCCAGTACGAACCGGCGGACTCCCGCCGCGTCTTCGCCAACTTCGAACAGCCCGACCTCAAGGCCCCGTTCCGCTTCGAGGTGCGCGCACCGGAGGGCTGGACGGTGTGGAGCAACGGCACCGGCCGGCAGTCCGACGGCGTCTGGCGCTTCGCGGAGACCAAGCCGATCTCGACGTACATCACCTGCGTCGTGGCCGGCCCCTACCACTACGTCACGGACTCGTACGAGAGGGTCCTCGGCGACGGTACGACGCTGGAGATCCCCCTCGGCGCCCTGTGCCGCAAGGGCCTGGCGCCGCACTTCGACGCCGAGGACGTCTTCCTGCTCACCAAGCAGGGCCTGGACTTCTTCCACGACCACTTCGACTACCCGTACCCCTTCGGGAAGTACGACCAGGCGTTCGTGCCCGAGTACAACCTGGGCGCGATGGAGAACCCGGGGCTGGTGACGTTCCGCGAGGAGTACATCTTCCGCGGCAAGGTCACGCAGGCGTCGTACGAGGCGCGGGCGAACGTCATCCTGCACGAGATGGCGCACATGTGGTTCGGCGACCTGGTCACCATGGAGTGGTGGGACGACCTGTGGCTGAAGGAGTCCTTCGCGGACTTCATGGGCACCTTCGGCCTCGCCGCGACCCGCTTCCAGGACGGCTGGATCACCTTCGCCAACCGCCGCAAGGCATGGGCGTACCGCGCGGACCAGCTGCCCTCCACGCACCCCGTCACGGCCGACATCCGCGACCTCCAGGACGCCAAGCTCAACTTCGACGGCATCACCTACGCCAAGGGCGCCTCGGTGCTCAAGCAGTTGGTGGCGTACGTGGGCCAGGAGGCGTTCCTGGAGGGCGCCCGCCGCTACTTCAAGCGCCACGCCTACGGCAACACCCGCCTCGGCGACCTCCTCGCGGCCCTGGAGGAGACCAGCGGCCGCGACATGGCCGCGTGGGCCCGCTCCTGGCTCCAGACAGCCGGCGTCAACTCCCTCACCCCCCAGGTCCTGCTGAACACCGAGGGCCGCGTCGACGAGCTGGCGGTGCTCCAGGAGGCCCCCGAGTCCCACCCCGAGCTGCGACCGCACCGGGTGGCGATCGGCCTCTACCGCCGCACCGGGACCGGCGCACTGGAGCGGTACGCCCGCGCGGAGGTGGACGTCGACGGGCCCCGCACCCTGGTCCCCGAACTGGCCGACGCCGACGCCCCGGAACTGGTCCTCGTCAACGACGACGACCTCACCTACTGCAAGACCCGCTTCGACGAGACGTCCCTGGCGACGCTGCGGGACCACCTCGGCTCGGTGACCGACCCGCTCGCCCGCGCCCTGTGCTGGTCGGCCCTGTGGAACATGACTCGGGACGCGCTGCTCCCCGCCCGGGAGTTCATCGACCTGGTGCTGCGCTTCGCGGGCCGCGAGTCCGACATCGGCGTCCTCCAGATGCTCCACGCCTGGGCGGAGGGCGCGGTCGAGCACTACGTCACCCCGGGCGCACGCGAGCAGACCTCCCGACGTCTGGCAGAGGGCGCGGCGGTCCAGCTGTACGCGGCCGAGCCGGGCAGCGAGCAGCAGCTGGCGTGGGCGAGGTTCACCGCGCGGGTGGCCGCCCTGCCCGCCCACTTCGACCTCCTGACCGCTCTCCTGGACGGCACCGTCACCCTGCCGGGCCTTGAGGTCGACCAGGAGCTGCGCTGGGCGTTCCTGGACGCGCTGGCCGCGCACGACGTCGTCGGCGAGAAGGAGCTGGCCGCCGAACTGGCCCGCGACGACACCGCCTCCGGCAAGCGCCACCAGGTCCGCTGTCTGGCCGCCCGCCCCTCCCCGGCGGTCAAGGCGCAGGCATGGGCGCAGGTGGTGGAGTCGGACACGCTCTCCAACGCCCTGGTCACGGCGACGATCGCAGGCTTCGCCCGCCCCTCCCAGCGAGAGCTCACCGCCCCCTACACGGACAAGTACTTCGCGGTCATCGAACGTGTCTGGGCGGAGCGCTCGATCCAGATCGGCATGGACGTCGTGTCGGGCCTGTTCCCGTCGCTCCAGGACTCCCCGGAGACGCTGGCGGCGACCGACGCGTGGCTGGCGGCCCACACGGACGCGGCGCCGGCCCTGCGCCGCCTGGTCCTGGAGGCCCGCGACGACCTGGCCCGCGCCCTGCGAGGACAGGCGTGCGACGCGGAGGCTGCGCCCCACTCCTGACAACGGGCCACCTCTGGCCATGAATTAGGCGTACGGCCACCGTTACGAAATACCGGCAATCAGGCCCGTAACCCCCTGGTCCCACCCATCCGGACCAGGGGTTTTCGGTGCCTACTCGACATCCGAACACCCGTCCTTTAGTGCAGCCTTGTCTGCATTTGTCGACGAGCGTGTAACAGCGGTTAAGACCCGGATCGGGAGCGGAATCCCGATCGCATGAACCACAACACCCCGCTCCCCCCGGTCTCCCCGACCTCCCCGCTCTCCCCCCGCCCCCTGCGTCACCTGTCGGACGGCCAGCGCCACGTCCTCACGACGGCACAGCTGCGCACGCACGGCGTCTCCCCGTCCGAGATGAACGACCAGTGCCGCCCCGGAGGCCCCTGGCAGCAGCTCCTCCCCGGGGTCTTCCTGCTCCACCCGGGCCCGCCGACCAGCGAGGAACGGCTGCACGCGGTGCTGCTGTACGCGGCCCGCCAGTCGACCCCGGCCGGGGTGCCGGCCCAGCCCGGCGCGGAGGGCCCGCACCGCCCCGTCTACAAGGAAGCGGTGATCACCGGCCTGGCGGCCTTGAACCTCCACGGCTTCTCCTCCGCTCCCCCGCTGCTCTCCCTGGAGCAGTTCGACGTCCTGGTCCCCCGCCTGCGCCGCCTGCGCTCGACGGGCTGCGCCCGTATCGTCCGCACCCCGGACCTCCCGCCCCCCGAGTACGCCACAGACGTCCCGGTCGCTCCCGTCCCCCGCGCCCTGGCCGACGCAGTGGCGAGCCTGACGGACGCGGGCGCGGTGCGCCGACTCCTCACCGAGGCGGTACGCGGCGGCCACTGCGACCCGGCCTCCGTCGTCCGCGAACTGAGCCGGGCCAAGCTCCTGAACCACCCGCACGTGGTGGACGCGGTGGACTCCCTCCTCGCCGAGGGCCGAGCGATCGCCGAGCACCGCCTCTACCGCATGGTCCGCGAGTACGGACTCCCCGACCCCGTCTGGAACGTCGACCTGCGCCTCCCGGGCGGCCCCCACCTCGGCGGCCTGGACGCCTACTGGCCGGAGCAGGCGGTCGCCGTCGAGCTCGACACCCGCGCGCCACGCCAGGACGACGACGCCCTCTGGTCCGAGTACGCCCGCAAGCGCGAACACCTCGAACGCCTCGGCATCACGGTCGTCCACATCACCCCGAGGAAGCTGCGCGACGCGATGGAACAACAGGCGGCCGTGGTCCGCACGGCCCTCATGGCCGCCACGGACCGCGACCCGGCCGCCTATGTCGTGGTGTTGCCCCGCCAGTGACGAACGGGGCACATCAGGAGGGGAGAGGAGGGGCCACCGGTCGAGAGGACCGGCGGCCCCTCCTCTGGTGTGCCCGCCCCAAGGAGCGGGCGGCGCCCACCAGCCCCGCCGGCCTCCTCAGCTTCCTCCTCCCCTCCCCCAAGCCCTGACGGTCCACAACCGCAGAGCCGCATCGATCAGCGGGACCCGGACCAGGCCGGGAACGTCCTCCAGGGGATGCCAGGCGGCCATGTCCGTCGACCCGCCGACCTCGTAGCGCAGCTCACCGCCGACCACCCGCCCCTCGTACACGAGCCGTACCCCCTGATGGTCCACCGCACGGCGCAGCCCGCGGCGGGGACGGAAGTGGCGGGCGGAGTCCACACCGAGGAGGCCGGTCACCTCGATGCGGTAACCGGTCTCCTCCTCCAGCTCACGCACGACCGTGTCGTGCGGGTCCTCCCCGTGCTCCATGCCGCCGCCGGGCAGGACCCACTCGGGGGTGCCGTCCTCCGCCGGGGAGCGGGCCAGCAGGAGCTGTCCGTCGCGGACGCACACGGCGTAGGCCGCCACCCTCAACCTTCGTCGCATCCAGGCAAGTTAACGCGCCCGGGCCGGATTGGCAGGTGAGTATCGCGGCGCCGACCAGCGCAGCGGGACGGCGGACGGCGTGTCTACGGCCTCGGTGAGGGTGAAGCGGGTCGTGCGGGTGCCGTCGGTGCCGTACTCGACCCGCGCGCGGCCGGTGAGGTGCAGGGTGCGGCCCGTCGTCCAGTCGAGGAGAAGCAGGCCGGCGCGCGGGTCGGTGGTGAGGTTGCCGAGGGTGAGGAACATGGAGTTGCCCGGGTAGTCCAGCCAGCTCAGTTCGCGGGAGGAGTCGACCCGTACGAACCCCGGGTTGCCGCCCCGATGGCTGGCGTCGGCCCCGCCGTCGCGCACGGTGGCCAGGAAGAAGGTGTCGGCCGAGGCGATGAACCCGGCCTGGTCGGCGGTGAGTTCCTCCCCGCGGACCGGCTCACCCGGCGTGCGGTCGACGATCTCGTACGACTCCCGCTTCTGCAGGTACTTGGGGCAGTTGGAGAACACCTGGTCGGCGTCGACGGCGAAGCCGCGTTCCGTGGGCCGTGCGCGGCCGTTGAGGCGCATACGGCGGCGGGTGCGGGGGTCGAGGGCGATGGTGCCGACCGCCGTGCCGGGGGTGGCGAGGGCCGTGGCGAGCGGGTCGTCGGCCGAGAGCAGCGCGTCGCCCGCGACGGAGATCCGCTGGGGCCCGGTGGCCCGGACGAACCCCGGGGTGCCCGCGAGCGCCGTCGCCCACACCGCGCCCGTCGCCGGGTCGGCGGCGCCCACGAAGAGCAGCGGCTGGAGCTCCAGGAAGGCGGCCGCGACCGGTTTGATGCCGCCCAGGATGGAGCGGCCGACATGGTCGGCCAGGTCGCGCACGCCGACCCGGTCCTGCACGGCGCGCGAGCCGACGTGGTAGATGCTCATCGCCCTGAACCTCCTCCGCAAGAAAGATCTAGAAGAACCCGCAGGTCGGAGCCGCCTCCGTGGGCGCCGGTGCCCCCTGTACCCCCGTCGGCACCGAGATCTCCAGCCGCGTGCCGTCGGGGTCATGGAAGAAGATGCCGCCGGAGGCCGCGCCCTCGCCGTGGGCGACCACGCCGTCGTACGCGAACTCGACGCCGTACCCGCGCAGCGCCGTCTCGTACTCCTTGACCCGGTCGAGGGAGTCGGCCTCGAAGGCGAGGTGGTGGAGGCCGGCGCGCTCGGGCTCGTAGAGGCCCTCGGCCTGCTGCCAGAGCGTGAGGATCAGGGTCGTGCCGTCGCCGAGGAAGGCGTACCGCCGCCCCTCCTCCTTGCCCTCGCCGATCACGGTGAAGCCGAGGACGTCCCGGTAGAAGTCCAGCGAGCGGGCGATGTCGGTGACGTTCAGGCCGATGTGGCCGGTGCGCAGAGCCATGACGGGGCCTCCTTGAGGAGCGATTCCTAACCTGTATAAGCGACTTTAGAGGTTAGATACGGGTGCGTCAACCGGTCACGTACCCTTAAGTGGTTAGTACGCAAGGAGGCCCCGGATGCCCAAGCCCCACGACCCCCGCCCCCTCATCGGCGAGCCGCTCGCACTCGACCTGCTCAACACACGATGGGTGGGCGACGGCGCCCTGCGGGACCTGCTCCGGGACACCGAAGGACTGGCGGTGTGGCTGGCCGCCAACGGCCTCGACGCCGACTTCGCCGCCGACGCGACGACCCTGCGGCACCTGCTCACGACGCGGGACGCACTCCGCTCGGCCGTGGACGCGTCACGCACGGACGATGCGCACACCGCCCGCGTCGACGCCGTCCTCGAACACGGCCGCATCCGCCCCACCCTCACCGCCGAAGGCCCCGGCGAGCGGACGGAGTTCCGCGACCCGGCCTGGGGCCCGGCCTGGCTGGCCGCCCGTAACTACCTGGAACTCCTCACCGCCGCGCCCGACCGGATCCGCAAGTGCGCGCACGAGGCGTGCGTCCTGCACTTCTTCGACACCTCCCGCAACGGCACCCGCCGCTGGTGCTCCATGGCCGCCTGCGGCAACCGCGCCAAAGCCTCCCGGCACTACGCGCGCTCGAAGGACACATGACGACGCGTCAACGCGTCACCACAACACCTCACGGGTATGTCACGGCTGTCCCCGTCCGCCCGTAATGCCCATCGCGGGTTTTCCCCATAGATCCATTTCGATTCGGTCAACTCTCCCCATATTCCCTTCCCTTGCATAAAGCTGTGCGATCGTCCGACGCACGTTCGCCCGTTCCTTTATTCGCAAGGGATGCCGATGACCCACACCCCCCATAGCGGTTCGACACCGGTCACGAGACGCGTGGCGCGCACAGCCGTCGCCGCCGGTCTCGTGGCCGCGTTGTCCGCTGCCGGGCCGATTCCGCTGGCCTTCGCCGCGACCGCCGACGAGCCGGTGCCCGCGCCCGCGCCGAGCGCCTCCGTCAAGTCCGCGGACGACAAGCTCGGTTCGGACGACGCCCAGCTGCTCGCCGAGGCGAAGGCCGAGGGCGAGAAGACGGTCACCTTCATGGTGGCGACGAAGCCCGGCCAGACCGAGCAGGTCAGCGACCAGCTGAAGGCCGCCGGCGGCACCCTGATCGGCAAGACCGACGACAAGCTCGGCTATGTCCGCGCCACGGTCCCGACGGCCAAGGCCGAGAAGACCATCACGGCCGCCACCAAGCTCTCCTCGGTGGAGGCGATCGACCTCCGCCACGAGATCGCGCTGGACGACCCGTCCCCGGGCGCCGCCGCCGACGCCTCGGCCGCCTCCGGTGCCGGTTACCCCGCGCCCGGCAAGAAGACCCCCGCCAAGAACCCGTACAACCCGTCCTTCGAGACGGGCGCGGTGGACTTCGTGAAGGACCACCCGAAGTACGACGGCCGTGGGATCACCATCGGCATCATGGACTCCGGTGTCGACCTCGGCCACCCGGCGCTGCAGAAGACCACCACCGGCGAGCGCAAGATCGTCGACTGGGTGACCGCCACCGACCCGGTCACCGACCGTGACGGCACCTGGCTGCGGATGAGCGCCTCGGTGACCGGCCCCGTGTTCACCGCCGGCGGCCGCACCTGGAAGGCGCCCGAGGGAGCCCACAAGCTGCAGCTGTTCGCCGAGTCCGCGACCCGCGGCGGCGACATGGCCGGTGACCTCAACCGCGACGGCGACACCACCGACGTGTGGGGCGTGCTGTACGACGCGGCCGCCGGCACCGTCCGTGTGGACCTCGACAACGACGGGGACTTCACGAACAACGAGGCCATGAAGCCGTACAAGGACGGCTTCCAGATCGGCTACTTCGGCACGGACGACCCGTCGACCGCGGTCGCCGAGCGCATCCCGTTCGTCGTGGAGATCCGCAAGGACGTCACCTACAACACGGCCGGTGACAAGGCGGACTACGTCAGCATCGGCGTCATCGAGGGCCGGCACGGCACGCACGTCGCCGGCATCACCGCCGCCAACAGCCTGTTCGGCGGCAAGATGAACGGCGCGGCACCCGGCGCCAAGCTGGTCTCCTCCCGGGCCTGCACCTGGACCGGCGGCTGCACCAACATCGCGCTCACCGAGGGCATGATCGACCTCGTCACCAAGCGCGGCGTGGACATCGTCAACATGTCGATCGGTGGTCTGCCCCCGCTGAACGACGGCAACAACGCCCGTGCGGCGCTCTACACCCGCCTCATCGACGAGTACGGCGTCCAGCTGGTGATCTCCGCCGGCAACGAGGGCCCGGGCACGAACACCATCGGCGACCCCGCTCTCGCCGACAAGGTGATCAGCGTCGGCGCCTCCATCTCCAAGGAGACCTGGGCCGCCAACTACGGCTCGGTCGTGGAGAAGAAGTACGCGATGCTGCCCTTCTCCTCCGCGGGCCCGCGTGAGGACGGCGGCTTCACCCCGACGCTGACCGCGCCGGGCGCCGCCATCAACACCATCCAGACCTGGTCGCCGGGCGCCCCGACCGCCGAGGCCGGCTACAGCCTGCCTCCCGGCTACGCCATGCTCCAGGGCACCTCGATGTCCTCCCCGCAGGCCGCCGGCGCCGCCGCACTGCTGCTGTCCGCAGCCAAGCAGCGCGGCATCGAGCTGTCCCCGCTGACCCTGCGCACCGCGCTGACCAGCACCGCGAAGCCGATCAAGGGTGTCGCGGCGCATGTCCAGGGCTCGGGTCTGATCAGCATCGTCCGGGCGTGGGACGCCATCAAGGACGGCGCCACCGCGCACGACTACACCGTCAAGGCGCCGGTCGACACCGCGATCGACCAGCTGCTGAAGGAGCCGGGCTTCGGCACCGGCCTCTACGACCGTGAGGGCGGCCTGAAGGTCGGCCAGAAGAAGACGTACGACGTCACCATCACCCGTACGTCCGGCCCGGCCGGCACGGTCGAGCACGAGCTGGACTGGAAGACCAACGACGGCACCTTCAAGCTGCTCGGCGACGACGAGGTGAAGCTGCCGCTGAACAAGCCGGTCACCGTCAAGGTGCAGGCGAAGGCGAAGACCGCCGGTGTGCACAGCGCCATCCTGGAGCTGGACGACGAGGACACCGAGGGCGTCGACAAGCAGATCCTGACCACGGTCGTCGTCTCGCACGAGCTGGCCAAGCCGTCGTACGCGTTCTCCAAGTCCGCCTCCGTGCAGCGCAACAGCAGCCACTCCTACTTCGTGACGGTGCCGGAGGGCGCGAAGACCCTGGAGGTCGCGCTCGGCGGGCTGAAGGGCAAGAGCCAGACGCGCTTCATCTCGATCCACCCGTACGGCGTGGCCGTCGAGGACAGCTCGACGATCTACTGCTACCCGCACTACTCGCTGCCCGACAACCCCAACACCTGCCGTCCCGACCTGCGCACGTACACCGACCCGATGCCGGGCGTGTGGGAGATCGAGGTCGAGTCGCGGCGCACCTCGCCGTACCTCGACAACCCGTACCAGCTGGACGTCTCGGTGCTCGGCACGGTCTTCGAGCCGGCCGTGCGGACCGTCCCCGAGGCGACGGTCGGTACGCCGGTCACCGCCGAATGGACCGTGACCAACGACTTCGCGGCCCTGGAGGGCAAGCTGGAGGGCGGCTCGCTGGGCTCCGCGAAGATCGGGACGCCCACCATCGGCCACCACGAGACGCAGCAGACCACGGTCGTCGTCCCCGAGGGCGCCGAGCGGTTCGACGTGTCCATCGGCTCGACCTCCGACCCGGGTGCCGACCTCGACCTGTACGTCGTCAAGGACGGTGTGACCGTCGGCCAGTCCGCCGACGGTGACTCGGAGGAGTCGGTCAGCCTGACCGAGCCCGCCGCCGGGACGTACACCATCGTGATCGAGGGCTACAGCGTGCCGGCGGGCACCACGACGTTCGCCTACCGCGACGTCTTCTTCTCCGCCGACCTCGGCACGGTGAACGTCGACACGGCCAGGACGGTCTCCATCGCCAGCGGCGCGTCCGCGACGATCTCCGGTGAGGTCGTGGCGAAGTCGGCCGGTCCCGAGGGCCGTCAGCTCTTCGGCGAGGTCCGGCTGATCAACGCCCGGGGCACGGCCGCGGGCGTCGGCACGGTCGTGATCGAGAAGGTCACCGGCTGACGCCGACATGCATGAAGGGGCAGGGGGTGGATGCTCCCCTCGTGGCACCCTCCCCCTGCCCTTCCCTCACTGTCCGACGGACAGTGCCCAGCGCACCTGCGACCCCGCGGTCACCTGCAGTACGGCGTCCGCGCGCGCCCTCTTGAGGGCGAACTGGTTGTAGGTGCTGCTGACCTCTCCGGCGACGCACTCCAGGGGGAAGGAGAGTCCCGTGGGTTTCAGCTCCACGGTGAGCGTTCCCTCTCCCTGGCAGTTGACGGCGATGGACACCGGTCCGGCGCCCACCCCGTCCTTCAGCGGCACGACGCCGTTCCCCCGCGCGTCCGCCACTTCCGCGATCACTTCGCCGTCGAAGACCTGGGGCGCCTTGGTCACGGACTCCCCGTCGATGTGCTCCGCCCGCCGCGTCTCCGCGGTCGGACTCCCCGTGGGTTCGGGCGACTTGGCCGCCGCCCCGGCCGGCGCGGGTTCCGTGGACGTGGTCGGCGTCCCGTTCCCGTTACCGCTGCCGTTCCCGCTCTCGCTCCCTGAGCAGCCGCTGCCCAGCGCGGCCGCCAGACAGACCGCGGTCACCGCCACGGTCCGGCGCCAGGTCAGCTCTCCCATACGTACCAGCCGACCTTCAGCGGCGAGTAGCTGGTGATGGTCTTCTTCGCCGACGTCTGGCAGTTGTCGTAGATCTTGTAGCTGGTGCCGGTGTTCTTCAGCCGGTAGACGCCGTACTTGGCGTTGGTCGTCTTGCCGGGCGGGGTGGACGCCGTGACGTTGTTGCCGAGCTTGGCGGTCAGCGAGGCGTGCAGGTTGACGTCGTACTTGCCCTCGATCTTGGTGAGCATGGTGTTGACGCTGACGGTGAGACCCGCGGTGACGCTGACGCCGACCGTGCCGGACACCTCGGAGGTGAACTGCGAGGTGATCGTGCGGGAGGTTCTGTTGGTGTTCGAGAGGGTCGCCCCCACGCCCTTGTGGTACTGGCCGCCCTTGGTCTGCGGGATGTAGACGTTGGCCCGATCGCAGATCTCGCGGTCGGGGGTGTCGCCGCCGGGCTTGGGCGGCCTGGGCAGCTGCAGGTCATCGTTCGGGTCGGTGCCCGGCTCCTGCGCGGCGTCCCCGGGGGCGACCTCGCTGAGGCCGGTCTCCTCGGGCTCGGCGGGCGGCTGGGTGCCGATGACGATCTCGTCGGCGACCGGGTCGGCCTCGTTCGCGAAGGCGGCCGGGGCGGTCGAGGCGAGGGTGCTGAGGGCGACGGTCGTCACGGCGAGGCGAGCCGCCTTGCGCCAGGTGGAACCGGAGTGCGTGGGCATGCGTGTATTCCCCTTGAGGGTACGGAAGTTGAAGAAGGCCGGGAACGAACCGGAATCGCGTCGTCGGCCCCGTTGCCATGAGATTAGGCCCACCCGTGCCGCCCGGGACCGCTTCCCGGCTGGCACCCGGTGGCCATGGCCGGATCCTGCCAGCGGGCTTTCCCGGTCGGCCGGTTGCGGAAGATCCGGTACCGTCGGCCCAGCTGACCTGACCAGTCACCGATTTTCGCCAGGGGGCACGCACCTTGCTGGATTCCATCGGCATAGACGACTCGACGCACGACGTCTACCGGGCCCTGCTGCTGCACCCGTCCTGGACGCTGGAGGACATCGCCCGGGAGACCGGACTCACCCCGGCCGAGGCTCGTGCCGCCCTCGACCGGCTCACCCAGCTGTCCCTGCTGCACGAGGCCACCGACCACCAGTTCGTGCCGGTCAGCCCCGACGTCGTGTTCTCCCCGCTGCTGCTGCGCAAGGAGGCCGAACTCGACGAGCAGCGCGCGCGGTTGTCCAAGGAGCGCGCCGCGCTGGCCGAGCTGGCCTCCGAGTACACGGCCATCACCGCCCATCGGGCAGGCAGCGGGGTGGAGCGGCTGGAGGGCGTCGACGCGGTGCGGGTCCGGCTGATGGAGCTGGCGCACGGCGCCCGGTCCGACGTACGCACCTTCGCGCCCGGCGGGGCGCTCAGCGCGGCGGCGCTGGAGGCGGGCCGGCCGCTCGACGAGCAGAACCTGGCGCGTGGGGTCCGGATGCGGACCGTCTATCTCGACAGCGTCCGCAACGACTCCGCGACCGTCGAGTACGCGACCTGGCTCGCGTCCATCGGGGGCGAGACCCGGACCGTGCCGACGCTGCCGATGCGCATGATCCTTTGCGATCGCAGCGCGGCCGTGATCCCCATCGACCCCGACGACAGCCGGCAGGGAGCCCTGCTGATCCGCTACCCCAGCATGGTGCGGGCCCTGGAGGAGCTCTTCGACCTGGTCTGGGAGAACGCGGCGACACTCGGCGAGGCGCCCCAGGACCCCTCGGCGGACGCGCCCACCGACCGGGAGGCCGCGCTGTTGAAGATGCTCGCGGCGGGGATGACCGACGAGGGCATCGCCCGCAAGATGGGCGTCTCCCTGCGCACCGTCCGCCGCAACACGGCCGACCTGCAGAAACGACTCGGCGTCCAGAGCCGGTTCCAGGCGGGGGCGGAGGCGGTGCGGCGGGGGTGGTTGTGAGGCCGTGACTGGCGGGGTGCAGGTGCCCGGTGGTGGCGATGGTGGCTGTGTGGCGGGCACGGCTGGGGAGACACGCGGGACCGCACGGGTGGCTGGGAGGCTGGTGACCGCGGGGCGGGGCTGTGAGGAGGCCCGACGGGCGGGGTGCGGAGGCGGGACGGCGTGGCTGTGAGGGGGGTGCCCGGCCGGCGCGCGGGTGGTGGTGCGGCGCGGTGGTTGTGAGGTGGGCGACGGGCGGGGTGGGGTGTCGGTGCGGTGGGTGGGGTGGTGGCCGGTCGCTGCCATGACCGCTGGCTGTCAGGTGTGACGCGGGGTTCCGGGGCGGTCCGCTGCCTAAGGTCGGGCAGGTGTACGCAGTCAAGGTCGTCCTCCTGCCCCCGCCGCCCGGGCCCGTGGTCTCCCACGGCGCCGCCCCGCCGGACGGCACGCTCGGCGAGCGGTGGGTAGAGGACGTCGCCCGGCTGTGCGGCGCGGCTCCCCGGCCGGGGATCGCGCATGTCTCGCCGGCCCGTTGGGGGACGTCGTTCGTGGCCATGACGTTCGCCGAGGCGGCGACCCTGGACGAGGCGACGCACCTGGCCCGGCGCGGCTGGGAGTACTGGCTGGACCTGCCCGGGCCGCTGTCCGGATGGACGCTCGGCGGCTGCGCCCCCGACCGCTATCTGAGCGCCCCGTGGGGCGTGCGGCCGTCGTCGGGCGCGGGGCTGGCATGAGGCTGCCATGTCCGCCTCATGCCAGCGGAGATGTGGTGACAGGGACATGGGCGACGCAACATGATCGTGTCCGCAGACGCTTGGGAACGAAGGATTGCAGAGGCACAGCATGAATCACATCACCAGGCGAGCCGTTCGGGCCGCCCTCGGCAGCGCGGCGGTCATCGCGGCCCTGGCACTGCCCCTGACGCTCGGGGCCTCCGCCGCGTCCGCGGCGGACGGTGAACCGCAGCTGCCCAAGGCGGAGAAGCCGATCGAGGAGACCGGCAGCTGGGTGTGGGACAAGAACGAGCCGTAGGAGCCGGAGAGCTTGTACGGCTGGGAGGGGCGGGCGCGCGGGGGGCGCCCGCCCCTTCGCCATGTCAGACGTACGTCCTGGTCAGACGTCCGTCATGGTCAGGCGTACGCCATGGCGAGGGCGTACGTCATCGTCCTCACTCGCCCGTCTCACAGGTCCGGCGCTCCGCCTGGGGCAGCGCGCGCCCGAGCGACGACCGTTCCCGCGCGATGTCGCTCTCGCCGACCGCCCACACGTCCGGGGAGGCCGAGCCAGGCGACAGGCCGACAAGGACGTGGTCGCCCTCGGCGAGCAGCGGGTCCAGGTCCCGCGGCAGGATGATGTCGAGGTACACGCCGGCGGCGGCCGTCTCCGGCTTGTACGAGCGGGTGACGCGCAGGGTGACGCGCTGGTCGTCGGCACCGGCCGCCCGGACGTCCGTCACATCGCCCTCGACGACGGTACGAGCACAGGCGAGGTACGCGGGATCGCCCAGGGGGCCACCGTACGCCTCCCCGTAGTCCGCGCCCGCCCCGGAACTGGCCTGCACCCCCTTCTCATCGGCACCGGCCCCGAGGTCACTCGCCCCGTCGGCCCCGATCCGCGCGACCAGCAACCCCGCACCCACCACCAGCACACCGGCGGCCGCCACGCCCACGCCCCGCAGGGCCACCCCCAACAGCCGCCGCCGGGACCGCCGCAACGGCACAACGGAGCCAGGCCCCGCCCCGGCCGGCTCCCCCGCCCCACCACCGGCCCCGGGCGTCCCCTCGACACGCGCGTCCGCCGACCCAGCGGCTCTCTCGACAGACGCATCCAAAGCCCCATCCAAGGCGGCCGACCCCTCGCCACGCGCCCCCGCCGACGCGGCCGACTGCCCGGCACGGGCATCCGCCGAGGCGGGCATCCCCTCGACACGCGTATCCGCCGGCCCGGCCGCCCCCTCAACACGCGCGTCCGCCGTCGCAGCCAACTCCGCTCCACGCCGCCCCGGCGAGGCAGCCGGTCCTTCGGCGGGCGGCCCCGCCGAGGTGGCCAGGTCCTCGACGCGCGGCTCCGTCGGCTCAGCCGCGCCCTCCGTACCCGCGTCCGCCGGTGTGAGGGCCTCGCTGATCAGGGTCTCGGCGAGGGTGTGGAGCCGGCTGCGCAGGTGGGTCAGGTCGGCTGTGGCAGATCGGTGTTCGGCCATGAAGGCGGGGTCCGCGCGTTCCTCGTCGGAGAGGGGCGCGTCGGTGAGTGCGGCCATCAGGGGGTCGCGGGCGCCGGGCTCGTCGTGTGCGGCGGGCATGTCACACCACCTCGTCCTCGTGCAGGCGGGCGCGCAGGGCCCGGACCGCCGTGTGCAGGCGGCTCTTGACCGTGCCCTCCGGGACGCCGAGCTCCTCGGCGATGGAGCGCACCGGCAGATCGGCGTAGAAACGCAGGACGACGACCTGGCGCTGGGCGGCGGGCAGCTCGTCGAGGCCCTGGGCGAGGGCCACGGAGAGGACGCTGCTGTCCTCGCCGGAGGGCTGTTCGAGCTGGCGCAGCGAGGCCAGCCGCTCCCCCAGCCGCTCCTGGCGGCGCTTCGCGCGGTGCCAGTCCATCGCGAGGTTGGAGGCGACCACCGCCGCCCACGCCGAGACGTCCCGGGGCGCCTCGTGGCCCCCGGCGGCCCGCTCCAGCAACCGCAGGCGGACCTGCTGCACCCCGTCCAGCAGGTCCGCCTGCGGTACCCCGCCGAGCGCGAGCACCGCCCGCACCCGGCGTTCCTGCGCCGCGTCCAGCGGATCGTCGCCGTGGCCACCCCCGTCGGCCACGACCGTCCGCCGGCCGCGGCGGGCCTTCCCACGCAGCACCGCAGGCCCTCCCCTCGCCGCGTTTTCCCTATGACGCCGGTGGGGGTGGAAACGTTCGACGGGGTTCGAAGAGATTTCCGCGCCGCGCAGAGGCGTACGTCACACTGCCGTGTGGGCGAGCGCCCGACGGGCAGGCGAGCTTGCGGCGCCGGGGCTCACTGGAGCGAATTTCTGCAGTTCAGCTGGGGTGCGAGCGGTTTTTCCGCAACCGGTGATCGCCGCCGGGCGTCCCATGGAATGACCAGCGGCCCCAAACGATTGGACAGGTGGGCCGGGGTCGGCCGCATGATGGAAAAGCCTCGGCCAAGCCAAGCCGCACATGGGCAACACGCAGGAATCGAGACAGGGAGTCGCCGTGAGGGTCGGAATCGTCGGAGCCACCGGTCAGGTCGGCACGGTCATGCGCAGCATCCTCAAGGAGCGGAACTTCCCGGTCACCGAGCTGCGCCTGTTCGCCTCGGCCCGCTCGGCCGGGTCGGTCCTGGACGGTGTGACGGTCGAGGACGCGGCGACCGCCGACTACACGGGCCTGGACATCGTGATCTTCTCCGCGGGCGGCGCGACCTCGAAGGCGCTGGCCGAGAAGGTCGCCTCGCAGGGCGCCGTCGTGATCGACAACTCCTCGGCCTGGCGCCGGGACCCCGAGGTGCCCCTGGTGGTCTCCGAGGTGAACCCGCACGCGATCGCGGACCGCCCCAAGGGCATCGTCGCCAACCCGAACTGCACGACCATGGCCGCGATGCCGGTCCTGAAGCCGCTGCACGCGGAGGCCGGCCTGGAGGCGCTGGTCGTCGCCACCTACCAGGCGGTGTCCGGCTCCGGCGTCGCGGGCGTGGCGGAGCTGCACGGCCAGGCGCAGAAGGTGATCGCCGACGCCGACAAGCTCACCCATGACGGCTCGGCGGTCGACTTCCCCGAGCCCGGCGTGTACAAGCGCCCGATCGCCTTCAACGTCCTCCCCCTCGCCGGCTCGATCGTCGACGACGGCCTGGGCGAGACGGACGAGGAGCAGAAGCTCCGTAACGAGTCCCGCAAGATCCTGGAGATCCCCGAGCTGAAGGTCTCCGGCACCTGCGTGCGCGTCCCGGTGTTCTCCGGTCACTCGCTGCAGGTCAACGCCCGTTTCGCCCGCCCGATCAGCCCCGAGCGCGCGACCGAGCTGCTCGCCGGCGCCCCCGGTGTCGCCCTCACCGACATCCCGACGCCGCTCCAGGCGGCCGGCCAGGACCCGTCGTACGTGGGCCGTATCCGCCGCGACGAGACCGTGGAGCACGGCCTGGCGCTGTTCATCTCCAACGACAACCTCCGCAAGGGCGCCGCGCTGAACGCGGTGCAGCTGGCGGAGCTGGTGGCGGCGGAGCTGAAGGGCTGACGCGCTCCCCGACCGTACGTACCTGCCCTCCCCCGCCGGGGAGGGCAGCGTCGTTTCACAGGGCCTTGCGCCACTCCGGGGCGAGCACCGCCCAGACCTCCTCGTCGTGCCGTACGCCGCGGTGGAGGTGGCTCTCGCGCAGGACCGCCTCCCGGGTCATGCCCAGTCGGCGGGCGACCGCGATGCTCGGTTCGTTGCCCGCCGAGACCACCCACTCCACGCGGTGGATGCCCCGCTCGTCGACCGCCCAGTCGATGATCGTGCGTACCGCGCGCGTCACCAGCCCGCGCCCGGTCGCCGCCGGCTCCAGCCAGCAGCCCGCCTCCGCGACGCCCATCGCCACCTCGAACCGCCGGAACAGCACCGCGCCGACCAGCCGCCCCTCGGCCCGGATCCCGTACAGCCGCCCGGTGTCGGCGGCGGCCCGCTCGGCGTAGGTCCGCAGGAAGGACCGCGCGGAGTCCAGGTCGGCCACCACGTCCGGCAGCCCGTTGAACCGCCCGATGAACTCCCGGCCGCGGTCGATGTGGGCGAGGAACTCCTCGGCGTGGCGCGGTTCCAGGGGTGCGAGCGTGGCGCCGTCGGCGCCGAGGGACATCGCGTGCGTGGTCATTCGGCCAGTCTCCTCTGGTGAGTTGCAGGACCGGCTCGTGCGGGTCCATCCGCAGGGCCTTGCGCTCCTGCGCGCCGGGCATCCGGGCGGTCACGTCCTCCCGCACCAGTCACCGCGCCGCCGGGGATCTTCCTCTTCTCGGCGAGGCGGGTGCCGCGGGCGAGGGCAGCGGGGTAGTACGTGTCGGTCAACTCGCACCGGTCCCCGTCGAGTTCGATCACCCTGCGACATACGACCACCGTCTCCCCCGGCGCCAGTCCCAGCAGCGCGGCGGCCTCGTCCGGAGCGGCCACCTCACCGGCGTACACGATGCGCTGACCACCCTTGCCTCCCCGCGCGGCCGCCTCGGCGCCCCACGCGTCCGGCTGTTCCTTCTCGCGCGGTGTCAGGTACGGCATGAGGTGCTGACCCACGTGCTGTCGTTCACGGTGTCCTCCTGCCGGGTGGCCGTCCATGCCGCTTACACGCATAGCAGCACGCTTGAGATGGGAAGACGGTGGTCAAGCCTGGAGCGGCTCCCACGATGAGCCGGTGCCCGAGACACTCCCCCGGGGGGCGGCCTGGCCGGCCAGGGGAGTGAGCACCTCACCGGCGTACGTGATGTGCGGCGGCCTCGCGGCCCACGATGGGGGCGCCCCGTGCGAACACCGGGCGCCCCCATCGACGTAGGGCGAAGGGCTACTCGCTCGCCGCCGCGTCCGCGCCCTGGGCCTTCAGGGCGCGTTCCACGCCTGCGCGGGACTCCGAGACCAGGCGGCGGAGGGCCGCGTTGGGCTCGGCGGTGGTCAGCCAGGCGTCCGTCTTGGTCAGGGTCTCGGCGGAGACCTGGATGGTCGGGTAGAGGCCGACCGCGATCTGCTGGGCGATCTCGTGGGAGCGGGAGTCCCAGATGTCCTTGACGACCTCGAAGTACTTGTCGGTGTACGGGGCGAGCAGTTCGCGCTGGTCGGTCTGGACGAAGCCGGAGATGACGGCTTCCTGGACGGCGTTGGGGAGCTTGTCGGACTCGACGACCGACGCCCACGCCTGGGACTTGGCCTCGGGGGTGGGGCGGGCGGCGCGGGCCGTGGCGGCGTGGCGCTCGCCGGCGGCCGTCTTGTCGCGCTCGTACTCGGCGGCGATCTCCGCCTCGTCGAAGCGGCCGACGGCAGCGAGGCGCTGCACGAAGGTCCAGCGCAGCTCGGTGTCGACGGCCAGGCCCTCGATGGTCTCGGAGCCGTCCAGCAGGGCCGCCAGGAGGTCCAGCTGCTCCGGGGTGCGGGCGGTCGCCGCGAAGGCGCGGGCCCAGGCCAGCTGGTGGTCGCTGCCCGGCGCGGCGGACCGCAGGTGGTCGAGCGCGGCCTCGGTCCAGCGGGCCAGCAACGCCTCGCGGCCCGCCGGGGCCGCGTACAGGTCGATCGCCAGCTTCACCTGGCGGTGCAGCGACTGCACGACACCGATGTCCGACTCCTTGCCGATGCCGGACAGGACGAGGGAGACGTAGTCGCGGGTCGCCAGTTCCGCGTCGCGCGTCATGTCCCACGCCGACGCCCAGCACAGGGCGCGGGGCAGGGAGGAGTCGAAGTCACCCAAATGCTCGGTCACGAAGGCCAGGGACTTCTCGTCGAGGCGGACCTTCGCGTAGGAGAGGTCGTCGTCGTTGAGGAGGATCACGTCCGGGTGGTGCTTGCCCGTCAGCTGCGGTACGGCGGTCAGGTCGCCGTCGACGTCGAGTTCGACGCGCTCGTCGCGCAGCAGCTTGCCGGAGTCGGCGTCGAGGTTGTACAGGCCGACCGCGATGCGGTGCGGGCGCAGGGTCGGCTCGCCCTTGGCGCCCGCGGGAAGCGCGGGGGCCTCCTGGCGGATCGCGAAGGAGGTGATGACACCGTCCGCGTCCGTCTCGACCTCGGGGCGGAGGATGTTGATGCCCGCCGTCTCCAGCCACTTCTTCGACCACGTGCTCAGGTCGCGGCCGGAGGTCTCCTCCAGCGCGCCGAGCAGGTCGGACAGGCGGGTGTTGCCGAAGGCGTGGCGCTTGAAGTACGCCTGGACGCCCGTGAAGAACTCGTCCATGCCGACGTACGCGACGAGCTGCTTCAGGACGGAGGCGCCCTTGGCGTACGTGATGCCGTCGAAGTTGACGAGCACGTCGTCGAGGTCGCGGATCTCCGCCATGATCGGGTGGGTGGACGGCAGCTGGTCCTGGCGGTACGCCCACGTCTTCATCGAGTTGGCGAAGGTCGTCCAGGAGTGCGGCCAGCGCGACTCGGGCGCGTACGCCTGGCAGGCGATGGACGTGTACGTGGCGAACGACTCGTTCAGCCACAGGTCGTTCCACCACTCCATGGTGACCAGGTCGCCGAACCACATGTGGGCCAGCTCGTGCAGGATGGTCTCCGCACGGACCTCGTACGCGGCGTCGGTCACCTTCGACCGGAAGACGTACTGGTCGCGGATCGTCACCGCGCCCGCGTTCTCCATCGCGCCCGCGTTGAACTCCGGCACGAACAGCTGGTCGTACTTCTTGAAGGGGTACGCGTAGTCGAACTTCTCCTGGAACCAGTCGAAGCCCTGCCGGGTCACCTCGAAGATCGCGTCCGAGTCGAGGAACTCGGCGAGGGAGGGACGGCAGTAGATGCCCAGCGGGACGGACTGCCCGTCCTTCTCGTACACGCTGTGCACGGAGTGGTACGGGCCGACGATCAGGGCCGTGATGTACGACGAGATGCGCGGCGTCGGCTCGAAGACCCAGACGTCGTCCTTGGGCTCGGGCGTGGGCGAGTTGGAGATGACCGTCCAGCCCGTCGGCGCCTTCACGGTGAACTGGAAGGTGGCCTTCAGGTCGGGCTGCTCGAAGGACGCGAAGACACGGCGGGCGTCCGGCACCTCGAACTGGGTGTAGAGGTACGCCTGCTCGTCGACCGGGTCGACGAACCGGTGCAGGCCCTCACCGGTGTTGGTGTACGCGCAGTCCGCGACGACCCGCAGGACGTTACGGCCCTGCAGCAGGCCCGGGAGCGCGATCCGGGAGTCCTCGAAGACCTCGGCGGGGTCGAGCGGGTCGCCGTTGAGCGTCACCTCGTGCACGGCCGGCGCGACCAGGTCGATGAACGACTCCGCGCCGTTCTCGGTCACGTCGAAGCGCACCGTGGTCACGGACCGGTAGGTACCGCCCTCCTGCGCGCCGGAGAGGTCGAGATCGATCTCGTACGAGTCAACGGTGAGCAGCTTCGCCCGCTGCTGCGCCTCTTCGCGAGTCAGGTTTGTGCCAGGCACGCGGTCATCTCCTCGTTATGTGTGGGTTCGGTCATCCTTCCACGGGGGCGGGGCACGCGGCGACGGGGAATCCCCTCGACTCACCGGGAGCCGTCGACCCGTCGGGAGGGTGTGGGGGCGCCGCGTGGTGCAACCGTCGGCGCTGGTCACGCGTCGTTGAGGGACGTGATCGACATCCCAGGAGATCCCGTCACCGGACACCCTGGCCCCGAGGCGCTCGTCCTCGACTGCGCGCGCCGCCTCCACGCCGACCCCGGGGGCGAGGCGGCGTACGTATGGGTGGCCGGGCTCGCGCAGACGGCCCCGTATCTCGCGGGCGAGCCCGGTCCGGAGGCCGAGGGGGAGGCCGTCGAGGCGCGGCTGGCCGCCGCGGCGGCGCTCGGCGCGCGGGACTGCGAGCACGCGGCACACCCGTACGAGGAGCACCTCGACCGGCTCGCCGAGGACGAGTGCTGCCGGCAGGGCATACCCACCGGATACCTGTTCGCCGACACACCCGAACGGCCCCGTCCCCCGAGTGCCAGGTCCGAATCCCGCCGGTATGCCGGGCGGCGACGCGCCAGCCTGGCCGCATGACGACGACCCGCATCGCGCGCCCGCAGCCCATCCCGCCGCACGCCCTCAAGGAGTTGCTCGACCGCGACGACGCCGGCCGCCCCTCGGCCCCCATCACCGACACTGAGGGCGGCTCGCCGCTGCGCTGCTGTCTGCGGCACAGCGATCCCGGCGAGCGGATCGCGCTCGTCTCCTACGCACCGCTGCGCCGCTGGGCGGCGGAGACCGGTGCCGAGCCCGGACCCTACGACGAACAGGGCCCCGTCTTCATCCACGCCGACCCCTGCGCCGGCCCCACTGCCCCCGGCCTCCCCTTCACCAACGCCCCCCGCGTCCTGCGCCGGTACTCCGCCGAAGGGCGCATCCTCGGCGGCCGACTGGTCGCGACCGACTTCGACGCCGCCCTGCGGGAGGCGTTCGAGGACCCGGCGGTGGCGCTGGTCCATGTCCGGGCCGTGGAGTACGGGTGCTTCCTCTACGCGGTCGAGGGTGCCGTCAGCTCGTCGAGTGCGGTGAGGATGGTGGAACGCGCCCTGAAGGCCCAGGACGCGGACGCGGCGGCGGGCGAGTAGCCCTTCGCCGTACGTCGATGGGGGCGCCCGGTGTTCGCACGGGGCGCCCTCGCTCGCTCGCCGTGCGCGGCGCGCCGGTGCTCGGGTTCATCCACGCAACGCGTCGAGAACCCGCTTACGGAGCGTCGCGTCCTCGATGACGTCGGCAGGGCGCCAACTCGCGGCAGTGACCTCCTCTGTCTGCAGTTCGATGACGTCGACCGAGGCCCGGAAGAGGAACCGGAAGTCAAAGTGCCGGTGGTCCGGCTCGCCCTTGGCTACGTTGGCCGGGATGGGGTGAGCGTCGATGTGTACGGGATGGCGCCCAGCCGGAATGACCGCACCGGTGGGAATTCCGGTCTCCTCACTCAACTCCCGCCGTGCGGCCGTCAGGAGGCTGCCGTCCTCCGGTTCGAGGTGCCCGCCGGGGAGCAGCCAGCGGTTCAGGGCGAGGTGTTTGACATGAAGCACTCGGCCCGTCGGATCGGCAAGGATCGCCCCGGCCGTGACGTGGCCCCGGAATTCCTTGCGGCTGGCAACGTCGGCGCCGTCGTCAAGGAGTTCGGACAGGGCAGCAAGTCCCTCCTTCTCATCAGGGTGGACGTCGAAGTAGTCGTCGAGGTTCGCGCGGATGTGATCGGCTGTGACGGCCACGGTGGCCTCCTCACCTGTTGAAGTAGTCAAGCCAGGTCGCTGCGATGGTGGCACGGTCAGTCGGGTCCACCTCGTGCATGCCCGGTTCGAGTCCGCCGCGGGCCAGCACGGCGGCAGCGGCGAGTATCTCGGCCTGTACCAGGAAGATGAACGGTCCCACGCTGGCGCCGTGCAGGAAGTTGACCGGCGTTTCCTCCGTTCAGGAGGTAGAAGTAGTGCCCGGTAGTCAGGTACCGGGTGATGTGCCGACCGACGTGGGCACGCTCGTAGACGTCGGCAAGATTTGAAAGTTCGAGTTCGTCCTCGCTGCTCGTCACGGTGGCGACTAGGCCCCGTTGCGCAGCAGCCCAAAGTCCTCCCCGCGCAAGGACAGTGCGCCCGTCGCACACAGGACGAGCCCGGCTCCTTCGAGACCCTCGTACACCGTGACGCGCACACCCTTGGCATGTAGCAGGCGGGCGATGCTCGATCCCAGCTTGCCGAACCCGATCACGAGCGCGTTACGGCCGTGCAGGATGTCGCCCCGACTGCGCATGAGCGCCTCGGTCGAGAAGACAACGGACTGTCCTACAAGGTAGTCCTCGGGGTCCTTGAGCGGTGAGCGGGCCACTGAGACGACCGGGCAGGGCAGCTTGTCGAGCGCGGCGTAGCGGCGGTGCCCGTTCTCGGTGTCCTCGACCACGCCGAGAATCCGATTCGAGAAGCGGTCGCACAGGGCGTCGAGCGACGGGGCGAAGTAGCCGCCCACGTCCAGGAGGACGACCGGGCATCCTGCGGCGCGCGCCTCGATGTAGTGAGTGGCTCGATCGGGGTCGGTGAAAAGCTCGCGTGACAGCTTGTCGCAAGCGTGGCCACTGTCCTCGATCTGGCGGAGGGCATCAGAGTGCACGGACTTGGGCTTGGGCAGTACTGCCCGCAGGTCCGTCACCCGGGCCACGCCTCGCACGAACGCCGGCCGCTCGGGCAGCAGGTGTGTGATCAGGAAGGCGGCCGGGCGCTCGGCCGGAGTGAAGTGTCCCGCGATCCGTCCGAAGTAGGCGTCGAGGCGGGCACGTTCAGACGCTTCCATGGCTGGGTCGGACCCCCTCCGGCTCCGAGTAACCGATCTTGAAAACGGTCCACACCGTCTTGCCTGGGCGCTCCGCGGTTACTCCGAAGTCATCGGCGAGAGCCTCGACGAGGTTCAGACCCCGGCCACCGCACTGCTCGGTGCTGCCTCGGACCGTCTGCGGACGCCCGCCTCCGCTGTCGCGGACCGCAACGCGGATCAGTGGACCGTCGGCGTCCAGCGTCAGGCAGAACTCCCGTCCCGGCGGGACACCGTGTAACAGGGCATTCGTGGCGAGCTCCGAGACGCACAGCCGTACGTCGTCGTGCCGATCGCGGTATCCCCAGTCCGTGAGCGTCTCAAGGGCGAAGGCACGTGCAGCGCCCACGGATCTGCGAGTGCGGGGGAATCGGCGTTGCCGCGACAGGGGCACAGCGCATCACCGCCTTGTTCCTGTGGGGTAGGTCGAGGTAACCATATCGCCATTCGCGAAAAGCAGAAAGGTGCTGGCCGGAAGTCGGACGACCTGAGCAAGTCGCTTAACGTGTAAAGCGGCAAGGTCGAACACCCGCGCAGGAGGACACCGTGAACGACAGCACGTGGGTCAGCACCTCGATGCCGTACCTGACACCGCGCGAGAAGGGGCAGCCGGACGCGTGGGGAGCCGAGGCCGCCGCCCGGGGAGGCAAGGGCAGTCAGCGCATCACGTACGCCGGTGAGGTGGCCGCTCCGGAGGAGGTCGCCGCGCTGCTGGGCCTGGCGGCGGGCGAGACGGTGGTCGTACGTCGCAGGGTCATCGAACTCGACGGGGAGCCCTGCGAGTTGACCGACACGTACTACCCCGCTCCCATCGCCGCCGGCACCCGCCTCGCCGAGAAGGGAAAGATCCCCGGCGGCGCGGTGACCTACCTCGCCGAGCGGGGGTACGTCGGCGCACGGGTGCGTGAGGACGTGACCGCGCAGATGCCCGGCGCGCAGGAGCGTGAGGTCCTGCGGATGAGGGCCGGCGAGCCGGTCCTGAGGCTCAGCAGAGTCACCCTGGACAGCGACGACCGGCCCTTCCAGGTCGACATGATGGTCATGCCGGCCCATCGGCAGCGGCTGCGGTACGAGATGCGGATCGGATGACAGTGCCCACTACCGACACAGACTCCTCGGACAGGCGCTCGCTCCATGAGCGGATCGCCGCCGACCTCCGGGACGAGATCATGAGCGGCGATCTCGCGCCCGGCACCCACCTGCCGTCCACGGCACAGCTCAAGGCACGGTTCAACGCCGCCAACGCCACCGTCCAGAAAGCGCTCCAGCTCCTGAAGGACGAGCGGCTCGTCGTCGGGCGCGCCGGAGCGGCGGTCACCGTGCGTGAACACCGGCAGGAGACCGTACGTCCGGCCGCGTTCATGGCTCCTGCCGCGCCCGGGCAGCCCTATCGCCGGCTGACTGAGGCGGCGAAGCGGGGCCGCCGGGCCCACAGCACATTGCTGGAGGTGGCGGAGGTTCAGCCCTCTGCCGATGTTTCTGCCGCTCTGGGTCTCGCCGACGGTGAGACAGCCGTGCTGCGGCACGAGATCCTCGCCGTCGACGACGAACCGGTCGAACTAGTCAAGTCCTACTACCCGTTGGCCATCGCCCAGGGAACCGCCATCACGGACCACCGGAAGATCAGGGGCGGCACCCCGGCTCTCCTCGCTGAACTCGGATTCCCTCCACGCCTGAGCGTGGACCGTGTCTCCGCCCGGATTCCGACCCAGGAGCAGCACCAGGCCCTGAGCCTGCCGAGTGATCTCCCCGTGCTCCGCACGCTGCGCGTCGTCTACAGCGACGACGACCGGCCCATCGAAGCAACTGTCATGGTCAAGGCCGGCCATCTCCACGAACTGCAATACGAGTTCACACCGGGCTGACCAACTCGTCGAGTGCGGTGAGAATGTCGGCCGGTTCGGCGCGGGTCGTGTAGTCGGTGTGGTTGAATCCTCCCCTCCCTGAAGGGAAGGGGATTCCTGGCTCAGGCCGCCTCCTGGAGCAGCGCTCCAGGAGGTCTTCCGCCATCAGCACCAGCCGGGTTGAGACCAGCCCGGACGAGCATCACGCGGGCGGAGTTCTTGTCCCTGGGGGACACGTTTCCGCACGCGGTGCAGGTGTAGGTGCGCTCACCCAGCGGCAGGCGATGCTTGGCTCTCGCATCGCAGCGTGCGCAGTCCATCGTGGTGTGCGCGGGGTGGACGAGGCGGATGTCCCGCCCGTGCTTGTGGCCCATCTCGATCAGAGCCTTCTTGGTGGCGTCGATGGCGGCGTCGGCGGCCTTGCGGGCCATGGTCGTTTTGGCCAGGAATTTCGGGCGGAAGTCCTCGACGGCGATGGCGTCGTGGTCTCGGACGACCTTCTTGGCCCACTTGCGGCCGGTGTCCTCACGCTGCCTGGCGACCTTCTTGTGCGCCTTCGCCCGCAGTCTCCTCGCCTCGCGGTAGCCCTTCGAGGCGGGCTGGCCCTTCGCCGGCCTGCGGCGGGCCATCATGCGGTCGTACCGGGTCAGCTGCGCCTTCGCCTTCCTGCCGTGCCCGGGATGCGGCAGGTCGTGCGCGTCGGAGGTGGTGGTCGCGGTCTCCTTCACGCCCCAGTCGACGCCGAGCACACGGCCGGTCTCCGACAGCGGCTGGACCTGGGCGGGCACGACGAACGAGCCGTACCAGTGGCCGAGGCTGTCCTGGTACACACGCACCGAGGACGGCCCGGTGGGCAGTTCCCGCGACCACACCACGCCTGCGACGATGCCGCCCGCCAGATGCAGCCGCCCGTCCTTCAACCGGAACCCGCGCCGCGTGTAGTTGAGGGTCGGCAGCGCCTCGCGCTTCTTCTTGTACCTGGGCATCCCCGCCCGGCGCGCCATGGGCAGGCGCGCTTCGATGTCCTTGTGCGCCTTGGCGCGGGAGCGGCCGAAGTCGCGGATGACCTGCTGCTGGACCACCGACGAGCCCTCACGCAGCCACGGCGTACGGGCACGGGCCTCGGTCAGCATCCCGTCGAGCCGAGCCGGGCCGCACGTGGTCTTCTCGCCGGTGGCCTTGTTGTGCAGGTGGACGGCCCGGGACTTGGCGACGCATTCGTTCCACACCCAGCGGCATCGTTCCCACTCCGCCGCCAGTGCGGTGCGGGCGGCGGACGACACGCGCAGCCGGTACGTGTACCGGGCATGCCCGGCCTCCGCAGCGGCCGTCACCTGCGCCATCTCGCCCCCTCACGCTCCCCGGCCGGGACACCGTGCCGTCCCGAACCCCGCGAAGGACCATACGTACGACAGCCGCACAAACGCACCCCGATCCCGCAGCCACCACCCCCACCAGCGACTACAGGCACACGCGTTCACATCACCTCCGCGATACCGACAGCGGTACGGGCGCTCCGCCCCCTGAACCGGATGCGGCGACACTCCGCGTCGCGACACCCGGATGCGATTCCTCCCCGGCATGAACGCCGGGGCCTCCTCGCAAGAAACAGGTGAAGGCCCGGCGGATGGTGCCGGTGGGGTCGATGACGTAGGCCGTACTGCTTGGCGGTGTCGCAGCCGAGGTCGCTGAGGACGTCGAAGGTCAGGGCGTGCTTCTCGGCGAGGGAGAGGGACTCGTCGGGGATCTGCGGGGAGACGGCGACCCCGACTCTCCGGCCGACGTCCTGGCCCTCCTGGCCCACGGCGTCAACCTGCGCTCCCGCGCGGGGGCGGACGCGGAGCGGCTGCGTCGGACGGTCGCGGCGGCAATCGAGTCGCTGACGGCCTGAGCGGCGGGGGATCAGCGTCGTAGGGCGGCGGCCGTCACCCTGGGGGCCGTCGTGGTCTTCTGGGCGCTGCCCCGGTGGGGCGGGGTGCCCGGGCGGAGCTGGCCCGCCACCGTCGCGCCGAAGGCCAGGGTCATGCCGGCCAGTTGGAGCGGGGTGAGGGACTGGTCGAGGGCGGCCCAGCCGAGGAGGGCGGCGGTCAGGGGGGAGAGGGGGCCGAGGAAGGTGACCTGGGTGGCGGTGAGGCGGCCGATGCCGCGGAACCAGAGCCAGTAGGAGACGGCCGTATTGGCGAGGGCGAGGTAGAGGTAGCCGCCGATGGCGGGGGCGTTGAGGGCGGGTGGGGCGCCTTCTGCGAGCAGGGCGACGGGGGCGATGAGCAGGCCGCCGGCGGTGAGCTGCCAGGCGGTGAGGGCGAGGGGGCCGACGCCCTCGGGGCGGCCCCACCTCTTGGTGAGGACCGTGCCGGTGGACATGGAGGCGGTGGAGGCGAGGGCCGCGAGCACGCCGAGGGTGTCCAGCGTGCCGGTCGCCTTCAGGACGACCAGGCTGACGCCAAAGGCGGCGACAATGCCGGTGAGCAGGGTGCGGGCGGTGGGACGGTGGCCCAGCAGGAGGGCCGAGAGGCCGACCACGAAGAGCGGACCCACCGAGCCGACGACCGCCGCCATGCCGCCGGGCAGGCGGTACGCCGACAGGAAGAGGAGGGGGAAGAACGCGCCGATGTTGAGCGCGCCGAGCACCGCCGCCTTGCCCCACCAGGAGCCGCGCGGCAGCACGCGGGCGAGGGTGAGCAGCAGGAGGCCGGCGGGGAGGGCGCGCAGCAGGCCGGTGAAGAGGGGGCGGTCGGGCGGCAGGAACTCGGTGGTGACGGCGTAGGTGGTGCCCCAGGAGACGGGGGCGAGGGCGGTGAGCAGGATGGTGGCGGATCGGTTCATGGCGGCGGCCGGACCCCCTAGGTAGCTTGACGGAAAGTAGCTTAGCGCTAAGCAACTTTCCGTCAAGCTACTTTCTTGCGGGTGATCGGTCGCCCGGCGGATACTCGGCCCATGAGTGCACAGCCCAGGGACGCCGTCGACGCGATCATCGACCAGTGGGCGGTGGTCCGGCCGGACCTCGACACCGCCGCCATGGAGGTCTTCGGCAGGATCTTCCGGCTGTCGCGCACGATGGGCGACCGGATGGAGAAGGCGTACGCGGCCCTCGGCCTCTCCCGCGGCGAGTTCGACGTGCTGGCCACCCTGCGCCGCTCCGGCGAGCCGTACACCCTCTCGCCCCGCGAGCTGTCCGCGACGCTCATGCTGACCACGGGCGGCATGACCGGCCGCCTCGACAAGCTGGAGCGGGCCGGCCTGCTGCGCCGCTCCCCCGACCCGCACGACCGGCGTGGACTGCAGGTCACGCTCACCGAGCAGGGGCTGGAGCTGGTCGAACGGGCCGTCGGCGCCGGGCTCGCCGTCCAGACGGAGGCACTGTCCTCGGCCCTGAACGCCGAACAGGCCGGCCAACTGGCCGACCTGCTGCGGGCGTTGCTGGAGGGGACGGGGCGGGCCGAGCACTAGGGCCGCCGCGCGCCGCGGGCTCAGCCGAGGTGCGTCGCGAGGGCGGCCTCCGTGTCGGCCGGGGTGGCGGTGTCCGAGGCCCAGGCGACGTAGCCGTCGGGGCGGACCAGGAGGGTCGTACGGCGGTCGCCCGCCCAGTGCTGCACGGTCAGCCGGTCCTTGCGGGCGGCCGTGTCGGCGTGCCCGTTCGCCCGAGGGGTGATCAGTACGAAGCGGCCGCCGCGCAGGGCCTCGTAGAGGCGGCCGTCGGCGAGGGCGACATCGGGGACGCGGGTGCCGGTGAGGCGGTGTGCGCCACGCGGGGCGGCGTAGCGGTAGGCGATGCCGGAGATCTGCCCCAGGGCCTTCGCCCGGGCCGGGCGGGTGATGTTGACGAAGGCCGAGACGAGACCGCGCAGGGCGCGCAGCACCGGGCTCTGTGCCCGGGCCAGCCGGACCAGACCGCCACTGCTGCGCAGCACCGCCCTGCCGACCGGGTGGCGCTCGGCCTGGTAGGTGTCGAGCAGGCTCTCGGGCGACCGGCCCTTGACGACCGCGGCGAGCTTCCAGCCGAGGTTGGCCGCGTCCTGCAGGCCCGTGTTCATGCCCTGCCCGCCGGCCGGGGAGTGGATGTGCGCGGCGTCGCCGGCGAGGAAGACCCGCCCGACCCGGTACTGCGGCGCCTGCCGTTCGTCGCTGTGGAAGCGGGAGAGCCAGCGCGGGTCGTGCATGCCGTAGTCGGTGCCGAGGGCGCGGCGGGTGACCTCCTTGATCTCGTCGAGGTCGAGCGGGGCGTCGTCGGAGACCTCGTGACGGCGGTTCCAGCCCATGACCCGGTACCAGCCGTCGCCGAAGGAGGCGATCATCGCGAAGGCGTCGCCCGCGCCGTTGACGGTGAGGACGCCTTCCGGCTGCTGGGCGAGGCGGACGTCGGCCAGGAACAGGGACTTGATGACGGCCACGCCGGGGAAGGACACGCCGATCGCCCGGCGTACGGCGCTGCGGCTGCCGTCCGTGCCGACGACGTAGGCGGCGCGGCGGGTGACCACCGTTCCGTCCGGGCCGCGTACGTCGAGGTCGACGCCGTTGTCGTCCTGCCGCAGGCCGATGACCTCGCTCTCGTGGGCGAAGTCGACACCCAGCTCCCGTGCCCGCCGCTCCAGGAGGCGCTCGACCTCGTACTGCGGGGTGATGAGCAGGAAGGGGAAGCGGGACGGCAGCGTGCCCAGGTCGAGGGAGAGGCGGCGGAAGAGGCGCAGCTCGGTGATGGTGTCGCCGGTGGCGAGCAGGTCGTCGGCCAGGCCGCGGGCGTCGAGCTGTTCCAGGGTGCGGGCGTGTACGCCGAAGGCGCGGGAGAGGTTGCTGATGCCGTGGGGGCGCTTTTCGAGGACGGTGACCGGGACCCCGGCGGCGGCGAGGTCGCCGGCGAGGAGGAGGCCGGTGGGGCCGGAGCCGACGACGATCACGGGGTGCGCGGAGGGGGTGGTGCCAGTGCCGGTGCCGGTGCCGAGGGTCTCGTTCATCTTGGCCTCCATCTTGGCCTGCTGATGCCAACGCTTGTTGGTCAACACCTGTTGGTCAACGCTTGTTGGCAACCATAGGGCGGCATCGGCGACCGGGTCAACACTTGTTGGCAAACAAGTGTTGACCTACGCTCGTCGGCATGACCGACGCCAAACGCCGCTCCGACGCCACCCGCACCGCGATCCTCGACGCCGCCCGCGAGCGCTTCGCCACCGACGGCTACGAGCGGGCCACCATCCGGGCCATCGCCCGGGACGCACGCATCGACCCCTCGATGGTGATGCGCTACTACGGCAGCAAGGAGGGCCTCTTCGCGGCCGCCATCGCCGTCGACCTCAAGCTGCCGGACCTCGCCCCGCTCCCGCGCGAGGAGGTGGGGTGGGCGCTGGTCGGCCACTTCCTGGACATGTGGGAGGAGAACGAGGTGCTCACCGCCCTGCTGAGGGTCGGGGTCACCAACGAGGCCGGGGCCGAGCGGATGCAGGCCGTCTTCCGCGAGCAGCTCCTGCCCGTCGTGCGCACGGCGTGCCCGGACCCCGAGCAGATCCCGGTCCGTGCCGCGCTCTGTTCGGCCCAGCTGCTGGGCCTGGCGCTCACCCGGTACGTGCTGCGCTTCCCGCCGGCGGTCGAGCTGTCCCGCGAGGAGCTGCTGGCCTGGCTGGCGCCCACCCTCCAGCGCTACCTGACGGCGCCGAACCCGTAGAACACCAGTCGTACGACACCGGTCGTGAACTGGTCGCGAACCGGCCGTGAAACGCCAAGGGCGCCGTCCCCGTCACCGTACGCACACAGCGTCGTACGGTGACGGGGACGGCGCCCTGAGGCGTGTCCGGGAGCCCGCGGAAGGCGTCAGGCCGTCGCGTCGGCCTTGGTGGTGATGTTTGTGCTGGTGGTGTCGTGCTTCTTCTGCGACCGGTCCAGGACCATCACCAGACCCGCGATGACCGCGAACAGCGCGATCGGGGCCACGACGAACAGACCCAGCGTCTCGATGACGCTCAGGCCCGGGCCGGGGTCGTCGCCGTCGTCGCGGGTGACTGCGAGCGCGGGGGACGACATGAGCAGCATCATCAGCGTCGTACCGGCGGCCAGGGCGCCGGCGCGCAGGGCGTTCTTCTTGTCCACGGTGCCAAAGGTAGCGAACGGCGGGGAGGCGGGCGCGCCCGGGGTGCCTTATGAGTGGCCCGGTGCCGGTGGCGGTCGCCGCACCACGTCCACCAGCGCCCGCAGTCTCGCCGACCCGGCCAGCTCCTCCAGCGTCACCGGACGCCCCCGCGCGTCCGCGATCGGCAGGCGCCAGTTCGGATACTGGTCCCAGGTGCCGGGGAGGTTCTGCGGGCGGCGGTCGCCGACGCCGTCGGGGAGCCAGACGCCGATCATGCGGGCCGGGGTGGCGCACAGGAAGCGGTGGACGGCCTGGATCCCGGCCTCCTCGGAGGCGTGGTCGCCGCCTCCGCCGGTGCCGTGGAGCAGGCCGAGGCGGGCGAGGAACTCCAGCCACTCCCCCGTGTCGGCGGAGTCGGCCGCGCGTTCCTCGTCCAGTGGGCGGGTCAGCAGGCCGAGGCGGTCGCGCAGGTCGACGTGCTCGCCGGTGAGACGGGCGGCGGTGGGCGGCAGGTCGTGGGTGGTGGCGGTGGCCAGGCAGTCGGCGCGCCAGCGGTCGGGCGGCAGCGGGCTGCCGTCGCCCTCCCAGTCGCGCTCGAACCACAGCACGGAGGTGCCGAGCACCCCGCGTTCGCGCAGTGCCTCACGCACGCCCGGTTCGACGGTGCCGAGGTCCTCGCCGATCACCGCGGCGCCGGCCCGCGACGCCTCCAGTACGAGGACGGCGAGCATGGCGTCGGCGTCGTAGCGGACGTAGGTGCCCTCGGTGGGTGCTTCGCCCTGGGGGACCCACCAGAGCCGGAACAGGCCCATGACGTGGTCGATGCGCAGGGCGCCGGCGGAGCGGAAGAGGGCGCGCAGCAGCCGTCGGTACGGGGCGTAGCCGGACTCGGCGAGGCGGTCGGGGCGCCAGGGCGGCAGGCCCCAGTCCTGGCCGCGGGCGTTGAAGGCGTCGGGGGGTGCGCCGATGGACATGCCGGGGGCGAGGTACTCCTGCTGGGCCCAGGCGTCGGCGCCGGTGGGATGGACGCCGACGGCGAGGTCGTGGACGACGCCGATCGGCATGCCGGCCTCGCGTGCGGTGTGCTGGGCGGCGACGAGCTGGGTGTCGGTGAGCCAGGCGAGGCGGGAGTGGAAGTCGATGCGGTCCATCAACTCGGCGCGTGCGCGGGTGGTTTCGGCGGACCGGGGGTCGCGCAGGCCCGCCGGCCAGCGGCTCCAGTCGGAGCCGTGGACCTCGGCGAGGGCGCACCAGGTGGCGTGGTCCTCCAGGGCATCGCCCTGCTCCGCGAGGAAGTCGCAGTAGGCGGCGCGCCGTCCGGGGCCGAGGGGGACGGCGGAGAGGAGTTCGAGGGCTTCCTGTTTCAGGGCCCAGACCGCGTCACGGTCGATCAGCGCGCCCTTCTCCAGGACGGACGCGCGCAGCCGGGCCGCCTGTTCGCGCAGGCTGCGGACGCGGTCGTGGTCCTCGAGGTAGGCGTACTCGGGGAGGTCCTCGACGCGCAGGTGCACGGGGTCGGGGAAGCGGCGGGAGGAGGGCCGGTAGGGGGAGGGGTCGGTGGGGGTGCCGGGTACGGCCGCGTGCAGTGGGTTGACCTGGACGAATCCGGCGCCGAGCGCGCGGCCGGCCCAGCCGGTGAGTTCGGCCAGGTCGGCGAGGTCGCCCATGCCCCAGGAGCGGGTGGACAGGAGGGAGTAGAGCTGGACGAGAAGTCCGTACGTGCGTCCGGGCGGCGTGGGCAGGCGGGGCGGGGCGACGACCAGGTGGGCGCGGGCGGCGCGGCCGTCGGGGGCGGTGGCGGTCAGGGTGTGGACGCCGGGCGGGAGCTGGGCGAGGGGGGCCGGGGCGTCCAGGGGTGTGTGGGTCTCGCCCGTTTCCGTGGTGACGTGGAGGCGGGTGCCCTCGGGCAGGTCGGCGAGGGTCCGGGGCGGGCGGGTGGAGCCGTTCCAGACCACCACGGTGGGCGGCAGCAGCCGTTCGCCCAGCTCCCGCTCGCGCCGGGCGAGTGCCTCGCGTACGGCGGCCGGGGTGCTCGCGTCGACGCCGAGGGCGGCCAGGGCGCGGGTGACGGCGGCGCCGGAGGCGGTGACCGTGCGGTCCGGGGAGGGGCGGTAGGAGGTGGCGACTCCGTGCAGGCCGGCGAGGCGGGTGAGCTCCTCGGGGAGGTTTCCCGCGGCGGTGGCCGGGTCCGGCCCGGGCGTCGTCATCTAGGGCCTCGTGGTATGTGCGTCGGCGGCGAGCGGCGGTTCGCTGGTGAGGGGCTCGGCGTCGGGCAGCGGGGGTTCGCTGGTGAGCGGGGGTTCGGCGCAGGAGCGTTCCGCGCTGAACGCGCACGGTTGGGGTTCCTCGGTGTACTCGGCGGCCGCCGCGCGCTGGGCGGGCAGGTCCGCCGCGCGCTGGGCGGGCAGGTCCGCCGGGCGTTTGGAGTGGCGCGGGAGCGGGGGGTGGGCGGGTGCGATCACGATGTCCTCCTCGTCGGGCCGTTGCGGGATTACCGCAGCCCTACCCAGCGGGCGCGGCGACAGACGCACGGATCGCAACTACATGCCACTTGTCACATTCTGCCCGTTCTTGACCTTCACCTCCCCCCGACATCCCCCGGCTTCTCCCCCCGGCACCTCCTCCGGGGACTATTCACTCAGTACATGTAGCGGGTGCATAATGCTGGGCATGAGCACCCGTCACATCCTGTTGGGGCTGCTCGCCGCGGGGCCGAGCCACGGCTACGACCTCAAGCGACGCCACGACGAACGATTCCCGCAGGCCCGGCCACTGGCCTACGGGCAGGTGTACACGACCTTGCAGCGGCTGGTCCGTGACGGCCTCGCCGAGGTCGAGGGCACGGACTCGGACGGGGGCCCGGAGCGCACCCGGTACCGGTCGACGGAGCGCGGGACGCGGGAACTGACCGAGTGGGCCGAGGACGTCGCGCCGCCGGCGCCGTTCGTCGCCAACGAGATCTTCGCCAAGGTCGTGGTCTCGATCCTGTCCGGCGGCGACCCGGCCGCCTACCTCCGGGCGCAGCGCGCCGCGCACATGGCGCGGATGCGGGAGCTGACGGCCGTCAAGACGGGCCCCGGCGCCGATCTGGCGACCGTACTGTCGGCGGACTACGCCCTCAACCACCTCGACGCCGACCTCCGCTGGATGAACACCACGGCGGCCCGGCTCACCACCTTGACCGCGGAGGTCGACGCGACATGAACCACCGCGAAACGAACCACAACGGGGGTACGACATGACGGACGCCGTGGGAGAGAACGGCACCGCGGCAAAAGCCCGGGCCGCCGAGGGCGCTGACGGGAAGGGCGTGCCGCTGCTGGCGGCGCGGGGGCTGACCAAGGCGCACGGGAGGACGCGGGCCCTGCGCGGGGCCTCGCTGGAGCTGGGGGCCGGGGAGATCCTCGCGGTCAGCGGGACCAGCGGCAGCGGAAAGTCCACGCTGCTGCACTGCCTCGCCGGGATCGTCCGGCCCGACGAGGGCTCCGTGGCGTACGCGGGCGAGCGGCTGGACCAGCTGCCCGAGAAGCGGCTGAGCGAGCTGCGGCGCACCGACTTCGGAGTGGTGTTCCAGTTCGGGCAGCTGATCCCGGAGCTGACCGCGCTGGACAACGTGGCGCTGCCGCTGCTGCTGGCCGGCACCGAGCGCGGGGCGGCGCGGCAGCGGGCCGGGGAGTGGCTGGAGCGGTTCGGGGTGCGCGGGCAGCAGGAGCTGCGGCCGGGCGAGATGAGCGGCGGCCAGGCCCAGCGGGTGGCGCTGGCGCGGGCGCTGGTCACCGGCCCGAAGGTGGTGTTCGCGGACGAGCCGACGGGCGCGCTGGACTCCCTGGCGACCGAGCAGGTGATGACGGCTCTGGTCCACACGGCCCGCGAGTCCGCCACCTCGGTGCTGCTGATCACCCATGACGCCCAGGTGGCGGCGTACGCGGACCGCGAGGTGCGGCTGCACGACGGCGTCGTGACGGCGACGGGGGTGGCCGCGTGAGCGGGACGGGTCCCGGTGGCGGGCACGCGGGTTCCGGTGGCGGGCGCACGGGTTTCGGTGGGCTCGCCGCCGATCTGCGGCTCGCCTGGCAGCTCACCCGGGGTTCCGGCCGACGGGAGTGGTGGCGGGTCGGGCTCACGGCGGCCGGGGCGGCGCTGGCCGCCGGGTTCGTGACGGCCGCCGTGGCGCTGGCGTCGCTGCGCGGGCAGTACAGCGTGCCGTACGCCCACGGTCTGCTGGACAACCCCGGTGAGCGGTCCGGGGTGATCGGCGCACTGCTGCTTCTGCTGGTGCCGGTGCTGGGCTTCCTCGGCCAGTGCGCCCGGATCGGCGCCGTGCACCGCGACCGGCGGCTGGCCGGGCTGCGGCTGGCCGGTGCGACCCCGGCCCAGGTGCGCCGGATCGCCGCGCTGGAGACGGGGCTGGCGTGTCTGCTGGGCTCGCTGGTCGCGGCGCTGGCGGCGGTCTCGGTGCTGCTCGTCGTGTGGCCGGGGGCGCCCCTGCTCGCCTGGGTGGGAACGGCCGTGGTCGCCCTGGCGGTCCCGGTGCTGGGCGCGGTGACGGGCGCGCTGGCGCTGCGCCGAGTGGTGGCCTCACCGCTGGGCTGGGTACGCCGGGTGCGGCCGAGCAGCGGACGGGGGCCGGCGCTGGTGTTCACGGGTGCGGTGCTGGTCGTCCTCGTACTGGCGCTGGTGGCCGTGGGGAACGCTTCGGGCGGCACGGACCGGGGGCTGCCGCTGGCGGTGGTCGGCCTGGTACTCGCGGTCGGCGCGGGCACCGTGTGGCTGGCCGGGGCGGCGTCCCGGCTGACCGGGCGGCTGCTGGCGCCGCGGGCCCGGTCGGCGGCGACGCTGATCGCGGCGGAGCGGCTGCGGGACGACCCGTGGGCGGTGGCCCGCACCCATGCGGCCGTGCTCCTGGTGACGCTGGTCGGTACCGGCTTCGTCGGCATCCGCCAGGTGATGCTCGCCGATCTGAACCGCTCGGACCGCGAATGGCAGTTCGCGGCCGACGCGGAGTTCTACACGACCGGCCTGGACCTGACGGCCGCCGCCGTCCTGGTCGCCCTGGTGATCGCCCTCTCCGGCCTGGCCGTGGGCACCGCCGAGTCCCTGGCCACGCGCCGCCGCGGGCTGGCCGCGCAGGTCGCCGCCGGGGTGCCGCGGGCGGTCCTGGGCCGCGCCCTGCTCCTGGAGACGGCGCTGCCCCTGGCCCCGGCCGTGCTGCTGGCGGGCGCGGGCGGCATGGCGATCGGCGTCGGCTATGCCACGCTCCCCTCACAGGAGGGCCTCACGGGTGCACCGTACGCGGCCCTGCTGGTCCCGCTGGCCGTCTACGCCGGCTGCCTCCTGGCCACGGCGACCTCCCTGCCACTGCTGCGCCGCTCGGTGCAACCGGCGGAACTGCGCTACGTCTGAGCGCCGCGCGCGCCTCGTACGAGCGCCGTGCGCGCCCTACGGGACTGTCGCCCGAGCTTCCGCGCAACGGGCGCTACGACAGCTCGTCCGACCCGGGGGTACGGGGGTCCCCCAGGTCGGGACGGGTCGGCCGGGTGGGTCCGGCCGACTGCACGAAGGCCCGGATCTCAGGCTGAGATGCCGTCGATCCGGGCCAGGGCGTCGTCCGCGCCGTACGGCTGGAGGTAGGGCAGCCAGCGCGGGTCCCGATGGCCGGTGCCGATGATGCGCCAGGCCAGACCGGTGGGCGGAGCGGGTTTGTGGCGCAGCCGCCAGCCGATCTCGCCGAGGTGGCGGTCGGCCTTCACGTGGTTGCAGCGGCGGCACGAGGCCACCACGTTGTCCCAGACGTGCTTGCCCCCGCGGCTGCGCGGGATGACGTGGTCGACGCTGGTTGCGACGCCACCGCAGTACATGCACCGGCCGCCGTCGCGCGCGAAGAGCGCACGGCGGGTAAGAGGAACGGGCCCCCGATAGGGAACCCGGACGAATCGCTTGAGCCGGACCACGCTTGGTGCGGGGACTGTGACGGTCGCGCTGTGCAGAAAGGCGCCGGACTCCTCGAGGCATACGGCCTTGTTCTCGAGGACGAGGACGAGCGCGCGGCGGAGCGGTACGACGCCGAGCGGCTCGTACGACGCGTTGAGGACCAGGACATGCGGCACGGATGCCTCCTTGGGCGTCGGCGGCGCGTGGCTCGCGCCGGGACGATCTGCAGTCAGTCTCCCCTCATGCCTGGTGAACGCGCCACCATGTCCCGGTAACGGGCTGGGAGTGTTTTCGACCACATCTGATGCATCCCCCGGATGGTGGTGGGTTCAAGCGCAGGTGAGCACGATCCGCGCACCCCGCGTCCGGCGGAGGCACACACAATGCCCCGTTAGTGTGTTCCTCCTGCCCGTACGGTGATCTTTTCGTGACCTTGGTGATCGTGACCTTGGTGCCGCCGGGGCAGACCGATGCACCTGGAGGTACCCGCCGTGTCCTTGTCCGCCGCCCTGTCGGCCGCCGACCCCTCGCCGTCACCGTCCCCCTCGGAGACGCCGGCCGTGGTGGTGCCCACGCTCCAGGACGCCCAGGAGAGCGCGACCAACGCCGCCGGCTGGGTCGAGGAGAACTGGTCGACATGGCTGGCGATCGGGCTGCGGGTGCTGCTGATCCTGGTCATAGCGGCGGTGCTCAGGGTCGTGGTGCGGCGCGCGATCACCAAGCTGATAGACCGCATGAACCGCACGGTCCAGACGATGGACGGCACGGCGCTGGGCGGACTGCTGGTGAACGCGGAGCGCCGGCGGCAGCGCTCGCAGGCCATCGGCTCGGTGCTGCGCTCGGTGGCGAGCTTCCTCATCCTGGGCACGGCCGCCCTGATGGTGCTGTCCACCTTCGAGATCAATCTGGCCCCGCTGCTGGCGTCCGCGGGTGTCGCGGGCGTGGCGATCGGTTTCGGCGCGCGGAACCTGGTCACGGACTTCCTGTCCGGCGTGTTCATGATCCTGGAGGACCAGTACGGCGTCGGTGACACGATCGACGCGGGCGTGGCGTCCGGCGAGGTCATCGAGGTCGGGCTGCGGGTGACCAAGCTGCGCGGCGACAACGGGGCGATCTGGTACGTCCGCAACGGCGAGGTCAAGCGCATCGGCAACATGTCGCAGGGCTGGTCCACGGCCCATGTGGAGGTCACCCTGCGCCCCGAGGAGGACCTGACCCGGGCGAAGGAGGTCCTCACGGCGGCCGGCCGGACCATGGCGCAGGACGAGCCGTGGAACGAGCTGCTGTGGGGCCCGGTGGAGGTGCTCGGCCTGGACAGCGTGCAGCCGGACGCGATGGTGATGCACGTCTCCGCGAAGACCATGCCGGGCAAGGCCGTGTCGGTGGAGCGCGAACTGCGCTGGCGCCTGAAGCAGGCCCTGGACGCGGCCGGCATCCGCCTCGCCGCCCCCGCCGAGGATCCGGTGGAGGAGGATGCGGCCCCCGACCCGACAGCCTCGATCGCGGCCCCGTCCGCCTACTCCAACGCCCTCTCCCCGGAGTCCCGCGCGGCGGCCCCGCTGACTCCGCCGAGCACCGTGAAGTAGCGGAACGCTTCAGCACACTCGCGCTCCCGCGTGGCCGCCCGCGGTCTCGGGCCGGATCTGCAACCGGCGGGCGGTTGTGCCGGCGCCACAGCCGCCCCGCGCCGGAACCGAACAGGTTCCCGGGACGTGTTCCCCGGTGACCGCGCTGCGATCCGATCAAGATCCAGGCAAGGCCGGTGCGGATGTCAGTCCCGGCGGGGATACTTGCGGCGAGGGATGACCATGGGGGAGGTCGGACGGGATGAACCTGCCGAAGAGCAGCGCGGCACCGCCGGGTTCCGGCGCGCCCACGATGCCGGCGGTGCCCCCGCAGCCCGGTTCCCCCCATCGCCCCGCCGTCGTGAACACGCCCGCGCCGCCCCGCCGTACGGCCCTCGCCGAGGGTGTGGACCGGCTGCGCGTGGCCGCCGTCACCGAGCCCGGCCGGCTGCGCGCCATCGGCGCCGTACTCGCCCTGCTCGTCATCGCGTTCGGCGCGGTCACCGCCTGGCAGACGGCGTCGCGGGCGACCGCCGCCGACGCGGTGCTGCACCGCAGCCAGCCGCTCAGCTCGGCCGCCGCCGACATCTACCGCTCCCTCGCGGACGCCAACACGGCCGCCTCCAGCGGCTTCCTGGCCGGCGGCCAGGAGACGGCCGAGACCCGCGAGCGGTACGAGCGGGACATCGACACCGCCGCGGCGGGGCTCGTCACCGCGGCGAACAACTCCGAGCCGGGCTCCGCCTCCGCCGCCGCCATCACCAGGCTGAACACCCTGCTGCCCGAGTACAAGGGCCTGGTCGAGCGCGCCCGCACCTACAACCGCCAGGGCTTCCCGGTCGGCGGCGCGTATCTGCGGTACGCGAACGAGAAGATGCAGCAGGAGATGCTCCCGGCGGCCGAGGACCTCTACAAGAAGGAGAACCAGCGCCTCCAGGACGACTACGCGGACGCGACCCCGTACCCCTGGGCGGCGATCGCGCTCGGGGTGCTCGCCCTGGCCGCGCTCGCCTGGGCCCAGCACCGCAGCTACCGCCGCACCAACCGGATCCTCAACCACGGCCTGGTGGCGGCGACGGCGGCGACCACGGTGGTGCTGCTGTGGCTGGTCGTCGGCCACGGTGTCGCCCGCGCGGGCCTGAACGACTCCTACGAGCACGGCGTCCGCTCGCTGAACGTCCTGCACGACGCCCGGATCGCCTCCCTGAAGGCCCGCGGCAACGAGAACCTGACCCTGGTGGCCCGCGGCGCGGAGACGGTCAAGCAGGGCGAGCGGACCGTCGACCGCTACGACAGCGGCTTCACCACGGACATGGGCCTGCTCGGCAAGGGCCTCGCCGAGGCCGCGCGGATCGCCGACGACCGGGCGGGCCGCGAACCGGTCGCGGCGGCCGAGGGCAACATGGCGGAGTGGCGCAAGCGCCACACCGCCGCCCGCGCCCAGGACGACAACGGCAACTACCAGCAGGCGCTGGCCCTGGTGATCGGCGGCAAGGGCGCCACCGGCGAGTGCTTCGACAGCGTCGACGCCAACCTGGCCAAGGCGCTCGACCATGAGCAGAGCGAGTTCCGGCGGGCGGCCGGCGACGGCCTGGACGCGATGGCCGGGCTGCCGGTGGGCACCGCCGTCCTCGCCGTCCTGGGCGCGGCGGGCGCCGTCCTCGGGATCGGCCGCAGGCTGTCGGAGTACCGGTGAGAGGGGGCGTGGTGACGATGCGCGCGCGACGGGTACGGGCCGGGCTGAAGGGCTGGGGCGGGGTGGCCGCCATGGCGGCCGTGTGCGCCCTCGCGCTGGCCCTGGTGCTCCTGCTGCCGGTGGTGCGTTCCCACGGCGACGGCAGTACCGGTGTGGGCAACCGGGGCGTCGGCACCGGCACCCCGGCCGCCGACACGACGTGCACGGCACCGGAGCAGCAGACCCTCGCCCCGGCGGGCGTGGACGGGCCGGCCATCGAGGCCATCAAGAGCCGTCCGGGCGAGAAGCGCAAACTGGTCGTCGGCGTCGACCAGAACAGCTACCGCTGGGGCTACCGCGACCCCAACAACGCGGGCGCCGAACTGGAGGGCTTCGACATCGACCTGGTGCGCCGGATCGCCCAGGACATCCTCGGCGACCCGAACGCGGTCCAGTTCAAGGCGATACCGACCAACCAGCGCATCCCGGCGATCCAGGAGGGCCGGGTCGACATGGTGGTGCGCACCATGACGATCGCCTGCGACCGGCTGAAGGACGTCGCGTTCTCCGCGCCCTACTTCAGGACCGGGCAGCAGGTCCTCGCCCCCAAGTCCTCCGAGATCACCGGCTACGACGGCACGCTGGCGGGCAAGAAGGTGTGCACGGCGGCCGGTTCGACGGCGTACGCCAAGCTGAAGGGCGACCGGGAGGCGGGACGGCTGCCCGCCGACACGGACATCTCCCTGACCGTGCCCAACCAGCTGGACTGCCTGGTCCGCCTCCAGCTCGGCGAGGCCGACGCGGTGGTCACCGACGGCGCACTCGCCGCCAGCCAGGCCGCGCAGGATCCGACGGTGGAGCTCAAGGGCGCCCCGTTCACGGCCGAGTACTACGGCGTGGCGATGAAGAAGGACGCCGACGATCTGGTACGCCGGGTCAATCAGATCCTCGTGCGGTACCGCGCGAGCGGCTGGCAGGCGTCGTACGACACGTGGTTGTCGGCGACACTGGGTAAGGATGCGACGGCGTCGAGGCCGCCGGCGCCCCGATATCTGCGCACGAGCTGACAGAGCGTCAGGAAGTAACCGGGCAGGACGAGCAGCGACCGAACGGCAACCCACGGCGAGCGAGAGGTGATCGATGGGCGTCACGGGGCCCCCCGGGCCGGTGATGGACCGGGACGAGGTGGACCGTGCGCTGGCGCGGCTCGGCCAGGAACACGAGGCGATCGAGACCTCGCTGCTGGCCCTCCAGGACCACGCGGGCCGCAGACTCCTCGAAGGGGCCGAACTGACCGGCGTCACCCAGGAACGCTGGCAGGCCGCCGAGGCGTCGATCACCCTGCTGTGGTCGTACTTCGACGCCTACACGGACGCGTTGCGCTCCGCGCGGGAGATCCGCGCCCGCCGCCGCTGGTCCAGCCGCGAGGACCTCGTGGAACTCACCGAGCTGCTGCGCGGCGACGCCATCACCGTCGCGGACGGCGCGGGCGGGCCCGCCGCGCCGGGCACGGGCCGGCTCAGCCAGAGCTTCTCCCTGGCCACGCTGGTCGACCGGATGAACGACCTGTACGCGTCGTCGCTGGACATGGTGGTCGCCGCCGACGCGGTCTGGTCGGCGCTGCCCGCGCGGATCGACCTGCTCTCCGCCGAACTCCAGCGCACCCGCCGGCTCGCCCACTCCGTCGGCGTCCGCCCCGGCGAACACCCGGCCGGCGACGACCTGGAGCGCATCACCCGCACCCTGACCGGCCTGCGTGAGCAGGTGGTCTCCGACCCGCTCGCCTTCTGGCTGCCCGCACCGGGCAGTTCGGCCCCCGGCGGCGGCCGGCCCGACACCACGGTGTACGACCGCGAGGCGCGCGCCCTGGAGGACGTACGCCGGGAGATCGACGCCGTGTTGACGGTCCGTCAGGATGCCGAGCAGCGGCTGGTCAAGCTGCGTGACCTGCTCTCCCGCGCGGACCGCACGCTCGCCGAGGCCCGTACCGCGCGCGGCGAGGTGCTGGCGAAGATCGCCGCGACGGAGGTGCCGGTGGTCAGCGGCCCGCCGACCGCGCTGCAGGAGCAGCTCGCGACGGCCGCCGAGTACCGCAGATCCGCCCAGTGGCACCGGCTGTCCCCGCTGCTGGAGTCCCTGGAGGAGAAGGCCGAGGACGAACTGCTGCGCGCCCGCGAGTCGTTGACCGCGGTCACCGCCCCGCTGGCGGTCCGCGCGGAACTGCGCGGCCGCCTCGACGCCTACAAGGCGAAGATCGCCCGGCACGGCCTCGCGGAGGACCCGCTGCTGGTCGAGCGGTACGACGCGGCCCGCCGCATGCTGTGGAGCGCGCCCTGCGACCTGCGCGTCGCCGAACAGGCCGTCCTGCGCTACCAGCAGGCCGCCGCCGAACTGCTCGGCGCCCCGCGCGTCCCGGGCCAGTACAGCGGGCCGCACGATCACAGGGGGGCGTAGTCAGGTCATGAACCAGGCAGGACAGTCATGCCAGCGACCCGGCTGCGAGGGGTCGTACGAGGACATGGGCGGCGGCGAGCTGTACTGCGACACCTGCGGTCTCGCCCCCGTCGTCTCGGTGAACGGCCTGGTCGGCTCGCCGCCCACCGGGATCACCGGCGGCGGCAAGGGCTCGGCGGGCAGCGGCAGTTCACGCTCCGGCCGCTCCTCGCGCACGTCGTCGCAGTCGTCGAGGTCGCGGCGCTCGGTGTCGGGACGCCTGTCGCGGTCGCTGTCGGGCAGGTCGACCGGCCGCTCGGTGTCGGTGCGCAGCTCCGGCTCCTCCGCCGGGTCCTCCGGGCGGGCCCGGCTCGGCGTCGGACTGGTCACCGTGCCGCAGGTGCCGCGGCCCGACCCGCGCGCGATGGTGCTCGACAACCCCGAGGTGCCCGAGCGCAAGCGGTTCTGTTCACGCTCCGACTGCGGGGCGCCGGTGGGGCGTTCGCGCGGCGACCGGCCGGGGCGCACGGAGGGCTTCTGCACCAAGTGCGGCCACCCGTACTCCTTCGTGCCCAAGCTCGGCGCCGGTGACGTCGTGCACGGCCAGTACGAGGTCGTGGGGTGCCTGGCGCACGGCGGGCTCGGGTGGATCTACCTCGCCGTGGACCGGGCGGTCTCCGACCGGTGGGTGGTGCTCAAGGGCCTGCTGGACACCGGCGACCAGGACGCCATGGCCGCAGCGATCTCCGAGCGGCGCTTCCTCGCGGAGATCGAGCACGCCAACATCGTGCGGATCTACAACTTCGTCGAGCACCTCGACCAGCGCACCGGCTCGCTGGACGGGTACATCGTCATGGAGTACGTCGGCGGCAAGTCGCTGAAGGAGATCGCCAACGCCCGCCGCACACCCGACGGACGCCGCGATCCGCTGCCGGTGGAGCAGGCGTGCGCGTACGGCATCGAGGCGCTGGAGGCGCTCGGCCATCTGCACAGCCGCAATCTGCTGTACTGCGACTTCAAGGTCGACAACGCCATCCAGACCGAGGACCAGCTCAAGCTGATCGACATGGGCGCGGTGCGGCGGATGGACGACGAGGAGTCCGCCATCTACGGCACGGTCGGCTACCAGGCGCCCGAGGTCGCCGAGGTCGGCCCGTCCATCGCCTCCGACCTCTACACGGTCGGACGCACCCTCGCCGTCCTCACCTTCGACTTCCAGGGCTACACCACCGTCTACGCCGACTCGCTGCCCGATCCCGACTCCATCGAGGTGTTCCGGCAGTACGAGTCCTTCTACCGGCTGCTGGTCCGCGCCACCGACCCCGACCCGGCCCGCCGGTTCGCCTCCGCCCAGGAGATGGCCGAGCAGCTGACCGGCGTGCTGCGGGAGGTCGTGTCCCTGCAGACGGGCCGGGCCCGGCCGGCCCTGTCGCCGCTGTTCGGACCGGAGACGCGGGTGACGGACACGGAGCTGGTGCCCCGGCTGGAGGACGAGGTGTCGGTGCTGGGCGCCCGGGGTTCCCGCAGGGGCGTCGGGACAGCCGCCGTCGCCCCCAGCCTGGTCAAGCCGGTCGACGCCCCGGCCGCCGCGCTCGCCCTTCCGGTGCCGCACGTCGACGCCGGGGACCCCCACGCCGGTTTCCTGGCGGGGCTGCTCGCCTCCGCGCCGGGCGAGTTGGTCGCCGCCCTGGCCGCCGTTCCGGCGCCCTCCGTGGAGACACGGCTGCGGCTGGTGCGGGCCCGGCTGGAGAGCGGGGACCGCGGTGCCGCGCTGGCGTCCCTGGATGAGCTGGAGGACGAACGGCCCGACGACTGGCGGGTGGTCTGGTACCGGGGCGTGGCCGCGCTGGTCACCGGGGACCACGAGGGCGCCGCGCTCGCCTTCGACGCGATCTACGACGCCTTCCCCGGCGAACCCGCCCCCAAGCTGGCCCTCGGCCTGTGCGCGGAGCTCCTCGGCCAGCTGGACAACGCCGCCGAGTACTACCGCCTGGTCTGGTCGACCGACCCCAGCTATGTGAGCGCCGCGTTCGGCCTCGCCCGCGTGCAGCTCGCTGCCGGGGACCGTCGCGGCGCCGTAGTGACCCTGGAGTCGGTGCCGGAGTCCTCCATCCACTACACGGCCGCCCGGGTGGCCGCCGTACGGGCCCGGCTGCGGCAGCGGACCGCCGCCGCCACCGACGTACCCTTTGTGGAGGACCTCACCGCCGCCGCGGCACAGGTCGAGGCGCTGGACGCGTTCGGTCTCGACCCGACCCGGCGCGAACGGCTGGCCGCCGAAGTCCTCGGCAGCGCGCTGGACTGGATACTCTCCGGTGGCCAGGGCGCCGGCCGGCGGACGCTGCTCGGCAGCGACCTGGACGAACGGGGGCTCCGCTTCGGCCTGGAGCGCTCGTACCGCACGCTCGCCCGGCTGGCGACCGGCGGTGAGGAGAGAATCGATCTGGTGGAACGTGCCAACCGTTACCGCCCCCGGACGTGGGTGTAGTTGATGTCGCAGATGCCCCGGCAGGCCGCCCTGTCGAAGTGTCCGAGCTGCGCGGAGCCGCTCGAATCGGGTGACCGGTTCTGCGGTGCGTGCGGATACGACCTGTCCGCCGTGCCGCAGCACCCGGACGACCATCCGACGCTCGCCATGAACGCCTCGGCGCCGTGTCCGGCGGATGATCCGGCCGCTCCACAGACGGCCGAGGTACGGTTCGACCGGCCGCACGAGCCCGAGGAGTACTCACTCCAGGCCCCCGACCCCCGGGTGGCCGCCGCGGCGGCCGAGGCCGCGCAGCGGTGCGTGGCCTGCCGGGCGGGCCGGGTCGACGGAGACGGCTACTGCGAGAACTGCGGACACGCCCAGCCCCGCGAACGCGACCACATGGAGCAGGAGTCGGGGCCCGCGGCCGCCGTCAGCGACCGCGGTCTGCGCCACCACCGCAACGAGGACGCGTTCGCCCTCGGCACCACCGCGCTGCCCGACGGCTCCCCCGCCTGCGTCGCCATCGTCTGCGACGGCGTCTCCTCCGCGACCCGTCCCGACGACGCCTCCCTCGCCGCCTCCCGCGCCGCGAGCGAGTCACTGCTGGCCGCCCTGCCGCTGGGCACCCACCCGCAGCAGGCCATGCACGACGCGATCGTCGCCGCCTCCCACGCGGTCAACGCGCTCGCCGAGGAACCGGCCACCGCCCGCGAGCACGCCCCCCACCAGAACGCCCCCGCCTGCACCCTCGTCGGCACCGTCGTCACCGCCGGCCTGCTCGTCGTCGGCTGGGTCGGCGACAGCCGCGCCTACTGGGTGCCGGCGGACCGCTCGGCGCCCGCCGCCCGGCTCACCGAGGACGACTCCTGGGCCGCGCAGATGGTCGCCGCCGGCCTGATGAACGAGGCCGAGGCGTACGCCGACGAGCGCGCCCACGCGATCACCGGCTGGCTCGGCGCCGACGCCTACGAACTGGAGCCGCACACCGCGTCGTTCAAGCCCGACCGGGCCGGTGTGGTCGTCGTCTGCACCGACGGCCTGTGGAACTACGCCGAGGCGGCGGAGGAGATGGCCGGCGTCATCCCCCTCGACGCCGCCGTACGTCCCCTGCACAGCGCGCGCGTGCTCGTCGGGCACGCCCTGGACGGCGGGGGCCACGACAACGTAACAGTGGCCGTCGTGCCGTTCCCGGCGGCGCCTCAGGGGGCAGGATCGGCCTGAGGCGACAAAAACGGGGAAACCTCAGCGGATCGGAGGGGACCGGTCCGGACTGACTCATCACCCGCCGACGGCGGGACCGCTAAGGGGGATGCGATCAGGCATGGCCATTTTCTCGAAGCCGAACATGCCGCGGTTCTCGGTGGACGTCTACCAGAACGAGTACCTGCCCGAGGGCGGCCGCGAGGTCAACGCGATCGTCACCGTCACCGCGACCGGCGGCGGCACGATCGGCGGCGCGGTCGCCGCCCCGCACCTCTACACCGCCGGTCAGGGCCCCTCGGCCGCCGTGGCGCTCATGGTCGACTGCTCGGGGTCGATGGACTACCCGCCGACCAAGATGCGGGGCGCCCGCGACGCCACGGCCGCCGCCGTCGACACCCTGCGCGACGGTGTGCACTTCGCGGTGATCGGCGGCACCCATGTGGCCAAGGAGGTCTACCCGGGGGGCGGACGCCTCGCGATCGCCGACCCCACCACCCGCGCCCAGGCCAAGCAGGCCCTACGACGGCTCAGCGCGGGCGGCGGTACGGCGATCGGCACCTGGCTGCGGCTCGCCGACCGTCTGCTGTCCTCGGCCGATGTCGCCATCCGGCACGGCATCCTGCTCACCGACGGCCGCAACGAACACGAGTCGCCGCAGGACCTGAAGGCCGCCCTCGACTCCTGCGCCGGGCGCTTCACCTGTGACGCGCGCGGAGTGGGCACGGACTGGGAAGTGAAAGAAGTCACAGGGATCGCCTCCGCCCTGCTCGGCACCGCCGACATCGTCGCCGATCCGGCCGGTCTCGCCGCCGACTTCACGCGGATGATGGAGACGGCGATGGGCAAGGAGGTCTCCGACGTCGCGCTGCGGCTGTGGACGCCGGTCGGCACGACCATCCGGTTCGTCAAGCAAGTCGCCCCGACCGTCGAGGAGTTGACCGACCGCCGCACCGAGGCGGACCCGCGCTCCGGGGACTACCCCACCGGCTCCTGGGGCGACGAGTCCCGCGACTACCACCTCTGCGTGGAGGTCCCGGCCGCCCACCTCGGCCAGGAGATGCTCGCGGCACGTGTCTCCCTGGTCGTCCCGCAACCCGACGGCAGCCCGCAGAACTTGGGCGCGCAGGGTCTCGTACGGGCCGTCTGGACCGACGACATGGTCGCCTCCACGTCGATCAACCCCCAGGTCGCCCACTACACCGGGCAGGCGGAACTGGCACAGGCCATCCAGCAGGGGCTCGACCTTCGCAAAGCGGGTGATATGGATGGAGCAACGGCCAAACTGGGGAGAGCCGTTCAGCTGGCAAGCGCTTCCGGAAACACGGATACTGCGAAACTGCTTGCGAAGGTGGTGGACGTCGTCGATGCCACGACAGGTACTGTGCGGTTGAAGACGAAGGTCGTGGAGGCGGATGAGATGACTCTCGAAACCCGGTCCACCAAGACCGTTCGTGTAAAGAAATGACCGATTACCGATCACGACTCCTTGCAGGACCCTGAGGAGAGGGGGAAGCGCCGACATGCCGACCTGCCCGAACGGACACCAGTCGGGTTCCGACGACTGGTGCGAGGTCTGCGGTCACCGCATGGCCGGTGCCGTGCCCCCGCCCCCGCCGCCCCCGCCCGGCGGCGGCTACGGCTTTCCGCCGCCGCCCCAGGGCACCCAGCCCGGCGGCCGCCCGCCGCACCTGTCCTCCGTACCCGACCACGAGCCGGAGCTCTGCCCGCAGTGCCGCACGCCCCGCGAGGGCGGCGCGCCCTTCTGCGAGGAGTGCCGGTGGAACTTCCTGACCAATACGGCGACCTCGTACACGCCGGCGGCACCGCGGACGGCGGGGTCCGGGCCGAGTGGGCCTGGCGGGCATGGGGGTCCGGGTGGACCTGGGGGTCCGGGTTCCGGTCCCGGCGCCGGTCCGGGGGCGGGGCCGGGTGGGCGGTTCGCGCCGCCGCCTTCCTTCGGTGGCGGTGACGCCTTCGACTACCAGGGTTCGCGGCCGTCCCAGGTGAACCGGCCGGCCGAGCCGATCCCGCCGGGTCCGCCGTTCGGCGGGGAGCCGGGGCCGGGCGGGGCCGGTGGGCCGGGCGGGCCGTTCGGGCGTGATGCTTCCGCTCCCGGTGGCCCTGGTGGGCCGGGCGGTCCCGGCGGGCCGTTCGGGCGTGACACCGATGGCCCCGGCGGTCCGGGCGGACCCGGTGGGCCATTTGGGCGTGACGCCTCCGGTCCCGGTGGCCCGGCGGGCGGTCCCGGCGGTCCTGGTGCTCCCGGCGGGCCGTTCGGTGGTCCTGGCGGTCCTGGCCAGCATGGCGGGCCCGGCGGCCCCGGCGTGCCCTTCGGCCGTGAACCTTCCGGTCCGGGTGGGCCCGGCGGCCCCGGTCCGTCCGGCTTCGGCGCCGACCCCTCTCGTCCGGTCCCGCCGCCGCCCGGTGCTCCCGGCGGCGGCCAGCACGGTGGCCCCGGCGGACCTGGGCAGCACGGCGGACCCGGTGGCCCCGGCGGACCTGGGCAGCACGGCGGACCCGGTGGCCCCGGCGTCCCTCAGGCGTTCCAGCAGCCGGGTGGCCAGGGCGGCCCCGGTGGCCCCGGAGCCTCCCCCTTCCAGCAGCCGCAGCGGCCCACCTCCCCGGGGCAGCCGTTCGGCGGCGGTGACGACGACTGGGTGATCTCCCCGCCGTCGGGCCCCGCCCCGGGCGGACCCGGCGGCCATGGTGGCCCCGGCGGCTACGGCTACCCCCAGCCCGGCGCCACCCAAGCCCCCGGCGGCCCCGGCGGCCCCCAGACCGGTGGCTACGGCTACCCCCAGCCCGGCGCCACTCAGGCCCCGCCCCCGCCCGGCCCCGCGTTCCCGCAGCAGCCGGTGACCTGGACGGCGACCATCGGCCCGGACCGCGACTACTTCATGGCGATGATGCAGCGCTCCGGCCCCGAGGCCGCCGGCCTGAACCTGCCCGCGTACTCCCCGGAGCAGCAGCGCACGCTCACCGGCAACCAGGTCAGCATCGGCCGCCGCCGGCACTCCACCGGCGAGACCCCCGACATCGACCTGTCGGTGCCGCCGGAGGACCCGGGCGTCTCGCACCAGCACGCGGTGCTGGTCCAGCAGCCGGACGGCAGCTGGGCGGTCGTCGACCAGAACTCGACGAACGGCACGACGGTGAACGGCTCGGACGAGCCGATCCGCCCCTTCGTGCCGGTACCGCTGCAGGACGGCGACCGGGTGCACGTCGGCGCGTGGACGACGATCACGATCCGCCGGGGCTGAGCCACAGGATCGTAGAGGACAGGACCGTGGAAACCGACGGCTAGGACGGATCCGGAAGGGGCCACGCGTACGGCCCCTCCGGTTCGTCCAGCCACGCCCAGGCGCGGCCGTCCGCGACGGTGATGCCGTACCGCTCCCGCCCGGGCATCCCCTCGCGCCGCCACAGCGCGTGCGCCTCCTGCGGGTCGAGGACCCCGCGGGTCAGCGCCACCAGGAACCGGAACAGCTCGTTCTCCCGGGCCCGGTGCGGTACCCCGCCCAGCGCGACGGGCTCCGGCTCGGGCCGCACGCCGCGCAGCGGCACGAAGTAGGCCGGGGAGCGCAGGAAGCCGCCCTCGGCGTGGTCCGCGTCCTGGACGGTCAGGGCGAGCAGGCCGGTGGCGAACGGGGTCAGGACCCGGCCGCCCGGCCGGCACTGGGCGAGCCAGGCGCTCGGCACCGTGTTGAGCGCGCAGGTCGCCACGATCCGGTCGTAGGGCGCCCGCTCCGGCACTCCGCGCGCCCCGTCGCCCGTCACGACGGTGGGGTGGTACCCGGCGACGGCGAGGTGGCGGCGCGCGGACTCGGTGATCTCCGGGTCGAGGTCGACGGTGGTCACCTGATCGTCCCCGAGCCGGTAGGACAGCAAGGCCGCGTTGTATCCCGTGCCCGCTCCGATCTCCAGCACCCGGTCGCCGTCCTCGACGCGCAGTTCGGTCAGCATCAGCGCCATGAGGGAGGGCTGGCTGCTGGAGGACATCAGCTCGCCGTCGCGCATCCGGGTGGCCAGCGGGGTGTCCGCGTAGGCGCCGCGCAGCCAGCGCTCGCGGGCGACAGGGTCGGGGCTCTCGCCCCAGCGCCGCTCGTAGCCGCCGGTGGTGCCGACGTAGTAGTACGGCACGAAGAGGTGGCGCGGAACCGCCGCGAACGCCGCCTGCCAGCGCGGGTCGGCGGCGAACGCCCCGCTCGCCTCGATCTCACGCACCAGCGCGGCCCGCGCCGACACGGCGAGGTCCGCCAGCCCTTGGTCGAGAGCGTGCACGCCCATGTCTCCACTGTGCTGCGCGGGCAGACATGAGGCGAGTCCCCGTACGCCCCCGGCCCGAGTCCCAGCCCGCGAGACAGGGTCCTAGGCCCCAAGTCCTCGGTCGCCGGGTCTGAGAGCATGGGGTACGTGAGAGAGATTCGGCGCGGCACGCTTCAGGAGCAGACCTTCTACGAGCAGGTCGGCGGGGAGGAGACCTTCCGCCGGCTGGTGCACCGTTTCTACGAGGGAGTCGCCGAGGACCCGGTCCTGCGGCCGATGTACCCGGAGGAGGACCTCGGTCCGGCCGAGGAGCGGCTGGTGCTGTTCCTCATGCAGTACTGGGGCGGTCCGACGACCTACAGCGACAACCGCGGCCATCCCCGGCTGCGTATGCGGCACGCCCCGTTCGTGGTCGACCGCGCCGCGCACGACGCCTGGCTGAAGCACATGCGGGTCGCCGTCGAGGAGCTCGGCCTGTCCGAGGAGCACGAGACGACGCTGTGGAACTACCTGACGTACGCGGCGGCGTCGATGGTGAACTCCCCGGACTGACCTTCACCGCCGATCCCTGATCCCCGATCCCTCCCCCCTCCCTGAACCCCCCAATTCCTGAACCCCGGATTCCGGTCACAGTGCACCGGAATCCGGTCACGATCCGGTCAAGCCTGATCCGCAATCGCTTACCGCGAGCGCGACCGGTCTGACAGCATCACCCGGAGATCTGGTCAGCGGAGGCTTGGGGGAAGCCGGGTGGGGTCGTACGCGGGGTTCGCACGTCTGGTCGTCCTGCGGATGCGGCCGCACCGCCCGCTGCTGGCCGCCGCACTGGTCACCGTCCTGCTGACGACCGCCGTGCTGGCCGCGCTCACCGCCTACTCCGGCGCGATCGGCGACGCGGCCCTGCGGCACTCCCTGGCCCAGGCGCGCGGCGCCGCCGACGCCGCCCTGGTCGTCACCGCCGATGTGCCGGCCGAGCGGCGCGCCGCCGCCGACACCGCCGTACGGGACAAGGCGCGCGCCGCCTTCGACGGGCTGCCGGTGACCGTGCGCACCCTCGTACGGTCGGGCCCCTACGCGTTGCCGCGCTCGCTGCAGCCACCGGAGAAACGGTCCGGCGACCCCGATCTGACCCACTTCGCGGCCCTGGACCGCAGCCAGGTGCGGCTCGCCGAGGGCCGCTGGCCCACGACCGCGTCCGGCGACGTCGAGGTGGCGCTGCCGCAGACCGCCGCCCGTCTCCTCGGCCTGCGCCCCGGCGCCCGGCTCACCCTCGCCGACCGCCTCGACGGCCCGCCGGTCACCGTCCGGATCACCGGGCTGTACCGCCCCGCCGACGCGACCTCCCCCTACTGGCGGCTGGACGTCCTGGGCGGCCGGGGCGTGAAGACGTCCAGTTTCACCACCTACGGCCCCCTCCTGACCGACCCGTCCGTCGTCACCGGCGTCACCGGCGGCCGGGTGAGCGCCGGGCCGTCGGCCTGGCTGGCGTCGGCCGACTTCTCCTCGCTCACCACCGGCCGGCTCGACGCCCTGAGCGAGGCGGCCCGCTCGGGCGGCGCCGCGCTGGAGGCGGAACCCGCGCTGAGCGGCAGCACCGCCACCACCGCGCTGCCGGAGGTCCTCGACCGTGTCCAGCGCTCCCTGCTCGTCTCCCGCTCCACCCTCCTCGTGGTCGCGCTGCAGCTCGCCCTGCTCGCCGTCTGCGCGCTGCTGCTGGTGGCCCGGCTGCTGAGCGCCCAGCGCCTGGGCGAGACCCGGCTGCTGCGCTCCCGGGGCGCCTCCGGCGGCCGACTCGCCGCCCTGGCCGCGCTGGAGGCACTGCTGCTGGCCGTGCCCGCGCTGGTGCTCGCCCCGCTGCTGGCCGGTCCGGCGACCCGGCTGCTGTCGGGGTGGGGTGCGCCCGCCCGGATCGGGCTGCACCTGGACGTGCCGTTCGGCGGCCGCTTCGCCGTGTGGCTGGTGACGGCCGGGGTGGCACTGGCCTGCGCGCTCGCGGTGAGCGTGCCCGCGCTGACCGCGGCGGGGCTGCGCGACGGGCGTGGCGGCGCGCTGCCCGTGCCGCTGCGGGCCGGGGCCGACCTGGGGCTGGTGGCCGTGGCGGCCGTCGCCTACTGGCAGCTGGACCGGCGTGGCTCCGGAGCGGTGACCCCGGACCGCACCGGCACCCTGGGCATCGACCCGCTGCTGGTGGCCGCGCCCGCGCTGCTGCTGCTGGCGGGCACCGTCCTGACGCTGCGTCTGCTGCCGCCGGTGGCCCGGCTCGCCGAGCGCCGGGCGACGAGCGGGCGCGGGCTGACCTCGGCGCTGGCGGGCCGGCAGTTCAGCCGCCGCCCGATGCGCGGCGCGGGCCCGGTCCTGCTGCTGGTCCTCGCGGTGGCGCTCGGCATGCTGGCGATCGGCCAGGTCTCCTCCTGGGGCCGCTCACAGGACGACCAGGCCGACTTCGCGGCGGGCGCGCCGGTGCGTGTCCTGGGCGCGGGGGACGGCGAGCTGGGCCGCACCCAGGAGTACGGCGCCCTACCGCACGTCGCCTCGGTCGCCCCGGCCGTCCGTACCGTGCTGCCGCTGTCCGGGGACCGGGCGGCGACCGTGCTGGCCCTGGACACCGCGCGCGCCGCGGACACCGTCCTGATGCGGCCCGACCTCGCCCCCGCCCCGGTGCGGGAGCTGGTCGCCGGGCTGGCCCCCAAGGGCGCGACGGCCGGCGCCGCGGTGCCGGCGGGCACCACCCGGCTGACGCTGACGGCGACCCTGCGCAGCTCCGTACGCGGCTCGGAAGGCAGCTCCGTACAGGGACCGGAACCGAACGTGGCACTGGCCCTGGAGGACGACCACGGCACCCCCTACCAGCTCCCCACCGGCCGACTCCCGGCCGACGGCCGCCCGCACCCGCTGACCCTCGAACTCACCGGGTCGCAAGGCCCGTTGACGCTCATCGGGGCGGAACTCGTGCTGCCGGTGCCGTCCGGCCGCGCCGAGCGCCACACCCTCACCCTGGACGCCCTGACCGCGACATCCGCCGACGGCACGGCCCACGACGTGCCCCTGTCGGCGACGAGGGCGGCGCCCTGGACGGCGAAGTCCGCCACCGACGGCCAGGTCTCCTCCCTGCCCGTCCCCGACGCCCCGACCGAGCCGACCGCCCCGCGCGTCCGATCCGGCACCCCGGTGACGGTCGAGTACGGCACCGGGTACGTGCCCGTCGAGGAACCCTGGCTCAGCCCTTCGCTGACCGTGCGGCTGAAGGTGACACAGCCCGGCGCCGCCACGGTGACCGGCCTCGCCACCGACCGCTTCCTCACCGCCACCGGCGCCCGGCCCGGCCAGAACGTCGACGTCGCCTTCGCCGGCCAGAACGTGACCGTACGAATCACGCACGCGGTACGGGAGCTGCCGACGGCCACCGCCGTGGAGGGCGCGGGCGGCGACGGGGGCGCCCTGCTCGTCGACCTCCAGGCCGTGAACCGGGCGCTTCAGGCCCGCCACGGCACCTCGGTGGCGCCCGGCGAGTGGTGGCTGCGCCCGGACACGCCCGGCGCCACGGCCGGGATCGCCGCCGCGCTGCGCGCCCGGCCGGACATGGACCCCACGCAGGTCCTGGTGCGCGACGAGATCGCCTCCGAGCTGCGCGACGACCCGTTCGGCGCGGGCCCGGAGGCCGCGTTCACGGCGGCGGCCGGGGCGGCGGCGGTGCTGGCCGCGCTGGGCTTCGCGGTGAGCGCGGCCGGGTCGCTGCGCGAACGGGACGCCGAGTTCGCGGTGCTGCGCGCGCTGGGCGCGACCCGCCGCCGGCTGGCCCGTACGGTCGCCGTCGAGCACGGGGTGCTGGTCGCGCTGGCCCTGGTCGTGGGCACCGCCCTGGGGGCCGTACTGACCCGCTCGGTGCTGCCGCTGATCGTGCTGACCGGCCAGGCCACCCGCCCGGTGCCGGACCTGCTGGTGGAGCTGCCGCCGCTGCGGGTGGCCGTACTGCTGGCCGCGGTGGCGGTCGTACCCGTCCTGGTCACGGCGGTGCTGGCGTGGCGGCGGGCGGATCCGGTGCGGGTGCTGAGGGAGGCCGACTGACATGGTGAAGCCGCCGAGTGACACGGCGAAGCCATCGGGCGGTGACATGGCGAAGCCGTCGAGTGGCATGGCGAAGCGGAAGAAGCGTCCGGCGCGCCCCGTCGCCGCCCCCTGGATCCGCACCCGGCTGCGCTCGGCGCCCGGCGCCGCCCTCGCGTTCGCCCTGCTCGTCGCCGTGACCGCCGCTCTGGCGGCGGCGTTCCCGCGCGCCCTCGACCGCTACCAGGACGCCGGTCTGCGCCACGCCGTGGACCAGGCGCCGCACAACTGGACCGCCGTCCAGCTGAACGCGCCGCAGCCCGACCTGAGCGTGCCTCAGGAGGAGCGGGAGCAGGCCCTGCGCGCCGATGTCATGGCCGGCCAGTACGGCAAGATCCTCGACACCGTCCGCGCACCGCTCGTCGCCGACGCCGAGCAGTCGACGTACGGGGTGCGCACCTCCGTCAACCAGGAGGCGCCCGACCCCTTCCTGCCCCGGCCCAGCGGGCTGCCCGCCCGGGTGACCCTGGTCGCCCAGGAGGGGCTCGACGACCACGCCCGGGTGCGCGAGGGCAGGCTGCCGCGCGCCTCCGGCACGGTCACGGCGGCGACCGCCGAGGTGGAGGCCGCGGTCAGCGTCGAGACCGCCAAGGCCCTGAACATCAAGGTCGGTTCGGTCCTCCACGTGCCGGCCCTCGGGCACGACTCGCTCGCCCTCCGCGTCACCGGCATCGTCGACCCGCGCACCCCGGACGGCCCGTACTGGTCGACCGACGCCCTGCTGCACAAGCCCGCCCTGAGGGCGCTGTCCCCCAACGACCCGGAGTCCCCGCGCTACTGGCTGGGCGCGCTGCTCCTGCCGCCCGAGGCCGCGCCCGCGCTCCTCGGCACGGCCGGCCATCCGTACCGCTACTGGCGGCTGGCCCCCTCGCTGGGCGACCTGCACCACCAGGACCTGGACGCGCTGCGGACGGCGGTCGCGGCCGTGCAGTCCGGCCCCGGCCTCCAGCGGATCCGCACCTTCACCAGCCCGTTCACGGACACCGGCACCAAGCTCGACCAGGTCCTCGGCTCCTACGACCGTCTCCTGTCCGGGGTCTCCCCGCTGATCTCGGTCGCCGCGTTCGGCACCGGCACGGTCGTCGCCGTCGTTCTGCTGATGGCGGGCGGCCTGACCGCGGACCGCCGCCGCACCGAACTCGCCCTGCTGCGCGCCCGCGGCGCCTCCCTGCCCGGCCTCACCGCCCGGCTGCTCGCGGAGACCGCCGTGATCGCCGTCCCGGCCGGTGCCCTCGGCCTGGCGGTCGCCCTGCCGGCCCTGCCCGACGCCCGCACCCCGCCCGCCGTCCTGGCCGCCGTCGCCGTCACCGCCGTCGCCTGCGTCGCGCTCCCCCTGCGCGCCGCCGCCGCGCATCGCGTCGTACACCTGCACACGTCCCGCGAGGACGTCACATCCATACGACCGTCCCGGCGCCGTACGGTCGCGGAGCTGACCCTGGTGGTGATCGCGGCCGGCGCGGTGGAGGCCCTGCGCCGGCAGGGCACGTCCGACGACGGGCTGGTGTCGGCGGCACCGGTACTGGTCGGGGTGATCGCCGCGCTCGTCCTGGTGCGTCTGTACCCGCTGCCGCTGCGCGGTCTGGCCCGCCCGGCCGGGCGGCTGCGCGGGTTCGTCGCCCATCTGTCGCTGGCCCGCGCCGGCCGCACCTCCGCCTCGGCCGCGCTGCCCCTGCTCGCCCTGCTCACCGCCCTGACCACGGCCGCGTTCGGCGGTTCCGTGCTGGAGGGCGTGCAGGAGGCCCGGGACCGGGCGGCACTGCTGGAGGTCGGCGCCGACGCCCGCGTCGAGTCGACGGCCCTTCCGCTCCCGGCGGGACTCGCCGACCGGGTGGGCCGCGTCCCCGGCGTACGGAACGTGACCGCGGTCAGCATCGCCTACCAGGCGAGACCGGCCGACGAGCGGCGGACGGTACCGGTAGTGGGCGTGGACCCGGCCGGGTACGCGCAGCTGGCGCGGGGGACGGGGTTGGGGGTGTTCTCGGCGGAGGAGCTGATGGCGGACCGGGCTTCCAAGGGGCAGGGGGCCGGAGGGCGGGCGTCCGCGGGCCAGGGGGCCGAGAGCGCGGTGGCCGTGGGCTGGGTGTCCGAGGACCAGGGAGCCGAGAACGCGCAGGCCGTGGGCTGGGCGTCCGAGGGACGGGTGTCCGAGAGCCAGGGAGCCGAGAACGCGCAGGCCGTGGGCTGGGCGTCCGAGGACCGGAGGTCCGCAGGCCGGGCGTCCACAGGCCAAGGGGCCGAGAACCCGGCGTCCGCAAGCCAGAAGCCCAACAGCCCGGGGGCCACGGGCCCGGCGTCCGAGGGCCCGGCCGCTGCGGCTCAGGCAGCCGCGGACCGGACGCCCGAGAGCCCGAGATCCGCGGCTCAGACAGCCGCAGGCCAGGGGCCCGACGACGTCCTGCCCGCGCTGGCCTCCCGGTCCGTGGCGGACCTCTACGGCGCCCGCCCGTTCCCGGTCCGTATGGAGGACGGCAGCAGCGTCACCGTACGCATCGCCGTCGTCCGGGACGTCACACCGGCCGTGACCGGCGGCGACTTCCTGGTCGTGGACCGGGCGGGCCTCGCCGACACGGCCGCCGAGCCGACCGCGCTGCTGGTGACCGGGCCCGAGGCCGACGGTGACGCCCTGCGCAGGACGGCCGGCGAGGCCCTGTCGGTCCGGCTCCGCGCCACCGAACGGGCCGCCTACGCCGACTCGCCCCTGCAGTCCGGCGCCGAACGCCTCTACGCGGCGGCCGTGGCGGCGGGCGCCGGCTATGCCGTGCTCGCCCTGACGCTGGCCCTGCTGCGCACCGCCCCCGAACGCAGCGCGCTCCTCGCCCGCCTGCGCACGATGGGCCTCACCCGGGCGCAGGGCCGCCGCCTGCTGATCCTGGAGTCCCTCCCGCAGGCCGCGCTGGCCGCGGCGGGCGGCACCCTCACCGGCTGGGCCACGATCCGCCTGCTCTCCCCCGGCCTGGACCTCACCGTCATCGCCCTGCCGGCCTCCACCACCGCCGCGCAGCGGGCCGAACTCCACACCGACGCCCTGTCCCTGACGGTCCCGGCACTGGCGGTGGTCGCGGTGACGGTCGGCGTCGCGGCCCTTCAGGCGTGGTGGTCGAGCAGGCGGGGCACGGTGCGGGAGCTGCGGGTGGGCGACAGCCGGTGAGGGCGGGGAGGACACGATGAATCAGAGGAGCCCGATGACGACGACCAACCCCACGCTCGCCGACCTCACCGCCCGGGTCACCGGCGCCCGCGAGCAGCCCGGCTACGGCCATGACGCCCTGATCACCTGCGACCGTCTGGTCCGGGTGTTCTCCACGGACGGCGTGGAGGTGCAGGCCCTCCAGGGCCTCGACCTGCTGGTCCGCGAGGGCGAGCTGATGGCCCTGGTCGGCGCGTCCGGCAGCGGCAAGTCCACCCTGATGAACATCCTCGCCGGACTGGACACCCCCACCGCGGGCGCGGCCCGGGTGGCCGGCCACGACCTGCTCGCCATGACCGCGAAGGACCGCCTCCGCTACCGCCGCAAGGTCGTCGGCTTCATCTGGCAGCAGACCTCCCGCAACCTCCTGCCCTACCTGACCGCCGCACAGAACGTCGCCCTGCCCCTCCAACTGACCGGCACCCGCGCCAAGGCCCGCTCCCGACGCGCCCTCGACCTGCTGGAGCTGCTCCAGGTCGCCGACTGCCGGGACCGTCACCCGCACCAGATGTCCGGCGGCCAGCAGCAGCGCGTCGCCATCGCCGTCGCGCTCGCCAACGACCCCGCCGTCCTGCTCGCCGACGAGCCCACCGGCGAACTCGACTCGCACACCGCGGAGCAGATCTTCGCCGCGTTCCGCACGGCCAACGAGGAACTCCGCACCACGATCGTCATCGTCACCCACGACAAGGCCGTCGCCACCGAGGTCCGCCGCACGGTCGCCATCCGCGACGGGCGCACCTCCACCGAGGTCCTGCGCCGCAGCGAGGTCGACGAGACCACCGGCCACGAGACGGTGGTGGCCCGCGAGTACGCCATGCTCGACCGGGCCGGACGGCTGCAACTGCCCGCCGAGTACACCAGGACGCTGGGCATGCGGGACCGGGTGGCGCTGGACCTGGAGGACGACCACATCACGGTGTGGCCGGACGACAGCGCGGGGTGAGAGGTCCGGGTCGGGTCAGCGGACGCTGAGGCCGAGCCCTGAGAGCCCCGACTGCTGCCGTACGGCGACGGACCCATAGGGGGTGCGCAGCCGCAGCCACGCGCCGGAGGCGAGCAGCGTCACCGGCACACCGGACCCCGGTCGCAGGAAGCCCAGCGACTGCGCCGCGTGCACGGCCCGTACGGGAAGCCCGGTGGTGCCGACCGTGCGGGACCAGATCTCCCGCCCGATCCGATCGAGTTCGGGGCGCGTACGCGCGTCGGGCGCCAACTCCTCCGTGCGCCCCCGGAACTCAGCGACGGCGCCCGCGACGAGCCCCCGCAGCTCCTGCGCTGCCGGCAACCCGCCCACCGCCTGCCACCCCCCGCGGGGCGGCAGCACACCGGCCCACGGCGGCCCGGTCACCGACCCCGGCACGGCGGCCGTCGCGCCCGCCTCGTCGACGGACTCCATCAGCTCACCGGCGGAGACGGTCACATCGAGGGTGGCGTCGAGTCCGTTCTCGTACGGCTTGGCGAGCCGGACCGCGCGGATCGCCAGCACCTCGAAGGACGGCGGCCGCCCGAAGACGGCCAGCGCGGTGCCGGCCGCCTGGAGACGTACCGCGGCTCCACGGTCGTAGTGGAGCAGCCGGGAGAGGAAGGCCGCGAGATCCGCCGCCTCCCCCTCGTCGGCGAGGTGGAGCACCGTCATGCGGCGACGGCCTCCTCCTCGTCGGCGGAGTCGTCCGTGTACTCCTGGAGGAACTCCCTCTCCTCCGCGGTGATCCGGCGCGGCCGCTGTGCCTCGAAGTCGAACGGCACTATCACCGTCGACGCACGGACGTACACCAGGTCGTCGTCCTTCACCTCGTAGGTGAGGGTGAAGGACGCGGCCCTGATCTGCGTGACCCACAGCTCGATGTCCACCGGGCGGTGCCGGTGGACGAGCTGCCGCTTGTAGTCGATCTCGTGGCGGGCCACCACCGACCCCTGCTGGAAGTCCTTGTCCGGGCGGAACAGGAAGTCGATACGTGCCTCCTCCAGATACCGGAGGAACACCACATTGTTGACGTGGCCGTACGCGTCCATGTCCGCCCAGCGCAGTGGGCAGCGGTAGATGTGCCGCAAGATCAGCCCCGGGTCAGCTTCTTGTAGGTGGCACGGTGCGGACGAGCGGCGTCCGCCCCCAGCCGCTCGATCTTGTTCTTCTCGTACGACTCGAAGTTGCCCTCGAACCAGAACCACTTCGACTCACCCTCGTAGGCGAGGATGTGCGTGGCGACACGGTCGAGGAACCACCGGTCGTGGGACACGACGACAGCGCACCCGGGGAACTCGAGAAGAGCGTTCTCGAGGGAGCTGAGCGTCTCGACGTCGAGGTCGTTGGTCGGCTCGTCGAGGAGCAGCAGGTTGCCGCCCTGCTTCAGGGTCAGCGCCAGGTTGAGCCGGTTGCGCTCACCGCCGGAGAGGATACCGGCCGGCTTCTGCTGGTCCGGCCCCTTGAACCCGAAGGCGGACACGTACGCCCGGCTCGGCATCTCGACCTGCCCGACGTTGATGTAGTCGAGCCCGTCGGACACGACCTCCCACAGCGTCTTCTTCGGGTCGATGTTCTCGCGGCTCTGGTCGACGTACGAGATCTTGACGGTGTCGCCGACCTTGATGTCGCCGGAGTCCGGCGTCTCCAGCCCCTGGATCATCTTGAAGAGGGTGGTCTTGCCGGCTCCGTTGGGCCCGATGACCCCGACGATGCCGTTGCGGGGCAGCGTGAAGCTGAGGTTGTCGACGAGGATCTTCTCCCCGAACGCCTTGTTGAGCTGGTCGACCTCGACGACGATGTTGCCGAGCCGCGGCCCCGGCGGGATCTGGATCTCCTCGAAGTCCAGCTTCCGCATCTTCTCGGCCTCGGCGGCCATCTCCTCGTACCGCGCCAGACGCGCCTTGGACTTGGCCTGCCGCCCCTTGGCGTTGGACCGCACCCACTCCAGCTCTTCCTTGAGCCGCTTCTGCCGCTTGGCGTCCTTCTGGCCCTCGACCTTGAGACGGGCCTGCTTGGTCTCCAGGTACGTGGAGTAGTTGCCCTGGTACGGGTAGGCACGCCCGCGGTCGAGCTCGAGGATCCACTCGGCCACGTTGTCGAGGAAGTACCGGTCGTGCGTGATGGCCACGACAGTCCCCGGGTACTTCGCCAGATGCTGCTCCAGCCAGTTCACCGACTCGGCGTCGAGGTGGTTGGTGGGCTCGTCGAGCAGCAGCAGGTCGGGCTGCTCCAGCAGCAGCTTGCAGAGCGCGACGCGGCGCTTCTCACCACCGGAGAGGTTGGTGACGGGCCAGTCGCCGGGCGGGCAGCCCAGCGCGTCCATGGCCTGCTCGAGCTGGGCGTCGAGGTCCCAGGCGTTCGCGTGGTCGAGCTCCTCCTGCAGCTTGCCCATCTCGTCGAGCAGCGCGTCGGAGTAGTCGGTCGCCATCAGCTCGGCGATCTCATTGAACCGGTCGAGCTTGCCCTTGATCTCGGCGACACCCTCCTGGACGTTCTCCAGGACGGTCTTCTCCTCGTTCAGCGGGGGCTCCTGCAGCAGGATGCCGACGCTGTACCCGGGCGACAGGAACGCGTCACCGTTGGAGGGCTGCTCGATGCCCGCCATGATCTTCAGAACGGTCGACTTACCGGCACCGTTCGGCCCGACGACGCCGATCTTCGCCCCCGGGAGGAAGTTCAGGGTGACGTCATCGAGGATCACCTTGTCGCCGTGCGCCTTGCGCGCCTTGCGCATGGTGTAAATGAACTCAGCCAAGAGAAACCGTCCGGCAGCTTGAAATCAGGCAGTGGGCAGATACACCCCATCTTGCCCGACGGCCACCCCCTGGCGGAAACCCGTTAGCTCCGGGGCCGCTGACCTGGGGTTTCGCTGGTGAGGCTGGGACTCGACGTCACTGCCGGTCGTCGGCGTGCGGCTTCGGGGACGTCGGGTGCCCCAGAGTCGATCACGAACCTTGTGCCTCGCTGTACCCCACCAGCCCCAGCCGCTCGCGCAAGCGCGGTGACGCCGGCGCTGTCGCGTGCAGGGTCATCTCCGGCGGAAGTAGGTCATGATCCGACCTATACCGCTCCTAGCGTGGCTGCCGTTCCCCCAAGTTCCACCAGGCCAACGGAAAGGCAGTGACCATGACCACGACCTCCGGAGAGACGCTCACCGGTGAGCGTGCCGATCTGCTGGGCACACTCGCCAAGCATCGGCGGATGCTGCGCGTCACCGTGCGGGAGCTCACGGATGAGCAGGCTGCGGCGCGTACCACGGACAGTGAGCTGTGCCTCGGCGGGATCGTCAAGCACGTCACCGCGGTGGAGCGGATGTGGTGTGACTTCATCTTCGACGGGCCTTCGGCGATCGGTGACTTCACCGCCATGACCGAGGAGGACAGGGCGCGTTGGGCCGACGAGTTCCGGATGCTGCCCGGGGAGACGCTGGCGGGTCTGCTCGACGCGTACGAGGAGGTCGCGCGCCGGACGGACTCGCTGGTCGTCTCGCTGCCGGACTTGGACGCCAGCCAGCCCCTGCCGAAGGCGCCCTGGTGGGAGCCGGGTGAGCGCTGGTCGGCGCGTCGTGTACTGCTGCACATGATCGGGGAGACCGCCCAGCACTCCGGGCACGCCGACATCATCCGCGAGAGCCTCGACGGCGCCCGGACGATGGGCTGAGTCAGCGGGGCGGGAAGGGCGCGAGGGCGCGGTCCCAGTCGTCCGCCGCGGCCCGCAGTGCGGCGCCGTCCAGAGTGATCTCGACGGACGGCTGGAAGATCTCCGGCTCGCCTGGAGGCGCCGCCTCCAGGGACAGGTGCACCCGAATCGTCGCGCCCTCCTCGCCGCGGTCCGCGAGGCTGAAGGCCAGAAGGGGTTCCAGGAAGGAGAGTTCGGGCGTGGTCACGGCCACCGTGCCCGCGGCGACTCCGCGCAGCCAGGTGGAGATGCGGCGGGCCTCGTCGGTCAGCAGACAGGGCTCGGTGAAGGACCAACTGCGCTCAGGTGTGGTCGCCGTGCCCTCGACGACCAGCCAGTTGTCGTCGTACTGGTCGCCGCGGGCCGCGGGGAACTCGTAGCGCAGCGGGCGGAGTGCCAGCTGGTGGGTGTGGTCGGTCAGGAGCATCTGCAGAGGGTGGATGACAGCGCTCAGTCGCGGGCCGCCGCCGTCTCCTTGCGGCGCCCCAGCACCAGCAGCACCGCCCCGCCGATGACCACCAGCCCGATCGCCGTGCCCGCGATCAGCGGGGTCGCGCTGGAGCTGCCCGTCTCCGCCAGGTTGGTGTCCACGGGGCCGCCCGCCGTCACCGGGGTCGGTTCGCTGAGCGTCTGGGTGGTCAGGCCGGTCGTGTCGGCCTGGATGCGGCAGTCGAGGACTCCGGTGAAGCGCTGCCCGGCGATCGTGAAGTCGTAAGACTGGTCCTCCTGGAGCGGGATGGTCACCGTGCGGGTCTCGTCGGCCGCGATGGCGTACTCGGCGCCCATCAGCTCGAAGGTGAAGACCTGGTCGCCCTTGTTGGCGACGGTGATGTCCAGGCCGCCGGCGGTGCAGTTCTTCCGTGCGGAGAGTGCCGGTACGGCGCCCTGGTCCGCCCAGCTCGCGGTCGCCGTCGCCGACACGGTCGAGGCGCTGGAGCCGGCCAGGATCTGCGTCTGGCTGCGGCTCACGGAGGTGAGGGCACGGCCGACCGGAACGGTCGTCGAGGCCAGCACCGTCAGTTCGGCCGACCCGGCGGGGGCGTCGGCGGGCACGTCGAAGAAGAGCCGGCTGCCGTTCGCCGCGGACGAGACCTCCTTGCCGGCCTGGTCCACGATGCGCACCCCGCTGGTGGCGGCGTCCACCGGCGGGACCACCGTGACGGCGCTCGCGTCGGTGCGTACGGTCACCGGGCCGAGCGGCTCGCCGGGGCGGCCCGAGACCGCGGTGGTGTCGAGGGTGAGGGACGCCTTCGGCTCGGGTACGTTCCGCGCGGCCTTCTCGAGGTAGTCCGCGAGCCGCTCCGCCTGCGGGTCCACCGCGTCGACGTCGGCGCCGTCGGAGTAGCGCCAGATCGCCACCTGGGTACCGGCCGCCGCGTCCTGCTCGGTGAGGCCGCCGGTGATGCCCGCCTTCTTCGCCAGCGAGGCGAGATCGTTGACCTGCGGGTAGGAGTTCTGCAGGATCCAGACGATCCGGCCCGCGTTGTCGTTGACGCTGAGCGAGGTGCCGCTCCACGCGGTCTCGTGGTACTTGGCGTCGCGCTGCGTGGGGTTGTGGAGGTCGACGCAGTACGTCTGCAGGGTGCCGCCGCCGTCGACGGACATCTCGAACAGGCCGGCCGAGATCTCATGGTCGCCGTTGGCGCCGTGGAGCACGGCGGCGCCGTATGTCTTCAGGGCGCCCATGGTGGCGATCGCCCCGCCCTGGCCCTGCGTCGTCCCGGCAGCCGCGGCCGGACCGGCGGCGGCCAGCGCGCCGACCGCGAGGAGTCCGGTCACCAGTGTCGCGGCGGCGCGGCCGGGGCCCGGACCTCGCCTGCGTGCGGACGGCGCAGAGAACCAAGAAAACACGCAATTCCCCTTCGAGCAGGACCCGTTGACGTGGGGGGCACGGTCCCACCAGCAGAATCAGAAGCCACAAGAGCTATGTCCGGCATCCTAGAGACGCGGCGCACCGCACTTCTCGGTCAGGTCATCCGATAACCGATCCGACTCGGAATCGTTATCGCCAAGATCGCCCGACGGCCCGCCCGAGCTGGGCTTATCGACAAATCCACCCGATCATTCCGCGGTGAATCCGTCGATAAGCCATGCAACGGCTCACGGGTGGACAGTTCCTGACGTCACGTCACAGCGGCGGCGGGCTCGGGGCGACGCTCGGGGGCGCGCTCCTGCTGCTGCTCCGTACCCTCCGAACTGGCCGCGGCAGTCTCCCAGTTGGGCTCCGGTGCCGCCGCACCCGCGCGGCGGAACATGTCCGTGCCGCGTGCCAGGTCGTGGCCGATCGCCACGGCGTCGATGTCGGCCGACGTCCAGGTCTGGCCCTCTCGCACCTCCGAGCGCACCTTCAGCCGGCCCTGCACGATCACCGGTTCGCCGACCGACACCGAGGCCGCGACATTGACGGCCAGCTGCCGATTGCCCCACACCGTGAAGAAGCTGGTGTGGCCGTCGACCCAGGTGTTCTTCTCGCGGTCCCAGTAGCGCGGGGTCGCCGCGAGCCGGAACCGCACCGACGGTCCCGACGCCGACTCCGAGTACACCGGCCGCGTCGCCACATTCCCCACCGCGCAGATCATCGTCTCGTTCATGGCGGTCCTGCGTCCTTCCCCCGCCCGGTCGTCCGACCCGGGCGGACGCACGTACGGGCCCGTCCCGTACGGCTTCGCCGCGACCGCGTCCGTCACGATCGCCGCGAAGCCAGACTGCCGCCGCGGCGCCGAACCCGCCGAGCGCTGTGGACGGAACCCCGCCCGTGGACAACTCCCTCACCCGAACGAGCGACCAGCCTCCCACCGACCCGACCCGACCCGACCCGTCCGACACGACCAGCCCCGGGCCACCCGACACGACCAGCCCCGTCCCGAAATCCACCTCAGCGCGCCCCTCCCCCCACCCCCACAACCCGCCCGTACTGCTCCCGCACCTCCCGGTACCGCAGCAGCTCCGCCGCCACCGGATCCAGCACCCGCGCCCGCCCACACCCGGCGGCCGCCTCCCGCAGCCGCCGCTCCGCGTCCTGTCCGTACCGCCGGGCCGGGCCGCGTGCCGCCAACCGGCAGCTCCAATCCACCAGCGGGCCCCCGACGATCCCGGCCAGCATCAGCAGCACCGGCACCCCCAGGTTCGGCGCCATGACCCCGACGATCTGCCCCACCAGCCACAGCCCGCCCAAGACCTGGAGGATGGTCATCGACGCCTGCACGAGCACGGCCATCGGCCACCACCCGGGCCGCGGCGGCCGTCCCGGGGGCAGCCCGGCCCGCGAGGCCAGGTCGTCCAGCGCCTCGGGCAGCCCCTGCGCCCCGCGTACGGCGGCCTCGCGCACCGCCTGCGCCCAGGGCGCGGGCAGTCCCGCCGAGGCCCGGTCGGCGACCGTGCGCACCGCCTGCTCCACGCGCTGGCGGGCCGTCGCCTCCTCGTTGGCCTGGGCGCAGGCGCGCAGCCGACCCGTGGGAGGGTCGCGCCGGTCCTGGTACCAGCGCCACAGCCGTAGCCACGGCGTCCCGCACGCGCGGTTGGCGTTGCGCAGCCAGGCACGCTCGGCGGCCTCGCCTGCCGCGGTGGCGCCGACCGCGTCCGCGAGTCGCGCCGCGAACTCGTCCCGGGCCTCCTCACTGAGCCCGGCGCGCCGCCCTGTCGTGTACACGGGCCACAGCCGGGCCGCCGCCGCGTCCACGTCGGCCGAGACCCGGCGGGCGGGGGCGCCGCGCTCGGCGACGAACTGGCCGAGCATTTCGCGCAGTTCACCGACGCCGTCACCGGTGAGGGCGGACAGCGCCAGGACGGTCGCGCCCGGTTCGCCGTACTCGCCGAGCGCGATGCCGTCCTCGTCGAGCAGGCGCCGCAGATCGTCGAGGACCAGGTCGGCGGCCTCGCCGGGCAGCCGGTCGACCTGGTTGAGGACGACGAACATGACCTCCGCGTGCCCGGCCATGGGCCTCAGATAGCGCTCGTGCAGGACGGCGTCGGCGTACTTCTCGGGGTCGACGACCCAGATGACGGCGTCGACGAGCGCCAGGATGCGGTCGACCTGCTCGCGGTGCTGCACGGCCGCCGAGTCGTGGTCGGGCAGGTCGATCAGGACGAGTCCGCGCAGCTGGGCCTCGGCCTCGGGGCTCTGCACCGGGCGCCGCCGCAGCCGTCCCGGGATGCCGAGCCGGTCGATGAGGCTCGCCGCGCCGTCGCTCCAGCTGCACGCGATCGGGGCGGCGGTGGTGGGCCGTCGTACGCCCGTCTCGGAGATCGTCACCCCGGCGAGTGTGTTGAACAGCTGGGACTTGCCGCTGCCCGTGGCCCCCGCGATGGCGACGACGGTGTGCTGCCCGGAGAGCCGCCGCCGGGCCACCGCCTCGTCCAGGACCCGCCCGGCCTCGGCCAGGGTCCGGCTGTCGACGCGGGTGCGGGAGAGCCCGACGAGTTCGCGCAGCGCGTCGAGCCGCGAGCGCAGAGGACCGTCGTACGCCAGCGTGTGCGCGGGCGGTGCCGCCGCGCCCCGGGACTCCACGGCCGGGGCGTGCTCGGCGGCGGTGCCCTCGTTCACCCGGCGGGCGATCAAGCCGTCGTCCCAGGCGCCGGTGGCGTCCGCGGGCGGGGCGACGGCGTCCGTGCGACGTGGGGGGTGGTCGTCGCCCGGTACGCGCGCGTGGGCGGTGTCGCCGTGCACGCGCGCGTGGCGCGCGCCGACCGGGGCGTGCGGCTGGTCGTCCGGTGCGGGGTCGGCGCCGGGCGGCGGTGTCTCGGCGGTGGTCGCCGCCTCCCCCTCCGAGGGCTCAGCGCCGGAACCGCGCTCCTGCGGGGAGTCGCCTTCTTCCCGGGGCTCGTTCTCGAGCGGCTGCTGTGTGTCAGCGGGTTGCCCGGCGCGCTCCGTCGAGCCGTGGTCGTGGTCCTGATCAGTGACGGCGGTCACCGGTCACCTCTCCTTCTGCAGTACGGACAGCGCGGCGATGAGTTCGGCCTGGGGCTCGGCGTGGACGTCGAGGGCGTCGAGCGGGCCGAGGCGGCGCTCGCGCTCGGCGGTCATCACCCGGTCCAGGTGCTCCTTGAGCAGCCGCCCGCCCCGGTCGCGCAGCCGCAGCGCGCCGTGGGCGCCGAGGCGCTCCGCGAGTCCCTCGCCCGCCGAGCGGCCCCGGCGGCCACCGAGCAGGGCGGTGGCGACGAGGGCGGCGACCGCCTCCGGGTCGGGCGCGGTGCCGCGCTCCAGCTCGCGCACCTCGTCCTCGGCGTACTCCTCCAGCTCGCGCCGCCACCGCCGTACGGCCAGCCCGATGCGGCGTTCGACGCCGTCGGGGGCGGCGTCGCGGTCGTCCAGCTCCGGCGCGGCGGCGGCCGGTTCGCGCCGCCACGCCTCGTCGACGCGTTCGTCGGCGGCCGTGACGGCGCACAGCAGGAGTGCGGCGAGGCTCTCCACGAGCGCGTCGAGGAGCTCTCCGGCGGTGCAGTCCAGGGGGAAGGCGCGCCACCGCTTGAGCGCGTCCCCGGCGAGGACGGCGCCGCCCTGGAGCCGGCCGCGCACGCGCGCGTACTCGCTGTCGTAGGCGTTGTCGACGGCGGCGGTGAGGCGCAGGGCGGCCGCGTACTGGGCCGCGGCGGCGCTGGCCAGCTCGGGCATGCGGGACTTGAGGGAGTCGAGGATGCCGTACGCGGTGCGCGCCATGGCGTGCTGGCGGGAGCCGGGGTCCTGGGCGTGGTGGACGAGCCAGGTGCGCAGGGACGCCACGGCGGTGGCGGGGAGCAGGCCGCCGCCCCAGGCGGACTCGGGCAGCTCGGGCACGGTGAAGCGGGGTACGTCGCCGAGGCCGGCCTTGGCGAGGAGGGCGCCGTACTGCCGGGAGACCTCGGAGACGACCTGGTGGGGGACGCGGTCGAGGACGGTGACGAGGGTGGCGTCGTACTCCTTGGCGGTGCGCAGCAGGTGCCAGGGGACGGCGTCGGCGTAGCGGGCGGCGGTGGTGACCATGACCCAGATGTCGGCGGCGCAGATCAACTCGGCGGCGAGGACGCGGTTGTCGGCGACGAGGGAGTCGACGTCGGGCGCGTCGAGGAGGGCGAGGCCGGGCGGGAGGGTGTCGGCGGTCTCGATGCGCAGGACCCGGCGGGGATCCTCGCCCGGCAACAGCAGATCATCGCCGGCGGTGTCCTGCTGGGGCATCCACACGCGCGTGAGGTCGGGCAGGACGCGCATGCCGCTGAACCAGTGGTGGTCCTCCGGGTGGCAGACCAGCACGGGGGTGCGGGTGGTCGGCCGCAGCACGCCGGCCTCGCTGACGCGGCGGCCCACGAGGGAGTTGACCAGCGTGGACTTGCCGGCGCCGGTCGAGCCGCCGACGACGGCCAGAAGCGGCGCTTCGGGCTGTCTGAGCCGGGGCACCAAGTAGTCGTCGAGCTGCGCGAGAAGCTCGTCGCGGTTGGCACGCGCGCGTGGGGCCCCCGCCAGGGGCAGCGGGAAGCGTGCGGCGGCGACACGGTCGCGCAGGGCGGAGAGTGCGTCGAGCAGTTGAGGCCGTACGTCCAAGGTCACCACATGCGAAGAATGCCCAATTTTAGGGGAATTATGAAGCATATGAGCATGCCTGCGCGCCGATAGGACACAAGGGACGGAAGGTACGAGCGGGACACCGGCACAGGCCAGGCATAACGAGTGCACAACACCCGTGGCGCCGGACGTCAAAAGCGGTGCACGATTCGTACCTGCCTGCGATTATCAGGACCGCTTCACCGAACCTCCACATCGAGCCACGGAGGCGAAGCAACAGGGACAAGGATGCGGGAGCCCTATCCTTGTCCCCGGCAACGTCACGGATCGGCCCACACCCGGGCACCACGTACGAGGCCACCACACCCGGCCCCCGTAGCTCAGTGGATAGAGCAGGCGCCTTCTAAGCGCTTGGCCGCAGGTTCGAGTCCTGCCGGGGGCGCAAACGCCCAGTGACCAGCGGAAACGCTGGTCTTTTCTCTTGCCTGGCTCGATGCACATCGCTACCACGCCAAGCGCCTTGACCGTCCATGTCGGCGCCGTGCACCGCGGACAGAGCCGGGGGCGCGCGCCCGCACTCATTCGTGCCCCTCGACGCGCCGGCGCTCGCTCCATCCGGCGAATTGCGTTCCCTACCTCTGGCCCGGATGCCACATGCCCGCTGCACTAGGCCCTGCGCACGACCCGCTCGCCTGCGGACGCAAAGCGCCGACAACAGAACAAAGATCATCACAACTGGCCGCAACCGGGTCCCATCAGACCCACAGGCGGCCATCCGACGGGACACTCGCGCAGCCTCCGCCTGCCACCGAACCGCCACGACCGGAGGCGCCGCGCCGAGGGCGTCCCGCGAACTCACCCGCACCCGTGGGACCTTGGAGGTTTTTGCTTTGGCATTGGCACACTGGACGAAAGCGCTGAGATGGCTGGCCGCCGCGGCGGAGAATCCCCGCGCCTGCCGGCACGACTGGCTGCACGGCAGTACGGGAATCCACCTACTGGCTGCCGGGCGCCTGTGGGACGCGCTGATCGTCCCCCAATGCCTCGGTCTGCGCGCCCTCGCCGTGCTGAACGACCTTCCCGGCGGTGCTCCGGGCCCGGTGCTGCTGGACGGCAGAGCCCGTCTCGCCGGCTTCCTCCTGCCGCCCGATCCCGCCGCCACCTGGGTCGGTGCCGGCACCCGGTACATCACTCGGGGTGGCTGGATCGCCGCGCCCGCGCCGCACTGCCGCTGGGGCGGCCTGCGCTGGCTCGTCCCACCCGACGGCAGCGGCACCCTGACCCTGCCCGCCCTCTTGGAGCTCGCCCTGCAACGTGCCTCGGAGGAACTGTTCCGCGCCCACGGCAGCCCGCAGCACCGGCCGCCGTACCGCCGCAGCAAGAAGAACCCGGCCTCGGTGGACCCGGACGGGACCCGGCCAAGTGGTTCTCGGAAGCGTCAGCCGTAAGTAAGCGCCGGACCACGCCCACCCCTTCCCGGGTACCGAGCACCCGTTCGGGCAGCTGGACCGAGCATGGAGCCAGACATGCGGAACGCATGGTGGAAGCACGGCATCGAGTGGCTCGCGGCGGCTGCCACGGATCCCCGGGCGTGCAAGCGGGAGGGGAACCAGGGAACGGGAACCGCGCTCCTCACAGCCGGCCGGTCATGGGACGTGCTCAGCGTGCCCGAGCACCTCGGCCTCGTCGCGCTGGACATCATGTGGCGCGCCCGACCCGGGGTGCCCGGGCCCACGTTGGCGGACTGCGCGGCCGGCCGGGTGGGCTTCTTCCTACCGCCCGACCCGGCCGGCCACTGGGTGGGGGCCGGAGTGCGTCACGCCGGCCGGGGCTCCTGGGTGGCCGTGCCGCCGCCGCACCGGGCCGGCGGCAGACTGGAATGGATCGTCCCTCCCAACGGGACCGGCGCGCTGCACGCCCCCGACAGGCTGGAGGGGGCCCTGTGCGAGGCCAACCGTGCGCTCGCCGTCGTCGCGCCCGTCGGCGAAGAGTGGGGAACCGCAGCTACGGGCTCGGGCTCCTCACGGTGCCCTGCGGCGATGGCCCACGAGTCGCCCTCGGCGGAGGCCGCGAAGGAAACCCACTGTGTTTCGGTTTGCTCCGGCAGGTACACGCTGGTCGGTTGAGCGTACGAAGGGGACGCGGTGTCGTTCCCGAGAAAGCACCGCGCTGTTTCAGTGCTGTCCATGTCGGTGGAACGTCCCTGCGCCCGTCAACGGTGCGGGGGCCCCGCCCTGGTCGCCCGTCGTCCACCGTATCGAGTGAACGCGTCCCCCACACGGAGGCATACACCAGCCCGAGGACAGTCACCGTCAGCGATCGCGACGCCGAGTCGGCCATGATCCTGGCGGCCCCGTCGATCCCGGTGGTTCGGCGGTGCGGCGACGCACAGGGGCCGGTCACTTTCCGCCTGTGAGGTCCGCACGGGCGGGCGTACCGGCCTCCTCCTGGTGGACCGAGGCGCGAGGTGAGGGGAGTTCGCCGTACTCGCCGTAGGCCCCGTAACGGTCGCCCTTGGGGGCCGGGGCCATGTTGAAGACGGTCCCGAGGATGTGGCCGCCCACGCGCTCCAGCGCATCGGCGGCTGTGCGGACCTGGTCACGGTTGGTCTTCGAGGCGCGTACGACGAGCAGCGCGCCCTGGGCGAGGGGAGCGAGTCCGACGGTGTCGGCGACCGGCAGCAGCGGGGCGGTGTCGACGATCACCACTTCGTAGGTGCTCGCGAGCTCACGCAGGACCTCACCCATGCGTGCGGAGGCGAGCAACTCGGTGGGGTTGGGCGGCACGGGGCCGCTGGCGAGCACCGAGAGCCGGCCGTCCGCCTGCTGCATCACTTCCGCGGCACGCGCCTGCCCGATGAGCACAGTGGTGAGTCCGGCGTCCTGGACGAGGCCGAAGGTCCTGGCCACGCAGGGCCGGCGCAGATCGCAGTCCACCAGGCAGACGGAGACACCCGCCTCGGCGAGGGAGAGCGCCAGGTTCACGGCGGTGTTGGTCTTGCCTTCGCCCGGCACCGAGCTGGTCACCATGATGATGCGCGGACGGTCGTCGACCTGTGCGAACTGCAGATTGGTGCGCAGTTTACGGAATGCCTCGGCGCGCCTGGAGTGCCCGGCGGCGGCGACCAGCGGCTGGCGGGGCGCGTTCCGGTCGTACGGGATGGATCCGAGGCTCGGCAGCCCGGTGAGCTCGCCGAGCGACTGGCTGGTCTTGAGGGTGGTGTCGAGGGTCTCACGCAGGACGACGAGTCCGGCGCCCAGCAGCAGTCCGCCGAACGCTCCGGCGACCATGTTGAGCAGCGGGCGCGGAGAGACGGGTTCGGCGGGCGCGACGGCCTCCTGGGTGAGTCCCAGGGAGACCGGGGAGACTGGTGCGTCCTCCGTGTCCGACGGGCCCGAGGCCGTGCGCGCGGGTGTCTCCAGCCGCTCTACGACAGCGCTGAAACGCCCGGCGACGGCATTGGCGATCCGGGCGGCACGCCGGGGTTCGGTGTCCCGGACGGTGATGTTGATGAGCACGGTGTTGAGCGGCGCCTCGGCGGTGATCCGGGACGCCAGCTCCTCCGGTGTGGTGCGCAGTTTCAGCCGCTGTACCACGGGCCCGGTCACCTGACGAGTCGTCACGATGGCGGCGTACGACTGCACGCGGGCCTGGGAGAAGGTCTGTCCCTGGCTCAGTTGAGTGGTGTCCTCGCTGGTACGGGTGGCGACGAAGAGCTGAGTCCTGGCCTCGTAGACGGGGGTGCTCAGGCTCGTGACGGCGAACGCCGCCCCGCACGCGAGAACCAGGCAGACGACGACGGTCGGCCAGCGTCTGGCAAGAGCCTTCAGGAATCCGTGGAGATCCAACCTGCACCCCTCATAGAACCGAGGAAACCGCCCGAAGAAGACGTTTTGTTCCCTATGTGCACTGCTGAACATAGGGCTTCCCTCACCTCAGTCCAGGTAGCCACCCCCATGTCGGCCCGGCAAACAGCCCGCGGAAGACCGGGCGCTAACCCATCCGGTGGCTTCCTGGCAACGCCGCACCGTTCCGCGGCCATGTGGGCCGACCGGCCGTGTATTCAGTCATGGTCAAGGGCCGACGCCGCTTCGGCCGGAGAAGCGACCCAGGAGAGTGAGGACGTTCATGACGGAGCGTCATATGCGTACGCGCGTCGCACGACGTCCCCCTTCGGCGCGGCAACGTACCCTCCGGAACACGCTGTTGGCCGTCGCCGCGCTCACCCTGGCCGGCGCCGCCTGGATCGGGGTCACGGGAATGCTCGCCCGCTCCGAACTGCTCATGGCCCAGAAGGAACTCCAAGCGCTGCGGCGGTCGGTCGCCCTCGCGCCGGCGTCCGATCAGGCATCCGGCACGTCGCGTGCGTCCGCCGGGGAGCAGGCGATCCGTTCCGCGGCCGCACATGCCGCGCGGGCGCATGCCCTCACCACGGGCCCGGCCTGGTACGCCGCCGCTCAACTGCCGTTCCTCGGCCGCCCGATCGAGACCGTGCGCGGCACCGCGCACGCGGCGGACCGGCTGACCGGCGATGTGCTGGCGCCGCTGGCGCGCGCTCTTCCCGCCGTCACGGCAAGCGGCTCCGGCAGCGTGTCCCAGGCTCTCCTGGCGCTGGAGGAGCACGCTCCGGAGCTGGAGCGGGCCTCACGCGTCGCCGCACAGGCGCGGGCCGACGTCGATCGGCTGCCGGGGTCCACCTGGCTGTCGGCGGCCGACCGGGCGCGTGAGGAGCTCTCGCGGCAGCTCGGCCGCGTCACCCCGGCCATGACCGACGCCGCCGTCGCGGCCAGGCTCCTGCCTCCGATGCTCGGGGAGCACGGAGAGCGGCAGTACTTCCTCGCGTTCCAGAACACCGCCGAGGCACGCGGCACCGGGGGCATCCCGGGGGCCTTCGCCGTGCTGCGGGCCGAGCACGGCCGTCTGGCCTTCACGCGTTTCGGCAACAACACCGAGATGGCCACCGTCCGCGCGGACGTGGATCTCGGAGCGGACTTCGCGGCCCAGTACGGCAGAAGCGCCCCCACGCGCGTCTGGGCCAACTCCAACATGAGCCCGCACTTTCCCTACGCGGCCCGCATCTGGACCGCGGCCTGGCGTCAGCACACCGGCGAGCAGGTCGACGGCGTCATCGCCGTCGATCCCGCCGTGCTGAGCCGGCTCCTGCGCGTCACCGGTGCGGCCCGCATGCCCGACGGCACCGTGCTCACCGCCGACAACGTCGTGGACATCACCGAGCGGGCGAGCTACGCGGCCCACGAGGACACCACCGAGCGCAAGGCGTTCTTCGTGGCGGCCGCCCGCGCCGCCGCCGGACGGCTGATGGATGCGACCGGGAACACGAGTCTGCTGCCCGCGATGCTCGGCGCCGCGTACGAGGCCCAGCGGGACGGGCATCTGAAGGTGTGGAGCGCCCACGCGGCCGAGCAGCGGCTCATCCGGTCACGTCCGTTCTCCGGCGTGGTCCCGGACGCTCCCGGTCCCTTCGCAGGGCTGGTCGTGAACAACGCGGCCGGCTCCAAGCTGGACTACTACCTCGACCGCAGCCTCGTCTGGGCGCCGGACGACTGCCCCGGTGCCCACCGGTCGGTCACCGCGACGGTGACGCTCACCAACCGGGCACCGGCTTCGGGCCTGCCCGACTATGTCACTCTGCGAGTGGACTCCCACGCCCATCGCCCTCGGCCGGGCGACAACAGGCTCCTCGTGTCCTATTACGCCGGCGTCGGCGCGAAGCTGGCCGGAGCCACCCTGGACGGCCGTCCGGTGCAGGTCTCCCCCGGTGTCGAACGCGGCCATCCGGTGTACACCCTCGATCTGGAGCTGCCCGCCCAGTCCCGTCGCACGCTGGTGCTGCGCCTGCTGGAGCCGCACGCGGACCGCGCCCCCGTCTTTCTGCGCCAACCGCTGGTGACACCGCTCAAGGCGACAGTGGGGCAGGGGGGTGTCTGCCGTGTCTGACCAGGTACGAGCCGCGGTGGCGGCCGTGCTGGCGGGGACACTGCTCACCTCGTGCGCGACGGGGGACGCTCCGGAGCACCCCTCGTCCGGCGCTGCCTCCGGGAGCCGGGCAGCGGCCGCCGAGCCGGCCTCCGCGGACGGTGTCCAGCAGTTGCGCGTCAAGGTGCTCGAGACTCTTCCGCACGATCCGCAGGCGTTCACCCAGGGGCTGGAGATGGCCGGCGGAACGCTGTACGAGGGCACCGGTCTGGCCGGGCGGTCCTCGGTGCGGTTCGGCCCGCCCGGCGGGCACCCGACGGTCAGCACGGCGCTGCCCGCGCCGTTGTTCGGCGAGGGAATCACCCTGGTGGGCCAGCGGCTCTGGCAGCTCACCTGGCGCAACCGGATCGCCATCGAACGCGACGCGAGCACGCTCGCGGAGGTGCGTCGTGTCCCGTATCCCGCCGACGGCTGGGGCGTGTGCCACCAGCGGTCCACGAACCGGCTGGTGACGAGCGACGGATCGTCCCGGCTGACGTTCCGGGACACAAGGACGCTCGCCGGGACGGGCGGCATCACCGTCACCCAGAACGGCCGGGAGGTGACGGCGCTGAACGAACTGGAGTGCGTCGGCGAGTCCGTCTACGCCAACGTCCTGCCCACCGACCGGATCGTGCGCGTCGACTCCGCCACCGGTGCGGTGACGGCGAGCATCGACGCCGGCGGCCTGCTCCGCGCGGACGAACGTGTGCAGGGTTCCGCCCTGAACGGCGTCGCCGCCGTCCCCGGTACCGACCAGTTCCTGATCACCGGTAAGTTCTGGCCGAAGACGTTCCGCGTCCGTTTCGTCCCCGCGTAGCGGACCCGCCCGGGGGTCCGGGCAATGCGTCCGACACGGGTCCACCGGTGCTGCTGATCGGGTGAGAGTTCACCGCGGCCCAGCGTCGCGGCCCGCTCCGGCGTCAACCTGCGTACACACTCGGCCTCGTCCCGTTGGAGCGGTTGGAGGGCGAATGTGGTTGTTCGGGGAGACTTTGCCACACACACGTGCGACAGAGCCTGCGCAGGAACGACTCGGCCGGGAGAGTCCACGGGCCCGGCGTCGAACGGTCAAGCCCGCCTGGTACGCGCCGGCCGCGATCGCCGCGGACGCGGTCAGCGCGGCACTGCCGGTATACCTGGCCTTCGGCCTGGCCGACGGAGCGGACCCCGCGGCCTGCGCGGCAGTGGCCACCGTCACTTGGCTGCTGGTGCGCGCCTCACGGGCACGCTACGGCGAGCACGTTCTCGGTGAGCGCGGCAACGCCCGACTCGCGCTGCAGGACTGGCTGGTGCTGGTCGGACTGCTCGCGGTGGTGCGGGCGGCCACGTATGAGGAGTCCCCGTTCCTCGTCGCGCTGGCCGGGCTCCTGCCCTGCGCCCCGATGAGCGCGGCGGGCCACGCACTGATCAGCCGTCACCTGCTCGCCCGACGCCGTCTCGGACGCACCGTCCGCCGGGCCCTGGTGATCGGCGAGGCGGGTGCCATCGACGGCCTGGTGGGCCACCTCGCGAAACGGACCGACCACGAGTTCGTCGTGGTGGGTATGTGCCCGATCGGCGACGAGAACCCCCAGTCGCTCGCCCCGGTCGTCGCCCGCCTCAGCCAGGAGGCACCGCCGCGCCCGTCGGCCGACGCCACCCCCGTGCTGGAGGCGGCCCGACGGCTCGACGTGAACGTGGTTCTCGTCGTACCGGGACTGCACATGACCGGCACCCGCCTGCGACGGCTGTCGTGGGCCGTGCACGGCGACGAGCGCCCGCTGGTGCTCGTGCCGGGCCTCACCGAGGTGGCGCAACGCCGCGTGGACGTCTCGTCGGTCGCCGGGCTCACGATGCTGAAAGTGGCCCCGCCCCTGCGTCGGGGCGCCGCGGCCCTGCTGAAGTCGGTGACGGACCGGCTGGGCGCGGCGCTGCTGATCCTGCTCCTCGCGCCGGTGTTCGCGACGGTGGCCCTCGCCGTGCGCCTGGACTCACCCGGACCCGTGCTGCACCGCCAGACCCGGGTCGGGCAGGGTGGCCAGACCTTCACCATGGCCAAGTTCCGCACCATGGTCGCGAACGCCGATCGGCTGAAGCACCAGCTCGCCGGGTTCAACGAGCACGACGGACGGATGTTCAAGATCCGCCGCGATCCGCGAGTCACCCGGGTCGGCAGGCTGCTGCGCCGCTGTTCCCTGGACGAACTCCCCCAGCTGTTCAATGTGCTGTGGGGGCACATGTCCCTCGTGGGTCCGAGGCCGCCTCTTCCCGACGAGGCCGCCGGTTACGACGAGATGGAGCGGCGCCGGCTGGCGGTCAAACCTGGCCTCACCGGCCTGTGGCAGGTCAGCGGCCGCTCCGACCTGTCGTGGGACGAGACCGTCGCCCTGGACCTGCGCTACGTCGACAACTGGTCCCCCTCCCTGGACCTCGGGGTGCTCTGCCGGACGGTCCGGGCCGTCGTCTCCGGCACCGGCGCCTACTGACACCTCCTCATGACGCCGCCCGGAGGCGTCCACGGACACCACGAGACATCCGGAGCTCCCATGCCGGCACGCCCTTCGGCGCCGCACGCCGCGGCGCGCACCCACGTCCCCATGACCCCGGACGCCGACACCGTACGGGCCATGGCAGACGATCTGTTCCAGTGGGCGGACGCCCGCGACTGGGCCGGTCCCGACCCCTACGACGGGCTCACCGGCCCGCTGGGGCGGCTGGCGGTGCATCGGGTCCTGCGACAGGTGCTGCTGCAGACCGTCAAGCGCAGCCCGATCGACCTGCGGCCGGGCCTGGGCATCCGTCCGATGCACACCGCCACGGCCACCGGGACGGCGGCCGGTGCCTGCGCCCGGCTCTCGGCCTCGCCCCTGTGGCGGGAGCGCGCCCTGCGCCTGGGACGACGGACCGCGGCCGAGCAGCTGACCGGACGCTACGCCGGCCTGTGGCGGTACGAGTTCGACGTACAGACCCGCTGGTCGTACTACCCCGCGTCGCTGCCGAACCTCGTGGCCACCACCTTCTGCGCGGACGGCTGCCTGGACACCGGGACGCTCGGTGACGAGGCCGTGCACTCACTTGCCCGCGGCCTTCTCGACCACCTGCACAACGGGGTGTTCTTCACCTACACCCCGACGAGCCGCGTCCTGATCCACAACGCCAACCTCATGGGTGCCTCGCTCGCCTCCCGCCTGGCCGACACCGAACGGCTGCCCGGTGACCTGACGCGCCGTCTCTCCGCCGCGGCCCACCGCGCGGTCGAGACGAGCCTGGGCGCTCAGCGCGCCGACGGCTCCTGGCCCTACGGGGAAGGCCCGCGACTGGGCTGGGTGGACGGCTTCCACACCGGGTACGTGCTGCTCCGCCTCGAACAGGCGGCGTCGCGGCTGGACCTGGACGTCCGGGCCCCTCTCGAACGAGGCGCACGCCACTACCTGCGGGCCCTGTTCGACGGCCCCCTGCCGCGGTACTTCGCCGAGGGCCGGACCAGGCGGGACCCGAACAACGACGCCACGGCGGTGCGGATGGCCGCGTGGGCGGCCGAACGCGGCTTCGCGCCGACCGACTTCGCCTGCGCCGTGCTGGCGGCCGTCACGGCCCGGTACCCCGGCCTCGGCACGAACACGCCGGCCGGTGCCGCCCCGGGCAACCGCGCCCTGTGGGAGTCGCCCCGGTGGAGCGTCGCCCCCCTGCTCGATGCGTTGACCGCCCTGCACTCGCTGCTGCCGGCCCGGGACACGGCGCCGGGTCCGCGCCACGCCCCGGCCGATCAGTCGGCGGCAGGGACCGCGTAACCGGACAGGACGTCCGCGGTCCGCCCCGGGCCGCCGGTGACGTTCCGCTCCCACCACACGGCCGCGCAGAACAGCCCGAACACGGCCAGTCCCCGGTCCCGCTCCCCCGTCAGATGCTCGGTCACGAACCGGTCGGCGGCCTGCCGGTGGAAGACGTCGTCGAACACCGGCGAGCGCCGCACCTGAGGCCACAACCGGGCACCGTGCTCGCGCAGCAGCGACCGCACCGGCGCTCCGAACCCGGTCTTGGGGCGCCGGGCGACGAACTCGGGAACCCCGGACGCGACCGCCGCCGCGCGGAAGCGCGCCTTGCCGTTGCCGAGACACAGCTGGTCCTCGGCGACGGCTCCGAGGCCGCAGGCCACCACCGGCTCACCGAGGAACGGCACGCGCAGCTCCACGCTCGCACGCATCGAGGCGCGGTCGCCGTAGAGCAGGTTCAGGCCCGGCAGGAACAGCCGCCGGTCGCATTCGGCGAGCGCGGCGAGGGGCGTCCCACCGTTGTCGAGCACGGTGCCCGCCACCTCGCGGTGCCGTTCGGTCACCGCTTCCAGCCCGACGAGGGGGGAGAGAGCCGCCCACTCCCGCCCGGAGTAGTACGCCTGCGTCGCCCAGGCCCAGTCGCGGGGACCGAGCTGGAGCAGCCGGTCGAACTTGTCGGCGCGTCCTCGATAGCGCCGCGGCCGGGGTACGACGGCGGTGGCGCCGAGGGCAGGGCGCGCCCAGGCGGGCAGGCGCTGCAGCAGCCGTACAGCCTGATAGCGCTCGTATCCGAGAAAGAGTTCCTCCACCCCGAGCCCCGACAGCAGCACGGTCGACCGGTCACGTGCGGCGCGGGAGAGTTGCATGAGGGCGAAGGCGGCGGGGTCACCGAACGGCAGCTCCATCGTGGTGACGAGTTCCGGGATCCGGCGCAGCACGTCGACGTCCAGGTCGACCCATGTCAGCGGCAGGTCCAGGCGGCGCGCGACCCTGGCGGCGTACGGGGCGTCGTCCTCGAACGGCTCGGCGGAGTTCGCCGCGCTCCGGCGCGGTCTGGCCGCGAAGGCGGGCCCGGTGAAGCCCTGCCTGGCCAGCTCCACGCCGAGCCAGGTGCTGTCCAGTCCTCCGCTGAGCAAGAGACCCACGGTGACGTCCGCGCGCACCTGGCGGGCGACCGACTCCCGGACGGCGGCGCCGATGTCCTCGACGGGCGCGGGGGAACCGGCCCGCCACCACACCGACGGGTGGTCATATCGCGGGGGACGGCAGGTCAGCGCGGTTCCGGCCGGGACCGCCCGCACCCGTTGCCAGCCCGTCCTGGGCGGCGGCGTCCACAGGAACATGGCACCTTGCGCCACCGCGACCGGGTCGGCGTCGCCCGCCAGACCCGCGGCACGCAACGGTTCGATCTCACTGGCCAGCGCCGCCAGCCGGCCGGCCCCGTCCGACGCCATGTACAGCGGCTTGACGCCCAGCCGGTCGCGCCCGTAGCGCAGCTCTCCGTCGGGGAGAACGAGAGCGAAGGCGAACATCCCGTCCACCTGGTCGAGCAGCTGTGCCGCATCCGGCTGCATCAGCAGTTCGTACAGGACCTCGGTGTCGCCCTCGGTCGTGAACGTCACCCGTCGCCCGCGCAGCGTCTCCCGCAGCTGCGGGACGTTGTAGATCTCGCCGTTGTAGACCAGGACGCCACGGTCCGGGGAGCCGAAGGGCTGGTCGCTCCTCGGATCGAGGTCCACGACGGCCAGGCGCCGGAAGTGCAGCGCCGTGTGCCAGCCCCACCCATGCAGATCCAGGTGGCCGCACGCGTCGGGGCCCCGGTGCGCGAGCGCCGCGCACGGGTCGGTGTGCGGCTGCGGTGAGGACAGTGCGCTCTGGTTGAGCAGGGCGACGAAGCCGCACATCAGAGCGTGGCCTCCGAGGAAGGGCCGCTGGACGGCTTCGGTACGGAGGGTACCTGGGCGGTACGGTGAACCGGCCGGCCCAGCGCCCTGGCCAGGGCGGGAGTGGCAGGGGCCGTCTCCACCGCGCGGTCGGCCGCGAGCGCGTCGGCGGCGCGGCAGGCCACCAGCGAACTCCACAGCGCCGAGGAGAAGTCCGTCCCGTGGGCGGCCTCCGCGTCGGCCGGCCGATTCCGGACCAGGCCGACCAGCGCGGTCATCTCGGCGGCGTGTCCCTTCTGCGCGCCGCGGTACTTCTTCGTGACGGGTCTGCCGCCCTGCCACGCGGTGAGCGAGTGGAAGTCCTCGATCCTGGCCGCGAGACCGTCGGTGGCCACCTCAAGGAGTTCCTTGGGCGCACCGGGCGGCGTCACCCCTCCGTACACGATGGACGCGGTCGAGCCGTCGTCGTAGGTGACGTGGAGGGTCACGCTCTGCGCGGTGACCGGGTTGCGGGCATCCACTCCGGTGGCCCGCACATCGAGCGGCCGTCCGGGAGCGAGGAAGCCCGCCGCGTCGATGAAGTGGCACATCTCGCCGAGCAGCCGACCGCCCTGCCGGGAGTCGAAGTACCAGTGGTCGGCCGGGAGGCGGCCCGCGAAGACCCGATAGGTGATCTGGAGGGGCGCCCCGGCCGGCAGCGCCGCACGGAGGTCACGCATCGCGGGGGCGAACCGCCGGTTGAACCCCGCCATCGCCGGGGCACCGCTCGTCAGCCAGGCGTCCGCGAGGTCCTCCAGCTCGGCCTCCGTCAGACCCAGCGGCTTCTCGCAGTACAGGGCCGCACCGCTGCGCAGGACCTGCGTCGCGTACCGGCCGTGGCTGTCGTGGCGGCTGAGCACCATCACGCAGTCGGCGTCGCCGGAGGCGAGGCCGACCTCGGCGCTGTCCACGACCGTACGGAAGCCCCAGCGCCTGCCCTGGTGCGCGGCCGACAGCCCGCGGCCGCTGGCGATCCACGAGAACTGGACGCCGGGCTCCCTCTTCAGCTGGGGGAAGAGCATCTTGGTGGCGAAGTTGCCCGCGCCGATGGCCGCGACCCGCAGCGTCTGCCGAGGGGCGGTCCAGCTGCGGGAGCGGACCGGCACCGAGGGAGGGGACGACAGCTGTGCGGTTCCGGCATAGCGCAGGAGCAGGGCCACGCTCCGTCCGGTGGCCGACGGCTCCAGCGCCCGGTAGGCGTCGGCCGCTTCCTCGATGGGGAAGACGCGGGGCTCCAGCGCCGCGAAGTCCACCGCGCCCGCCGCCAGCAGCCGGAGCACCTCGGCGAGGTTGCGCCGCTCGGTCCAGGGCACGTACCCCTCGGGGTAGGGGTGGCCGCTCTCCTCGAAGCGCGGATCGTAGCGGCCCGGACCGTAGGAGCGCGCGTAACGGATCGTCAGCTCCTTGTGGTAGTAGGACGACCGCGGCGGCAGGACGTGTACGTCGCCGACGACCACCACGGTGGCGCGGTCACGGGCGAGCCGGCCGGCGAACTCGACGGGATCGGAACTCGAGGTCGCCGCCGTGATGAGCACGGCGTCCGCGCCGGCGCCCGCCCAGCGCCGGGTCAGTCGCCCGGCCAGGTCGTCCGCCGCCCGTGAGTACGCCGTCAGCCCCGCCGACTCCGCGAGCCTCACCATGGCCGGGTCGGGGTCGATGCCGACGGCGTCGTAACCGTAGGCCCGCAGCAGGTGGAGCGTGATCTGGCCGACGAGTCCCAGGCCGATCACGGCGATCCGCGAGCCCGGCACCGCATCCGCCTGGTGGATGCCGTGGAGCGCGATCGCGCCGACCGTGGTGAAGGCGGCCCACCGGGTGTCGACGCCTTCCGGCACCGGCACCACGAGATTGCGCGGCACGGCGACGATCTCCGCGTGGGACGCGTAGCGCGCCCCGGCGGCGGCGACGCGCATGCCGGGGCGGATGTCGTCGACGCCCTCGCCCGTCTGGAGCACCGTTCCCGCGCAGGAGTATCCGAGCTGCATCGGTCTGTCCAGCCTGTCCTGGACCGTCCGGTAGGTGTCGGCGAGCCCGTTCTGCTTCAGGGCGTCCAGAACCTGCTTCACCTGCTCGGGACGCTGCTTCGCCTTGCCCACGAGGGACTGCGCACCGGTCGACACGGTGGCCCGCTCCGTACCCGCGCTGATGAGGGAATAGTCGTTGCGGATCAGCACCGTCCCGACGGCCGCTCCAGGTGCGGGGATTTCTCCCACCGTGATGGCCCCGGTACGCGGGGAAAGGAGCACTGTTTTCATTTCTAACCTTTTCAGAAAAGAGAGACAGGCGCGCGACACACTGTACGGAGGGAAATTCACCCGGCAACGGCTCACTGCCCGCCGGAAGACCCGGACGGATGAACATCTCCACGCGCATGGGCGAACACGGCACGGGCGTCACCGGAGTGCGCACAGAAAACCGCTTGGCTGATAACGGTCATGGCGGTGCGTCCTGAAGGAGAATCGGGTGAAGCAACGACTGATGGTCGTTTACGGGACAAGGCCGGAAGCCATCAAAATGGCCCCTGTCATCGAAGCGCTCCAGCGGTCCCCGCATTTCGATCCGGTGGTGACGGTAACCGCCCAGCACCGTGGTCTGCTCGACCAGGTGCACGCTCTCTTCAAAATTGTCCCACGGCACGACTTGGACATTCTGAGCGAGCGCCAGACGCTGTCCGACATCACCGTGCGCGCCCTCAACGGCCTTTGTCCTCTGCTGAGCCGTGAGCGTCCGGACGCGGTACTGGTGCAGGGCGACACGACGACCGCGTTCGCCGGAGCGCTCGCCGCCTTCTACCACCGCATCCCCGTCGTCCACCTGGAGGCGGGACTGCGGACCGACGACAGATACGCGCCCTTTCCCGAGGAGATCAACCGCCGGCTCGCGACCCAGCTGGCGAGCCTCCACCTGGCGCCCACCGGCCACGCGCGGGACAACCTGATCCGGGACGGCGTCGCCCCGTCCGCGGTCGTGGTGACCGGCAACACGGTCATCGACGCCCTGCGCTGGGCGGTCGACCAGAAGACTCCCTACGAGGATCCGGCGCTGGCCGACCTCGACGACTCGATGTACCGGGTCCTGCTGGTGACCGCCCACCGCCGGGAGTCATGGGGAAGCGGCATGCGGTCCATCGTCGAGGCGGTGGCCGACCTGGCCCGCGCCGAGCCCGACCTGATCACCGTGTTCCCGATGCATCCCAACCCGATCGTGCGGTCGGCGATCCTCCCGCACCTGGGCGGCATCGACAGCGTGCGCCTCACGGATCCCCTCCCGTACGGCGTCTTCGCCCGGCTGATGGACCGTTCCCACCTCATCCTCACCGACAGCGGCGGCATCCAGGAGGAGGGGCCCGGCCTGGGAAAGCCGGTTCTGGTCATGCGGGACACCACAGAGCGGCCGGAGGCCGTCCAGGCAGGCACGAGCCGCCTGGTCGGAACCGACCGCGAGAACATCGTGAAGCAGGTGCGCCGGCTCCTGCACGACCGGGATGCCTACGCCTCGATGGCGAGGGCGGTCAACCCGTACGGCGACGGACGGGCCGCCGACCGAGCCGTACGGGCGATCGGGCACTGGATGGGGCTGTGCGGACGCCCGGCCGAGTTCGGCTCGGGGTCAGTGCCAGAGCCCCCGCGTGTCGAACACGGCCTTGCCGCGCAGGGCGGTCCGTTTGACGGCGCGGAAGGCGTCGTGGTCGACGAGCAGCACGACGATGTCCGCGTCGCGCACGGCGGTCGTGACGTCGACGAGTTCGGCCGTGCCCGGGCCGGCGAGTGAGGCCGGCAGTTCGGTGATGTGCGGCTCGGCGACCAGCAGGCGGCCCACCCGGCGCTCGGCCAGCCGGGTCGTGATGTGCAGAGCGGGGCTCTCCCGCAGATCGTCGATGTTCGCCTTGAAGGCCAGTCCGAGGCAGGCGATCCGCGGGTCCTTGAACCGGGCCGCCGTCCGGACGACCTCTTCGATGACGTAGTCGGGCCTGCCGTCGTTGACTTCGCGGGCCAGCCGGATGAGGCGCGCCTGCTGCGGTGCCGTGCCCACGATGAACCAGGGGTCCACGGCGATGCAGTGACCGCCGACGCCCGGTCCCGGGCGCAGGATGTCGACGCGGGGGTGACGGTTGGCCAGGGCGATGACGTCGCCGGCGTCGATGCCGAGGTGGTCGCAGACCACGGACAGCTCGTTCGCGAAGGCGATGTTGACGTCCCGGAAGGCGTTTTCGCTGAGCTTGGCCATCTCCGCCGTCGTGGCGTCGGTGAGCAGGCACTCCCCCTTGGCGAACACCTCGTAGAGCGAGCGCGCCCGGTCGGCGCAGCCTTCGCCCACCCCTCCGACGACACGGTCGTTCGTCACGATCTCGATCATCGTGCGGCCCGGCAGGACGCGTTCGGGGCAGTGCGCGACCCGTACGTCGGGCACATCCCCGGCCTCGTGCGGGAAGGACAGATCGGGCCGTTCCTTGGCCAGCCACCGCGACAGCTCCACGGTCGTGCCGGGCGGCGAGGTCGACTCGAGGATGACGAGGTCACCCGCCTTGAGCACCTTCGCCACCGAGACCGCGGCACTGCGCACGTACGACAGGTCCGCCGTACGGTCCTCCTGGAGCGGGGTGGGTACGGCGATGATGAAGGCGTCGGCGGCCTCGGGCGCACCCGTGGCCCGCAGCCGCCCCATGGCCACGGCCCCGCTGACGGCCACCGCCAGATCGGGTTCGACGAAGGGCGCGCGGCCGGCGTTGATGAGCTCGACGGTGGCGGGGTTGACGTCGACACCGATGACGTCGATCCCGTTCGTGGCGAGGGCGGCGGCGGTGGGCAGGCCGATGTAGCCGAGGCCGACGACGCAGACGGTGGAGAACACGAGGAGGATTCCTTTCCGGACGTGCTGAGGTGGAGCCGACTGGCGGCGGTCCAGGACGACGGGCAGCCCGTCGGGACTCGCCGCGCATCAGGTCGGGCAAGGGTGTCCGGTGAGAAGCGACCCCGTTCGTCCATGGCGCTGCTCGCTCTCCAGCGGGAGACCGCGTGAACTGGGGTTCGCAGCCCCGGGAGTCTGGTACGTACCGCGGCCCAGCCCTTCAGCCCGCCGCTGTGCAGACGAGGACCTGTCCTTCGGCGAAGGCCGGCCGCAGGCGGGTCGCAACGTGGGAGATGGCGTCGTAGACGCGGGCCCTGGCGTTCCTGCCCGAGTGGACGTGATAGAAGAACCATCGGTTCGGGCGCAGCCCGCAGTCCGAGGCGAGGCGGGCCAGCGAGGCCGGCGTGAAGACGTAAACGTGGTCCGGATGGATGATCTCCAGGCCGGCCAGCGTGTTGACCATGCTCTTCGCGGCCAGACCATTGGGGGTCGAGAGGATCAGCTCGACTCCGTCGCCCGCTTCCCGCATGAGGTCCACGAGGCCACGCAGGAACGAGGCGGCGTCCCGTACGTGTTCGATGACGTCACCGGCCATGATGACCTCGGGCCTGAACTTGACCAGGTCACCTCTGTCCCGCGGATCCGCGACGTCGACCACCGAGTATTCACCGCCCAGGTGGTCACGCAGGAGCTCGACGCCGACGCGGTCGATGTCCACTCCGTGAACAGCGGACGCCTCGCGCAGGAGTTTGGCGTGCAGAAGCAATCCGGAGTTCAGTTTCTCGGCGGTCAAGGGGGAGTCGGCGCAGCCGACATGCAGGACCCGGCGTCCGGCACAGAGACTCAGCAGCAGTGTGTCGCGGTCTCTCATCACGGGCGCATTGACCAGTTGTTGCGAATAGAATCCCGATTTCGCCATGACACCTCTCCCTTTCGCCTGACCACTTCGCCCTGGAGAGTAGCGACGATTTCTCCTGCGGTCGGGAGCTGACACACCAGTGAAGTCAATTCTCCGCCCGGATTTTCCTGCCGCTTCCCCAGGGAGCCCCCTCTCTTTGCGCCGTCGAGGCACTGGAGGAGGTTTTATTAGTACGTGTAAACGCGACCCATGCGGTGAAGACGGCATAGCTCGTCGAGCAGGCGAGCGCCACAGCCATGACCCCTGAGGCGCCGACGAGAAATACGGCAGCGAATTCGATGGCGGCAGCGGCCAGAGCGATCAGGGCAAGGTTCATGCGCCGCTCGGGATCGCGCAGTTCGATCCCCTGAACCATCCGGCCGACGGCGAAGATCCCGGATGCCGGCACCAGGAGCAGGACGGCCGGCTGAGCCGCCTCGTACTCCGCACCGTAGAGAAACGGAAGTCCGAAGTAGGCAAGCGGGGTGACGGCAGCGACGCAGACGGCAAGCAGCAGGAGGAGTCTTCTCAACGGCACCGGCCGGTCGGGGCGCCCGCGAGAGAGCAACGGGTACAAGGCCGCGGGGAGATAACCGATGACCTCTGAAACATTCATGGCGACGGCGTAGAGTCCCAGAGTCCTGTCCGCCCCGAGCGCGGAAAGTGCCATCTGGTCGGAACGCTGCACCACGTACGTGCTTCCGCTGAGCACATGGAGATGCACGTTGCCGCGCCGCCAGACCAGGGCCATGGTGCGGTGTCGTGCCTTCCTGCCCTTCCACCAGCCGGTCGAACCCGTGATCGGTGACTCCACGGCCGATCGGGCCCGGACGAAGAGGAACGAGTTCAATGCCCCCTGTACGACGAAGGACAGCGTGGCCACCTGCAATGCCGAGGTGAGGCCCAACGAGAGGCACAGGAGACAACCGGGGATCGTTCCGCAGTTCGCGACGGTGCGCGCCAGGATCAGTCGGCGCAGTCCGCCGCTGTTCACCAGAATTCCCGCAGTCATTCTGGCCACCAGCCCTGAGTAGACCGCCGCGGTGGCGCAGAGGGGTACGAGCCACAGCGGCTGCAGCCAAGGAACTGCCGGACTCGCCGCTGCGGCGACGATGCCGACCGCGGCCGAGGACACGAGCGTCCAGTGCAGGTAGCCGGCGAGGAAGGACGCACCACCGTCCTCCGTGTCCGTGATCCCCCGCAGAACACCCACCTCACCGCCCATCTGCAGGCATGCGAGAGCGAGCATCGTGAACACGACGACCGTCGCATAGTGTCCGCGCTCGCTCGGTGAGAGGAACCGCGCCACCAGGAGTGATCCCACGAGGCCCGTGAAAGCCCCGCCCAACACGCCCAGCAGGGCCAGTGACGGTTCGCCGCGCAAGAGACCCGGGATCCGTGTTCGGAAAAACGCCCGTCCGAATGTCTGTTTCATCACTCGTCTCATGCCGTGGCAGGCGATGTCAGACCCACGTGCGCGCCACGGGTGAGGCAGGGAGAGGCCGCCGCGCTGCGGCCAGGGTCTTCCCCTGCCCGCCGTCCCGCCGGACCATTGGCCCCGACGCGTCCCTCCGCACTGTCTCCTCGCCCCGGGGAACTCCCACCCGCGCGTACGCACAGGCGATGACGAGCCACGAGGGAAGTCCCATGAAGGTGGTCTCCAGTGCCACGTTGGTGAACGCCGTGACACACACTCCGACAGTCGCTCCGAACCAGGAGGCGGCGGCCAGATGATGTCGTTCCCGCCAGGTGCGGCGCAGGGCGACAGCGGTGATCAGAATCATCGCGGCTCCAGCCGGCCAGCCGAGGTAATAGATGTATCCCACGAACGAGTTGTGCGGGCCTGACTTGGACTTGTCCAGTTGACTGCCCTGGAACACGACATCCAGCGGGCGTCCTGCCCCCGCCCCGAGGAACGGCTCCTCACTGACCGCGTCAAGCGCTTCGCGCCACATGGCGAACCGGATTTCCACATTGTTCGCCGACTCACTGTCAGGGTCGTTCGTGCTCGCCTCCACCCGGGACACCAGACCGCCCACCACCGGCGCTCCGGAGAGATGTTGGTTCGTCATGGCAAGTCCCAGGACACCCACGGCCGCGACGACGACGAGGACCCACGAAATGACCGGCTTACGCGGCAGGCTTCCCCGACTCGACCGGCTCGCGATCGTCGTCGCCACCAGTGCGGCGACGACGGCCAGGAGCGCACCCCGCTTACTGCCGAACGCGGTGAGCACGGCCGCCCCGACAAGTGTCCAGACGAGGGGCCTGCTGTCGCCGAGACGGTGCGACTGAACAGCGAAAGCACCGGTGATCGCCAGATAGAGCCCCGAGGCGCCGGGCGTCAGGGGAATGTCGAACACGTGAGCCAGAATGACTCCGGCGGCGGGCACGTACAGGACCCAGCGCCACCGTGTGAGTTCCTTTTCCGGCCGGGTCAGCAACCAGGTTGCCGCGAACCACCCCCACAGGGGGTACAGACCCAGGATTGCCCCTTTGAGCGGATCGGGGTGAGCCGCGGTGAGCCCGCGGTAGACAGCCGACACGGTCACGACCGCCAACAGGAGGGCGACTGCCCGAAATCCGCGCAGACGCGTTTCCGAGAAGGCACGGCGGCCCCAGACACCGATCGTCGCGAGCAACGCCAGCACGGCACAGAAGTCCGGGACGAAGACAGGATGGACGCCCACCATCGCGTAGTTCCGGCCGAGCAGGAAGAGTGGAACAAGGCAGGCGCCCCACAACATCCACACCACAACTCGCACACGACTCGCCAGCACAAGAAAAAGTGCCATACAGACCGCGCCGAAGAGTGTCAAGAGCAACAACTCGACGTCACCGGGCTTGATCACATCGCCTCCTTCCGGCCGCCTTCGGATTCTGGCACCGCGCACGCAGCGTTCCGGACTGACGTGCCGCGCAGACGTGCTGGATCAGGGTTGCCACAGGGCGTCCACGCCGACCGCGGCTGCGACGCTCTCCCGAAACCGGCGTACACGTCTGACGTGCACCGGCGGTGAGGTGGCGAAGTACGTATGCAATGCCTCCGGCACCCGCGACCGCGGGACGCCCAGACGGCCGGCGAGTTCTCCGACCATTCCCCGGGGATGCGTCAGTTCCCTGACGACTGTGGAGACGTCGGTCCAGCGCATGATCGCGCCCGCCTGCACGAGATAATGGACCAGATCCCGCAGGGGTTGGTCCGCGAACGTGGCCGTCTCCCAGTCGATGACACCGATCCCCCCGGGCGTCCGGAGTACGTTCCACGGTGCCAGATCACCGTGTACCAGAGGGCGGACACCTGTGCCTGCCGCTCCGAGGACCTCGGTGATGCCCAGCAACTCGCTCCGGGACAGCGGACCCGCGCGGCGTGCCTGCATCCACGCCCGAGTCACTACCACGCAGTGCTCACCCTGTGAGTCCGCGTACACCAGCTCTGGGACCTTGAACGGCAGCCTCATCCCGGAGACCTTCGTGAGGAACTCCCCTTCGTTGCGGAGCTGATGGTCGTCGGTGTTTCCGATCTTCAGCACGTAACTCGGTTTTCCGGCGGTGGAGAGAGCGATGACGCATCTTCCGGGCATGGACGAGTTCACGAATGCGGCGCCGTCCGCGTCGCGCAGGAACCGATGCAGGAACGGCTCCACGTCAGCCAGCGGGTCGGCGACTCTCGGACCGACTCTCATGCGTACGGCGATCTGGTCGAGCAGTGCGGCACAGCGGCCGATGCGCCGTGACGGCCGGTCGATGATGCGCGCCGCCGCCGCGGCGTCCCGTCCGCCCGTGGTTCTCAGCCCGACACGTCGTCCCAGGGGACCGCCGCGGAACAGGCCGAGCCGCCACTCGGGCGTCATGCTCACCGGGGTTGTCCCACAGCCCTGGCCACGTACAACTGCTCGATCATCAGCCTCCCCGCAAGCGCTCTGAGACCGGGCGAGGCGGCGACGGCGTCGGCTCGTCGCAGAACCGATGCCGGCACGTTGCGGTGGACCACGGCGGGAAACATGGAAAAGCCACAGCGGCGCTCGATCCTGAAACCCGAAGCGTCCAGGAGACCGACGATGTCCCGGTGCCGCAGTTCGTTGGGGTGACTGGGGCGAGGCCGCGGCACCCGGACGGCGAGTGAACGCAGACTGGGACTGTGGCCATGGTTGTTGAAGACCAGGAGGGCGCCCGGCTCCATGTGCTGTCTGATCTTGCGCAGGATCGGAAGTCTCACTTGCTGGGGCGCGTTCACGAAGAAGCGGAACACGGTGACGGCTTCGTACGGGCCCGACAGCACATCCTCGGTCAGCACACACCCGGTTCTGAGAGTGGCCCTGGGACACGCGGCGGCAGCACGCCGCGCCATCTCCGCGGAGATGTCCACGCCCGTCAGCTCGTCCGCCACGCCGTCCACCGCTTGAAGGATGCGGCCGGTCCCACAGGCGAAGTCCAACACCCGCAGACGACCGCGCCGTTCGCGCTCCCGCCTCAGTGCATCGACGACAACGGGACGCTCCAAGGCCCAGACGTAGTCGTCATAAGTTCCTTTGTCATACAGCCGAGTGTATGTCTCCACGCTCTCGTCGTCGACGAACCGTGTCCCATAGTCGCTCCAGCCTGAACGCATCATGCCAGGGGCCCCATCTCTTGTGGATTGCAGCGTGAAGTCGTTGTCTCGATGCGGACCGGCCTCATTTTCTTGGATCACCCATGTGGCCCGCGGTGACGTCTCGGCCGTTCATCTATTCTCCCCGCGTGGTCCGATCACAGCGGGGAGCCAGATGAGCCCACAGGTGCCAGCCCAGCGCCCTCGCACCCGGAAGTCCATGGACCGGTAGGGGCGGAGCGTGCATGAACCACTTTTCCATGCGCCTCACGGAAAAGTTCGGGAAATCATCACGTACGCGCCACCGGTCGTAAACACGTGAGTACGGGTTGTTCGGGCCGTCGGTGTTGTGGTGCAGGAACGTGGAGGGACGCAGGTACGGAAGAAGGCCGTAGCGTCGGGCGTTTTGCAGATGTGCGCCCAGTAGCCCGTCGGGCTGTGGCACGATCCCTGAACGGACAAGCGGGTAGGCCGCCAGCAGTGCCGCACGGCGGAGCAGGCGGATCGAGAGCAGGTAGTTCAGGGACCAACGAGCGTAGAGCATGACGACCAGTTCTCCGTCCGGCTTCAGAACACGATGGATCTCCCGCTGCGCCCGGTGGATGTCGGGCACATGGTGCAACACACCGTGGCTGAAGACGACGTCGAAGGAACGGTCGGGAAACGGGAGATCCAGGACGCTGGCCTGACGCAGGTCGTCGAACGGCAGTCCGCGCACGGCGAGCCGGGTTCCGGTGCGGTGGACCGCGGTCTCGGTGAGGTCAACCCCTGTCCACCTGGCGCCCCTGCGGATCAACAGCTCCGCCTCCGAACCCTGGCCGAGTCCGATTTCCAGCACACGTCGGCCGTCGACGTCGAGCTTGGCGAGGCATGCGGGAATGTGCTTCTCAAGCCGGTATTTGGCGGCGTCGTACCGGGAGAAGAACTCCTCGTAGTCCTGCCGCTGGTCCCCGCCCGGTCTCCCGAAGATGTTGTCGCCGCACGGATGGGCCGTCCAGAAGCTCTGAATATCTGGCTCCAGCACGAAGATTCTCCCGATGAGGTTGGCGCAACCGACGGACCCGATCTGCGGACTGTGTATCACGCTGACGCACAGTCATTCGGTCGACTGCACGGCGAGTCGCCCATCTGCAGCCCGATATACCTTCGAAAGGATGCTCCAGTGATGTGGTACTGGACTCCTCGCCTTCCAAGTGGTGCTGTGTCCTCCTTGTGTTTCACCTCTGCGAAACCGAGGCGACAGAAGGTCGGAGAATGCTTTCAAATGACTCGAGACGCCCTCGGCCATCCGTCCTCGCCCTGAGGCACAGCCGGGGGCTCGGCGGAATGGGAAGAGCTGCCGATTTCTTCACACCGCTGTTGGAGGACCACTGTCGCCTCTCAGCGGTGGTCTCGCTGTCGGCGGATCGCGCCGGTTCGGAGCGCTTCGAGGCATCCTGGTCCGCCAAGGCCGGTGCTGCGGCACGGGCTCTCGGGCAGTACGTGTACTGGTTGGCCAGGCGCCCACCGGATGCCGTATACCTGCCGATCTCGCAGTGGGGCCTGCCGCTCCTGCGTGATCTCCTCGTCGTCCTGCTCGCCAGGGCGTTCCGCTGCGTCCCCGTGGTACATCTGCACGGCGCTCAGCTGCCGGCCCGTCTGTCCTCCAGTCGCACGCTGCGGACCGCACTGGCCGGAGCCCGGTGGATGGTGCTGAGCGACGAAGTCGCGGCGGAACTACGAGCCAGTGGCTGCCGTACGGAGTCGGTCACCGTGATCCGGAATCCGGCACCACCGGCCATCGCCTCGCGCAGGTGCGGTTCCCCCGGCACCTTGCGAGTCGGCTGGCTCGGCACGATGTGCCGGGCCAAGGGGTTCGACGTACTGTGCGACGCGGTGCAGCGGCTGAAGAGCCAAGGCGTCGGCATCGATTTCCGGGTCGCCGGCATGCGCCTCGACGTGCCGGCCTCCGCCATGGCATGCGTCGACGAGGACCTCGGTGTCCTGGAGCCGGCCGAAGTCACCGGTTTCTGGGCGCAGGTCGATGTCTTCGCCCTCCCGTCCCGCTGGGTCGAAGGGCTCCCCTTCGTTCTGCTGGAGGGACTTCAGGCGGGCTGCGTCGTGGCGGCGACACCGTCTCCCGGCTGCGCCGAACTCTTCGCCCAGGGGTGTGCGGAGCCGATCGAGGCCACCGTGGACTCGGTGGCTGACTTCCTTTTCCTTACGGCGCGCGAAGGCGATCGGGAAGAGATCCGAAGCCGTCAGCGGAAGGCATGGGAGGAGTTGCGGTCTCTGTACGAACCGAAGTGCGTGGAGCAGTCGTTCGTGCGGTTCTGGCAGAACACGGACTTCCGACGGAAACCGTGAGGGAACGGAGGCAGAGCATGCGTATGACCGGACTTCCGGACGAGGAGGAGTCCGAGGAGGAGTCAACCGGGCCTGCGAGGGTGGGCCGGCCGGTGACGGTGTGCGGACTGCCCGTTCATCCGCTCACGTTCGACGAGTCGCTCGCCGCGGCGGAAGCGTTGATCGCGGACGGCGGTCCCCACCAGCATGTCGTGCTGAACGCGGCGAAGATCGTCCAGGCACACGACGATCCGGAGCTGGCACGGATCATCCGCACCTGCTCACTCGTCAACGCCGACGGCCAGGCCGTCGTATGGGCCGGTCGTCTGCTCGGCAGGCCGCTGCCCGAGCGGGTCGCCGGCATCGACTTCATGCTGGCACTCTGGCGCAGCGCAGCGCGCCGCGGATACCGCGTCTACTTGCTCGGCGCGGAACCCTCGGTGGTCGAGAGGACGGCACGCGTCGCCGCCGACCAAGGCGTCAAGGTCGTCGGGTACCGGGACGGTTACTGGGACGAGGCGCAGGAACAGCAGGTGATCGCGGCCATCCGGGAGGTCCGGCCGGACATCCTGTTCCTGGCCGTACCGAGTCCGCGCAAGGAGTATTTCCTCGCACGTCACCAGAAGGATCTGGGCTGCGCCCTCCTGGTCGGTGTCGGCGGGGCGTTCGACGTGGTGGCGGGCCTTCGCAGCCGGGCGCCCAAGTGGATGCGCCGGGCCGGACTGGAGTGGTTCCACCGCCTGCTCCAGGAGCCCCGCCGCATGTTCCGGCGCTACGCCGTGGGCAATACGCGGTTCGTCATGCTCACCGCCCGTTACTGGGCCCGGTCGTGGAACCGGAGCGGCTCGAAGGCCCAGTGACGGCAGGGCACCGCGGTGCGGACCGCGGTGCCCTGCCGAGGAGCCTGGTGGATGATGGCGGGTCAGAACGGGGACACGTTGAGGAGGCGCTCCTTGACGGCGTCTCCGTCCTGCGACGGCCACGACCAGTTGAGACTGCCCGCTGCCCGCAGAGCCGCCTTGACGGTTGCGGGCGACGCCGTCGGGTGGGTGGCCCGGTACAGTGCCGCGCCGCCCGCCACGTGCGGAGCGGCCATGGAGGTGCCGGACATGGTGGCGTAACCACCGTTGAGGTAGGTGGAGCGGATGCAGGTGCCAGGAGCGATCAGGTCGATGTCCGCGCCGTAATTGGAGAAGTCGGCGAACGTGTCGTCCTGGTCGGCGCGGCACGTCGGCCCACTCAGACCACCGGGCTTCCCGTCGAAGTCCGCCAGGGCACTGACGGTGATCACTTCGTCGTAGGCGGCCGGCACGGTGCTCCGGGCATCGGCGTGGGAGTTGCCGGCGGCCACGGCATAGGTGACGCCTCGGGCGACCGACGCGCAGATGGCCTGGTGCATGGCGTCCTGGTTGGTCCTGCCGCAGTTGCCGTCGTCGGTGCCGGCACCGCCCAGGCTCATGTTGGCGACGTCGATCCGGTCGGCGTTCCGGGTGACGTAGTCGATGCCGCACACGACACTCGAGGTGCTTCCGGTGCCCCACGGGCTGAGCACCTGCACCGGCCACAGCCGCGCGCCAGGTGCCACTCCGACGACCCCGGTGTTGTTGTCCAAGGCGCCGATGGTGCCCGCCACATGAGTGCCGTGGCCATGCCAGTCGGACGTCGGCAGGCCGGGCATCCAGCAGTTCGTCCCCCCGGCCCGGTACACGTTGAGGTCGGGGTGGCTCGGGTCGATCCCGGTGTCGAGGACGGCGACGTCCGCGTTGACCCGGGTGTCCCTGCCGTCGATGGCGGCGGTCGGGCTGCGGTCGGCGTCGACTCGGTCCACGCCGGTCGGGACCGACTGAGCCGTGGCACGGACCACTCGGTCCTGCTGCACCAACTGAACCGCGGGATCCTGTGCAAGCGTGGCCGCGGTGCGTGGACTCATCGTCGCCGCATATCCCTGGAGGGCATAGTGATAGACGTGGTGGACCACGGCGCCCTGGGCGGAGGCCCGCTCAACCGCCGCTCTCGTCACATCTTCGTCCGCGCCCTCCCTGGTGGCGGTCTCCTTGAGGATCACGATGTAGCGGCCGGGAATTCCGTCGGCCTGGGCATGCACTGTGGCTACGGACGAGGACTCGGCCGAGGGCGACGCGGCGGCAGTGCCTGGCACACCGGCCGCGAGCGCGAGCGCGAGGAGGGTCACGCCAATGGTTCTGGGCATCCCATACCTTTCTCGGAGACTTTTGGGGCACCGAACTGATTCAGGCTTCTTGCGTCGGACACCCGTTTTCCTGGGTCATCTAGAGCTAGCAGGTCTTCAGCGGTGAGCAGCGACCCCGCATTCGGCGATGCGGAATTCTTCGACGGTCTGTCAGCCATGTGGCCCCGTGGTCGGCTTGGCGAGCCCCTCTGGCACAGACAGCGGCCGACAGCAGGTACCCGACACCATGCCGTGAGGTCATGCGCCGGGAATTCCCCTGTTGTCGGCCGCCGGAACTGCTCCATGCCTCGCAGTTACGTCAGTCGCGCTTCAGTCGCCGGACGGCCATCATCGTCCCGCCGCCGAGCAGGACCAGGCCGGCCGCGGCGCCCAGGAGGACGGACGAGTTGTCGTCCTTACCGGTGTGGGCGAGGTGAGGCTTGTGCGAGCGTACGGTGATCTCGGCCGAGAGGACGAGATTCGATTCCTCTCCCTCGAGACGGAACGTGTGCTTGCCCGGGCGGGTCCACTTGGGGATCGTGACGGTCCCCTCGACCGTGCCGTTCGTGTCGGCGGTGAAGTGGCCCAACTTGATCTTCTTGGAGAGGAGGAATGCGTCCACCCCCTCTTCTGGGTTGAATCCGGTTCCGGTGAAGCCGAGGTCGTCTCCCGCGTCGACGACCTCGGCGCTGAGGGTCAGAGTCGGGGTTGGGGGTGGATAGGGCTGGGAGTGGGCGGGCTGGGCCCCTACGATTGGTACTGCGGCCAAGACAGCAGAGGCTGCCGTGGCCGCGAAGGCAGTACGCCATTTCGATGACGCCGTCATCGCTCTCACGCTCCTCAGTTGGAATCAGGCCGACGGCATGGTGCGACCCGCGAGTACGGTATGTGCATGGATGACGCCAAATAGCGCTGGCCAACCGTGGTCAGGAGATAAGACACCATATGGCGGACGAGAATCACCGGGCCGGCGTCATGGTGAATCCCCCACGACGCGGGCGCGGAATCAGCGCGGATTCGCTTGCTTTCCCTTGCTTGCCCTGTGGCGACTGGCTGTTGTGGCGACGGTCCTCCTCATGACGCGACGGCCACGAGACGCACGCCGGACCGGACCGCGGTCTGCTGATCGCCGCACCAGCAGTTCGACGGTCCGGTCGTGGTCCTTGGGGACGGCTACGGCGAGGATGGGCTGTCGCGGTGTCGAGGCATGGCCTTGTGGGGCGGCCGGGTCAGCGTGATCTGGCGTACCAGTTGATGGAAACAGGTCAGTGCCGCGATCGCCGGGAGTGCCGCAGCCGCGGCGGCGGGAAAGGTTCTCGGCGCCTCGACGACGCACAGCGCCACGGCCACGGCGGAGAAGAACAGCACGGAACACCATGCGTGCGCGGCACGCCGCCGATGGAGAGCGGCTCGCAGGATCGACAGGGACGCGACCATCCAGGGCCCGTAGATCAGCAGCGGCCACCAGCGGTCCACACTGGAGCGGGAGAGGTTGCCGGTCGCCACGTCGCACAAGGGGTCGTACGCGACGATCCCGCTGAACACGCTGACCATGGCCACGACGATGCTGGCCACGGCGGCGACGAGGAAGCTGGAGGTCCGCATCGAGGACGCCAGCTTTCCGGGCCTACGGACCCGGCGGTGCCGCGAGGGACCCGGGGGCATGGTCACCGCCCCGGCGGCAGGGGCCATCTCGGTCACCGAGAAGAGAGGGCCGTCGCCCAGGTACGGCCCGACCCAGCGTTCCTTGGCGCTTTCGGAACGCAGCAGATGAGCCAGCTCCTCGGCGGGGTCCCAGTGCTCTGGAACGTGCAGGTCTCCCGTGCCCAGTGACTCGCCGCCGGCGGCCACAGGGGAGCCGTAACGGGTCGAGTTCACCCACGTGTCGTACAGGTTCTCGCCCATGTGGCCGGTGGGCGAGACCCGGGGAGACAGTCCGTCATGCATGGATGCCTGCCCACCGTTCCTGCGTCCCGTGCGCGGCGGAGAGTTCGGCGGCGTCCGACAGACGGACGAATTCGCTCTGGATCCGGCTCATTGCTGCCAGGAAGTCCTTGAGTGGCACCGCGGAGTACCTCAGCTCTACGCGTTCGCCACCGCGCTGGAGAACAGCGAACGCGCCTGGAGCCAAGGATTCCGGAGCCGGCATGAACGTCCACTCGCCCATCTGCGCTGCGAGGGTCCTCATACCGTCTGCATAAACGTCCGCAGGTGCCGTGCGGAGCTGCATGGTCGACATACACCACCCAACGAATTCAGTTGTGACCCAGATGCGGGGCATCCGTGTAAAGCATGGGTGTTCGAGGCGGAGCGGCGCACTGAAGTGGTGAAATTCTATTCATCGGGCGGAATTCAAAGTTGTTGTGTGACCATGCGGCAGTGCGTTGAGAGGCCACCCCGCTCCGTAGATGCGTTAATAGCTGATGTAACGGTCCGTTTTTGCACCGCTCGCACTATCCGATGAGAACCGCCGCGGCGATCCGTTCCACTGCCTCCTCGATCCGCGCCAGGCACTCCCGCACCTGTTGCGGAGGCGCACCCAGAGGGTCCTCGACGTCGTCATCCGCGCGCACCCCCGCGGCACCACGCCGAGCGGCCGCGCCCTGAACGAGAGCCGCGAAGCGTGCCGCAGGGTCGACCACGCCTGCGGCATCCTCTGTTCGCATCAGCCGGACGAACTCACCGAGGGTGAAGGCGCGGGACAACGCCCGTACGGGCGAAAGCCGCACAGCTGCTTCACGATGCTCGGTCGCGGCCCCCAGCACCAGATCGGATCCGTCGACCAGTTCCTTGGTCAGTCGGTGGGAGCCCGTGCCGGAGGGAGGCGCGCCGCGTCCGAGAAGGAAGGATTCGATCGTGGCCGCCATCGGCTTGCCGGGGAGTGCGCGGGTGCCCGCGCTGCTCAGCCGGATCACCCGCCGGGCTTCACGGAGCCGGTGCCTGAGCAGGCACTCGGCGAGCGGGGAGCGGTAGAGATTGCCGGTGCACACGACGAGTACACGAAACCCGGGCACCGGCGCGCCGGAAGGCGAGAGAGAATCGCATCCGAAATCGTATGACATGGCGTCAGTATTCATGCCACATTCACATTGCCCGGAATGACCCGGGCAGCCACGACATCACATCGCCGTTTCGAGTGGCAAGTCACCCTGTCAATTCGCCCAAAAGTCCTACGAATGCGTGAGGATGAGCGGATCTTCGAGGCTGGACAATGCCTGGTCGCTGTCGCCGACTTCCGTTTCTGCGATCAACTGCGCAGGCTGCGGGCCGCGATGACGACGTGCGCCGCGGACTTCAGTGTCTCCTCGGCGCCGGCGAAGGCGGCCAGCGTCTGCGGATCCACCGGCTTGCCGGGCCGGCCCTCGGGCCAGGGGCGCGTGGTGAACACCAAGTGGGCGCTCCCGCGTTCAGCGACGGCCGCGAACCACTCAGGCGGCGGCGTGCACTGGGCACTGAGGTTCGGCATGCTGACGACGGCCTGGCCGGCCTCGACGAGCAGACTGATCGGCAGGCTCGGCCTGGCGGTGTCTGCGACGAACTCGTCGCCGATACGCAGTCCGCTGCCGAGCAGCAGTTGCTCGATGGCGGCGGCCGAGGCGTCCGGGCCGCCTCGGCCGTCGCCCAGGGAGTAGGCGAGCAGATAGGGCATGTCGCCGTCCGGTGTTTCACCGCTCCAGGCGATCATGACGAGCGTGCCCAGGTCAGCGGGGTGCGGAGGACGCGGTTGGCGTGTGGCTGAGGTCACCGTGGAACCTTATCGACGCTCCGGAACGCGCCCGGTCCCGCTCTCACCCGAGCAGGCGATTCCTTGGAAGTGTCCACCTGAACGGGGGACCTGGGCAGAGCGGCAGGGCGGTCATCACCACAGCGCCCTGTCACGCGCACCGGCCGCCCTCCCCAGGCGGGAGGGCGGCCGGTGGAAGAGACCGCGCTGGAATCAGTCGCTGACGCAGGTGTTTGCCGAATTCCGGAGCGGTGCCGGACCGACGCCCTAGCGACGCCGCGTGGCCGGGCGCCGTCGGTACAGGATGGCGGTTCCACCGACGATCAGCGCGGCACTGGCGACCGCGGCCGCGGCCATGTTCGCACTGCCGGTCTCGGCCAGGGTGTGCCGGCTCCAGGCGCTCACGGGCTCAGCGGCGGTGCTGTACGGATCCACCTCGTCCGTGTCCAGCTCGGTCGTCCGCACAGACTCACCGGACGGTGACGTGCCAGACGGCACCGAGGCAAATACGGGCTGCTCGGCGTCCTGCTCGTTTCGCGACACCGACGACGTGTCACCACCGTCACCGGGCACCACCGACGTCGTGTCACCACCGTCACCAGGCACCACCGACGTCGTGTCATCACCATCGCCGGGCACCACCGACGACGTGTCACCACCGTCACCAGGCACCGCCGACGACGTGTCATCACTGTCACCGGACGAGGCGGCCGAGTCTTCGTCGGGGGCGCCGGGCTGGCTCGGGATGTTGATCAGCGCCTCGTCCTCGGTGCCGTTGCCGGCACAGGAGTTGCCGACCGTGGGGTTGTGCGCACCCACCACGTCCGCGGAGTTCCCGCACACGTTCACCGGAACACTCACCGGCACCTGAAGGTTGTTGCCCGACGCGACACCGGGCGAGTCCGTCGAGCCGGCAGCCCCTGACTGGCTCGGGGTGCTGCTCTGCGCGACGGCACCCGAACCGCCATCGGCACAGGAGTTGCCGAACGCGGGGTTGAGGAGGCCCACCACGTTCGCGGAGTTCCCGCACACGTTCACCGGGACACTCACCGGCACCTGAAGGTTGTTGCCCGACAGGACACCGGGCGAGCCACTGGCGGCTCCGTCCGCTTCGGAGTCGGCGAGGGCGGCGCTGCCGCACAGGGACAGGAGGCTCGTCGCGGCGGCGGCCACGACCGTTCCCCTACTCAGGGTCTGTCGCACGTTCGTTGTCTTCCTGCTTTGGATGAGGTGGGAAAAGCCGGCCCCGGAACCGTTTTGAGGGCTTCCAGGGCCGGCTGTGACGCAGCCGGGACGTCAGTCGGTGACGCAGTTGTTGCCGAACGACGGGTTCAGCAGGCCGATGAGGTCGGCGGTGTTGCCGCAGAGGTTGACCGGGACATGGACCGGAACCTGGAGGACGTTGCCCGACAGCGTGCCCGGGGAATTCAAGGCGGAGCCGGCGGTGTCGGCGTCGGCGAAGGCCGGAGCAGCCGCCCCCAGGGCCATGACCGCCCCCGCGACGACAGCAGCGCTCTTCTTCATGAAACTTCCCTTCTCTCTGCGGTCATGTCCCTTTGTCGGCAGACAGCCGAGCGAGCACAGCACGGACAGCTCGCACCATGACCTACAGGCTGTAAACGAGGAATAGACGTCCGGAGCAACTGCGGAACGTGATTCCCGCGGAAATTCACTCGAATGCCTCGAGTGACAGAGGAATGAATCATGGAAAGGCTCGGGCAGCCCACGCGGGGAAGGGACGGGGCGGCCCGAGCAGTCTGGAATCCTCTGGCCACGGGGCTGCTGAATGCATACTTGACACCCTTTCCGCTCGCGGACACCGGGATCGCCACGGCTCACTCCGATTTTTCACCCGAAGAGCTCGTCACACGATCCTGTCGCGGCGGGCCGGCCGGTGTGACCAGTACGACGATTCCCCCGCAGAAAGCATTCACCGCCGGAAAGTTCTTGGCATCTCTCGGTATTCGTCCGTCGAAGGTGCCGCTCGGTGTAGGTCATCGGGGTGAACGGGAGCAACCATCCGCGGCAGCGGCCGTTGACCAGAGGGCTCCGGTGGACGGAGTTTTCCAGAAGGGACTTGCAAGTGATCAAGAAGGTAATGGCTGCCGCGGCAGTCGCTGTCTCCGTCGCCGGTGCCTCCGCCGCCGCTGCTCCGCAGGCACTGGCGATCACCGACGACGGTGGCACGACGTCCACCAGCGGCACCGGTGCCCTCCAGCAGTTCGGCAACTCGTCCACGAGCGGCAGCATGAGCCCTCAGATGGCACTCATCCAGGGTTCGCTGAACAAGCCGTGCGTCGGGCTGCCGGCCAAGGCGAACCTCGGCTCCGTCGTCGGTGTCGTTCCGGTCGCGGCCCAGGACATCCCGGTTCTGTCGGCCCCGCAGAACCAGCAGTGCGTCGAGAACTCCACCCAGGTCAAGGGCGACGAACCGCTCTCGCACATCCTGGACGACATCCCGGTCCTGTCCGGCAACGGCACGAACAACAGCTGAGCCCGGGCGCGCGCTCGGCCTCACGAGCGGTGCTTTCGGTGTGGCTCGCCGGGCCGGTCCACCCGGTTGATGATCAGGCGACTCCTCTCACGTATCACGTATTCCGCTTTCGAAAGGAACGACCATGAAGAAGCTGTGGGCAACCGCGGCCATCGCCGCTTCCGTCGTCGGCGCCTCTGCCGCGGCTGCCCCTCAGGCCCTGGCACTGACCGATGACGGCGGCACCACGTCCTCCAGTGGCGACTACGCCTCGCAGGACTTCGGGAACTCCAGCACGTCCGGTGAGATGAGCCCCCAGATGGCGCTCCTCCAGGGTTCGCTGAACAAGCCGTGCGTCGGGCTGCCGGCCAAGGCGAACCTCGGCTCCGTCGTCGGTGTCGTTCCGGTCGCCGCCGAGGACATCCCGGTTCTGTCGGCCCCGCAGAACCAGCAGTGCGTCGAGAACTCCACCCAGGTCAAGGGCGACGAGCCGCTCTCGCACATCCTGGACGACGTCCCGGTCCTGTCCGGCAACGGCACGAACAACGGCTGAGTCCCGGCTCCTCCACGGCGGGTCACCGGTTCTTCCGGTGACCCGCCGCTTGCGTGTGTGGCCCCTTGCTTCTGGCGCCACACCCCTGGGTCACTTCCGGTAGAGCTCCTCGATCCGCTCCCCGTACGCCGCCGTCACCGCGTGCCGTTTGAGCTTCAGTGACGGGGTCAGCAGGCCGTTCTCCTCGTTGAACTCCCCCTCGACCAGCGCGAAGGCGCGGATCGACTCGGCCCGGGAGACGGCCTGGTTGGCGTAGTCGACGGCGGCCTGCACCTCGGCGCGCAGGCGCGGGTCGTGGACCAGCTCGGACATCGGGGTGTCGGCGGGCAGTTCACGTACGGCGAGCCAGTGGGCGACCGCCTCGGGGTCGAGGGTGATCAGGGCGGCGACGAAGGGACGGTTGTCGCCGACGACCAGGCACTGGCCGACGAGGGGGCGGCTGCGCAGCCGGTCCTCCAGGACGGCCGGGGAGACGTTCTTGCCGCCGGAGGTGACGATGAGGTCCTTCTTGCGGCCGGTGATGGTGAGATAGCCGTCCTCGTCGAGGGCGCCGAGGTCGCCGGTCGCGAACCAGCCGTCGGTGAGGACCCCATCGGTGGCGGCCGGGTTGTTCCAGTAGGAGCCGAAGACGACTCCGCCCTTGAGCAGCACCTCTCCGTCGTCGGCGATGCGGACCGCGGTGCCGGGGACGGGGCGGCCGACGGTGCCGGGGCGGGGTTTCAGGGGCGGGACGAGGGTGGCGGCGGCCGTGGTCTCGGTGAGGCCGTAGCCTTCGTAGACGAGGATGCCGGCCGCGTAGAAGAACAGGTTGAGGGTGCGGTCGAGCGGGGAGCCGCCGCTGATGGCGTAGCGCAGCCGGCCGCCCAGTTCCTTGCGGATACGGCGGTAGACCAGCAGGTCGTACAGCGCCCAGGCGGCGTAGAGGCCAGGGCCGGGGCCCTTGCCGGTGCCGAGGTACTTGTTCAGGTACGCCTCGCCGAAGCGGACCGCGATGCGTTCGGCGCGGTCGAAGGAGGAGCCGCGGCCGATCTTCTCGGCGGTGGCGCGGCCGGCGTCGTGGATGCGCTCGAAGAGGTAGGGGACGCCGACGATGAAGGTGGGGCGGAACTCCTTGAGGGCGGGGCGGAGTTCGTCGGGTTTCACGCTGGGGAAGTGGCCGGTCTCGATGCGGCCCATCAGGCAGGAGATCTGCAGGGTGCGGCCCATGATGTGGGCGAGCGGCAGGAAGAGGAGGGTCGAGGCGGTCTGGTCGGTGACCTCCTTGAAGACGGGGTGGAGGAGTTCGAGGACGTTGGCGGACTCGGCGTGCAGGTTGGCGTGGGTGAGGACGCAGCCCTTGGGGCGGCCGGTGGTGCCGGAGGTGTAGCAGATGGTGGCGATCGTGTCTGGGGTGAGAGCGGCGCGGCGCTTGGTGACCTCCTCGTCCGGGATGTCGCTGCCGAGTGCGCTGAGTTCGGCGAGGGCGCCCGCGTCGAGCTCCCACAGTCGCGGGGGTTCGGGGTGCGCGGCCGTCCCTTCCCTGACCGTGGCGGTGTTCCCGGGGGTCTCGGTGATCGCGTGGCGGGCGCCGGAGTCGCGGACGATCCACTCGACCTGTTCGGCGGAGGAGGTGGCGTAGACGGGGACGGTCTGGCCGCCGGCCGACCAGATCGCGAAGTCCAGGACCGTCCACTCGTAGCGGGTACGGGACATCAGCGCGACCCGGCCGCCCGGTTCCAGGCCGGCGGCGATCAGGCCCTTGGCGGCGGCGGTGACATCGGCGGCGAACGCGGCGGCCGTCACCGGCCGCCAGGTGCCGTCGGGCGCGCGGCGGCGCAGCAGCACCTCGTCGGGCGTCTCGGCGGCGTGCGTGAAGGGCAGGTCGGCGATGCTGCCGGTGGTGATGCGGGGGGCCAGCGGGGCGGCGCGCACCTCACGCACCACCCCGTGCTCGTCCCGCACGATCTCGACCTCGGCTCGCGCCATGAGGTCGGTGCGCCTTCGTGCCCGATTCAGATCCCTGCGTACGCCCATGGCGGCTCCCGGTGGACTGGCAAGCGGTGCAGGCAACTTACTCACTGGTAAGGATCTGCGCTAGCCCCCGAGCGCGGCTGCCCGGTCGATCGTGGCGGCGAGTTCGCGTACGGCCTTGTCCTCGGTCCTGCGGGCCAGGGTGTCGGCGCGTTCGCGGAGTTCGGTCAGGGTCGGGGCGTCGGGCAGGGGAGGCCGCTCGTGGCCGCGGCGCAGGGCGTCGGCGAAGTAGGCGGCGGTGACGGCGATCTGGAAGCCGGTGGATGCCTCGGCCGGGCTGGAGTGCAGGGCGTCGGCCTCCAGTTGGGCCGACCTCTCGTGCGGGGTGCGGTCCTTGGGGTCCTGCCAGCGGACGGTGGCGGTGGCGAGGTGGCCCTTGGCGCCGGGCTTGGTGCGGACGGCGTACAGGGCGGTGACGGTGTGGCCGGGGCCGACCTCGCCGCCGTCGACGCGGTCGTCGCGGAAGTCGTCGTCGGCGATCTGCCGGTTGTCGTAGCCGATGAGGCGGTGCTCGGCGACCGTCTCCGGGTCGAAGGCGACCTGGGCCTTGGCGTCGCGGGCGGTGAGGTCGACATGGCGCGGGAGCTGCTCGCTGAACACCTCGGCGGCCTCGCTCTCACTGGACACGTAGGTGGTGTGGCCGTCGCCCTTGTCGGCGAGGCGTTCCATGAGGGCGTCGCCGTACTCGCTGCCGACGCCGACGCCGAAGAGGGTGATGCCGTGCTCGCGGCGGGCGGAGTCGATGTGTCCGAGGATGGCGTCGGCGCTGGTGTCGCCGTCGTTGGCGAGGGCGTCGGAGATCAGGACGACCCGGTTGGTGGCACCCTTGCGCAGGCCCTCGACGGCGGTGGCGTAGCCGGTGCGGACGCCCGCGCCGAGGTCGGTGGAGTAGGTGGGCTCCAGGCCGTCGACGACTGTGTGGATCCGGCCGCGGTTGCCGTCGAGGCGGGTCATCGGCAGGACGGTCTCGGCCCGGTCGCTGAAGGTGACGATGGCGACGGAGTCGTCGTCGCGCAGCCGGTCGGTCATGGTGTTCAGGGATTTCTGGGCGAGGTCCAGACGGCCGGGTTCGGCCATCGAGCCGGAGACGTCGAGGACGAAGGTGAGCGCGGCGGGCGGGCGTTCGCGCGGGTCGGCCGCGCGCGTGGCGAGGCCGACGCGGACCAGGGACCAGGTGCCGTCGCCGGTGCGGGCGCCGTCGACGGTGACCGAGAAGCCGTTGCCGTCGGGGCGTTCGTAGTCCTGGCGGAAGCTGTTGACGAACTCCTCGGGGCGGATGGTGGCGGGGTCGGGGAGCTGTCCGTCGGCGAGGGCGCGGCGGGCGTAGCCGTAGGAGGCGGTGTCGACGTCGAGGGCGAAGGTGGAGAGGTGGTCCTGTTTCTCGCCGTCGCGCTTTCCGTACGGTCCGGCGGTCGGCTCCGGCCGGTCCGGCGCCGGGAAGCCGCCCTTGTGGTCCGCGCGGTCGGCCGAGGCGCGGTCGGAGTCGCCCGCGCCGCAGGCCGTGAGCAGCAGTCCGGTGGCCGCGGTGAGCGCGATCAGCGCGGCGCGCGCTCGTCGTGTCCGTTGCGTGTCCATGTCCGGTGCCCCCTGTGCGCGTGGGTGTCGACTTCTGTGACTGTGACGCGGCAGGAGGCCGGAACGTGCGTGACGAAGCGTTGCGGATCCGTCTCGAAGAGGGCACGGAGACGGGCCGTCGAGACCGGTAGGTGATCTTCCGTTGACCTAGGAGACCACGTCCTTGCGGGCGAAACCCCGGAAGGCCAGGGCGAACAGCACCAGCGCGTACGTTACGGAGACGGCGGTGCCCTGGATCATGCCGGACCACTCGGGAGTGGGCTGGACGGCGTCCGCCCAGGCGAACTGCCAGTGCGCGGGCAGGAAGTCGCGCCAGTCGCCGAGGGCGGTGACGGCGTCCAGGACGTTGCCGACGATCGTCAGGCCGACCGCCCCGCCGACCGCGCCGAGCGGGGCGTCGGTCTTCGTCGACAGCCAGAACGCGAGTCCGGCGGTGACCAGTTGGGAGACGAAGATGAACGCCACGACCACGACCAGTCGCTGCGCGGCCGTGCCCGGGGAGAGCGAGCCGCCGGTGGGCAGCTCCAGCGGGCCCCAGCCGTAGGCGGCCGTGCCGACGGCGAGCGAGACGACCGGCAGCAGGATCATCGCGGCGAGGCTGAGCGTCAGTCCGATCGCGAGCTTCGACCACAGCAGCCGGGCGCGCGGCACGGGCGCCGCCAGCAGATAGCGCAGCGAGGACCAGCCGGCCTCGCTCGCGACCGTGTCTCCGCAGAACAGGGCGACCGGGATGACCAGCAGGAAGCCCGCGGAGACGAACAGGTTCACCGCGGCGAAGTTGGCGCCCGACGCGGTGGCCGTGTCCATCAGGGTGATCTGGTTGTTGCGGCTGCCCGGTTCGCCGCCGATCGCGAAGGCGATCAGCAGCACGAAGGGCAGCGCGGCCAGGATGCCGCCCATGACCAGCGTGCGGCGGCGCTTGAGCTGGCGGGCCAGTTCGACGCGCAGCGGCAGGGTGCGGCTCGCCCGGTAGCCGGAGGCGACCTCGGTGAGGGTGCTCATGCGGAGCCTCCGATCAGGGTGAGGAAGGCGTCTTCCAGGCGGCGGTGCGGGCCGACGGACGCCACGGGCACGTCGAGGCGGACCAGTTCGACGACGAGTCGCTGTGCCGAGCCGTCGGTGTCGAGGCGGACGAGGAGTCCGTCGTCGGTGCGGACGGCGGAGGCGATGCCGGGCAGCGCGGCCACCTTCTCCACGACCGGGTCCTCCACGGGCGTGGCGGTGCCGACCAGGAGCGTGTCGCCGGAGCCGACGATCTCGTGGACCGGGCCCGCCTGGACCAGCCGGCCCCGGTCCATGACCACGAGGTGGGTGCAGGACTGCTCGACCTCGGCCAGCAGATGGCTGGACACGATCACCGTGCGGCCCCCGGCCGCGTACCGGATCATCACCTCGCGCATCTCGCGGATCTGGGGCGGGTCGAGACCGTTGGTCGGCTCGTCGAGGATCAGCAGGTCCGGCAGGCCCAGCATGGCCTGGGCGATGGCCAGGCGCTGGCGCATGCCCTGCGAGTACGTGCGCACGGCGCGGGCCAGCGCGTCACCGAGGCCGGCGATCTCCAGCGCCTCGTCCAGGTGGGCGTCCTCGGGCGGGCGGCCGGTGGCCCGCCAGTACAGCTCCAGGTTCTCCCGGCCGGACAGATGCGGCAGGAAGCCCGCTCCCTCGACGAAGGAGCCCACCCGGGACAGCACCGGCGCGCCCGGGCGGATCGCGTGTCCGAAGACGCGGATCTCGCCGCCGTCGGGCCTGATCAGGCCCATCAGCATGCGCAGGGTCGTGGTCTTGCCGGCGCCGTTCGGCCCGAGCAGACCGAGGACCTGGCCCTTCTCGACGCGGAAGGAGAGGTCGCGGACGCTGTAGCGGTCGCCGTTCCTGTACTTCTTGCTGAGGTCGGTGATCTGGAGCGGCACGTCCGCCAGCTCCGGGTCCGGGGCCGCCGGCGCGGCGGTGCGGCGGCGGGCCGTCAGCAGCAGCGCCAGGGCGATGACCGCGCCGGTCAGGGGCAGCCACCAGACCCAGGACGGGAGCGGGGCGGCGGCGGTGGCCACGCCGGGGGCGGTGGGGACCGCCAGGTCACCCTTCAGGGACAGGGTGTACGTCGCCGGAGCCGCCGGGGAGGCGTAGCCGAGGTCGGTGGAGGCGACGACCAGGCGCAGCCGGTGCCCCTTGTCGACCTCGTGGTCGATCGCCGGGAGGGTGAGCGTGACGTCCTTGCCCTCCTCGGCGCCCTCGACGCGCACCGGGGCGACCAGTTGGGAGGGCAGCATCTGCTGGGCGCCGTCGGCGCCGACGTCGTAGAGCTTGGCGAAGAGGACGGCGTCATCGGACGTCGACCTCACGCGCACGGTGACCGTCGGGGAGCCGGTGATCCGCAGGTCGTCGGCGACGGGGGCGGAGTCGAAGGCGGCGAACTGGCCGGGGAAGTCGAGGGAGACGCCGACGCCGAGGGAGGACAGCTGGGCCAGGCCGCCGGTGCCGCCGAGGCCGGGCAGGGCGGAGACGGCGGGCGGACTGGCGCCGGGCGGGTTGGCGAAGGTCTGCTCGTCGCCGGTGAGCGCGATCGAGCGGTCGCCGCTGTCCAGGCCGGGGTAACTGTCCGCGCTCGCCCCGCGCAGCTGGGCGGCGCCGTCGGTGGAGTCGATGCCTCCGGTGCGGGTGACACGGAAGGCGGGGCCGGTGTCGGCGCCCTTGTCGCCCTTGAGGTAGCGGTCGAACCAGGCTGTCACGCGTGCCTGGACGCGGTCGGTCTCCGGGTCGCCGCCGTCATGGCCGCCCGCGATCCAGTCGACGTCGACGGGGGCGCCGTTCGCGCGGATCGCCCGCGCGGCCGCGTCGGACTGGGCGAGGGTGAACAGGGAGTCGGTCTGGCCCTGCACCAGCAGGGTGGGCACCTTGATGCGGTCGGCCACGGCGGACGGGGAGCGTTCCTCCAGCACCTCACGTGCCTGCGCGTCGGGCGTGCCGGACTCGGCGACCCGTTCGTACATCGCGCACAGTTCGGGCTCGAACTTGGCGCAGCCGCCGCCGCTGTTGAAGAAGATGCCGGTCCACAGCTTCTTGAACACGCCGCCTGGGAACAGGGCGTCGGCGAGGTTCCAGTAGGTGACGGCCGGGGCGATGGCGTCGACCCGTTCGTCGTGGCCGGCGGCGAGCAGGGCGATTGCGCCGCCGTAGGAGCCGCCGGCCACGCCCACGCGCGGGTCGCCCGCCTTGTCCAGCTGCACCTGCGGCTGCTCGGCGAGCCAGTCGATGAGCTGCGAGACGTCGGCGACCTCGCCCTTGGGGTCGTTGAGGCCGATCCTGCCGGTCGACTTGCCGAAGCCGCGCGCCGACCAGGTCAGCACCGCGTAGCCGTCGCGGGCCAGGTCCTCGGCCTGCTCGCGGACGTCGTCCTTGCTGCCGCCGAAGCCGTGCCCCAGCAGGACGGCGGGGCGGCGGCCGGAGTCGCCGGCGGTGAAGTACGAGGTGTCCAGCCGCACCCCGTCGACGGCCATGACCCGGTCGGTGCGATGGACCGGGGGCGCGTCGTCCGAGGCGACGGCCGTCCAGGTGCCGGCACCGGCGAGCACGGCCACGGCGGCCACGGCGGCGGCCAGCCGCGTCGGACGCCCGGGCAGTCGAAGATCCATGGCTCAACGGTACGGGCTTGAACTGTCGGCGAGATGTCGACCGGAGGCCGAACTCCGCACCTCCCGTAGGCGTACGGGATGCCGTCGGCGTACACCAGGCGCGGTACGGCGGCAGCCGTTGTAGTACAGCGGCAGGGAAAGCGGGCGGAAGAGTGCCCGCACCCGGCATCCAGCGGTGTCAGTGGCGGCGTCTACAGTCGTGGGCACAGACGGCACACAGAATTTCGGGTGGGGACAGGCATGAAGCTGAACAACCGGGTTGCCTGGGTGGGGCTCACGGCGGCGGTCATGGTCGCGACGGCCGCGTGCGGCGGGGGTTCCGCGTCGGACACCGCCAAGGAGGCCGGGAAGAAGGCGGGCGAGGTCGCCGACAAGGGCGCCGCGCAGATCAAGGCGGCGCTCAGCCGTGCCACCGACCGGACCGAACAGCTCGGCTCGGCCGAGGTCAGAATGACGACCACCCTGGGCAACGGCACGTCGGTCGCCACGGACGGGACGTACTCCTGGGGTGACGGCTTCGCGTTCGACCTCCAGATGGACACCGCTGCGGCCCAGATGCAGACGCTGCAGGACGACCCGACGATGCGCATGCTGTTCGTCGACGGCGCCTACTACTACGACATCGACCCCCAGGAATCCGGCCCGCTCGCGGGCAAGGAGTGGATGAGGATCGACGGCTCCGCCCTGTTCGGCGAGAAGGGCGCCCAGGCCCTGAGCGGCAGCAACGGCAGCCCGTCGGCGTCCATGAAGGGCCTGAAGTACGCCGATGACGTCGAGGACCTCGGCACCGCGACCGTGAACGGCAAGGCCACCACCCACTACCGGGCCGTGGTCGGCCCCGAGCAGATGGGCAAGTTCAAGGATGCCTTCAGCGGCGAGGACTCGCTGGTGAACGAGATGACCGGCGGCAGCGACTCGATCACCATGGAGATCTGGGTCGGCGACGACGACCTGCCGGTCCGCCTGATCCAGGAGCTCGGCACCATGAAGGTCACCATGGACTTCGAGAAGTTCGGCAGGACGGCCGAGGTGACGGCCCCGCCCGCTTCCGAGACCGCCGACATGACCGACGAGTTCAAGAAGGCCCAGCAGCAGGGCTGAGCACGCCGGTGCCCCGCCTCCCCTCGGTCAGGGGCTGCGGGGCACCGGCGTACGGCGTCAGTGGTTGCGCGGGAAGCCCAGGTCCACGCCCGCCGGGGCGTCGGCCGGGTCGGGCCAGCGGGTGGTGACGACCTTGCCTCGGGTGTAGAAGTGCGTGCCGTCGTTGCCGTAGATGTGGTGGTCGCCGAAGAGGGAGTCCTTCCAGCCGCCGAAGGAGTGGTAGCCGACGGGGACCGGGATCGGGACGTTCACGCCGACCATCCCGGCCTCGATCTCCAGCTGGAAGCGGCGGGCGGCGCCGCCGTCCCGGGTGAAGATCGCGGTTCCGTTGCCGAACGGGGAGCTGTTGATGAGGGCCACGCCCTCGTCGTACGTGTCGACACGCAGGACGCACAGCACCGGGCCGAAGATCTCGTCCTGGTACGCCTTGGCGGACGTGGGCACCTTGTCGAGGAGCGAGATGCCGATCCAGTGGCCGTCCTCGAAACCCTCCACCGTGTAGCCGGTGCCGTCGAGGACGACCTCGCAGCCCTCGGCCGCCGCGCCCTCGACGTAGGACGCCACCTTGTCGCGGTGGACCTTGGTGATCAGGGGGCCCATCTCGGACGTCGGGTCGTTGCCCGGGCCGATCTTGATCTTCTCGGCGCGCTCGCGGATCTTCTCCACCAGTTCGTCGCCGATGGCGCCGACCGCGACGACGGCGGAGATGGCCATGCAGCGCTCGCCGGCGGAGCCGTAGGCGGCGGAGACCGCCGCGTCGGCGGCGGCGTCGAGGTCGGCGTCCGGCAGGACCAGCATGTGGTTCTTGGCGCCACCCAGGGCCTGGACGCGCTTGCCGACCGCGGAAGCGGTGGTGTGGATGTAGCGGGCGATCGGCGTGGAGCCGACGAAGGACACCGCCTTGACGTCCGGGTGCTCCAGAAGGCGGTCCACGGCCACCTTGTCACCGTGGACGACGTTGAAGACGCCGTCGGGCAGACCGGCCTCGGCCAGCAGCTCGGCGAGCTTCAGGGAGGCCGACGGGTCCTTCTCGGACGGCTTCAGCACGAAGGTGTTGCCGCACGCGATGGCGATCGGGAACATCCACATCGGCACCATCGCCGGGAAGTTGAACGGCGTGATGCCCGCGACGACACCGAGGGGCTGCCGGATGGCCGCCACATCGACACGGCTGGCGACCTGCGTCGACAGCTCGCCCTTCAGCTGCACGTTGATCCCGCACGCCAGGTCCACGATCTCCAGACCACGGGCCACCTCGCCGAGCGCGTCGGAGTGCACCTTGCCGTGCTCGGCGGTGATCAGCTCGGCGATCTCGTCGCGGTGCGCGTCCAGCAGCGCGCGGAACTTGAAAAGGATGGACGTGCGCTGGGCCAGCGAGGACTGGCCCCAGGTCAGGTAGGCGTCCTTGGCCGCCGCGACCGCCGCGTCGACCTCCTCGACGGAGGCGAACGCGACCTTCGTGGTGACCGCGCCGGTCGCCGGGTCGGTGACCGGCCCGTACGTGCCCGACGCGCCCTCGACGGTCTTGCCGCCGATCCAGTGGTTGACGATCTTCGTCATGCCCGGTTACTCCTTCACAGATGGCGGCGTCGGGTAGAGACGTGCCGTTCGTACAGCTCACGTGCCTTGACCGCGGAGGGGCGGGTCGCGGTCTCGGCCACAGGAACATCCCACCAGGCTTGCGCCGGAGGCGCGCCCGACACTGTGTCTGCCGTTTCGGTCTCGACGTAGACACAAGTGGGAGTGTCGGCGGCCCGCGCCTCGGCGAGCGCCTCACGCAGGTCGCGGACCGTCTTGGCGCGCAGGACGCGCATGCCGAGGCTGGCGGCGTTGGCGGCCAGGTCGACGGGGAGCGGGGCGCCCGTGTACGTACCGTCGTCCGCCTGGAAGCGGTACGCGGTGCCGAAGCGCTCGCCGCCCACCGACTCCGACAGGCCGCCGATGGACGCGTACCCGTGGTTCTGCACGAGCAGCATCTTGATCGCGACGCCCTCCTGCACGGCCGTGACGATCTCCGTCGGCATCATCAGGTACGTGCCGTCGCCGACCAGCGCCCACACGTTGCGCTCGGGTGCGGCCAGCTTCACACCGATCGCGGCGGGGATCTCGTAGCCCATGCAGGAGTAGCCGTACTCCAGGTGGTACTGGTCCCGGGAGCGCGCCCGCCACAGCTTGTGCAGATCGCCGGGGAGCGAACCGGCCGCGTTGATGATCACGTCCGACTCGTCGACGATCGCGTCCAGGGCGCCGAGCACCTGCGGCTGGGTGGGGCGTACGTCGATCTCGTCTGCCTCGTAGCAGGCGTCGACGCGCTGCTCCCAGCGCTCCTTGTCCTCGGTGTACTCGGTGACGTACGCCGGGCTGACCCGGTGGTCGTGGATCTCCAGCGCCTCGGTGAGCTCCTCCAGGCCGCTGCGGGCGTCCGCGACCAGCGGCATCCCGGCGAGCTTGTGGCCGTCGTAGGGCGCGATGTTGAGGTTGAGGAAGCGGACGTCGGGGCCCGCGAAGAGGGTGCCGGAGGCGGTGGTGAAGTCGGTGTACCTCGTCCCCACGCCGATCACCAGGTCAGCCGTGCGGGCGAGTTCGTCGGCGGTCGAGGTGCCGGTGTGGCCGACGCCGCCGACGTCCTGCGGGTGGTCGTACCGCAGGGAGCCCTTGCCGGCCTGGGTGGAGGCGACCGGGATGCCGGTGGCCTCGGCGAACTCGGCGAGGGCCTCCTCGGCGCGGCTGTGGTGGACCCCGCCGCCCGCGATGACCAGCGGGCGCTTGGCGGCGCGGATCGCCTGGACGGCCTCGGCGAGTTCGGTCGGGTCGGCGCCCGGGCGTCGTACGACCCAGGTGCGCTCGGCGAAGAACTCGTCCGGCCAGTCGTACGCCTCCGCCTGGACGTCCTGCGGGAGGGCGAGGGTGACCGCGCCCGTCTCGACCGGGTCGGTGAGGACGCGCATCGCCTGGAGGGCGGCCGGGATCAGGGCCTCGGGGCGGGTGACCCGGTCGAAGTACTTCGACACCGGACGCAGGCTGTCGTTGACCGAGATGTCACCCGCGTACGGCACCTCGAGCTGCTGGAGCACCGGGTCGGCCGGGCGGGTGGCGAAGGTGTCGCCGGGCAGGAGGAGGACCGGGAGGTGGTTGATGGTCGCGAGGGCCGCGCCGGTGACCAGGTTGGTGGCGCCGGGGCCGATCGACGTCGTCACCGCGTGCGTGGACAGGCGGTTGGACTGGCGGGCGTAGCCGACGGCGGCGTGCACCATGGACTGCTCGTTGCGGCCCTGGTGGTACGGCATCACATCGCCGTACTCGATGAGCGCCTGGCCGAGGCCGGCCACGTTGCCGTGGCCGAAGATGCCCCAGGTCGCGCCGATCAGCCGCTGCCGTACGCCGTCGCGTTCCGTGTACTGGGCGGCGAGGAAGCGGACGAGCGCCTGGCCGACCGTGAGCCTCGTCGTCGAGGTCTTCACCGTCATCGGTAACCCCCTGTCCTTTCTGCGTGGTCGGGGTGGAAGCAGATCCGCCACTCACGTGTGGCGCCGGGGCCCGCCATGACGTTCAGGTAGTACATGTCGTGGCCGGGCTGGGCGATGGACGGGCCGTGCCAGCCGTCGGGGACGAGGACGGCGTCGCCGGAGCGGACCTCGGCGAGGACGTCCGCGCCGCCCTCGCGGGAGGGGAACACGCGCTGGTAGCCGAGGCCGTTCGGGCCGTCGATCTCGAAGTAGTAGATCTCCTCCAGCTGCGATTCCTCGCCCGGGCGGTGCTCGTCGTGCTTGTGCGGCGGGTACGAGGACCAGTTGCCGCCGGGTGTGATCACCTCTACGGCGATCAGCTTGTCGCACTCGAAGCTGTCGGCGGAGGCGAAGTTGCGCACGTGGCGGGTGCAGGTGCCGCTGCCGCGCGTCTCGACGGGGACCTCCGGCGCGGGGCCGTAGCGGGCGGGGAGTCGTCGCTCGCACTTCGCTCCTGCCAGGGCGAAGCGGCCTCCCGCGCCGGAGGCGATCTGGACCTGGGTGTCCCGGGGCACGTACGCGAAGTCGGAGACCGACGCGAACACGCTTTCCCGGCCCAGGAGTTGGAACTCGTTTCCCTCTGCTTGCACGGTACATCCGCCCTGCAGCGGAAGCACGATCCATTCGCTGTCACCGGTGGCGAAGGTGTGCGTGCCGCCGCCCGGCTCCAGCTCGACGATGCGCAGACTGCTGTGGGTCCAGCCGGCCCGCTCGGGGTCGATGGCGAGGACGTGCTCCCCCTCGGTGGTGCTGCCCTTGGGCAGATACAGGTCATGGCTCATGCGGCGGCCCTCACAACAGTCCTACGGCGGTGTCCACGGCGGCGGCGACGTCCCCGTCCGCCGGGTAGAGCAGCGAGCGGCCGACCACCAGGCCCCGCACGGTGGGGAGTCGAAGCGCGCTTCGCCACTTCTCGTACGCGCCGTCCTGGTCGTCGCCGACCTCCCCGCCCAGCAGTACGGCCGGGAGCGTGGAGGTCTCCATGACCTCGGCCATGTCGTCGGGGTCGTCGGTGACCGGCAGCTTCAGCCAGGTGTAGGCGGACGTGCCGCCCAGGCCGGAGGCGATGGCGATGGACCTGGTGACGGCCTCGGCGGACAGGTCGTTGCGCAGCCGGCCGTCGGGCGTGCGCCGGCTGATGAACGGCTCGACGAACAGGGGGAGTCCGCGCGCGGCCATGTCGTCGATGGCGCGTGCGGTGGACTCCAGGGTGGTCAGGGAGCCCGGGTCGTCGTAGTCGATACGCAGGAGCAGCTTGCCGGCGTCGAAGCGGAGGCGCTCGATGTCCTCGGCGCGGTGCCCGGTGAACCGGTCGTCGAGCTCGAAGCTGGCGCCCTGCAGCCCGCCCCGGTTCATCGACCCCATGACGACCTTGCCGTCCAGCACGCCGAGCAGGAGGAGGTCCTCCAGGATGTCGGCGGTGGCGAGGACACCGTCCACACCGGGGCGGGACAGCGCCAGACAGAGCCGCTCCAGCAGATCGGCCCGGTTGGCCATGGCAAGCCTGCGCCCCCCGACCCCGAGCGCGCCCCGCGCCGGGTGATCGGCGGCAACGATCATCAACCGCCCGGACTCCCCGACCAACGGCCGCCGCATCCGCCGGGCAGCGGCCTCCGCGATGGCCTCGGGGTGCTGGGCGCGCAGGCGGACCAGTTCCCGGACATCGACGGAGAGAAGGGGGCGGGGACTACGGGGAAGCGCTTGCTCGGTGGACAGGCGGGGGTGGGGGGAGACGGGGGCGGGGGCCGTCCGGCTGGAGACCGAGGCGGACGCCGGGGCCTGCGGGGGCGCACCATCGACACCCGACACACCCACCGAAGCCTCCCAGGGCCCGCCCGCGCCACCCGGGACGCCCGCCGGGGCCTCCGCGGGCACGCCCGTAGCGCCCGGCAGGGCCTCCGAGGCTGCACCCGCGCCACCCGGCACACCCGCCGGGGCCTCCGCGGGCACGCCCGTAGCGCCCGCCAGGGCCTCCGAGGGCACGCCCGCGCCATGCGAGACACCCGCCGACGCGCCCGAAACCACGCCTGCACCGCCCGACACACCCGCCGGAACCTCCGCGGGCACGCCCGTAGCGCCCGGCAGGGCCTCCGAGGCTGCACCCGCGCCATGCGAGACACCCGCCGACGCGCCCGAAACCACGCCTGCACCGCCCGACACACCCGCCGGGGCCTGCGGGGGCGCACCATCGACACCCGACACACCCACCGAAGCCTCCCAGGGCCCGCCCGCGCCGCCCGCGCCGCCCGGGACGCCCGCCGGGGCCTCCGAGGGCGTGGCCGCGTCGGTCCTCGGGGTATCCGGAGCTGTGTCCTCGGGGCGTGCCGGGGTGGGGGCGTCGAGGGGGGTGTTGGGGGTGTGGTCGGCGGTCACAGGACCGCTCCCGCTGTGACGGCCGCTTCGATCTCCGTGGGTGTGGGCATCGCCGATGAGCATTCCAGGCGGGAGGCGACGATGGCTCCGGCCGCGTTGGCGTGGCGCATGATCTTTTCCAGGTCCCAGCCGGCGAGGAGGCCGTGGCAGAGGGAGCCGCCGAAGGCGTCGCCCGCGCCGAGGCCGTTGAGAACGTTCACGGGGAGTGGCGGGACCTCCGCCGACTCTCCCTTGCTGTTGACGGCGAGCACACCCTTCGGGCCCTGCTTGACGACCGCCAGTTCGACGCCGGCGTCCAGGAGGGCGCGGGCGGCGGAGTGGGGGTCGCGCTCGCCCGTGGCGACCTCCACCTCGTCGAGGTTGCCGACGGCGACCGTGGTGTGGCGCAGGGCCTCCTCGTAGAAGGGGCGAGCGATGGCGGGGTCCTGCCAGAACATGGGGCGCCAGTCCAGGTCGAAGACCGTCGTGCCGGACTTCGCGCGGTGTGCGAGCGCGGCCAGCGTGGCCGTACGGCTCGGCTCCTCGCTCAGCCCCGTGCCGGTCACCCAGAAGACGCTCGCCTCGCTGATCGCGTCCAGGTCGAGGTCGTGCGCGTCGATCTCCAGATCCGGCGCCTTGGGCTGCCGGTAGAAGTACAGCGGGAAGTCGTCCGGCGGGAAGACCTCGCAGAAGGTGACGGGCGTGGGCAGCCCGGGCACGGACGTGACCCAGCGGTCGTCGACCCCGAAGCCGCGCAGCGCCTCGTGCAGATAGGCGCCGAACGCGTCCTCGCCGGTGCGGGTGATCACGGCCGTACGGCGCCCGAGGCGGGCCGCGGCGACAGCGACGTTGGTGGCGGAACCGCCCAGGAACTTCCCGAAGGACGACACCTGGGCCAGCGGAACCCCCGTCTGCAGCGGATAGAGGTCCACTCCGATCCGCCCCATGGTGATCAGGTCGTACGCCATCGGGTTCCCTTCGTTTCGACTCCTCCCGGTTGTAGTGCCGGACACTGAGCCCTGTCAATACTTTGTCCAGACATTCGGACCAGCCCTTGACAGCACGTACCGGGAGCTCCACGCTGACGCCCATGACGTCGTTGTCACCGCACTCCGCACTCTCCCGCATCCGGATCGGGTCGGCCCCCGACAGCTGGGGCGTCTGGTTCCCGGACGACCCGGTCCAGGTCCCCTGGCGGCGCTTCCTCGACGAGGTCGCCGACGCCGGCTACGAGTGGATCGAACTCGGCCCGTACGGGTATCTGCCGACCGACCCGGCCGTCCTCACCGAGGAGACCGCCAAGCGTGGCCTGAAGGTGTCGGCCGGCACGGTCTTCACCGGGCTGCACCACGGCGAGGCCGTCTGGGAGAAGACCTGGGCGCACGTCGCGGACAACGCGGCGCTGGCGCAGGCGATGGGGGCCCGGCACCTCGTCGTCATCCCGTCCTTCTGGCGGGACGACAAGACCGGTGAGGTACTGGAGCCGTCCGAACTGACGGCGGAGCAGTGGCGGAACCTGACCTCGCTGACCGAGCGGCTCGGCCGGGTGGTGCGGGAGCGGTACGGGCTGAGGATCGTCGTCCACCCGCACGCCGACACCCACGTCGACACCGAGGAGAACGTCGTCCGCTTCCTCGACGGCACCGACTCCGACCTGGTGTCGCTCTGCCTGGACACCGGGCACTACGCCTACTGCGGCGGCGACAGCGTCAAGCTCATCGAGACCTACGGCGAGCGGATCGGCTATCTGCACCTCAAGCAGGTCGACCCGGAGATCCTGGCGGACGTACGGGCCAAGGGCACGCCGTTCGGGCCGGCCGTCGCACAGGGCGTGATGTGCGAGCCGCCGGCGGGTGTGCCGGCACTGGGGCCCGTCCTGGAGGCGGCGCAGAAGCTGGACGTCGACCTGTTCGCGATCGTCGAGCAGGACATGTACCCCTGCGATCCGGACAAGCCGCTGCCCATCGCCCGGCGGACCCGCGCGTTCCTGCGGAGCTGCGGGGCATAAGGGCCTCTCCCGGCACCACCACGCCCCCTGGGCGAGCCCGGCGTGCGCCTTGCTGCGCCCGTGTCACAAACACCCCCTTCCTGTCACAGATGTCGCGTGTACGCGGGTTTCTCGTCACACGCGGCCAACAGCCGCTTGCCGTCGGTCACCGGGCGTCGTTCAAGGGGCACAGGGCTGATTGATCGCCGCTCGGCGATCGGCAGCGCGCCGCGGGGCTCCCCCGGGCGGCCTCCCGGCCGCCGTCCCGTGGGCGCAGGGAGGTGCGACTCATGTCCGACCAGAGGCTGTGGTCCTACAAGGAGATCGCGGCGCACATCCGGGTGCAGCCGGACACCGTGCGGTCCTACCGCAAGCACGGGCTGCTGCCCGCACCCGACCATGTGGAGGGCGGCAAGCCCTACTGGTACGCCGAAACCGTGCGCGCGTGGGTGGCCTCCCGGCCCGGGAACCGGGGCCGCCGACAGGACTGACGGGCCACGGCCCCGCCTCCGGAAATTCACTCTGTGCCCCACCGTCGCGTGGGGCACAGTGCTGCGCATGACCTTCTCCGGCTCCTCCGGCTCCCCCGGCCCCTCCAACCCCTCCAACCCCTCCGGCTCCCCCGACCCCTGCGACTTCTCCGTCAAACCCGTGCTCACCGGCGAGAGAACAGTGCTGCGGCCGTTCACCGAGGAGGACGCGACCGTGATGGCGCGGATCCTCGCCGACCCGGAGGTGATACGCCTCACCGGCAGCCCCGACGAGACGTTCGCACTGGACCGGCTGCGCGCCTGGTACGGCACCCGCAACGACCAGGCCGACCGGCTCGACCTCGCCATCGTCGACCGGGCGAGCGGCGAACTCGTCGGCGAGGCCGTCCTGAACGACTGGGACCAGCACAACCGCAGCTGCAACTTCCGCATCCTGATCGGCCCCGGCGGCCGGGACCGCGGCCTCGGCAGCGAGGCCGTCCGGCTGATGGTGGACCACGCCTTCGGGCGACTCGGTCTGCACCGCGTCTCCCTGCACGTCCAGGCCCGCAATCCGCGGGCCCGGCGCGCCTACGAGAAGGCCGGGTTCGTCGCCGAGGGCGTCGCCCGGCAGACCGTGTGGCAGGCGGGCGAGTGGATCGACGAGGTGACGATGGCGGTCCTGGCCCCCGACTGGGCCGCGCTCAACGCCACGGCTCGATGACCGTCACCCCCGCCCCGGGCGCCGTCCCCATCTCCGCCAGCGCCCGCGGTACGGCGTCCAGGCCGATCGTCGACGTCACCAGCAGGTCGGGGCGCAGCACTCCGGCGCTGACCGCGTCCAGCATCGCCGGGTAGGTGTGCGCGGCCATGCCGTGGCTGCCCAGGATCTCCAGCTCCAGGGCGATCACACGGGCCATCGGCACGGGCGTCGTACCGTCCGACGAGGGCAGCAGGCCGACCTGGACATGCCGGCCGCGGCGACGCAGCCCGCCCACCGAGGCCGCGCAGGTGGCCGGGGAGCCGAGGGCGTCCAGGGAGAGATGGGCACCGCCACCGGTCAGCTCACGGACGGCGGCGGCCGTGTCGGGCACGCCCGTCGCGTCCAGGCAGTGGGTCGCGCCGAACTCACGGGCCAGCTCCAGCGCCTTCGGCGACACGTCCACGGCGACCACGCGGGCCCCCGACGCCGCGGCGACCATCACCGCGGACAGGCCGACCCCGCCGCAGCCGTGCACCGCCACCCACTCCCCCACCGCGATCCGGCCCTGCTGCACCACCGCCCGGAACGCGGTGGCGAACCGGCAGCCCAGGCCGGCGGCGGTGGCGTACGACAGGTCCTCCGGGATCGCGACCAGGTTCACGTCGGCGTGGTCCAGGGCGACGTACTGGGCGAAGGAGCCCCAGTGGGTGAAGCCCGGCTGGGTCTGCTGCTCGCACACCTGGTGGTCGCCGGCCGCGCACGCCTCGCAGCTGCCGCAGGCGCACACGAAGGGGACGGTGACCCGGTCGCCGGGGTGCCAGCGGGTGACTCTGTCGCCGACCCGCTCCACGACGCCGGCGAGTTCGTGGCCCGGCACGTGCGGCAGCTTGATGTCCGGGTCGTGGCCCATCCAGCCGTGCCAGTCGCTGCGGCACAGGCCCGTGGCCTCGACGCGGACGACCACTCCGTGGGGGGCGGGTTCGGGGTCGGGCAGCTCCCGCACCTCGAGCGGCTCGCCGTACCTGTCGAAGACCACTGCCCGCATGTCTGCTCCCTTCCTCGATCCCTTCCTCGGCCTTGAACAGTAGACGGCGGGCGCACTCCTGGATTCATACCCCCTAGGGGTATACTCTGAGGAGTGGAGGGCCCCACAGGGTCCCCGTGTTCCCACACGCCTCGACGAGGAGTAACGACATGACCGCCCCCACCGACACCCCGGGTACCGTCACCACCGTCTACAAGGTGAGCGGCATGAGCTGCGGCCACTGCGAGGGCGCCGTCTCCGGCGAGCTCTCCCAGATCTCCGGCGTCAGCTCGGTGCAGGCCGTCGCCGCGACCGGCGAGGTCACCGTCGTCTCCGCCGCGGAGCTGGACGAGGAGGCGGTGCGCGCCGCCGTCGACGAGGCCGGCTACGAACTGGTCGGCCGCGCCTGACCCACCCCCTCCCCCTGCGGGCCGTACCGACCGGTTCACACTGGTCGCGTACGGCCCGTTCCGCTCCCAGGAGTACGGACACATGACCAGCACCACCGCGCCGACAACCGGCCAGGACAGCCCCGCCCACGAGGTCGAGCTGCTCATCGGCGGGATGACCTGCGCCTCCTGCGCGGCCCGCATCGAGAAGAAGCTCAACCGCATGGACGGCGTCACCGCCACCGTCAACTACGCGACGGAGAAGGCCAGGGTGACGTACCCCGAGGGCGTCGCGGTGGCCGACCTGATCGCGACCGTGGTGAAGACGGGGTACACGGCAGAGGAGCCGGTCCGCGAGGAGGTGTCGGACGAGCCCACCGCCGGCGACGCCGGCGACGCGGAAATCACCGCCCTGCGCCACCGCCTCCTCGTGTCCCTCCTCCTCGCCACGCCCGTCGTGCTGCTCGCGATGGTCCCGGCCGTGCAGTTCGACAACTGGCAGTGGCTGTCGCTGACGCTCGCCGCGCCCGTGGTCGTCTGGGGCGGATGGGGCTTCCACCGGGCCGCGTGGACGAATCTGCGGCACGGCTCCTCCACCATGGACACCCTTGTGTCGGTCGGCACGCTCGCCGCGTTCACCTGGTCGCTGTGGGCGCTGTTCTTCGGCGACGCGGGCATGCCCGGCATGCGGCACCCCTTCGAGCTGACCGTCTCACGGGAGGACGGCGCCTCGACGATCTATCTGGAGGTCGCCGCCGGCGTCACCGCCTTCATCCTGCTCGGCCGCTATCTGGAGGCCCGCTCCAAGCGGCGCGCGGGGGCGGCGCTGCGGGCGCTGATGGAGCTGGGCGCCAAGGAGGTCGCCGTCCTGCGGGACGGGCGTGAGGTGCGGATCCCGGTGGAGCGGCTGGCCGTCGGGGACCGGTTCGTGGTGCGGCCCGGCGAGAAGGTCGCCACCGACGGGACGGTCGTCGAGGGCGCCTCGGCGGTCGACGCGTCCATGCTGACCGGCGAGTCGGTGCCGGTGGACGTGACGGTCGGCGACCCGGTCACCGGGGCCACCGTCAACGCCGGCGGGCGGCTCGTCGTGGAGGCCACCCGGGTCGGCGCCGACACCCAGCTCGCCCGGATGGCCCGGCTGGTCGAGGACGCGCAGAACGGCAAGGCCCAGGTGCAGCGGCTCGCCGACCGGGTCTCCGGGATCTTCGTCCCCGTGGTGCTGGTGATCGCGGCCGTCACCTTCGGGGGGTGGCTGGGCGCCACGGGCGACACCGTCGCCGCCTTCACCGCCGCCGTCGCGGTGCTGATCATCGCCTGCCCGTGCGCGCTGGGGCTGGCCACGCCGACCGCGCTGATGGTCGGCACGGGGCGCGGCGCGCAGCTCGGCATCCTCATCAAGGGGCCGGAGGTGCTGGAGTCCACGCGCCGGGTCGACACCGTCGTACTCGACAAGACGGGCACCGTGACCACGGGGCGGATGACCCTCCAGGAGGTGTACGTCGCCGAGGGCACCGACGAGAAGGAGCTGCTGCGGCTCGCGGGCGCCCTGGAGCACGCCTCCGAGCACCCCGTCGCCCGTGCGGTCGCGGCCGGCGCCGAGGAGCGGGCCGGGGAGCTGCCCGCGGCCGAGCACTTCGAGAACGTGCCCGGTCGGGGCGTACGGGGGCGTGTGGAGGGGCGTGAGGTCGCGGTGGGGCGGCTGTACGACGCACTGCCGCCGGAGTTGGCACGCGCGCGTGACGAGGCCGAGCGGGAGGGGCGTACGGCCGTCGTGGCCGGCTGGGACGGAGTCGCGCGCGGGGTGCTGGCCGTCGCGGACGCGGTGAAGGACACCAGCGCCGAGGCGGTGCGTGAGCTGCGGGCGCTGGGGCTGACGCCGGTGCTGCTGACCGGGGACAACCGGACGGTCGCGGAGGCGGTGGCCCGGCAGGTCGGCATCGATGCCGGCGATGTCATCGCGGAGGTGCTGCCCGAGGACAAGGTGGAGGTCGTACGGCGGCTGCGGGACGAGGGCAGGGTCGTCGCCATGGTCGGCGACGGGGTCAACGACGCGGCCGCGCTCGCCGGCGCCGATCTGGGGCTGGCGATGGGTACGGGGACGGACGCGGCGATCGAGGCGGGCGATCTGACGCTGGTGCGCGGGGATCTGCGGGTCGCCGCGGACGCGATCCGGCTGGCGCGGCGGACGCTGACGACGATCAAGGGCAACCTGGTGTGGGCCTTCGGCTACAACGTGGCCGCGTTGCCGCTGGCCGCGGCGGGGCTGCTGAATCCCATGATCGCGGGGGCGGCGATGGCCTTCTCGTCGGTGTTCGTGGTGAGCAACAGCCTGCGCCTGCGGGCCTTTCGCTCGGGCGCGCGCCTCACATAAGCTCTTCACAAGGCTCGCGCATCTTCCTTACGCTTGGTCTCCGTTCGTCATATCGGTGCCCTTGCGCATCTAAGGGACATATGCAAGAGACGCAGATCACAGTGATGTGAACGTAACCATCGAAGGGGTTCGAAGGTCTAAGTTGGCGATGTCAGAAAGCGTCTTGGGGGGCGCGGACTGACATCTGGAGTTGTCTTGGGGGACTGCTCCAGAGATGCGTTGCCGGGGCACGTACACCGGGAAGCTTTGAGCGGCCCTCCCTGCGTGCGCTGTCCCGGCAGATGCACCACATCACACAGGAGTACGGCGGGTTCGCGCGTCGTGCTCAACAGCGATTCAGGCGCTGTGTCCTCACAGACGCCCGGCCGGATCCCGTGGGGGGAATCCGCACCGGGACATGGGAAGGCGCCCTGGTCGTCGGCCCGTGGGGGGACCGGCGCCAGGGCGCCTTCTGCCGTCTGCGTCAACGCCGCAGGGGCCGCCCTTCCTTCCGGACAGCCCCTGCGGTGCCAACGAGCGTCAGCGCTGCTCGACCGGGACGAAGTCGCGCTCGACCACGCCCGTGTAGATCTGGCGGGGGCGGCCGATGCGGGAGCCCGGCTCCTTGATCATTTCGTGCCACTGGGCGATCCAGCCGGGGAGGCGGCCGAGGGCGAAGAGCACCGTGAACATCTCGGTCGGGAAGCCCATGGCGCGGTAGATCAGGCCGGTGTAGAAGTCGACGTTCGGGTAGAGGCTGCGGGAGACGAAGTAGTCGTCGGAGAGCGCGTGCTCCTCCAGCTTCAGGGCGATGTCCAGGAGCTCGTCGGACTTGCCGAGGGCGGAGAGGACGTCGTGCGCCGCAGCCTTGATGATCTTGGCGCGCGGGTCGAAGTTCTTGTAGACCCGGTGGCCGAAGCCCATCAGGCGGACGCCGTCCTCCTTGTTCTTCACCTTGCGGATGAAGGAGTCGACGTCACCGCCGGAGTCGCGGATGCCCTCCAGCATTTCCAGGACGGACTGGTTGGCGCCGCCGTGCAGCGGGCCCCACAGCGCGTTGATGCCGGCCGAGATCGACGCGAACATGTTGGCCTGCGAGGAGCCCACCAGGCGGACCGTCGACGTGGAGCAGTTCTGCTCGTGGTCGGCGTGCAGGATGAGCAGCTTGTCCAGGGCCGAGACGACGATCGGGTCGAGGTCGTACTCCTGCGCCGGGACCGAGAAGGTCATCCGCAGGAAGTTCTCGACGTACCCGAGGTCGTTGCGCGGGTAGACGAACGGGTGACCGATCGACTTCTTGTAGGCGTAGGCCGCGATCGTCGGAAGCTTGGCGAGCAGACGGATCGTGGAGAGGTTGCGCTGCGTCTCGTCGAACGGGTTGTGGCTGTCCTGGTAGAACGTGGACAGCGCGGAGACGACCGACGACAGCATGGCCATCGGGTGGGCGTCGCGCGGGAAGCCCCGGTAGAAGTTCTTGACGTCCTCATGCAGCAGGGTGTGCTGCGTGATGTCGTTCTTGAAGGTCGAGAGCTCGTCGACGGTCGGCAGCTCACCGTTGATCAGCAGGTAGGCGACCTCCAGGAAGGTGGAGCGCTCGGCCAGCTGCTCGATCGGGTAGCCGCGGTAGCGGAGGATGCCCGCCTCACCGTCGAGGTAGGTGATCGCGGATTTGTACGCGGCCGTGTTGCCGTACCCGCTGTCCAGGGTCACCAGACCGGTCTGGGCTCGGAGCTTCCCGATGTCGAAGCCCTTGTCGCCGACCGTGCTGTCGATCACCGGGTAGGTGTACTCGCCGTCGCCGTACCGCAGTACTACAGAGTTGTCGCTCACGTCTTCCCTCACCGACGTTGTGCCTCATCTTCGAGGTTGCCCTGACTGTCTCTACCTTCCCCCATTTGGCGCAGGAGAGTGCACTCGGGGTCGACCATTGGGCTTGTCGACGGCACTCAGTGCCGCCAACTTGCTCATCCTGCCGCCTCCGTTCCGCTTCCGGAAGTGGTCTGTGACCTTCACGACTCATTTGATCGATCATTTGTTACGAAGCCTCACGACGCCACTCGTGGCCCGCCCCGCGCGGCACGGGGTCAGCCGCCGGAAAGCCGGTGGTCGAGCGCGGTACAGCGGCGTCCCGCCGAGACCGTGCGGACCGCCTGCGCGATCGCCTTGCGCGAACCGACCAGGACGACCAGCTTCTTGGCGCGCGTCACGGCCGTATACAAGAGGTTTCGCTGGAGCATCATCCACGCGCCGGTGGTGACGGGGATCACCACCGCCGGATATTCACTTCCCTGCGAGCGGTGAATGGTCACCGCGTACGCGTGCGCCAGTTCGTCGAGTTCGTCGAACTCGTACGTCACCTCCTCGTCCTCGTCCGTCAGCACCGTGAGCCGCTGGTCCACCGGGTCGAGCGAGGTGACCACGCCCACGGTGCCGTTGAAGACGCCGTTCTCCCCTTTTTCATAATTGTTACGGATCTGGGTGACCTTGTCGCCGACCCGGAAGACCCGCCCGCCGAACCGCTTCTCGGGCAGGTCGGGGCGGCCCGGGGTGATGGCCTGCTGGAGCAGGCCGTTCAGGGTGCCCGCTCCGGCGGGGCCCCGGTGCATCGGCGCCAGCACCTGCACATCCCGGCGCGGGTCGAGCCCGAACCTGGCCGGGATCCGGCGGGCCGCCACATCCACGGTGAGCCGGCCGGCCTCCTCTGTGTCGTCCTCGACGAAGAGGAAGAAGTCCTTCATGCCGTCGGTCACCGGGTGCTGCCCGGCGTTGATCCGGTGCGCGTTGGTGACCACGCCGGACTGCTGAGCCTGCCGGAACACGCGCGTGAGGCGCACGGCCGGGATGGGGCTCCCCTCGGCCAGCAGGTCGCGCAGGACCTCCCCCGCGCCGACGCTGGGCAGCTGGTCCACATCCCCGACGAAGAGCAGATGGGCGCCCGGCGGCACGGCCTTGACCAGCTTGTTCGCCAGCAGCAGGTCCAGCATGGACGCCTCGTCGACGACCACCAGATCGGCGTCCAGCGGCCGGTCCCGGTCGTACGCCGCGTCGCCGCCCGGCTTCAGCTCCAGCAGCCGGTGGACGGTGGACGCCTCGGCGCCGGTCAGCTCGGCCAGCCGCTTGGCGGCGCGCCCCGTCGGGGCGGCGAGCAGCACCTTGGCCTTCTTGGCACGGGCCAGCTCCACGATCGAGCGGACGGTGAAGGACTTGCCACAGCCGGGGCCGCCGGTGAGCACGGCGACCTTCTCGCTCAGCGCCAGCTTCACCGCCGCCTCCTGCTCGGGGGCGAGCTCGGCGCCGGTGCGGGAACCCAGCCAGGCCAGCGCCTTGTCCCAGGCCACGTCCCGGAAGCCCGGCATACGGTCCTGGCCCGTGCGCAGCAGGCGCACCAGCTGGGCGGCGAGGGAGAGTTCGGCCCGGTGGAAGGGGACCAGGTAGATCGCGGTGACGGGCTCGGAGTCGCCGTCCGGGCCGGGCACCTTCTCCCGTACGACACCCGGGTCCTCGCCCTCCTCGGGGGCCTCGGCCAGTGCGGCGAGGCACTCGATGACCAGCCCCGTGTCGACGGCCAGCAGCTTCACCGCGTCGGCGATCAGCCGCTCCTCGGGCAGATAGCAGTGGCCCTGGTCGGCGGACTGCGACAGCGCGTACTGCAGGCCGGCCTTGACGCGCTCCGGGCTGTCGTGCGGAATGCCGACGGACCGGGCGATCTTGTCGGCGGTGAGGAAGCCGATGCCCCAGACGTCGGTGGCGAGCCGGTAGGGCTGGTTCTTCACGACGGAGATCGAGGCGTCGCCGTACTTCTTGTAGATCCGCACCGCGATCGAGGTGGAGACCTCGACCGTCTGGAGGAAGAGCATGACCTCCTTGATCGCCTTCTGTTCCTCCCAGGCGTCGGCGATCTTCCTGGTCCGCTTGGGGCCGAGACCCGGGACCTCGACGAGCCGCTTGGGCTCCTCCTCGATGATCCTCAGGGTGTCGGTGCCGAAGTGCTGGGTGATGCGGTCGGCGAAGACCGGCCCGATGCCCTTGACCAGGCCCGATCCCAGGTAGCGGCGGATGCCCTGGACGGTGGCCGGCAGCACGGTGGTGTAGTTCTCCACCAGGAACTGCTTGCCGTACTGCGGATGGGATCCCCAGCGGCCCTCCATCCGCAGCGACTCGCCGACCTGGGCGCCGAGCAGCGCGCCGACGACCGTGAGAAGGTCGCCGGCGCCTCGGCCGGTGTCGACGCGGGCGACTGTGTAGCCGTTGTCCTCGTTGGCGTAGGTGATTCTCTCCAGAACGCCTTCGAGCACGGCCAGTCGTCGCTCCCCGTTCGCCGTCTGCTGGGACATGATCCGACCGTACCGCCCGGCACCGACAGTCCCGTCCGGCTAGGAGCAAGGAGGCGTCACGCGGGCCCCGTCACGCAGGTGCCGACCACGTAGCCGGTGATGCCGTTCTTGGTGACCTTCACCCAGCGGTTGCTGATGATCCCGCACGCGGTGTAGGAGCCGTTGTAGTACATCTGGCAGGGCGCCGACGCGCTCTGCCCCTTGTTGAGCTGGCCGAGCGCCGTGGTGCCGGTGCTGGTTCCGGACCGGATGATCACGGTCTCCAGGGCCGTGGTCGTGCAGGTCGCCGCGGCCGCGTGGGTGCCGCCGACGACGAGCGTGGTCCCGGCCAGGGCGACGGCCGCCATGGACGCGCCGAGGATCCGGCGTGCGCGCATATCTCAGTACTCCCCTGTCGTTTGGCGCGGGCATGCCACCCGCTTGGTCGGGTGCAGTTCATCACGATCCGGTTTCGGCATGCGATCGAGGGCTTGCCCCATCCGCGTGTAATCGATTCCAATCCTCCCTACGCGTGGATGTAATCGATTCCACGTGTTCCGTACGACCCACGAGGAGGTGGAGCGGGCGATGGCGAGCATCAAGGACGTCGCCGCCGAGGCGGGTGTGTCCGTCGCGACGGTCTCACGCGTCCTGAACGACCATCCGTCGGTCAGCGAGGACGCACGCGCACGCGTGCTGGCCGCCGTCCAGACCCTGGGCTACCGCCCGAACGCCGTCGCCCGGTCGCTGCGCACCGACCAGACCCACACCCTCGGGCTGGTCATCAGCGACGTACTGAACCCCTACTTCACCGAGCTGGCCCGCTCGGTGGAGGAGGAGGCCCGCGCGCTCGGCTACAGCGTGATCATCGGCAACGCCGACGAACGGCCCGACCTCCAGGACCACCACGTACGGAACCTGCTGGACCGCCGGATCGACGGCCTGCTGGTCTCCCCCACCGACGGCGGCTCCCCGCTGATGCTGGACGCCGCGCGCGCGGGCACGCCGATGGTGTTCGTCGACCGGTGGATCCCGGGCGTGGACGTCCCGGTGGTGCGGGCCGACGGCCGCGAGGCCGTACGCGACCTCGTCGCCCATCTGCACGGGCTCGGGCACCGCCGGCTGGCGATCATCGCCGGACCGGCGGCCACCACCACCGGCAGTGAGCGCGTCGAGGCGTTCCGCGCCGCGCTCGCCGAGCACGGGCTGCCCCTCCCCGACGCCTACATCGGGCAGGGCGACTTCCAGGCCGAGAGCGGACGCCGGGTCACCGACGGGTTCCTCGACCTGCCCGAGCCGCCCGAGGTCGTGTTCGCCGCCGACAACCTGATGGCGCTGGGCGCGCTGGACGCCGTACGCGCGCGTGGGCTGCGCGTGCCCGACGACATCGCGCTGGCCGCGTTCGACGACATCCGGTGGTTCGTGCACACCGACCCGCCGATCACCGCGATCGCCCAGCCGACGGACGAACTGGGGCGGGCTGCCGTGCGGGCGCTCGTCGACCGCATCGAGGGACGGACCCCCCGGTCCGTCACCCTCCCCGCCCGTCTCGTCGTACGCCGCTCGTGCGGCGAACCGGCTCACCCCGAGCCGACCTCTGCACAGGCCCCCGCTGTGCAGTCCCCCGTTCAAAGGAGCCAGTCGTGAGCAACCCGGACGAGTTGCTGCGCATCGAGGGCATACGGAAGACCTTCCCGGGCGTGGTCGCGCTCGACGGCGTGGACTTCGATCTGCGCCGGGGCGAGGTGCACGTCCTCCTCGGTGAGAACGGCGCGGGCAAGAGCACCCTGATCAAGATGCTCTCCGGCGCCTACCGCCCCGACGCCGGGCGGATCCTGGCCGGAGGCCAGGAGGTGCGCATCCACAGCGCACAGGACTCCGAGCGCCTCGGGATCGCCACCATCTACCAGGAGTTCAACCTGGTGCCCGATCTGACGGTCGCCGAGAACATCGTCCTGGGCCGGCAGCCGCGCCGCCTCGGCATGATCGACCGGACGCGGATGGAGGCCGACGCCGCCGTCCTGCTGGAGCGGGTCGGGGTGAACGTGTCGCCCCGCGCGCGGGTGCGCGAACTCGGCATCGCGCGCCTGCAGATGGTCGAGATCGCCAAGGCGCTCAGCCTGAACGCGCGCGTGCTCATCATGGACGAGCCGACCGCCGTACTGACCTCCGAGGAGGTCGAGAAGCTCTTCGCGATCGTGCGCAGGCTGCGTGAGGACGGCGTGGGCATCGTCTTCATCACGCACCACCTGGAGGAGATCGCCGCCCTCGGCGACCGCGTCACCGTCATCCGCGACGGCAGAAGTGTCGGCCAGGTGCCCGCGTCCACGCCCGAGGACGAGCTCGTACGGCTCATGGTGGGCCGGTCGATCGAGCAGCAGTACCCGCGTGAGCGCGCCGATACGGGGGCCGCCCTGCTGTCCGTCGAGGGGCTGACGCGCGACGGTGTCTTCCACGACGTCAGCTTCGAGGTGCACGCCGGTGAGGTCGTCGGCATCGCGGGGCTCGTCGGGGCGGGTCGTACCGAGGTCGTACGGGCCGTCTTCGGGGCCGACCCCTACGACAAGGGGGCCGTCAGGGTCTCCGGCGCCCCGGTCCCCCGGCACGACGTCAACGCGGCGATGACCGCGGGCATCGGCCTCGTCCCCGAGGACCGCAAGGGCCAGGGGCTCGTCCTCGACCAGACGGTCGAGCAGAACCTCGGTCTGGTCACGATGCGCGCCGCCACGCGCGCGGGGCTCGTCGACCTGAGGGGACAGCACGAGGCCGCCGAACGGATCGCGAAGCAGCTGGGTGTGCGCATGGCCGGACTCGGCCAGCACGTACGGACGTTGTCCGGCGGCAACCAGCAGAAGGTCGTCATCGGCAAGTGGCTGCTCGCCGACACCAAGGTGCTCATCCTCGACGAGCCGACGCGCGGCATCGACGTCGGCGCCAAGGTGGAGATCTACCAGCTCATCAACGAGCTCACCGCGCAGGGCGCGGCCGTCCTGATGATCTCCAGCGATCTGCCCGAGGTGCTCGGCATGAGCGACCGGGTGCTGGTGATGGCGCAGGGCCGGATCGCGGGCGAGCTGTCCGCCGACGAGGCCACGCAGGACGCGGTCATGTCCCTGGCCGTCAGCACTTCTTCTACTGAACTGGAGGCCCGCCGTGGCCGCTGACACGCTCAAGAGCACGACGGGCGCCGGTGGCGGCGCGGCGGCGGTCCGCCGGCTGCTGCTCGACAACGGCGCGCTCACCGCGCTGATCGTCCTCGTCATCGCCATGTCGGCGCTGTCGGGCGACTTCCTGACGACGGACAACCTCCTCAACGTCGGCGTCCAGGCGGCCGTGACCGCCATCCTCGCCTTCGGCGTGACCTTCGTGATCGTCTCGGCGGGCATCGACCTGTCGGTGGGCTCGGTGGCGGCGCTCTCGGCGACCGTCCTCGCCTGGAGCGCGACCCAGCAGGGCGTGCCGGTCGCGCTGTCCGTCGTACTGGCGGTGGTCACCGGTGTCGCCTGCGGCCTGGTGAACGGTTTCCTCATCGCGTACGGCAAACTGCCGCCGTTCATCGCGACGCTCGCGATGCTGTCGGTGGGCCGCGGTCTGGCGCTGGTGATCTCCGAGGGCTCTCCGATCGCCTTCCCCGACTCGGTCTCGCACCTCGGTGACACGCTGGGCGGCTGGCTGCCGGTGCCGGTGCTGGTCATGGTCGTCATGGGGCTCGTCGCGGCCTTCGTCCTCGGCCGGACGTACATCGGCCGCTCGATGTACGCCATCGGCGGCAACGAGGAGGCCGCGCGGCTGTCCGGCCTGCGGGTGAAGAAGCAGAAGCTCGCCATCTACGCCCTGTCCAGCGTGTTCGCGGCCGCCGCGGGCGTCGTACTCGCCGCCCGGCTGTCCTCCGCGCAGCCGCAGGCCGCCGACGGCTACGAACTCGACGCGATCGCGGCCGTCGTCATCGGCGGCGCCTCGCTCGCGGGCGGCACCGGCAAGGCGTCCGGGACGCTGATCGGCGCGCTGATCCTGGCGGTGCTGCGCAACGGCCTGAACCTGCTGTCGGTGTCCGCCTTCTGGCAGCAGGTCGTCATCGGTGTGGTCATCGCGCTGGCGGTGCTGCTGGACACGGTGCGGCGCAAGGCGGGGGCCCAGGCTCCGGCGGTGAGTGCCGGTGGCGGCGGGGGCAAGCAGGCGGCGACGTACGCGCTCGCGGCCGTGGTGACGGTGGCGATCGTCGGCGCGACCTCCTTCCTGCACAGCGGCAGCTCCTCGGCGGCGAACCCGAAGATCGGTCTGTCCCTGTCGACGCTGAACAACCCGTTCTTCGTGCAGATCCGCTCCGGCGCACAGGCCGAGGCGAAGAAGCTGGGCGTGGACCTGACCGTCACCGACGCGCAGAACGACGCCTCGCAGCAGGCCAACCAGCTGCAGAACTTCACGAGTTCCGGCTTCGGGGCGATCATCGTCAACCCGGTGGACTCGGACGCGGCGGGCCCCGCGGTGCGGGCGGCCGACAAGGCGAGGATCCCGGTGATCGCGGTCGACCGCGGTGTGAACAAGGCGTCGCTCGACGCTCTGGTCGCGTCGGACAACGTGGCCGGTGGCGAGCTGGCGGCGAAGACGATCGCCGAGAAGCTGGGCGGCACCGGCAAGATCGTGATCCTCCAGGGCCAGCCCGGCACCTCGGCGGCCCGGGAGCGGGCGGAAGGTTTCGCCAAGGGGCTGAAGGCGTTCCCCGGCATCCAGGTGGTGGCCCAGCAGCCGGCCGACTTCGACCGCACCAAGGGCCTCGACGTGATGTCGAACCTGCTCCAGGCGCACCCCGACGTCCAGGGCGTCATCGCCGCCAACGACGAGATGGCGCTCGGCGCGATCAAGGCCCTGGGCTCGAAGGCCGGCAGGTCCGTCCATGTCGTCGGCTTCGACGGAACTCCGGACGGCCTCCAGGCCGTTGAACAGGGCACGCTGTACGCGTCGGTGGCCCAGCAGCCGTCCGAGCTGGGCCGGATCGCCGTGGACAACGCGCTGCGCGCCCTGCAGGGCAAGAAGGTCGAGGAGATGGTGAAGGTGCCCGTGAAGGTGGTCACGAAGGAGAACGTGGCCGGGTTCGGCGGCTGACGGTCGGTGAGCGGGCGGGCGGTCGGGTGACTGTCCGCCCGCCTGCGGCCGTCCGCCCGCGTGTGATTGGGGAGTTGTGTGATGTACGACTACGACCTGCTGGTCGTAGGGTCGGCCAACGCCGACCTCGTGATCGGTGTCGAGCGGCGGCCCGGCGCCGGGGAGACGGTCCTCGGCTCCGACCTGACGGTCCACCCGGGCGGCAAGGGCGCCAACCAGGCCGTCGCGGCGGCCCGCCTCGGCGCCCGTACGGCGCTGCTGGCCCGCGTCGGCGACGACGCGCACGGGCGGCTGCTGCTGGACTCGCAGCGGGCGGCCGGGGTCGACACGGTGGGTGTGCTGGTGGGCGGGGCGCCGACGGGCGTCGCGCTGATCACCGTCGACCCGTCCGGGGACAACAGCATCGTGGTCTCCCCGGGCGCGAACGGCCGGCTGACGCCGGAGGACGTCCGGGCGGCGGGGAGTCTGTTCCATGCCTCGCGGGTGGTGTCCGCGCAGCTGGAGATTCCGCTGGAGACGGTGGTGGAGGTGGTGCGCCGCCTGGCGCCCGGGAGCCGTTTCGTACTGAACCCCTCGCCGCCGCGCGCTGTGCCCTCCGAGGTGCTGGCGGCCTGCGACCCGCTGATCGTCAACGAGCACGAGGCGAAGGTGATCCTCGGCGAGGAGTCGTACGACGTGGCGTCCGGGCCGGAGGACTGGGCTCGGCTGCTGCTGGCGAAGGGGCCGCGGTCGGTGGTCGTGACGCTGGGGGCGGAGGGCGCGTTGGTCGCCTCCGCTGAGGGCGTGCTGCGGGTGGACCCCGTGAAGGTCGACGCGGTCGACACGACCGGCGCCGGGGACTCCTTCACGGCGGCGTTGGCCTGGCGGCTGGGCGCGGGCGCGTCCCTGACCGAGGCGGCGGCGTACGCGGCCCGGGTCGGGGCGGTCGCGGTGACCCGGGCCGGGGCGCAGGAGTCCTTCCCCACGGCGGAGGAGGTGGCGGCGCTATGAAGAAGGCGGGGATTCTCCATCGCCATCTGTCCGGCGCACTCGCCGAGTTGGGGCACGGGCACGGGGTGCTGATCTGCGACGCGGGCATGCCGATACCGGACGGGCCGCGCGTGGTCGACCTCGCCTTCCGGGCCGGGGTGCCGTCCTTCGCGGAGGTGCTGGACGGGCTGCTCGACGAGTTGGTCGTGGAGGGGGCGGTGGCGGCGACGGAGATCCGGGCGGCGAACCCCGGGGCGGCCGACCTGCTGACCGGGCGCTTCCCCGCCGAGCTGACGCTCGTTCCGCATGAGCGGTTGAAGGAGCTGTCGGCGGGGGCGCGGCTGGTCGTCCGGACCGGGGAGGCGCGGCCGTACGCGAATGTACTGCTGACGTGCGGAGTCTTCTTCTGACTCCCTGAACCGACTCCCTGAACCGCATCGAGGGGCCCGATCCATCGACCGGGCCCCTCGGGTTGTCCCCCTCCTGCCAGAACCCCCGCGATCCCCCCGGATCCCCCTCCAGAAGTCCTGACGCCAACTACGACACGGTCGAGGTGGGGAGGGTTGCAGGATTCCCGAAGTTTTTCTCCGGCTCCGGAGCGCGACGGCTCACTCCCGCTGCGGGACACGCGCCCCCCTGCTCTCCGCGACGCGCTTGACGTCGCGCAGACAGTCACAGAGCCGCCGGGTGAGGTAGCGCAGCTCCGCCGCGGTCGCGCGGGGTTCGCTGAGGAGCGCGTCGGCGTGGCCGAGGAGTTCGACCGCCATGCTGAGCTGGACGGCCTCCATTTCGTCGGCGAGGCGTGCGATGGGGCCCGTGCCGTCGGTGCTCAGGTAGCAGGGTTTGCCGTCGGGGTTGGTCCAGGGCAGTAGGCGCAGGGCGGATTCGGATTCGTGGAGGGCTTCGTCGCTCACCTGTTGCTGTCCTCTCGCGGGAAGAACAGGGAGCCCATTCCGATGCCGCGGACATCAGGGGGCGGCGACGGTGTCGTGGGGCGGTGTGTGTGCGTCGGGGAGAGGAATCTCCGAAGCGGCTGGAAGAGACGTGCGATGCGCGCGGGCATGGCGACCTGCTTTCTCACCTGCGGCGACTGCGGACTGTTGCGAATCACTCACAGAGTGGGGTCGTCGGCGACTACGCTTCTAGGGGTGAGGACTTGACATCGCAATCGTCAAGAAGGGGGGTTGGCGGCATGAGCGAAGATCGTACGCCTCGCACTGCACGGGAGAAGTTCGGAGAGGAGTTGAGGCTGCGCCGGAAGGCGGCCAAGCTCACCCAGACGGAACTGGGTCTTCGGGTGAACAGCTCGCCCACTCTGATCAGTCACTTCGAGGCAGGAAGGCGGCTGCCCCGCCTCGACGACGCCGAGCGGATCGATCAGGCGCTGGCCACGGGCGATTTCTTCGCCCGCTGGCTGCAGGAACTAAAGTCGAAGTGGGCCTCCTACTTCGCGGCCGTGGCGGAGTTGGAGCGGCGAGCGACGCTGATCCAGCAGTTCGCCATCACCCTGGTTCCCGGCCTGCTCCAGACCCCCGCCTACGCGCGGGCCGTATTCAGGGCATACCGGCCCAACTACACGACAGAGGAACTTGACAGAGAAGTTGTCATTCGTACAGGGCGTGCCCAACTTCTGGATGGGCCGTTGAACCCTGTCATCTGGACGCTCCTCGACGAGTCCGTGCTCCGACGCCCCGTCGGCGGCCCTCGGGTGATGGCAGAACAACTGCGCAAGATCGCCGATATGGCCTCAGCCGGCCGCCTGCGGCTGCATGTGCTGCCCTACAGCGCTGGGGCCCACGCGCTTCAACAGAGTTGTCTCACTCTGATGAGTTTCGAGGACTCTGCCTCCGTGGCCTATGTCGAGGGATTCCTCACCGGCAACTTGATGCGCGATGCGGCGCTGGTGGAGGAGAGTCAGTCGGCGTACCGTCTCGCGCTGAGCGACGCGTTGTCGCAGCAGGAGTCACTGGCCTTCGTCAGGGCCGCAGCGGAGGAACACGCACATGGTCAGCAGTGAGCACACGGTTTCTGACTCGTCCACGCTCACGGGTTGGTACAAGTCCAGCTACAGCGGCGGCGGCCAGAGTGACTGCCTCGAAACAGCCCGCGGCCACGCCACCGCACCCGTCCGCGACAGCAAGACCCCCACCGGCCCGGCGGTGCTCTTCTCCGCAACCGCCTGGTCAACGTTCGTCACAGCCCTCAAGGACGGCTCGCCGCTGTCCTGAGGCGCGCGGCGAGGCTCCGCGCCGATTGGAGCGAATGTTCCACCCCGCCTCCCGGAAAATCGGCGTCCACGGGGCCAACGGCCGAGACGTTCGCTCCAGTCACCCTTCGAAGGACCCCGCGAGGACCCGGATCGATGCGCCTCGGTCGTTCAGCCAGCCTTCTAGGGCGGGGCCTGTCAGCTCGCGGGGGGGTGCGGCCGTTGGTCGCGATGCGGGCGGGGCCGTAGAGGGTGCCGGTCAGGCCGGTCACGAGCGTCCTGTCGTCGAGGGTCACCTTGAAGGAGGTCTCCTGGACCGTCGCACCGGTCAGGTCGGCGGATTCGAGGTGGGCGTCGATGAGCGTGGCGCCGGTGAGGCGGGCGGCGCGGAGGGAGGCTGAGCGGGCGTCGACGTCGACGAGGTCGGCGCGGCCCAGGTTGGCGCCGTCCAGTGTGGCGTTTCGGAGCGACGCGCCGTCCAGTACGGCCTTGGCCAGGCAGGAGTGGGTCAGATCGGCGCCGTCGAGGTTCGCCTCCTCCAAGTGGGCTCGGCACAGGCAGGCGCCGGTCAGGGGGACGCCGGTCAGGATGCTTCCGCAGAAGAGACCCAGGGCGAGGTCGGCCTCGCTGAGGTCGGCTCCCGTGACGTCGAGGCCGCACAGGTCGACGGTGGTGTCCGGCCGCTCGCTCCAGGAGCGGAGTTCGGCGGCGGCCTGCGGGTCGGCGGGGAGTGTTCGGGCGGCGCGGCGCACGTCAACGGTCGTATCGCGCACCTCGATCACCCTCCCCATCCGACACGCGGCCATCATCCCTCCCCCGACAACGCGGTCCACAGTCCGGGCCGAGGGGCAAGGGGCAGGGGAGCAAGGGGGCATGCCGGCCGCATCCGGCATGCCCCCGGACTCGCGTCAGGCGGCCACGTGCGTCACGAATCTCTCCGCCGTCTCCGCCAGTACCTCCCGGCCGTCCCGGGCCCACAGGCCGTCGTTGAACAGTTCGACCTCGATGGCGCCGGTGTAGCCGGCCGCCTCGACGTGGCCGAGCCATTCGCGCATGTCGATCGAGCCGTCGCCGATCTGGCCGCGGCCGGTGAGGACGCCCTCGGGCAACGGGGTCGTCCAGTCGGCGAGTTGGAAGGTGTGGATGCGGCCGGTCGCGCCCGCGCGGGCGATCTGGGCGGGGGCGTTGTCGTCCCACCAGATGTGGTACGTGTCCACCGTGACGCCCACCTGGTGCGCGGGGAAGCGTTCCGCGAGGTCCAGGGCCTGGGCCAACGTCGACACCACGCAGCGGTCGGCGGCGTACATCGGGTGGAGGGGCTCGATGGCCAGCTTCACGCCGTGCTGCTCGGCGTACGGGCCCAGTTCGCCCAGCGCGTCCGCGATGCGCTCCCGCGCGCCGTGCAGGTCCTTGGAGCCGGCGGGGAGGCCGCCGGAGACCAGGACCAGGACGTCCGTGCCGAGGGCCGCGGCCTCGTCGACCGCGCGGCGGTTGTCGTCGAGGGCCTTCGCGCGCTCGTCCGGGTCGATCGCCGTGAAGAAGCCGCCCCGGCACAGGGTGGTGACCGTCAGGCCCGCGTCGCGGACCAGCTTGGCGGTCGCCTCGACGCCGTAGGACTGGACCGGTTCGCGCCACAGGCCGACGCCGGGGACGCCCAGCTCCAGGCAGGTGTCGACCAGTTCCCGCATGCCGAGCTGCTTCACGGTCATCTGGTTGATGCTGAAGCGTTCGAGTCCGGTCACTGGGTCACCCCGTACAGCGCCAGCAGGTTCCTCATGCGCTCCTCCGCCAGCTTCGGGTCCGGGAACAGGCCGAGGCCGTCGGCGAGTTCGTAGGCGCGGGCGAAGTGCGGGAGGGAGCGGGCCGACTGCAGGCCCCCGACCATCGTGAAGTGGGACTGGTGGCCGGCCAGCCAGGCCAGGAAGACGACGCCCGTCTTGTAGAAGCGGGTCGGGGCCTGGAAGAGGTGGCGGGAGAGTTCGACGGTGGGGTCGAGGAGGGCGCGGAAACCGTCCGTGTCTCCCGTGTCGAGGACCCGTACCGCCTGCGCCGCCAGCGGGCCCAGCGGGTCGAAGATGCCGAGCAGGGCGTGGCTGAAGCCCTTCTCGTCGCCCGCGATCAGCTCGGGGTAGTTGAAGTCGTCGCCGGTGTAGCAGCGGACCCCGTGGGGGAGCCTGCGGCGCAGGTCGATCTCGCGCTGGGCGTCGAGGAGGGAGACCTTGATGCCGTCGACCTTGTCCGGGTGCGCGGCGATGACCTCCAGGAAGGTGTCGGTGGCCGCGTCGAGGTCGGACGAGCCCCAGTAGCCCTCCAGCGCCGGGTCGAACATCGGGCCCAGCCAGTGCAGGACCACCGGCTCGGACGCCTGGCGGAGCAGGTGGCCGTAGACCTCCAGGTAGTCCTCGGGGCCGGACGCGGCGGCGCACAGGGCGCGGGAGGCCATCAGAATGGCCTGGGCGCCGGACTCCTCGACGACCGCGAGCTGCTCCTCGTAGGCCGCGCGGACGTCGGCGAGGGTGCCGGACGCGATCTGGTCGGTGCCGACGCCGCAGGCGATACGGCCGCCGACCGCGCGCGCCTCGGCGGCGGACCGGCGGATCAGTTCCGCCGCGCCCGCCCAGTCCAGGCCCATGCCGCGCTGGGCGGTGTCCATGGCCTCGGCGACGCCGAGCCCGTGGGACCACAGGTGGCGGCGGAAGGCGAGGGTGGCGTCCCAGTCGACGGCGGCGGGAGAGTCGGGGCTCACATCGGCGAACGGGTCGGCGACGACGTGCGCCGCCGAGAAGACCGTACGGGAGGTGAAGGGGGTGCCGGGGGCCGGCGCAAGGGGCTCCGTGCGGGGCTCGTACGTCCTCAACGCCCCGGTGGAGTCGGGTAGTTGGATGGTCACAGCGAGATCTCCGGTACGTCGATACGGCGGCCCTCCGCCGAGGACTTCAGGCCCAGCTCGGCGAGCTGGACGCCGCGGGCGCCGGCCAGCAGGTCCCAGTGGTACGGGGCGTCGGCGTAGACGTGCTTGAGGAAGAGCTCCCACTGGGCCTTGAAGCCGTTGTCGAAGACGGCGTTGTCGGGGACCTCCTGCCACTGGTCGCGGAAGACCTCGGTGACGGGGATGTCCGGGTTCCAGACCGGCTTGGGGGTGGCGCTGCGGTGCTGCACGCGGCAGTTGCGCAGGCCGGCGACGGCCGAGCCCTCCGTGCCGTCCACCTGGAACTCGACGAGCTCGTCGCGGTTGACGCGGACCGCCCAGGAGGAGTTGATCTGGGCGATGGCGCCGCCGTCGAGCTCGAACACGCCGTAGGCCGCGTCGTCGGCGGTGGCGTCGTAGGGCTTGCCGTGCTCGTCCCAGCGCTGCGGGATGTGGGTGGCAGTGAGGGCCTGGACGGACTTCACCCGGCCGAACAGCTCGTGGAGGACGTACTCCCAGTGCGGGAACATGTCGACGACGATGCCGCCGCCGTCCTCGGAACGGTAGTTCCAGGAGGGGCGCTGGGCCTCCTGCCAGTCGCCTTCGAAGACCCAGTAGCCGAACTCGCCACGCACCGAGAGGATGCGGCCGAAGAAGCCGCCGTCGATGAGGCGCTTCAGCTTGAGCAGGCCGGGGAGGAAGAGCTTGTCCTGGACGACGCCGTGCTTGATGCCCTTCTCGTGGGCGAGGCGGGCCAGCTCCAGGGCGCCGTCCAGGCCGGTGGCGGTCGGCTTCTCCGTGTAGATGTGCTTGCCCGCGGCGATCGCCTTCTTGAGCGCCTCCTCGCGGGCGGAGGTCACCTGGGCGTCGAAGTAGATGTCGACCGTGTCGTCGGCGAGGACCGCGTCCAGGTCGGTCGAGACGTGCTCGATGTCGTGCTTCTCGGCGAGCGCCTTCAGGGCGTGCTCGCGGCGGCCCACCAGGATCGGCTCCGGCCACAGCACGGTGCCGTCGCCGAGGTCGAGTCCGCCCTGTTCGCGGAGGGCCAGGATGGAGCGGACGAGGTGCTGGCGGTAACCCATCCGTCCGGTTACGCCGTTCATGGCGATACGCACCGTCTTGCGTGTCACGTCGTACAGGTCCTTTCGTACGCGGGAGCGGCGCCGCGTACGCCCCTCCCATCTCACTGGCGAGCGTCACAGCAAGCGCTTTCTATGCGATAAAAGCTAGCCTCTGTGCAGTGGTCGCGACAAGACCGTGACGGGGTCGAGTTGTTCGAGGGGGCGAACAACGGGGGCGCGGGGGCTTAGGGTCTGGTCGACACGCCCGGAAGAGGCTCCGGGAGACTGTCCGGAAGACGGCCCGGAGACGGTCCGGAAGACGCCGGAACCGTGCCCCTGGCGGGGCTGTCTACGAGGGCGTACGAGGAAGTACGCCGTCGTACGACGAAGTACGGCCAAGTGCGGCCAAGTATGGCCAAGTACGGCCAAGTGCGGCGATGCACGACGGTGCACGACGAGGTGGACGAGATTGCGCGACCGGAGGACGACGAGATGACGGTGACCCTGGCGGACGTGGCGGCCCGCGCCCAGGTCTCCCCCGCGACGGTGTCGCGCGTACTGAACGGCAACTACCCCGTGGCCGCGTCCACGCGCGAGCGGGTGCTGCGCGCGGTGGACGAGCTGGACTACGTGCTCAACGGCCCGGCGAGCGCACTGGCCGCCGCGACGTCCGACCTGGTGGGCATCCTGGTCAACGACATCGCCGACCCCTTCTTCGGGATCATGGCGAGCGCGATCCAGTCGGAGATCGGCGGGCCGGGCGGCCGGGCGGGCGGCGAGCGGCTGGCCGTGGTGTGCAACACGGGGGGCTCGCCCGAGCGGGAGCTGACCTACCTGACCCTGCTGCAGCGGCAGCGGGCGGCGGCCGTGGTGCTGACGGGCGGGGCCGTGGAGGACGAGCCGCACGCGGCGGCCGTGGCCTCGAAGCTGCGCAAGCTCAGGGCGGCCGGGACCAGGATCGTGCTGTGCGGGCGTCCGCCGGCGCAGGACACGGACGCGGTCGCGCTGACCTTCGACAACCGGGGCGGGGGACGCGCGCTCACCGAGCATCTGATCGGGCTCGGGCATCGCCGGCTCGGGTACATCGCGGGTCCCGAGGAGCGGACGACCACCCGGCACCGGCTGGAGGGGCACCGTGAGGCGCTGGCGGCGGCCGGGATCGAGGAGGACCCCCGGTGGACCGTGCACGGGCCCTACGACCGGCGGGCTGGCTACGAGGCCACGCTGGAGCTGCTGCGGCGGGACGCCTCACTGACGGCCGTGGTCGCCGCGAACGACTCCGTCGCGCTCGGCGCGTGCGCCGCCCTGCGTGAGTCCGGGCTGCGGATCCCGGAGGACGTGTCGGTGGCCGGCTTCGACGACCTTCCCTTCAGCATCGACGCGGTGCCTTCTCTTACGACGGTGAGGCTGCCGCTCGCCGAAGCGGGGGCCCGGGCCGGGCGCATCGCGATGGGGCGGGAGGAGCCGCCGCCCGGCGGCATCGCGACGATCCGGGGGGAGCTGATGGTGCGGGGTTCTTCTGGGGTGCCTCGGGGGTGACCCGGGCGGGGAGGCGAAAGCGGTGTCGGGGCTGACCGGGGCTGACCCGGGGCTGACCGAGACTGGGAGGGTCGGGCGGTGTCGGGGCCGACCCGCGCGGGGGAGGGGTCGGGCCGCGTCGGGGCTGACCCGCGCCGGGACGCGACAGGCGGCGTCGGGACTGACCCGCACCGGGACCCGACAACCCACCACAAGCCGGCCCGCGCCAGGGAGAGCACCGTCCACCCAAGGGCCGACCCGCGCCGGGACCCGACTAGCCCAAGCCGAAACCGGCCCGCGCCGGGAGAGGACGGTGCGCCTCAGGGCTGACCCGGGTGAAAAGGCCACAGGCGGCGTCGGGGGACCCCGACGGAGAGGCGACGGCCTACCTCAGGGCTGACCCGCGCCGGGACGCGGCCCGCCCCAGGACGGACCCGCGCCGGAACTGCCACGATCCATCCCGGAACCGACCCATGCCGGAACCCGAGGTCCACCCGAGAGCCAACCACGCCGGAACCCGACAGCCTCACCCAGACCGCCCCGCGCCGGGAGGCGGCGGTCGGTGTCGGGAATCGGTGGGCCGGTTGCCGATGAGTTTTCTTCGGCGTTCCGGTCTGTACTGCTGAACGACCGATCAAGACCGAAGAGAAACCGGAGTGGATCCCATGGGTATCGTCGTCACCTCCTTCATCAGCCTCGACGGTGTCGTGCAGGCGCCGGGCGGGCCGCAGGAGGACACCGAGGGTGGGTTCGCGCACGGTGGGTGGACGGGGGCGTACTTCGACCCGGAGGTCGTGGGCGGGGCGTTCGACGCGGCGCTGGGGAAGGCGGAGGCGCTGCTGTTCGGGCGGCGGACCTGGCAGAACATGGCGGCGGCCTGGCCGGAGCGCGCGGGCGACCCCTTCGCGGACCGGATGAACTCCATCCGCAAGTACGTCGTGTCCAGCAGCCTCGCGGAGAGCGACCTGAGCTGGGACAACAGCGTGCTCCTGCCCGGCGGCGAGGCCATCGCGCGGGTGCGTGAGCTGCGCGACTCCGACGGCGGGGACCTGGTGGTCATGGGGAGCCCGAGCCTGGTACGGAGCCTGATCAGCGCGGGGATCGTCGACGAGCTGGTGCTGATGCGGATGCCAGTCCTACTGGGCGGCGGCAAGTCGATCTTCCCGGAGGACGGAGGCAAGCGGGGCTTCGAGCTGGTGTCCGCGACCTCCGCGAAGACCGGGGCCGAGGTGTGCGTCTACCGCGCTGCCGCCTAGGTGTAGCGCCGCTCCCCGTTCCGGACAGTAGGGTCCCTTCCATGAAGCTCGCCTTCTCCACTCTCGGTGTTCCCGGTCTTCCCCTCCCCGAGGTACTGCGGCTCGCGACCGCGCACGGATATCACGGTGTCGAGCTGCGGGCCCATCCCGAGGAGCCGGTCCATCCCGGGCTCGGTCCGGGCGAACGGGCCCAGGTGGCCGCGCAGTTCAAGGCGGCCGGGGTCAAGGTGCTGGGGGTCGCCGGATATGCGCGGGTGGCCGCGCCGGGGGATGACGAGGCCGTGGTCGGCGAGATCCGGGAGCTGCTCGATCTCGCCCGTGACCTCGGCGCTCCCTTCGTCCGCGTCTTTCCCGGAGGCGGTGCGGAGCAGTCCGACGCCGAGGCCGACGCGGTCGCCGCGCGCCGGCTGGCGAGCGCCGCCGAGTACGCCGGCGATATCGGCGTACGGATCCTGCTGGAGACCCACGACTCGCATCGCACCGGGGCCGCCGCGACCCGGGTGCTCGGCCTGGTCGGGCATCGGCAGGTGGGTGCGCTGTGGGACGTGATGCACACCTGGCTGGGCGGCGAGCAGCCGGTGGACAGCTACCTGGCGCTGGCGCCGTACCTCGGATACGTCCAGGTCAAGGACATCGCCTCGGCCGACGACACGACCCCGCTGCCGCTGGGCTCGGGGGTGCTGCCGCTCGCCGAGTGCGTGGAGGTGCTCTCCCGGCACGGCTGGGACGGCTGGCTGTGCTGGGAGCACGAGAAGCGGTGGTACGAGGCCGCCGAGCCGCTGCCCGGGCTGCTGGGCGGGGGGCGGGAGCATCTGGGGCGGCTGCTCAACGAGGCGGCCTGACCACATCCGAGGCGGTCGACTCGCTGCGAGGAGGAGAGAGCCATGGCCGAGCGAACCGGCAAGGTGATCTGCGGCATCACGATCTCGGCCGACGGGTACTCGGCCGGGCTCAACCAGACCGAGGAACGCCCGTTCGGCGACGACGGGGGCGACGGCTGGGGCAGCAGGCTGCACGCCTGGTTCTCCGAGACCCCCGAGGAGAACAAGGCCGAGATCGAGCGGATGCTCGCCGCCAAGGCATTCATCATGGGCCGCAACATGTTCGGCCCGGTGCGCGGCGAGTGGGACCGACAGTGGAACGGCTGGTGGGGCGACGAACCGCCGTACCACGCGCCGGTGTTCGTGCTCACCCACCACGCGCGCGAGCCACAGCCGATGGCCGGCGGCACCACGTTCCACTTCGTCACCGAGGGAATCGAGTCGGCACTGGACCAGGCACGCGCGGCGGCCGGTGACGGCGATGTCGCGATCATGGGCGGCGCGACCACCATCAACCAGTACCTCGCCGCCGGCCTGATCGACGAGCTGCGGCTGGACATCGTGCCGCTCACGCTCGGCGCCGGCACGCGGCTGTTCGAGGGTGTCCCGCCGCTGGCGCTGGAGCAGGTGAGGTCACGGCCGGCGAGCCTGGTCACCCACGTGACCTACCGGGTGCTGGGCACCCTCTAGGTCCGGGCCCGGAACTTCGCCTCTCCGTCCAGGCACCACTCCAGCACCGACGGCCAGGGGCCGTACCCCGCGTCCAGGTCCAGGTGGGCGGCGCCGGGGACGATCTCCGCGGTGAGGGCGAGGGGATCGCCGTAGACGGTCTGGGCGCCTTCCGGGCAGTACGGGTCGTCGTCGCCGGCCACCAGGCGGGTCGGGGTCGGCAGGCGCAGGCCGGCCGGCGGGGGCGGGGCGAAGCCGGCCACCTCCGGGTGGCGGGCGAGCACGGAGGGGGAGGGCGGGGCGACCAGCAGGACGCGGTCGATGCCGCCGAGGCCGGGCAGTTCCCGCGCCACCGCGTGCAGCCACAGGACGACGGACAGGCTGTGCGCCACGACGACCCGCTCCTCACCGCCGCGGGCGCCGAGTGCGGCGAGGTGGCGGCGGAGCTCGGTGAGCCAGGTCTCCAGGTCGGGGTCGTCCGGATCCGGGAGTTGCGGGTATGTCACCGGGTGGCCGTGGTCGGTGAGGCGGTCGGCGAGCCAGTGCTGCCAGTGGGGTTCGGGGCGGTGGTTCTGCCAGCCGTGGAGGATGAGGAAGGAGGTTGAAGAGGGGGTCGAGGAGGGTGTCATGGCTCCGATGATTCCTGGCCGCCGGGATTCCGGTCCAGTTAAACTTTTCCGATGGATCCCTTAAGCCCTGCCTTCACCATCGATCTACGGCGCCTCACCGTCCTGCGGGAGCTGCAGCGGCGCGGGAGTCTGGCCCGTACCGCCGAGGCGCTGCACCTGACCCCCTCGGCGGTCTCCCAGCAACTGTCGGCGCTGGCCCGGGAGTTGGGGGTCCCGCTCACCGAACGGGACGGGCGGGGCGTACGGCTGACCGGGCAGGCGCGGGTGCTGCTGGACCACGCCGATGTCATCGCCGCCCAGCTGGAGCGGGCCCGGGCCGACCTGGCGGCGTACGGAGAGGGCGGGCGGGGCGCGGTGACGATCGGCGGCTTCTCCAGCGGCATCCTCGGGTTGCTCCCGCCCGCCCTGCGCGCCCTGCGTGAGCGGCTGCCCCGGCTGCGGGTGGACGTGGTGGAGGCGGAGCCGCCGGACCTGTTCACCGCGCTGGACGGCGGGCAGGTGGACGTGGCGGTGGCCGTCGACTTCGCCGCCGCTCCCCCGCACACCGACCGCCGCTACAGCCGCGAGGACCTCCTCACGGACGTCCTGGACATCGCGCTGCCCGCCGGACACCGGCTCGCGGACCGCGACCACGTCGAGCTGCGCGAGCTGGCGGCGGAGCCCTGGATCGTGGGCGCGGCGCGCAGCTGCTGCGGTGCGGTGGCCCGCTCGGTGTGCGCGGCGGCCGGTTTCACCCCCGACATCCGGCACGCCGTGAACGACTGGTCGGCCCTGGCCGCCCTGGTCGAGTCCGGCCAGGGCGTCGCCCTGATCCCCCGCCTGGTCCACTCCGCCTACGCCCACCGCGACCTCGTCCTGCGCCCGGCCGCCGGTGAGCCGCCCTCCCGGAACGTCTTCGTGGCCGTACGAGCGGGCTCGGAGACGGACCCGGTTCTGACCGCGGTCCGGGAGGAACTCCGGGTGGCGGCAGCCGCCAGGTGACGGTGGTGACTGGAGCGAATGTTCCACCTGGGCGGCGCAAAGGGCCTGGTGGAGCGGGCGCCGGGTGCACCATTCGCTCCAATCCCTGCCGCCATCACCCCGGGACCCGGCGTCACGCGGTCGTCGTCCTGGCCGCGTGGCTCGCCACCCTCTCCGCCAGCTCCGCCTTCCTCTGCGGCCATTCCTCCGCCGTGATGGAGAAGATCGCCGAGTCGCGCAGGCGGCCCTCCTCGCCCGGCACCTTGGAGGTCTGGCAGTTGCGGAGGACGCCCTCGAAGTGGGCGCCGAGGCGTTCTATGGCCGCGCGGGAGCGAGTGTTGCGGGCGTCGGTCCTGAGGTCGACCCGGGCGACCTGCCACGCCTCGAAGGCATGGCGGAGGAGGAGGTACTTGGCCTCGGCGTTCACGCCCGTGCCCTGGGCCGGGGCGGCGAGCCAGGTGTGGCCGATGTCGACGGCGTCGAGGCGGTCGTCGGAGCGCCAGGAGCGCGGCTCGCAGTACGCCGTCGTACCGACCGCGCGGCCGGTGGCCAGGGAGACCTGCGCGTACGGAGCGACCCGGCCTGCCACCGCTCTGGCCGATTGCAGGTCGATGTACGCGCCGACCTCACCGGCCCTTGGCACCCAGGTGAAGCCGTACGTCCCCCGGTCCTGCTCCGCCGCCACCGCAAGGTCGGCCGCGTGCCGGTGGGTCAGCGGTTCCAGGCGAACCAGCGTGCCCTCCAGGACCGGACCCTCCAGCGTGAAACTCATCCCGTGATGTCCTCTCGCAGCCGTGCGAACGCCTCGTGGAAATCGGGGAACGTCTTGCGGACGCAGCCGGGGTCGTCGAACGAGATTCCGGGTGTGCGCAGGCCCGTCACGGCGAAGGACATGACGATGCGGTGGTCGCCGTGGGTAGTGATCTGGGTGTCGGGGGCGGGGGTGCCCGGGTGGATCTCGATCCAGTCGGGGCCGGTGGCCACGGGCACGCCCAGCCGCCGGAGGTTCTCCGCGCACGCCTCCAGGCGGTCGCACTCCTTCACGCGCGTGTTGGCGACGTCCTCGATGCGCACCGGGCCGGTGGCGTAGGGGGCGATGCCGGCGAGGGTCGGCATGGTGTCGGAGATGTCCCGCATGTTGACGGTGACGCCGCGGAGTTCGCCGGTGCCCTCGACGGTCGTCGCGTCCGGGCCGATGTCCACCTTCGCGCCCATGCGGCGCAGTACGTCGACGAAGCCGAGGTCGCCCTGGAGGGCGCCCTGCCCGAGGCCCTCGACGGTGACCCGGGCGCCGGGGGTGACGGCGGCGGCAGCGAAGAAGTAGCTCGCCGTGGACGCGTCGGGCTCGATCGGGTAGGTCGTGGCGCGGTAGCCGCCGGGCGGGACGACGAAGACGTCGCCCTCGCGCTCCACCTCCACCCCGAAGGCCCGCATCATCGCGATGGTGATCTCCACGTACGGCACGGAGACCAGGTCGGTGACCCGGATCCGCAGGCCGTGCCGGGTCAGCGGGCCCAGCAGGAGCAGGGCAGTCAGGTACTGGGAGGACTGGCCGGCGTCGAGGGTGACCTCGCCGCCCTCGACGCCCGCCGCGCGCACCGTCAGCGGATGGTGGCCCTCCGCCTCCTCGTGCCGCAGGTCGACGCCGAGGTCGCGCAGGGCGCGGGTGAGCGGGAGGAGGGGGCGGCGGCGCATCTGCGCGGAGGCGTCGAAGCGGTACGTGCCCCGGCCGGCGGCGGAGACCAGCGCGGGCAGGAAGCGGGCCGTGGTCGCGCCGTCCCGGCAGTACACGTCCGCCTCGGCCACCGCCGGGCCGTCCGGGCGGCCGTCGATCTGCCAGCTGTCCGGGGTGCGGCCGACGCGGTAGCCGAGGCGGGTCAGCCCCTCGGCGAAGCCCTCCGTGTCGTCCGAACGCAGCGGCCGCACGAGGGTGGTGACACCGTCGGCGGCGGCCGCGAGGAACAGGGCGCGGGCGGTGATGGACTTGGAACCGGGGATGTCGACGCGGGGCATGCCCCTCATGATCCCGTGCCGACGGCCTCCGGGGCGAGGCTGTCCACGGTATGAACGTCAGGTCGGACCGCCGCCGACCTCCGGGCGGGGCGCCGGCGAGGTCAGTGCCACTCCACCGACCAGCAGGACCGTCGCACACCGGCTCGCCACCACGCTGCCCCTTGCGAGTACGTCGTCAGCAGCCCGGCTGATTCCCATCCCGCCGGGCCTTGGCGAAGGCATCCGCCAGCAGACCCTGAACCTCCGATTCGTGGGAGGTAGTCCCAGCCCTCGCCGATCCAGGAGACCTGGTTGTTCGTGGCGGACGTACGGCCGTCCGAGGACTGCGAGTTGTAGCTGAGGGTGACGTTCGGGGTGGGGCCGGCCGGGACCTGCGGGGCGGCCATCGTGTACGAGTAGGCGAAGGCGCCGTTGGAGCCGCCCTGGGACCAGGAGCCGACGGAGACCAGCGGGGACGCGCCGAAGTCGCCCCCGGAGCCGGCGTCGTGGGAGATGCCGACGAGGAGGTCGCCGCCGTCACCGGAGGCGACCTGCTGGACCGCCGACTGCTGGGTGGAGCCCCGCCAGACGGCCGGGCTCACACTGCCGCTGTCGGTGGCCGCGGCGGTGGACGTGCCGGCTGGCTGGGCGGAGACCGCCTGGAGGTCGGCGGTGTCCACGGTCAGGTTGAGCAGGTCTCCGAGACCTGGACGGTGGTGGCGGTGCTGCCGCATCGGCATGGTCACCTCCACCTCCACCTCGGCGCCGACGACGTCCGCGACCGCGCTGGAGACGGACACGTCGCAAAGACCAGCGAGCTGTACATGTCGGCCAGGGGAACCGACCCGGACGGCGTCCTGTCCAAGCTGGAGTTCGAGTTCGGCAAGGACAACGACTGGCCCAACACCAAGACGTCGTACTTCCGCTCCATCGCCAACGGCGAGACCGGCTCGTACCGGCTCCCCAGCCTGCACGCTGTCCAGCAGCTTCGGCGCCCACAACAAGGGCACCCTGATCAAGGACAAGGGCACGGCGCCCCACATCTGGGACGGCGCCGGCACCTACGCCCTGGTCACCCACAACGGGGACTTCGCCCCTGCGGACGGCATCTCGGACTGGGTGGTCCGCACCCCCGACGGCCGCCTGTTCATCTACCCCGGCGACGGCTACGGGGCGATCGACGTGACCCGCAGGGTGGAGGTCCGGCTGCCGGCCGGAGCGCCATCCCCCGCGACCTTCTCGGAGATCAAGTCGGCGGGCGACATCACGGGGGACGGACAGCCCGAGCTGTTCGTGGCCGGCGGTGCCGGGGGCGCGGAGCTGTGGGTGTTCAGCGGTTACAGCGGCGGCTACTTCGAGACCGCGACCAAGATGACGTCGTCGGCCTGGGACACCCGGGACTTCGTGGCGATCGCCGACTACAACAACGACGGCGCCGCCGACCTGACGTACCGCACGGCCGCGGGCAACATCTGGCTCCGCAAGGGCAAGCTCGACGCGTCCGGCCACACGGATGTGAAGAGCCTCGGACTGGCCACGTCGAGCCTGGACGGCGACAACGCCTACGCCTCCGGCTACATGACCACGGCCGACTACCCGCTGCTCTACGGCAGTCCCGATGTCACCGGTGACGGCATCCCCGACGTCTGGGCGACCAACAGCGCCGGAGACCTGCTGCTGTTCAAGGGCGGCGCCACCTCCCTGGGCACCTCGACACGGCTGCGGACGGGCACCTGGGGCAATGTGAAGCAGCTGGGCTGACGCAACAACGGACGACCGGCCCCTGGGCGCATCCGCCCAGGGGCCGCTCTGTCACTCCCGTCCCTCCTCTCCCGACTTCCCGCGAACCACCCCCTGCCGGGAACCCATCCCCCGCGCCGCTCGTCCAACCGCCACAACCGCCGGAGAGTCTCCGCGGCGCGGTGTCGGCCCTCGCTGCTGGCTGCGATAGCTGACCACCCTCTCCGCCGCACCGCGGCCGGCGGCCCGCCGCCATCGGCGCGCCCCCCTCCAATGCGCCGATGGCGGCCCCTCGCCGGGCACCATGTCCCCCAGTTCCCTCAGTGGATCCTCCGGAAGGAGCGCAGGTGCCCTCCAGACGTACTCTCCTCACCGCCGGCGCCGGGCTCACCGCGGCCCTCGGCGTCGGCGGTTCCGCGCAGGCACGCGACGACGGCGGACTGCGGCGGCTGGTCTCCCGGATGACGACCGAGGAGAAGGTCGGCCAGGTCTTCGTCTCCCACGTGTACGGCCACTGCGCGACCGCCCCCGACCCGGCCGACGCCGACGCCAACCTCAGGGAACTGGGCGTGCGCACGGCCGCCGAGCTCATCGCCCGCTACCACCTCGGCGGGATCGTCTACTTCACCTGGGCACACAACACCCGCGCCCCGCGCCAGATCGCGGACCTGTCGTCCGGCATCCAGCGCGCCTCGCTCGCCCGACCGCGCGGACTGCCGGTGCTGATCTCCACCGACCAGGAGCACGGCATCGTCTGCCGCATCGGCAGACCGGCCACCCTCTTCCCGGGCGCGATGGCGATCGGGGCGGGCGGCTCACGCGGCGACGCCCACACGCTGGGGCGCCTCGCGGGCCGTGAGCTGCGCGCGATGGGCGTACGGCAGGACTACTCCCCCGTGGCCGATGTCAACGTCAACCCGGCGAACCCGGTCATCGGCGTGCGCTCCTTCGGCGCCGACCCGCAGGCCGTGGCCGAGCTGGTCGCCGCCGAGGTCCGCGGCTACCAGTCGTCCGGGGTGGCGGCGACCGCCAAGCACTTCCCGGGACACGGCGACACGGCCGTCGACAGCCACTACGGCTTCCCCGTCATCACCCACAGCCGCGAGCAGTGGGAGGAACGGGACGCGGTGCCGTTCCGGGCGGCGATCGCGGCCGGTGTCGACGCGATCATGACGGCCCACATCCTGATCCCCTCCCTCGACGACTCCGGCGACCCGGCCACCCTCTCCCGCCGCATCGTCACCGGCCTGCTGCGCGAACACCTCGGCTACGACGGGGTCGTGGTCACCGACGCGCTCGGCATGGCGGGAGTACGCACGAAGTACGGCGACGACCGCGTCCCCGTCCTCGCCCTGAAGGCGGGCGTCGACCAGCTCCTCAACCCGCCCAGACTGGACGTCGCGTGGAACGCCGTCCTCACCGCCGTACAGGACGGGGAGTTGGCCGAGGCACGGCTCGACGAGTCCGTCCTGCGGATCCTGCGCCTGAAACAGCGCCTCGGACTGCTCGACGAGCCGTACCCCGACCGAGCCGGTGTCGACCACATGGTCGGTGCCCCGGCCCATCTCGCCACCGCCGACCGGATCGCCGAGCGGACCACGACCCTGCTGGTCAACGAGGGCGCGCTGCTGCCGCTGTCCCCGCGCACCCGGCCCCGGCTGCTCGTCGTGGGCGCCGACCCGGCCTCCCCCTCGGGCACCACCGGCCCACCCACCACCGTCCTCGCCACCGCCCTCACCGAACTGGGCTTCACCGCGACCGCCCTGCCCACCGGCACCAGCCCCTCCGCCACCACCATCGAGCACGCGGTCGCGGCGGCCGGCGAGGCGGACGCGGTGATCGTCGGCACGTACAACGTCACCGCCGGCAGCCCGCAGCGGACGCTGGTGGAGCACCTCCTCACCACCGGCCGCCCGGTGGTGGCCATCGCCCTGCGCAACCCGTACGACATCGCCCAGCTCCCCGACGTCAAGGCGTACTTGGCCTCCTGCTCCTGGACCGACGTCGAACTGCGGGCCGCCGCACGGGTGATCGCCGGATCGGCGGCGCCGCGCGGCAGACTGCCGGTGCCGGTGGTCCGGGCGGACGACCCGGACCGGGTGCTGTATCCGATCGGGCACGGCCTGTCGTACTAGCTGCCTGTCAGCGGCGTACGAGGGCCGCACCCCACGCCGGTTGTGCGACCCGCACCACGCGCAATGGCCCTCCGCGCCGCTGGCGCACCCACGGCACCACCCGCCACGCTGGAGTGTGACATGCGGGGGTATGCGGGACTATGGGGGTGCGCGATGCGGGACAGACCTGGCCGCCCCCGGGCAACGTCCGTCCTCGCCGCCCTGGTGCTCTTCCTCGCCGGGTGCGACCGCCCCTCGGCGGAGAGCTCCGCCGCCCCCGCCTCCTCCGGCTTCGGTGCCGTCTTCCTCGGCGTCGGCGACTGCGGCTCCTCCGGGACGACGCACACCTACACCGAGGTGTCGTGTGCGAGTGAGCGGGCGGCGGCCCGGGTCGTCGCCCGGCACCCCGGCAAGCCGTCCGACGGCCCACCGTGCCCGGCGACCACCGACTTCGTCCTCCACATCACCGAACAGACGTCGTCCTCCGACGAGGACGGCGACGGCACCGTCCCGCAGGGCTACGCCTGCATGCGCAACCTCCGGCCCCCGCACCCCGGCGACCCGGGCGGCGGAGGCGGACCGCGCACCATCGTCGGCGACTGCGTGTACGGGCTGGGCGACGGTCAGGTCCGGGAGACGGCCTGCGACGGCTCGGGCGAGCGGCCGCCGCAGTACAAGGTGGTGAGGGCCGTGGACACCCGGGCACACTGCCCGGCGTCCACGGCCCTCTATGTCCAGCTCGGCGGCGGCGACCCGGTGGGCTGCGCCCGGCCGGTGTGAGCCACCGCGGGCGGCGGCGCTACGGCCGCAGCGCGGGCTCGCGCTCCACGTCGCGGACGTCCAGCTTCGCGTCGAAGGTCGCCAGCGGCTTGGCGCGCTGGACGGCGGTGGAGGAGACGCCCGCCCAGTCCAGGATCCTGGCCGTGGCCAGGGCCCTCTCGTCGGGTACCAGGCCGGCGACGTTGGCGCCGTGGTTCAGGCCGGGGGCGGTGAAGACGTAGGAGTCGCGGGCGCCCTTGCCGAGGTGGAAGGGTTCGGCGCCCCAGGGGTCGTTCTCGCCGTAGACGAAGAGCATCTGGCGGGCGTTGTCACGCACCCAGGTGTCGATGTCCCACATCGCCCACGGCTGGAAGGTCATGGGGATGTCGCGGGGCACAAAGTTGCGCGGAGGCTGGTAGCCGTAGCGGATGTGCTTGTTCTCGATGTGCGGGAAGCGGATGGTGGGGGCGCCGAGCTGGGTGCCCGCCTGGTAGTAGTACGGCGTGTACGGGGCGAGGCCCTGGTCGGTGTAGAAGGAGAAGCCGGAGATCTCGTCGACGGAGTTCCAGATCTCGTCGTCGGTGGCGCTCGCGGCGTTCGCCGGGATCGAGTCGCAGTCCGAGAGCAGGCTGTACTGCCAGAAGCCCCAGACGTAGTCGAGGACGACGGCCTCGTAGGCGCGGTCGAGGCTGCCGATGGTGTTGAAGGTGAAGCCTTCCGCCGCCGCGTACTGCGCGTACTTCTTCTCCAGCGGCTCGCGGCGTACGAGGGCCTCGCGCTGGACGGCGTTCAGCCGGTCGCGGCACTCCTTGGTGCCGACGGTGGCGAAGAAGCGGTCGTAGGCCGAGTCCTCCTTGTTCCACACGTCGTTGGGGGCGACGTAGGCGACGACGCCGTCCATGTCACGGGGGTAGAAGCGCTCGTAGTAGGTGGCGGTCATGCCGCCCTTCGAGCCGCCCGTGGAGATCCAGTTCTGGGAGTAGACCGGCTTGAGCGCCTTGAAGACACGGTGCTGGTCGCTCGCCGCCTGCCAGATGTCCAGCTTGGACCAGTCGGCCGGGTCGGGGCGGGACGGGGTGAAGAAGCGGTACTCCAGGGAGACCTGGTTGCCGTCGACGATCTGGGTCGGCTCGCTGCGGCGCGGCGTGGTGGAGACGTGGTAGCCGCTGGTGAAGAAGACGGTGGGGCGGCTGACGTCCCTGTGCAGCACGGTGAGGCGCTGCTGGAAGCTGCCCGCGGCCGGGTTCCGGTGGTCCACGGGCTGGGTGTAGGTGAGGACGAAGTAGCGGTAGCCGGGGTACGGCTTCTCCTCGACCAGGCTCATGCCCGGTATCGACAGGAGCCGTTCCTTGATGTCCGCCGGCTGTGGCTCGGCGGCGGTGGCCGCCCCCGCCGTGCTCAGCGTGCCTATGAGCACGGTGAGCGCCAGCAGCCATCTGAGCGCCTTGCGCATGCGCGTGCACCCTCCTTGTGAGACAGATGTGCGTGAGACAGATGTCCGCCGGAAGCTATCGGAGCAACTGCCTTCACACCAGGGGAAGTTGACGCGCATTCAGGGCATATCCGGGCAGGGGGGTCAGGCTTGTCAGCACAAGATCCAGCCGGAACTGACCGACCCGCTCCCGACCGAGCCGCGCACCCACACGCACCGCTGTCCCGCGCGCACGGTGACCGGGCCGGCGCTCAGCGGCGAGCGCACCTCACGCCGTACGGGACGGTGGCCGCGCGCCTGCACGCTCACCGTCATCCTGCGCTGCACGCCGGGCCACTTGGCGTAGGTCACGGCGCAGACGGAGCCGTTGCGCTTGAAGACGTAGACCGAGCCGGTGGAGAAGGACAGCGTCCGCGCGTGGCGGCCCGGGCAGGGGGCGCCCGCCGCCTCGGCCCTGCCCGGCAGGGCGAGGGCCAGCAGCATGGACACGAGCAGTACGGCCCCGCCGAGCGCCGCCCGCCGCCGTACCGTCCCTCCGATCACCGCCACCCCTCTCCGCACACGAGCCCCGTACTGGTGTACGGACGCGGGGGCGGTGCGCATGGTTGCGCACCCCGGCCCCCGCTCCCCGAAAGATGTGATGTGGTCACACTCACGTGGACGTGAGCGACTGCGACTGCGACTGCGACCGCGACTGCGACTGCGACTGCGACTGCGACAGGATGAACGTGCTGCCCCTGCCAGGCGCTGAGGGCCTGGCACAAGCGGTCGCGGCGGCTGCGCGACCGGCTGCCCAAGCTGGGCCGGATCTGGGCGACGGAGCGCACGGCCACGGCCGACGATCCCGCGAACGTGGTGGAACGGCTGGGCGGGCTCATCGCTCCCGCCATGCCGCCGGAGGAGACGGCGGCATGGCTGCGGGCGCGGGGCACCCACGGCCGGCGGGAGCCGGAGCAGGGTCAGACCGGTCCGGCGCCCACCGGCTCGCCCACGAACGTGCGCCACAGTTCGGCGTAGCGGCCGTCGCGGGCGAGGAGCTCCTCGTGGGTGCCGTCCTCGACGACCCTGCCGTGGTCCATGACGATCACCCGGTCCGCGCGGGCCGCGGTGGTCAGCCGGTGGGCGACCACGAGGGTGGTACGGCGGCCCGCCAGCCGGTCCGTCGCCTGGTTGACCTGGGCTTCCGTGGCCAGGTCCAGGGCGGCGGTGGCCTCGTCGAGGAGGAGGACGTCGGGGTCGACGAGTTCCGCGCGGGCCAGCGCGATCAGCTGGCGCTGGCCGGCGGAGAGGTTGCGGCCGCGCTCGGCGACCTCGTGGAGGTAGCCGCCGGTGAGCTGGGCGATCATCTCGTGCGCGCCGACCGCCCGGGCCGCCGCCTCCACCTCGGCATCGGTGGCGTCGGGCCGCCCGTAGGCAATGGCGTCGCGGACGGTCCCCGGGAAGAGGTACGCCTCCTGCGGGACGACGCCCAGACAGTGGCGGTACGCGGTGAGGTCCAGGTCGCGCAGGTCCGTGCCGTCGGCGGTGACCCGGCCGGCCGTCGGGTCGTAGAACCGTGCCACCAGCTTGACCAGGGTCGACTTGCCGGCGCCGGTCTCACCGACGAACGCGACGGTCTGCCCGGCGGGGATGCGCAGGTCGATGCCGGTCAGGGCCGCTTCCCCGGCTTCTTCGGCGCCGTACGCGAAGTGCACGTCCTCGAAGGCGATCTCGCCGCGCAGCGACCGCACCTGGCGGGGCTGCGGGGCCGGCTTCGTCGACGCCGGTTCCCGGAGCAGCTCCTGGATGCGGCCGAGGGAGACGGTGGCCTGCTGGTAGCCGTCGAAGACCTGGGAGAGCTGCTGGACGGGCGCGAAGAACAGGTCGATGTAGAGCAGGTACGCCACCAGCGCGCCGGCCGTCAGCGTGCCGTTCTCCACCCGCCCCGCACCCACGATCAGCACCGCCGCCGCGGCCGCCGACGACAGGAACTGCACGAAGGGGAAGTAGACGGAGATCAGCCACTGCCCCCGGATGCGCGCCAGGCGGTAGCTGTCGCTGGCCTGGGCGAACCGCCTGCCGCCGGAACGCTCACGCCGGAACGCCTGCACGATCCGCAGCCCCGCCACCGACTCCTGAAGGTCGGCGTTGACCACGGACACCCGCTCCCGGGCCAGTTCGTACGCCTTCACGCTCGCCCGGCGGAAGAAGTACGTGGCGATGATCAGCGGGGGCAGGGTGGTGAAGACGACGAGGGCGAGCTGTACGTCGATCACCAGCAGGGCGACCATGATGCCGAAGAAGGTGACGACCGAGACGAACGCGGTGACCAGGCCGGTCTGCAGGAAGGTGGAGAGCGCGTCGACGTCCGTCGTCATCCGCGTCATGATGCGGCCGGTGAGCTCCCGCTCGTAGTAGTCGAGTCCGAGCCGCTGGAGTTGGGCGAAGATCTTCAGGCGGAGTGCGTACAGGACGCGTTCGCCGGTGCGGCCGGTCATCCGGGTCTCGCCGATCTGCGCGGCCCACTGCACGAGCACGGTGAGCAGGGCGAGCAGCGAGGCCGCCCAGACGGCGCCGAGCGCCACCTGGGTGACGCCCTCGTCGATGCCGTGCCGGATCAGCACCGGCAGGAGGAGTCCCATGCCGGCGTCCACGGCGACCAGGCCGAGGCTGATGAGCAGCGGCAGCCCGAAGCCACGCAGGAGGCGGCGCAGGCCGTAGGACTCCTCGGGGCGGACCGCGCGTTCCTCGTCGATGTCGGGGGTGTCGGTCGCCGGGGGCAGCGCCTCCACCTGGGCGAGGAGTTCGGGCGTGGCCGGGGAGCCGGACAGCGCGGTGTCCTTCGGCTCCCGGTCGCCGGTCCACAGCCGGGGCGTGACCCCGCGCTCGGCGTCGAACTCGGCGTCCAGCTCGTCCCGTACTGACGTGTCCTCGACGGCGGCTTCCGGCCGGGCGTGGCCCGGGGAGACACCGCCGAGTTCGTCGGGGTCGGTGAGCAGGCGGCGGTAGAGGGCGGAGCGCTGCTGGAGTTCCTCGTGGGTGCCGAGGTCGGCGAGGCGGCCGTGGTCGAGGACGGCGATGCGGTCGGCGAGGTTGAGGGTGGAGCGCCGGTGCGCGATGAGGAGCGTGGTGCGGCCCTCCATGACCTGCTGGAGGGCCTCGTGGATCTCGTGCTCCACGCGCGCGTCCACGGCCGAGGTGGCGTCGTCGAGGACGAGGAGCCGCGGATCGGTGAGGATCGCGCGGGCGAGCGCGATGCGCTGGCGCTGGCCGCCGGAGAGGGTCAGGCCGTGTTCGCCGACCTTGGTGTCGTAGCCGTCGGGCAGCTCGGCGATGAAACGGTCGGCCTGGGCGGTGCGGGCCGCGGCCTCGATCTGCTCGTCGGTCGCGTCGGGACGGCCGTACGCGATGTTGTTGCGGACGGTGTCGGAGAAGAGGAAGGAGTCCTCGGGGACCAGGCCGATCGCGGCCCGCAGGGAGTCCTGGGTGAGCTCGCGTACGTCATGGCCGCCGATGAGGACGGCGCCGCGCGTCACGTCGTAGAAGCGCGGGAGGAGCAGGGACACCGTGGACTTGCCGGAGCCGGAGGAGCCGACGACCGCGAGGGTCTCGCCGGGGCGGATCTCGAAGCTGAGGCCGTCGAGGACGGGCCGCTCGGGGTCGTAGCCGAAGGAGACGTCGTCGAACTCGACGGTCGCGGGGGCGTCCGCCGGCAGCTCCTTGGTGCCGTCGGTGAGCGTCGGCTCGGTGTCGATCAGCTCCAGGACGCGTTCGGCACCGGCGCGGGCCTGCTGGCCGACGGTGAGGACCATGGCGAGCATGCGGACCGGGCCGACCAGCTGGGCGAGGTAGGTGGAGAAGGCGACGAACGTGCCGAGCGTGATGTGCCCGCGCACGGCGAGCCAGCCGCCGAGGGCCAGCATGGCGACCTGGCCGAGGGCGGGCACGGCCTGGAGGGCGGGGGTGTACCGGGAGTTCAGCCGGATGGTGCGCAGCCGGCCCGCGAAGAGGCGGCGGCTGACGTCCCTGATCTTCCCGGTCTCCTGCTCCTCCTGCCCGAAGCCCTTCACCACGCGTACGCCGCTGACCGCGCCGTCGACCACGCCCGCCACGGCGGCGGCCTGGGCCTGCGCGTACCAGGTCGACGGGTGCAGCCTGGTCCGGCTGCGCTTGGCGATCCACCACAGGGCGGGCGCGACGGCGATCGCGACGAGCGTGAGCGGGATGGACAGCCAGGCCATCACGATCAGCGAGATCAGGAAGAGGGCGAAGTTGCCGATCGTCATCGGCAGCATGAACAGCAGGCCCTGGATCAGCTGGAGGTCGCTGGTGGCGCGGCCGACGACCTGGCCGGTGGACAGCTCGTCCTGGCGGCGGCCGTCGAGCCGGGTGATCGTCCCGTACATCTCGGTGCGCAGGTCGTGCTGCACGTCGAGGGCGAGGCGGCCGCCGTAGTAGCGGCGGATGTAGGTGAGGACGTAGACGAGGAGGGCCGCGCCGATCAGGGCGCCCGCCCAGGGGGCCATCTCCCGGCTGCGGTCGCCGACCACATCGTCGATGATCACCTTGGTGATCAGCGGGACGATCGCCATGACCGCCATGCCGAGGAGCGACGAGGCCAGGGCCAGGACGACGTCCTTCGGATAGCGCCAGGCGTATCCGGCCAGCCGTCGTGCCCAGCCGGCTTTCTCCCGCCCGACCCCACCCCGTTGCGCTGTCACTCGGGTGCCTCCCGTTCGCCCTGATCTTCCGCAAGGCACCAACGCGGACGGCAGCGGATTTCATCCCTCGGACGTCATCTCTCGGACGTCCCCCTCGGACGTCATCCCTCGGACGTCAGTCAGCGCGTCCGTACGCGCAGGGAGTAGAAGCGGGTCGTCTGTACGGGGTTCTGGTTGTCGTCGCTGACGAGGAGAACGGTCAGGCGGTCCTTGGTGCGGCCGGTGACCGCCATGCCCTCGATGTTGTCGAGGAGGGGGTTGGGCTGGGGCTGCCTGGCGGTGGCGCCGAGGGTGGGACAGTCGGCGAGGTCGGCGAGGAGGGTCTTCCCGACCAGCCGTTCCCGCCCGGTGAGCCGGTCGATGCCACCGGTGTCGGTGGCGTGGCGGAGGTCGGCGAGGTAGAGGCGGACGGTGTTGCCGACGCCGGAGGTGTAGCCGCGCTCCAGGACGAGGAGGCGGCCGTCGGGGGTCGCCTGGACCTCCGGGACGCCGAGGCCGGGGTCGGTGCGGTAGCCGTACTGGGCGGCGAGGTCGAACCGGCCGCTGGGCCGGCGGGTCCAGGTCTGGAGGCGGACGGTGTCCGCCGGGTCACCGGCGAGCGCGCCTTCCATGGCGGCGAGCAGGGTGCGGCCGCCACGGAACAGGGTCAGCCCCTCGAAGGTCTGGTTGGCGGCGGCCCGCCCGGCGGGGGCGACCTTCAGCGCGTCCGGCACGGGGAGGCGGTCGAGGATCCGGCGGCCGTCGGCGCTGTGCCGGCGTACGGCGGGCTCGGTCTCGTCGGAGATGATCCGCGTGCCGTCACCATCGATCACCAGGCCCTCGGCGTCGAGCGCGCCACCGTTCTCGTCGGCGAGCGGGACGGCGGAGCGCGGGCGGAGGGTGCGGGGGTCCAGGGAGAAGAGGGCCGACCGGTCGGAGAGGGCGGCGAGGGAGCCGTCGCGGGGGTCGGTGGCGAGCGCGGAGAGGTTGCCGACGAAGGTGCCGCCGTACGTCGTCTTGTCGAGGGCGTCGGAGAAGCCGGTGAGGGAGACGGACGGCGAACAGGCGTGGGGCTGCTGGGCGTTCGCGGGTCCGGCGACGGAGAGGCAGGTGGCCGCCGTCAGGCCGGCGGTGACGGTGGCGAGTACGGTTCTCAGGCGCATGGGCGCCACCGTAGGGCGGGTGGGTGTCGCTCGGGGGGCGGTGCGGTGAAGCGCCTGGGGTTTCTCAGGGGATCCCGTATTCGTCGTGGCGGCGCAGCCAGTGCATGTCCGCGCCCTCCTCCTGGCGGCCCAGCGGGGCCCGGTCGAGGAGGCCGTAGTAGGGCATGGCGAATTCGAGGCCGCGCGCGGTGGTGACGTACGTGCGGTGGACGGTGCCGTCGGCGAGGGCGTAGGCGCTCAGCCCGGGGCCCTCGGTGACGTACTCCTGGACGCCCGTGCCGGTCGCCTCCGCCTGCTGGCGCACGACCGCCGGGATGTCCCCGTCGAGGAACGGCCTCAGCTCGTCCTCCGAGTAGACGAAACCGAGGTCGCGGTGGAAGTCGGGGCCGATGGTGGAGACCCAGTCGAAGCTCCAGCCCATCCGCTCCCGGTACGCGAGGAGCCTGTCGAGCGGCGCCCGGGAGGAGCAGACCAGCGTCACGTCGCGGGCCGTGAGGTGAACCGCGTTGGGGTCGAGGGTGTCCGCGATGGAGGAACAGACAGGGCAGCCCGCCTTGTACGGCGGGCCGAACATGAAGTGGTAGACGAGCAGCTGTGAACGCCCGCCGAAGAGGTCCGCGAGCGTCTGCGTCCCGCGTTCGCTCTCGAAGCGGTAGTCCTTCTCCACGGGCACCCAGGGCAGCTCCCGCCGCTTCCGGGCGAGTTCGTCGCCCCGCCGGGTGAGCTGCTTCTCCTCCACGAGCAGCTCCTGCCGGGCCGCCTCGAACTGCTCGGGTGTACCGATCCTGTGGTCGGGCATGGCGTCGTCCCTCCGGTGAGACCCCCTGAGGCAGCCCCATCTCCACCGTACGCGCGCGACGACCGGTCTTCTCACCCGCAGACGGCGGGCCTGTCGGTGCTTCGTCCTGAGGCGGTCTACCCAGATGGATCACGGAACATCAGACTGATCGCCGACGGCGACGACATGAAGGCTCTCAGTGACGACGCCGAAGCCGAAGCCGAAGCCGTGGGGACTGACGCGGATGAGGCCGTTTCCGGCAACGGCTGTCCTCGTGGCGCCTACGGTCGTACTCGATCCCGAGAGTCGGACCGGGCGGTGGATCGGACCGGGCGGTCCGGACGTTCCGTCCCTCGACCGGCACAAGCGCAGCGAGACGAGCAAGGAGACCAGGCCCAAGACATCGCTGGACGGCAACACGGACGAGGGCAGCGACCAGGAGGGGGACACCGATTGACTCGGACGTCGCCGGTTCTCGTGGTCACGCGGTTGGACGACTCGACGGCCGACCTGGTCATCGAGGAGCTGGGCAACCGGGAGGTGCCGGTCGTCCGGCTTGACCCGGCGGACTTCCCTGACACGGTCATCGTGACGGCTCGCGTGGACGACACCGGGTTGACGGGGAAGGTGCGGACGGCAACCCGAGCCTTGGCGCTGGAGGCGGTGCGGTCGGTGTACTGGCGTCGGCCACGGCCGTACTCCGCACCCGAGGGTCTGAACGGGCAGGACGCCCGCTGGTGCGCAGAGCAGGCCCGCTACGGGCTCGGCGGGATCCTGGCCTCACTGGCGGACGGGCAGTACATCAACCACCCGTGGCGCAACCGTGCCGCCGTGACCCTGCGGTCGCCGCGGGGCTGCGTCAGGCAGGGGTCCGCGCCGACACCAGGGCGAGGACCGGGCCGGTCACGGCCGCCACGGCCACGTGCAGGCCGGCGATCACCCTCACAGCCACCTGCGCGGTCTGCTCCTGCGTCATCTTTGGGCGCATGACGCTGCGGAAGTAGGCGATGCGGCCGCCTACGCCACTTCGCGTGTGTGCGGGGCATACTGGCTCCAGTTCGGTGCATCCATTCCGAACCGTACCCGCGCAGAGATGCCGCGTGGACCGTTACGGCACCACCAACCCTCTGTTGAGTGAGGCTCGTTCATCAGCGGCCTGCGATGGCCTGGAGTTCCATCAGGCTGTCGATACGCCAGTCAGCTGCTGCGGCCACCTCTGGGTCATCCGCCCAGAGATGACCCCATGGCCCGCGCCGCAGGTGAACCACACGCAATCCCGCCGCACGCGCGGGGAAGACATCGTTGGCCGGATGGTCCCCCACATACACCGTGGCCCTCGCCGGAGCCTGCGCCACCTCAAGCACGCGCTGGAAGAACTCCGGCTGCGGCTTGGCCACCCCCCACTCCCCCGAAGTGACGACGAGGTCTGCGGGCAGGTCCAGACCGCGCAGCAGCTCGCCTGCCCGCACCGTCTGGTTGCCCGCGATGACGACGCGCACGCCGACCGTCTGGAGGGCGGCCAGGGCGGGCCGCACGTCCTCGTACAGGTCGCTGTCGTCCAGGTGCTCACCATGACCGGCTGCCTCGCGCGCGCGGTACTCGGCGCCCACATCGATCCCGGGCCGCACCAGGCGGAGAGCCTCGGCATTGTCCAGGCCGCGTGCAACGACGACGCCGACGAGTGCCGAGAGGGTGTGCCGGGGAATGTCGAGCCAGTCGGCCCACAAGGCCCAGTAACGGTCGTCCCGGGTGATCGTCTCGCCGATGTCCAACACGATGGTCTCAATCACCATGTGAGCCTACGGCGCTGCGGCGGGTGCTCAAGATCCCGTTCGGCCGCCGAGGAGTACGTCCAGGAGACGATCTACCGCCTCGCCCCGTCTGACGTCAGCTGACAGCTGTTCCCCTGCGTCAACTCGCGTAGATCAGCCCTGATTTGCCGCTCCCCGTCATCCAATCGCCATGTTGGCTTCATGGACACACCCACATGTCCATGTCACTCTCCCGATTGCGCCCCCCACTCAACACGCGTAGATCGGACCCCACATGAAGCTGGCGACACGCATGGGCCGCTGGAAGTCGGTGGCACTGACGACCGCAGCGGTGATGGTCGGCCTCACCGCTCCCGCGCTGACCGCGACCCCGGCCGCGGCGACGACGACGGCGTACGACTCGACGTACTACAGGAACGCGGTCGGCAAGAGCGGGACGGCGCTGAAGTCCTCCCTGCACACGATCATCAGCAGCCAGACCAAGCTGTCGTACTCCGCGCTCTGGGACGCCCTGAAGAACACCGACCAGGACCCGAACAACAGCAACAACGTGAAGCTGCTGTACTCGGGCATCTCGCGGAGCAAGTCCCTCAACGGCGGCAGCAGCGGCAACTGGAACCGGGAGCACGTCTGGGCGCAGTCCCACGGCGACTTCGGCACCTCGGCCGGTCCGGGCACCGATCTGCACCACATCCGCCCCGAGGACGTGACCGTCAACGCGATCCGCGGCAACCTGGACTTCGACAACGGCGGCGGCAGCTTCACCAACAGCGGCGGCAGCCTCGTCGACTCCAACTCCTTCGAGCCGCGGGACGCGGTCAAGGGTGACGTGGCCCGCATGATCCTCTACATGGCGGTCCGCTACGAGGGCGACGACGGCTGGCCGAACCTGGAGCCCAACGACTCCGTCAACAACGGCGGCACCCGCTTCCACGGCCGCCTCTCCGTCCTGAAGGCGTGGCACCAGGCCGACCCGCCGGACGCCTTCGAGGAGCGCCGCAACCAGCTCATCTACAGCACCTACCAAGGCAACCGGAACCCGTTCATCGACCACCCGGAGTGGGTGGAGGCGATCTGGTAGCACCGGCCCGAGCCAGGGGCCCCGCACCGGCCGCCACCGGTGCGGGGCCCGCGTGCTGCCGCTCCCCGCGCCCCTGGATCATGGATGTACGGAACCGATGCGAACGGGGGAGCAACACGTGGGCCACAGCCTGGAGATGAGCACCGGCGACATGCGGACCGTCGTACGGCTGCTCACCGCGGTCGAGCGGACGCCCGAGCAGGACCGGCACCTCGAACGGGTCCGGGAGCGGTGCACGGCGCTCGACGTGCGGCTGGAGAGCCGGGGCGTGACGCTGGGGACATCGGTACGCCGTGCGCTCGACGAGCTGATCGAGGGTGACTACAGCTCAGCCATGTGCCCGTCGTACACCCACGCCTTCCACGAGGTCGTGGCCTCCTGCTTCTCCGACACGGTCGACCTCGGCAGCTGGCGGCGGATGTCCTGGTTCCAGACGGTGTCGAACGAGCTGGGCCGCAACGGCGTCCCGGCCGCCCTCCTGCCCGACGCGTACCTCTTCAACGGCCCGCCTCTGCGCATCCCGCACCCCGGCGACGTCCATCCCCAGATCGGCACCCTCCCGGTCCAGCGCGCGGCCGAGGCCGCCGACGCCTACGAGGCGGTCCTCGACCGCGTCCACCCCGACTGCCGTGACACGGCCCACCGCCTGACCGAAGTCCTCCGCTTAGAGGCGCAGGAGTGGGAGCGCGAGCAGAAGCGCGGCGGGACGGCGGACACGCTGTTCTTCTGGTTCAGCTGAGCGGGGGAGCAATGCCGTAGGGACCCAGGTTCAGGGGTCCTCAGGCATGGCCGGAACGCCGCTCTCGATGATGCAGTGGCGGTCCGGGGCCGCCGAGTGGGCCTGACTGTCACCCGGGGCGCCCGTACCGGTAGGGGACGGGGTGGCGGTGGAGTCGGCCGCCGGTCCGGAGGAGGAGGGGCAGGGCCGCGTCTCCTCCGGAGCCGTACCGCCGCCCCCGCCGCCTGTTCCTTCGGCTCCACAGGCCGTCAGCGCGCACAGCAGGACGGCGGTGACCAGGACGTACGTGCCGCCGCGTGCCGCTGCGCGCGCCATGATCTTCCCCTTTAGTAGGTGGAGTACTTGTTAGTAGGTGGAGTACTTGTTGAACGCGTCGCCGACCCAGGTCGCGAAGTACGGCGAGCGCATCTCGGTCGGGTTGGTCCGGCTATTGACGTTACTGTTCACGCCGTTGACCCAGCCGCTGTAGTAGACGTTGTCGTCCTTGCCGTAGATCCAGGGGCCGCCGCTCGACCCGCCGGTCATGTTGCACGGCATCTTGATCTGGTCGGTGGTGAACAGGCTGCGCTGGGAGGTGGTGGCGGCGCAATAGTACTGCCACTGCCCGTCGAACGGCGCGGCCTGCGGGTAGCCCATGGCCGTCATGTAACGGGCCTTGGGGTAGTTCCACTGGATGCCCAGGCCGCCGACGTTGTTGACGAGTTCGCCGCTGCTGTTCGGCCAGGTGATGACGATGCCGAGGTCGTAGCCGAAGTTCCCGTCGTTGATCCAGCCGTTGAAGGCGACGAGGGTCTTGGCCCACCAGGTGCCGTAGGGCCGGCTTCCGTGGTCGTAGTACGGCACGAACTGCCAGTTGGAGGACCAGGACTGGCCTGGGCCGCCGTGGACGCAGTGCCCGGCGGTGAACACCATGTTCTTGTTGGTGCTGTTGACGGCTGAGGCGGAGCAGACGTAGTCGACGCCGTCCGAGCCCCTGAAGAAGACCTTGCCGACGACCCGGGTCGCGGTCACCGCGATCTTGATCCCACCGGGCGCGGGCGCCACCCCGGCCACCGGGTCGGATCCGGTCGTCGCGGGCCCGGTCGGCCGCTGCGGCGCCTTCGGGGAGGCCGGGTCGGCCTTGGGGGCGCGGTAGGTCATGTCCAGCGGGACGGCATGGGCCATCCGCTCGGGGGTCCAGTACTGGGCGAGCCGCGCGGACTCATTGGCCGGTACGGCGTGCTCGACGGCCGCGCTGGGCGCGGGGGTCGTCTTGTGCGGTGCCTTCGGGGCCTCGGTCGCCTGGGCGGCGGCGGTCGGGAGGAGGAACAGCGCGACGACGGCGGCGAGGCCGGCGGCGTACGAGCGCGAACGTCTGTGGCGTATGCCTAACACGTGATACCTCGATCTCCATTGCTGGGCACAACCGACATGGACACGGCATGTCTAGAAGGCATGTGACCGAGCGTCAACGGAGTGTGAGGGGAATGGCCGGTTCGCCGGTCCGCATTTCAGCCGCCCGCGGCCCCGGCCCGGACCTTCCGCGACACGGGCCCCGGGGGTCACCGCCACCCCAAGGCGGCGACTACTGGCCCGGCGTCTGCTGAGCGAGATGTGTCGGTGCGAACATCCGTAGTACCGCCGGGAGTACGAGCACCGACGGGCCCTCGGACGACAGTGCCTTCGCCAGGTCCCGCTCCAGGGTTTCCGGGGTCGTGTGTACCCCCGGCACCCCGAAGGACTCCGCCAGGGCCGCGAAGTCCGGGCGGGTCAGTTCCGTGCCCGTCGGTTGGCCGTAGGTGTCGGTCATGTACTCGCGGAGGATGCCGTAGCCGCCGTCGTCGATGATCAGCCAGGTCACCGGCAGGTCGTACTGCTTGGCCGTGGCGAGCTCGGCGATCGAGTAGAGGGCGCCGCCGTCGCCGGAGACGGCCAGGACCGGGCGGCCCGGGTCCGCGATCGCCGCGCCGAGGGCTGCCGGGAAGGCGTAGCCGAGGCCGCCGGCGCCCTGGGCGGAGTGCATGGTGTGGGGGGACCCGGGGTCGAAGGCGGACCAGGCCCAGTAGGACAGGATCGTCATGTCCCAGAAGGACGGGGAGGCGGAGGGCAGGGCGCTGCGGATCGAGGTCAGGAGGGACTGTTCGAGGGTGAGGTCCTGGGAGTCGATACGGGCCCGCACCTTCGTCAGGACCTCACGCACCCGGTCGGGGGCCGACGCGTCCTGCCTCGGCTCCGCTGTCTCCAGGAGCGCCTGGAGGGCGAGGCGCGCGTCCGCGTGGATGCCGAGCGCCGGGTGGTTCGACTCCAGTTTCCCCAGGTCCGCCTCGATCTGGACCACCCTGCCCCTCGGCTGGAACGTGTGGTAGTTCGAGGAGAGTTCGCCGAGGCCCGAGCCCACCACCAGCAGGACGTCCGCGTCCTCCAGGAAGTCGGTCATATGGCGGTCCTCCAGCCAGGACTGGAGGGACAGGGGGTGCGTCCAGGGGAAGGCGCCCTTGCCGCCGAAGGTGGTGACCACGGGTGCCTGGAGCCGCTGCGCCAGCTGCTTCAACTTGCCCGACGCGTCCGAGCGCACCACTCCCCCGCCCGCGATGATCGCGGGGCGGGAGGCGTGGGACAGCCAGTCGGCCGCCACGGCCGTCAGTTCCGGGCGGGGGGCCAGTTCCTCCGGAAACGCGTCGACGCCCGTCACCACCGGGATCGCCGTCCCGGCCGCCAGTACGTCCTGCGGGATCTCCACCCACACCGGGCCGTGCGGGGCGGTCAGCGCCGACGTCCATGCCTCGGCGATCGCCGACGGGATCTGGGACTGGGTGCGGGCGGTGTGGACCGACTTGACCACGCCCCGGAAGGAGGCCGCCTGGTCGGGGAGTTCGTGGAGGTAGCCGTGGCGGCCGCCGCCCAGTCCCGCCCTCGGGATCTGGCTGCTGATCGCCAGGACGGGGGCGGAGGCCGCGGCCGCCTCGTGCAGCGCCGCGAGGGACGTCAGCGCGCCCGGGCCCGTCGACAGCAGCAGCGGTGCCGCCTCGCCTGTGATCCTGCCGTACGCGTCGGCCGCGAAGCCCGCGTTGTTCTCCACCCGCAGGCCGACGTAACGAAGGGACGAGCGGCGCACCGCGTCGAACATCGCGAGCGCGTGCTGGCCGGGCAGCCCGAAGACGGTCGTCGCGCCGAGCCCGGCCAGGGTTTCCACGACCAGGTCTCCGCCCGTGCGGCCGGGGGGCGGGTTGAGCGCCGCCCGCGTCTGCGCGGGCGTCGGGCGGAGTACCAGGTCGTGGTCGTGGGTCACTGTGCTGCCGAATCCTTCCGGGCCTCAGCGATCTGGCGGGACATGATCGTCGTCAGTTCGTACGCCGTGTGGGAGGCCGCCACCGACGTGATCTCGGCGTGATCGTACGCGGGGGCCACCTCGACGACGTCCGCCGAGACCAGGTTGCAGGACGCCAGGCCGCGCAGGATCTCCAGCAGCTCGCGGGAGGTCATGCCGCCGGCCTCGGGGGTGCCCGTGCCGGGCGCGTGGGCCGGGTCGAGGCAGTCGATGTCGATGGAGATGTAGAGGGGACGGTCGCCGATGCGCTGTCGCAGCTGGTCGGCGACCTCGTCGGCGCCGCGCCGGTAGACGTCCGCCGAGGTGACGATGCCGAAGCCCATCTTCTCGTCGTCCGTCAGGTCCTGCTTGCCGTAGAGGGGGCCGCGCGTGCCCACGTGCGACAGCGCGGACGTGTCGAGGATGCCCTCCTCCACCGCCCGGCGGAACGGGGTGCCGTGCGTGTACTCGGCGCCGAAGTACGTGTCCCAGGTGTCGAGGTGCGCGTCGAAGTGGAGCAGCGCGACCGGGCCGTGCTTCTTGGCCACCGAGCGCAGGAGGGGTAGCGCGATGGTGTGGTCGCCGCCCAGCGTCATCAGGCGGGCACCCGAGTCGAGCAGGTCGTCGGCGGCGGCCTCGATCGTCTCGACGGCCTCGTTGATGTTGAAGGGGTTGACGGCGATGTCGCCGCCGTCGGCCACCTGGGCGAGGGCGAAGGGGGACGCGTCCTGCGCGGGGTTGTAGGGGCGCAGCAGGCGGGACGCCTCGCGGATGGCGTTGCCGCCGAAGCGGGCGCCGGGCCGGTAGGAGACACCCGAGTCGAAGGGCACGCCCACGACGGCGACGTCGGCGCGGCCTCCGACCTCGTCCAGGCGGGGCAGCCGGGCGAAGGTCGCGGGGCCGGCGTACCGCGGGATGCGGGAGGAGTCGACGGGGCCGCGCGGTGTCGTCTCGTTGCTGCTCATGGTCGGGTGCCCTCTTTCTCTGTGCGTTCTTCGCACGTCGACCCTAGGTGGCCGGACAGCGACTGCGAAGTGTACGTTTCCTCCATTCCTGCCGTACGAAATGGATGAAGCGCACATCATGCCGTCGGACCCGACCGTCCCGCCGACACCGCCCGTACCGCTGTCCGCCCTCCTCGCCCGCGAGGATCTCGGGCTGCGGCAGATCGCCGGCCCCTCCGACCCGGAGACCGCCGTCCACTGGGCGCACGCCTCGGAGATGGCGGACCCGTACCCGTATCTGCTGGGCGGTGAGCTGCTGCTGACAGCGGGCGTGCACATTCCCAAGGACGTGCACCGAAGGACGCACTTCGACGCCTATGTCTCCCGAATCGTCGCGGCCGGCGGCGCGGCCCTCGGCTTCGGGCTGGCGCCGGTGCACGACACCGTGCCGGGCGGGCTGGTCGCGGCCTGCGAGGCGCACGGGCTGCCGCTGCTGGAGGTGCCGCCGGGGACGACCTTCTCGGGGGTGGCCCGCGCGGTCTGGCAGCTCATGGAGCGGGCCCGTACCGCGGAGCTGCGCCGTGTGACGGAGGCCCAGCAGAGCCTGGCGGCCGCCGCGTCCCGCCCGGACCCGGTGCCCTCGGTGCTGCGGCAGCTCGCCCGGCGGGTCGGGGGCCGGGCGGTGCTGTACGGGCCGGAGGGCGGCGAGATCGCGGCGGCGGGGCGGGCGCCGCTCGACGAGGTTGTGCGCGGCCCGCTGGCCGAGCTGGCCGGTGTCGTCACCGCCCGGGCGTCCCGTTCCGCCACGGACACCGTGCCGGGCGCCCATCTGTCCGTCTACGCCCTCGGTGCCGCTCGCGGCTTCGTGCTCGGGGTGGCCACCCCGCGCCGTGCCGCCGGGGACCACACCATCGCCTCGGTGGCCGCCGTACTGCTCTCCCTCCTCACCGGCGAGCAGCAGAGCGGCAGCGGCGCGGCCCGCTCCTCCGCGCTCGTACGGCTGCTGCTGGGCAGCGCGCCGGAAGAGGTGGCCCAACTGCTGGGCGAGGGCGAGCGGTGGACCGTCGTACACGCCCGCCCGGACACGCGACCCGCCGACCCCCTCACCGCGTCCGCCCTCGGCGCGGCCCTCGGCTCGCCGCTGGTCGACGTGGCGGAGGACGTCGTACGGGTGCTCGTGCCCGGTGACCGGGAGCCCGCGCCCTCCCCGGGGTGGACGCTGGGGGTCAGCGCCCCGGTCGCCCCCGCCGACTGGCCGGCCGGCGACGCGCAGGCGGCCCGCGCGCTGGCCCGGGCCCGGGCCACCCGGGTCCCGCTGGTCCGGGACGGCGCGCGGCCGGGGCTGGCCGAGCTGGTGCCGGCTGACGCGGCCGAGGCACACGCGCGTGCGCTGCTCGCACCGCTCGCCGCCACGCCCGCCCTGACCGACACCCTGCGCGCCTGGCTGTCGCTGCACGGCGGCTGGGACCGTACGGCGGTGGCGCTGGGCGTGCACCGCAACACCGTGCGGCAGCGGATCGCGCGGTGCGCGGCGCTGCTGGGGACGGACCTGGACGATCCGGACGTACGGATGGAGCTGTGGTTCGCGCTGCGGGAGCCACCGCGGGAAACCCCGGAAAAGCGCACGTGACCCGCGTCCCAGCGGGGGAAACAGCGCAGACGCGCACAGGTCGCTGCCTCACAATGGACACCATGCCGATACCCGGGACTCCCAGCCGTGCCGAGCTCGTCGACCACCTCGTGCACACGCGTATCGCGGGCAATGTCGCCACGCCGCGCGAGAACAACCTCTCCCACTACCGCCAGCTGGCGAACGGCAACCGGCACTACTGGCTCGGCCTGGAACTCGGCGACCGCTGGAGCGACGAGCAGGACGTGCTCGCGGTGATGGCGGAGCGGGTCGGCGTGAGCGACGACCCCGAGCACCGGTACGGGCAGGACACCATCGACCCCGAGCTGACCGTCGACGGGCTGGAGCGGATGGCGGGGCGGCTGCGCAAGGCGGCCGAGGACCGGCAGCGGGTGCTGTTCGCCACCGGTCACCCGGGAGGTCTGCTCGATGTGCACCGCGCCACGGCGGCCGCCCTGCGCACGGCGGGCTGCGAGATCGTGGTCATCCCGGACGGGCTGCAGACCGAGGAGGGCTATGTCATGCAGTTCGCGGACGTGGCGGTCCTCGAACACGGCGCGACCCTCTGGCACACCCACTCGGGCGAGCCGATGAAGGCCATCCTCACCGCCCTGGAGCACCTGGGCCGCCCCCTTCCCGACCTGGTCGTCGCCGACCACGGCTGGGCGGGCTACGCCGGCCAGCACGGCGTCGACTCCGTGGGCTACGCCGACTGCAACGACCCGGCGCTGTTCCTGGGCGAGGCGGAGGGCACCGTCCAGGTCGCCGTCCCCCTGGACGACCACGTCGTCAGCCCGCGCCACTACGACCCGATGACGGCGTATCTGCTGGCGGAGGCGGGGCTGGAGTGACGCGGCTGCGCCACGTCACGGCGGACGACGTCGACGCCTGGGTCCGTATGCGCTGCGAGCCCGTCATGATGGCGGACCCTGGCGGTCCCCTAACCCGCGAGGCCATGGCGGAGAAGGTCCGGCGGGACGCCCGGGATGCGGCGGCGGACCGTGCCGGTGGACCGTAGGCGCCCTGCTCGAACAGGCCGGAAACGACGACCGCCGGGGCGTTCCGCACGCCTTCCCGGCGCCGGGCGACGGGGCCTCGAACGGCGTCTGCCGACTGGCTCGGACTCCGGCTCGTCGGCGAACGCGACGTGACGTTCGCCGGTCGGGGCCTGCGCAGCGACCACTGGGTCATCGACCCCCGCGCCGATCCGGCCGACGCCGGGCCGGCCGGGCGGACCGTCAGCGCGGTACCCGGACCACGCCCTCCTGGATGACGGAGATCGCCAGGCGGCCGTCCTGGGTGTAGATGCGGGCCTGGCCGAGGCCGCGGCCGCCGTACGCCGAGGGGGACTCCTGGTCGTACAGGAGCCATTCGTCGGCGCGGAACGGGCGGTGGAACCACATCGCGTGGTCCAGGGACGCGCCGACCACGTCACCGACGGCCCAGCCGCCGCGGCCGTGGGCGAGCAGCACCGAGTCGAGGAGGGTCATGTCGGAGACGTACGTGGCGAGGACGATGTGCAGGAGCGGGTCGTCGGCGAGCTTGCCGGTGGTGCGGAACCAGACCTGGCTGTGCGGTTCGCGCGGCTCGCCGAACTGTCCGTACGGCGGCTCGTCGACATAGCGCAGGTCGATCGCCTCCCGCGCCTCCAGGAACCGTTCGACCACGTCGGGGTCGAGGTGGTCGTAGGCGCGCAGCCGTTCCGAGGAGGTGGGCAGTGCGGCCGGGTCGGGCGCGGGCGGCATGGGGGTCTGGTGGTCGAGTCCTTCCTCGTACGACTGGAAGGACGCCGACAGGGCGAAGATCGGCCTGCCATGCTGGACGGCGACCACCCGGCGGGTGGTGAAGGAGCGGCCGTCGCCCATGCGTTCGACGGTGTAGACGATGGGCGCGCCCGGGTCGCCCATGCGCAGGAAGTACGCGTGCAGCGAGTGCGGGGGCCGGTCCTCGGGGACCGTGCGGCCGGCGGCGACCAGCGCCTGGGCCGCGACCTGCCCGCCGAAGACCCGGGGGACGACGGCGGAGCGGGACTGCCCGCGGAAGATGTTCTCCTCGATCTGCTCCAGGTCGAGCAGATCGAGGAGATCCTGGAGTGCCTTGCTCATGGCTGACGGGTGATCGCCAGTGCCTTACAGGCCCATGTCCTTGGCGATGATCGACTTCATGATCTCGCTGGTGCCGCCGTAGATGCGGTTGACGCGGTTGTCCGCGTACAGGCGGGCGATCGGGTACTCGTTCATGTAGCCGTAGCCGCCGTGCAGCTGGAGGCAGCGGTCGATGACGCGGTGCGCGACCTCGGTGCAGAACAGCTTGGCGGAGGCGGCCTCGGCGGGGGTCAGCTCGCCGGCGTCCAGGGCCTCGGTGGCCCGGTCGGCGACGGCCTCGGCGGCGTCCACCTCGGCCTGGCAGGCGGCCAGCTCGAACTTGGTGTTCTGGAAGTGGGCGACCGGCTTGCCGAAGACGGTGCGCTCCTGGACGTACTGCTTGGCGAACCGGACGGCGGCCTTGGCCTGCGCGTAGGCGCCGAAGGCGATGCCCCAGCGCTCGGAGGCCAGGTTGTGGCCGAGGTAGTAGAAGCCCTTGTTCTCCTCGCCGAGCAGGTCCTCGGCGGGCACCTTGACGTCGACGAAGGCCAGTTCCGCGGTGTCGGAGGTGCGCAGGCCCAGCTTGTCCAGCTTGCGGCCGACGGAGTAGCCCTCGGACTTGGTGTCCACGGCGAAGAGGGAGATACCGAAGCGGCGGTCGTCCTCACGCGGGGCGGAGGTGCGGGCGCAGACGATGACCTTGTCGGCGTGAACACCGCCGGTGATGAAGGTCTTGGCGCCGTTGAGGACGTAGTGGGTGCCGTCCTCGCTCAGCTTGGCGGTGGTCTTCATGCCCGCGAGGTCGGAGCCGGTGCCCGGCTCGGTCATCGCGATGGCCCACATCTCCTCGCCGGTGACGAACTTCGGGAGGTAGCGCTTCTTCTGCTCGTCGGTGGCGAGCATCTTGATGTAGGGCAGGGCGAGCAGGACGTGCACGCCGGAGCCGCCGAACTGGACGCCCGCGCGGGCGGTCTCCTCGTAGAGGACGGCCTCGAACTTGTGGCTCTCCAGGCCCGCGCCGCCGTACTCCTCGGGCACGTTGATGCCGAAGATGCCCAGCTCACCGAGCTTGTAGTAGAACTCGCGCGGCGCCTGGCCGGCGGCGAACCACTCGTCGTACACCGGTACGACCTCGGCCTCGATGAAGGCCCGCAGGGTCTCCCGGAACGCCTCGTGATCCTCGTTGAACACCGTACGGCGCACGCCGCCACCTCCACGTACGTCAGCCGGCCCGGCCGAGCTGAAATGTCTAAGCGCTTGCTCAGAGCAACCGTACCGGCGAGTACCTAGGGCGTCCAGAGTGGTTTCGGGGGTCGGGGGGTAACGCTCGTCACCCCTGCGCGTCCGCCGCCGCGCCGAACGCGCCCCGCGCCATCCGGTGCAGCAGCTCCGCCGTGGCGCCCCGGCCCGGCAAGGAGCCCGGGCGGCCCAGGTGGGGGGTGGAGTTCAGGAGGCCGAAGACCGAGTGGACGGCCGAGCGGGCGGTGGGCTCGGTGAGGGTGGGGTACACCTCGCGGACGACCTCGACCCACAGCTCGACGTACTGGCGCTGGAGCTGGCGGACCAGTTTGCGGTCGCTGTCCCGGAGGCGGTCCAGCTCGCGGTCGTGCAGGGTGATGAGGGGGCGGTCGTCGATCGCGAAGTCGATGTGGCCCTCGATGAGCGAGTCGAGGACGGCCCCCGGCGTCCCCCCGTCGGCCTCCGCCAGGCGCCGCTTCGCACCGGTCAGCAGCTGGCCGCTGATGCCGACCAGCAGCTCGGCGAGCATCGCGTCCTTGCCCGCGAAGTGCCGGTAGAGCCCGGGGCCGCTGATGCCGACCGCGGCGCCTATCTCGTCGACCCCGACGCCGTGGAAACCGCGCTCGGCGAAGAGGCGGGCGGCCTCCTTGAGGATCTGCTCGCGGCGGGTGGGGGCGTCGGTTCTGGTGGCCATGAAAACAATTCTAGACAGCGAGGTTAGCGCTCGTTAACCTGAAGGAAATGGTTAACGCTCATTAACAGTCGATCACTGGGTGAGGGGACCGCAGGACATGGATCAGGCACCGGAGCTGACGAGCGCGGCCGACCCCGCGTCGGCGGCCTGGCGCGCCAACGAGCAGGCGCACCTCGCGCTGGTCGAGGAGTTGCGCGGCAAGCTGGCCGCCGCCCGGCTCGGCGGCGGCGAGAAGGCGCGCGCCCGGCACACCGCGCGCGGCAAGCTGCTCCCCAGGGACCGGGTGGACACCCTCCTCGACCCCGGCTCGCCCTTCCTGGAACTGGCGCCCCTCGCGGCCGACGGGCTGTACGACGGACAGGCACCGGCCGCCGGTGTGATCGCCGGGATCGGCCGGGTCAGCGGCCGGGAGTGCGTGATCGTCGCCAACGACGCCACGGTCAAGGGCGGCACGTACTACCCGATGACCGTGAAGAAACACCTGCGCGCCCAGGAAGTCGCGCTGGAGAACCGGCTGCCCTGTCTCTACCTCGTCGATTCCGGCGGCGCCTTCCTGCCCCTGCAGGACGAGGTCTTCCCGGACCGCGAGCACTTCGGGCGGATCTTCTACAACCAGGCCCGGATGTCGGGCGCCGGGATCCCGCAGATCGCCGCCGTGCTGGGCTCCTGCACGGCAGGCGGCGCCTATGTCCCCGCGATGAGCGACGAGGCCGTGATCGTCCGCGGCCAGGGCACTATCTTCCTCGGCGGCCCCCCGCTGGTGAAGGCCGCCACCGGCGAGGTGGTCACCGCCGAGGAGCTGGGCGGCGGCGAGGTGCACTCCCGGATCTCCGGTGTCACCGACCACCTCGCGGAGGACGACGCCCACGCGCTGCGGATCGTCCGCAACATCGTCGCCACCCTCCCGGCCCGCCGGGACCTCCCCTGGGAGGTACGACCGTCCGCCGAGCCCAAGGCCGACCCGTACGGCCTCTACGGCGCCGTCCCGGTCGACTCCCGCACCCCCTACGACGTACGGGAGATCATCGCGCGCGTGGTCGACGGCTCCCGCTTCTCGGAGTTCAAGGCCGAGTTCGGGCAGACCCTGGTCACCGGCTTCGCCCGGATCCACGGCCACCCGGTGGGGATCGTCGCCAACAACGGCATCCTGTTCTCCGAGTCCGCCCAGAAGGGCGCCCACTTCATCGAGCTGTGCGACCAGCGCGGGATCCCGCTGCTGTTCCTGCAGAACATCTCGGGCTTCATGGTCGGCCGGGACTACGAGGCGGGTGGCATCGCCAAGCACGGCGCCAAGATGGTGACGGCCGTGGCCTGCACGCGCGTGCCCAAGCTGACGGTCGTCGTCGGCGGCTCGTACGGCGCGGGCAACTACTCCATGTGCGGCCGCGCCTACTCCCCCCGCTTCCTGTGGATGTGGCCCAACGCCAAGATCTCCGTGATGGGCGGCGAGCAGGCCGCCGGCGTCCTCGCCACGGTCAAGCGGGACCAGTTGGAGGCGCGCGGCGAGGAGTGGCCCGCCGAGGAGGAAGAGGCGTTCAAGGCGCCGATCCGTGCCCAGTACGAGCGCCAGGGGAATGCCTACTACGCCACCGCCCGGCTCTGGGACGACGGGGTCATCGACCCGCTGGAGACCCGCCAGGTGCTGGGTCTGGCCCTGACCGCCTGTGCCAACGCGCCGCTGGGTGAGCCCCGGTTCGGCGTCTTCCGGATGTGAGGGGAGCGTCCATGTTCGACACCGTCCTGGTGGCCAACCGGGGTGAGATCGCCGTCCGTGTCATCCGCACGCTGCGGTCGATGGGCGTCCGCTCGGTCGCCGTGTTCTCCGACGCGGACGCCGACGCCCGGCACGTCCGGGAGGCCGACACGGCGGTACGGATCGGTCCGGCGCCGGCCGCCGAGAGCTATCTGTCCGCCGAGCGGCTCCTGGAGGCGGCCCGGCGCACCGGCGCCCAGGCGATCCACCCCGGGTACGGATTCCTCGCCGAGAACGCCGGCTTCGCGCGCGCGTGCGAGGAGGCGGGCCTGGTGTTCATCGGGCCGCCCGCCGACGCCATCGCGCTGATGGGCGACAAGATCCGCGCCAAGGAGACCGTACGGGCCGCCGGTGTGCCGGTGGTGCCCGGCGGACGCGATCCGGAGCTGGCCGAGGCGGCCCGCGAGCTGGGGGCACCCGTGCTGCTGAAGCCGAGCGCGGGCGGCGGCGGCAAGGGCATGCGCCTGGTGCGGGACATGAGCGTCCTGGAGGAGGAGATCGCCGCCGCGCGCCGCGAGGCCCGCGCCTCCTTCGGCGACGACACGCTCCTCGTCGAGCGGTGGATCGACCGGCCCCGGCACATCGAGATCCAGGTCCTGGCCGACGGCCACGGGGGCGTCGTCCACCTGGGCGAGCGCGAGTGCTCCCTCCAGCGCCGCCACCAGAAGATCATCGAGGAGGCGCCGAGCGTGCTCCTCGACGAGGCGACGCGCGCGGCGATGGGCGAGGCGGCCGTCCAGGCGGCCCGCTCCTGCGGCTACCGGGGCGCGGGCACGGTGGAGTTCATCGTGCCGGGCGGGGACCCCTCCTCGTACTACTTCATGGAGATGAACACCCGCCTCCAGGTGGAACACCCGGTCACCGAACTGGTCACCGGCCTGGACCTGGTGGAGTGGCAGCTGCGGGTCGCGGCGGGTGAGCGGCTGGGGTTCGCGCAGGACGACATCCGGCTGACCGGGCACGCCGTGGAGGCCCGTGTCTGCGCCGAGGACCCCGCACGGGGCTTCCTGCCGTCCGGCGGCACGGTCCTCAGGCTCCGGGAGCCGCAGGGCGACGGCGTCCGCACCGACTCCGGGCTCAGCGAGGGCACCGAGGTCGGCAGCCTGTACGACCCGATGCTCTCCAAGGTGATCGCCTACGGCCCCGACCGGCCGACGGCCCTGCGCCGGCTCCGCGCCGCCCTCGCGGAGACGGTCACGCTGGGCGTGCAGACGAACGCCGGGTTCCTGCGCCGGCTGCTGGCCCATCCGGCGGTCGTCGCGGGCGAGCTGGACACGGGGCTCGTCGAGCGGGAGGTGGAGGGGCTGGTCCTCACCGAGGTGCCGTCGGAGATCTACGCGGCGGCGGCCCTGCTGCGCCACACGGCGCTCGGCCCCGCCCGCGCCGAAACGTCCGGCGCCGGCGGGAGCACCGGCTGGGTCGACCCGTTCGCCGCCACGGACGGCTGGCGCCTGGGCGGTGAGCGGGCCTGGACGCCGCACCACCTGCGGGTACCGGGTCATGAGCCGGTCACCGTGCACATGCGCAGCACGCCGGACGGCGGGACGGAATTGCTGCCGCCCGGCACGGACCAGCCCCTCCGGGCGGCCGGCGGCCCGCCCCCACGGCGTGGGGCCGAGGACCGGTTCGTCTTCAGGCTCGACGGCGTCTCGCACACCGTCGCCGCGCTGCCGGACGGCACCTGGCTGGGCCGCGACGGCGACGCCTGGCAGGTGCGGGACCACGACCCCGTCGAGGCGTCGCTGAGCCGCGCCGCGCACACCGGTGCCGACTCGCTCACCGCGCCGATGCCCGGCACGGTCACCGTCGTGAAGGTCGCGGTCGGTGACGAGGTGGCCGCCGGGCAGAGCCTGCTGGTGGTGGAGGCGATGAAGATGGAGCACGTCATCTCCGCCCCGCACGCCGGCACGGTCACCGAGCTGGACGTGAGCCCCGGCACCACGGTCGCCATGGACCAGGTGCTCGCCGTGCTCGCACCGCACGCGGAGGTGGAGGCATGACAGGGCTCCCCATGGTCGTCCCGGCCCCGGACCTGCCCGCGCGGGTGCGGATCCACGAGGTGGGCGCGCGCGACGGCCTGCAGAACGAGAAGACGGCCGTACCGACCGAGATCAAGGCGGAGTTCATCCACCGCCTCGCCGACGCGGGTCTGACCACGATCGAGGCGACGAGTTTCGTCCACCCCGACTGGGTGCCCCAACTCGCCGACTCCGACCGGCTGTTCCGACTCCTCGGCGATCTGGAGGACGTGCACCTGCCCGTCCTCGTGCCCAACCACCGCGGCCTGGACCGCGCCCTGGCGCTCGGCGCGCGCCGGATCGCCGTCTTCGCCAGCGCCACCGAGTCGTTCGCGAAGGCCAACCTCAACCGGACACTGGAGGAGTCGCTGGCGGTGCTCGGCCCGGTCGCGGAGCGCGCCAGGGCGGAGGGGCTGCACGTCCGCGGCTATGTCTCCATGTGCTTCGGCGACCCCTGGGAGGGCGCGGTCCCGCTCCCCCAGGTGGTGCGGGTCTGCCGGTTCCTGAGGGACATGGGGTGCCACGAGCTGAGCCTGGGCGACACCATCGGCGTCGCCACGCCCGGCCATGTCCGCGCGCTGCTGTCCGCGCTCAACGAGGAGGGCGTGCCGACCGACGTCATCGGCGTCCACTTCCACGACACCTACGGCCAGGCGCTGGCCAACACCCATGCGGCGCTCCAGCACGGCGTCACCACCGTCGACGCCTCCGCGGGCGGCCTGGGCGGCTGCCCGTACGCCCGGTCCGCCACCGGCAACCTTGCCACCGAGGACCTCGTGTGGATGCTTCAGGGCCTCGGCATCGACACCGGAGTCGACCTCGGCCGGCTCACCGCCACCAGCGCGTGGCTGGCCGAACACCTGGGCCGACCCAGCCCGTCCCGAACCGTCCGCGCTCTCTCCCACAAGGACCAGTGATCCGCATGGACTTCCGACTCTCCCCCGAACTCGAGGAACTGCGCCGTACGGTCGAGCAGTTCGCGCACGACGTGGTGGCGCCCAAGATCGGAGATTTCTACGAGCGGCACGAGTTCCCGTACGAGATCGTCCGTGAGATGGGCCGTATGGGCCTGTTCGGGCTGCCCTTCCCGGAGGAGTACGGCGGTATGGGCGGCGACTACCTGGCGCTGGGCGTGGCGCTGGAGGAACTGGCCCGGGTGGACTCGTCGGTCGCGATCACGCTGGAGGCGGGGGTGTCGCTGGGTGCGATGCCGATCCACCTCTTCGGCACCGAGGAGCAGAAGCGGCAGTGGCTGCCGCGTCTGTGCTCGGGCGAGACGCTCGGCGCGTTCGGCCTCACCGAGCCGGACGGCGGCTCCGACGCGGGCGCCACACGGACCACGGCCCGCCTCGACCCGGACACCGACGAATGGGTGATCAACGGCACCAAGTGCTTCATCACCAACTCGGGCACGGACATCACGGGCCTGGTCACGGTCACCGCGGTCACCGGCCGCAAGCCCGACGGCAGGCCGCTGATCTCGGCGATCATCGTCCCGTCGGGCACGCCCGGCTTCACGGTAGCGGCGCCGTACTCGAAGGTCGGCTGGAACGCCTCGGACACGCGTGAGCTGTCCTTCGACGACGTCCGGGTCCCGGCGGCGAACCTGCTGGGCGAGGAGGGCCGCGGCTACGCCCAGTTCCTGCGCATCCTGGACGAGGGCCGCATCGCCATCGCCGCCCTGGCGACGGGTCTGGCGCAGGGCTGTGTCGACGAGTCGGTGAAGTACGCGAAGGAACGTCACGCCTTCGGCCGTCCCATCGGCGCCAACCAGGCCATCCAGTTCAAGATCGCCGACATGGAGATGAAGGCCCACACGGCCCGCCTGGCCTGGCGCGACGCGGCCGCCCGCCTGGTCTCCGGCGACGCCTTCAAGAAGGAGGCCGCCCTGGCCAAGCTGTACTCGTCGACGATCGCCGTCGACAACGCCCGCGACGCCACCCAGATCCACGGCGGCTACGGCTTCATGAACGAGTACCCGGTGGCCCGCATGTGGCGCGACTCCAAGATCCTGGAGATCGGCGAGGGCACGAGCGAGGTACAGCGGATGCTGATCGCCAGGGAGTTGGGGCTGGCGGGCTGAGCCTGCGGCGCGGTCGGGCGGCTGCCGGTCCCTCGGACGGCCACCCCTGTCGGGCGATGCGAACTCGCCGCGAATGCACGGGAGTTGAATCAGGCAGGCCGGGTGGCCTGAACCGACTGCGGACTGAGCCCCCACCCCTCTGCCCAAGGCGGTGTGATCCACCACCCTCTGGACAAGATCTGAGGTTAGGCTAACCTACCTTCGACTTGTCCGGCGGTGATCCGCACGTCCGAAAGCAGCCATACTCATGTCGAACGCCAGAGCCACCCACCTCACCCGCCGCGGCATCCTCGCCGCCGGCGGCGCCCTCGGCCTCGGTGCCGTGCTCGCAGCCTGCGGGGACGACGACGCGAAAAGCGGTGGCTCGGAGTCGACGGAGTCCGCGTCCGCGTCCGCCAAGTCCGGCCCCTGGACCTTCCAGGACGACCGCGGCACGACCGTGAAGCTGGACAAGACCCCCGCGAACATCGTGGCGTTCACCGGTGTCGGCGCCGCGCTCTACGACTACGGCATCCAGGTCAAGGGCGTCTTCGGCCCGACCAGGACGTCCGACGGCAAGGCCGATGTCCAGGCCGGCGACATGGACATCTCCAAGGTCGAGGTCATCGGCAACGTCTGGGACGAGTTCAACGTGGAGAAGTACGCGGCCCTCCAGCCCGACGTCCTCATCTCCACGATGTTCGACAACGCCGGCACCCTCTGGTACGTCCCCGAGACGTCCAAGGACAAGATCGCCAAGCTCGCCCCGAGCGTCGCCGTCTCCGTGTACGACCGTCAGCTCACCGCGCCGCTGGAGCGGATGTGGGAGCTCGCGGAGTCGCTGGGCGCCGACATGACGGCCGCGAAGGTCGCCGACGCGAAGAAGCGGTTCGAGACCGCCGCCACCCGGCTGCGTGCCGCCGCCAAGGCCAAGCCCGACATCAAGGTGATGGCCGGGTCCGCGAGCGCCGAGCTGTTCTACGTCTCCGGCACCAACCTCTCCATCGACCTGGAGTACTTCAAGGCCCTCGGCGTGAACTTCGTCGAGCCGCCGGAGAGCGCGAAGGCGGAGGGCGGCGGCTGGTACGAGTCGCTGAGCTGGGAGAACGTCGACAAGTACCCGGCGGACATCATCATGATGGACGACCGGTCGTCGACGATCCAGCCTTCGGCGATCACCGAGGCGACGTGGAAGCAGTTGCCTGCCGTCAAGGCGGGGCAGGTCATCGCTCGGTCGCCCGAGCCGATTCTCTCGTACGCGAAGTGTGTGCCGCTGCTGGAGAACCTCGCGGAGGCGCTGGAGAACGCGAAGAAGGTCGCGTAGCGCCGTTTTGGTGTCTGGCACGGGGCGACTGCGGGTCCGTCATCGGCTGATCGCGCAGTTCCCCGCGCCCCTAGCTCACCTTGCCCTGCATTTCATGGAGCCCTCTGTATGACCACCGCCGTCGAAAACCCCTTCCGGTTCTTCTCGCTGCACGTCGTGCGGACTCGGCGGCTCGGGCCGTCTCTCGTGCGGGTCACCTTCGGCGGGGAGGATCTTCGGTACTTCTTCTCCGACGGGTGGGACCAGTCGCTGTCGTTGTTCCTGCCGCACCCGGGGCAGGCCGAGCCGCGGATCCCCCACGAGCTCGGGGAGGGGTGGTGGCAGGCGTGGCGGGAGTTGCCCGATGACGAGCGGGCCGTCATGCGGTCGTACACCCTGCGCGGCCTGCGCCGCGAACCCGATGAGATCGACATCGACTTCGTGCTGCACGAGCCCGCCGGGCACGCCTCCGCGTGGGCGGCGCGGGCCGGTGCCGGGGACCGGGTGGTGCTGCTCGGGCCGGCCGTCGCGGACAACCGGGCCATTCGGTTCCGGCCGCCCGAGGACACGGACCTGGTGTTGTTGTGGGGGGACGAGACCGCGCTGCCCGCCATCGCGGCCGTCCTCGAAGCGCTGCCGGACGGGACGCCCGTGCGCGCCTGGATCGAGGTCCGCGACGCCGGGGACGTCCTGGAGCTGGAGACTCCGGCGGACACCGAGGTCACCTGGCTCGTCGGTACCCCCGCCGCCATGGCCCTCGACCCCATCCGCGACGCCCGACTCCCCGCCGCCCAGCACCCGTACGTCTGGATCGCCGGTGAGTCGAGTTCCGTCAAGGCGCTGCGCCGGCACTTCGTCGGGGAGCGCGGGATCGACCGGCGCCGGGTCACCTTCGTCGGGTACTGGCGGCAGGGCCTGACCGAGGAACAGCTGCGCGAGCAGGGCGAGTAGGCCCGCTCGCCGCCCCACGTGATCACGGTCACGGGTGAGGACCGCCCCGATCACAGGAACTTAGGTTAGGCTAACCTGAGTTGAACCTGAGGTTCCGCCACCCCTGAGTCCGTCCGCAGCGGACCCGTCCCCACCCCCGGAGGACCCCCACCATGCGCTCGCACCTGCTCAATGACACGACCGCGGAGCGGTACCGCCGCTCCGTGACCGAGGGCGTCGAGCGGGTGGCCGCCAAACTCGCCGCCACCGACCGTCCGTTCACCGGCGTCACGGTCGACGCCCTCGCCCCCGTCATCGACGCGATCGACCTCGACAAGCCGCTGCACGACACCACCGCGGCCCTCGACGAACTGGAGGACGTCTACCTCCGGGACGCGATCTACTTCCACCACCCGCGCTACCTCGCCCATCTCAACTGCCCGGTGGTCATACCGGCCGTGCTCGGCGAGGCGGTCCTCTCCGCCGTCAACTCCTCCCTGGACACCTGGGACCAGTCGGCCGGCGGCACCCTCATCGAGCGCAAGCTCATCGACTGGACGACCGCCCGCATCGGCCTCGGCCCGGCCGCCGACGGCGTGTTCACCTCCGGCGGCTCCCAGTCCAACCTCCAGGCGCTCCTCCTCGCCCGTGAGGAGGCAAAGACGAACGAGCCGGCCAAACTGCGGATCTTCGCCTCCGAGGTCAGCCACTTCAGCGTGAAGAAGTCCGCGAAACTGCTGGGCCTGAGCGCCGACGCCGTGGTCTCCCTCCCCGTCGACGGCGACAAGCGCATGCAGACCGTCGCCCTCGCCCGCGAGCTGGAGCGCTGCAAGCAGGACGGCCTCGTCCCCATGGCCGTCGTCGCCACCGCCGGCACCACCGACTTCGGCTCCATCGACCCGCTGCCCGAGATCGCCGAGCTGTGCGACCAGTACGGCACCTGGATGCACGTGGACGCCGCGTACGGCTGCGGACTGCTCGCCAGCGTCAAGTACCGCCACCGCATCGACGGCATCGAGCGCGCCGACTCCGTCACCGTCGACTACCACAAGTCCTTCTTCCAGCCGGTGAGTTCGTCCGCCGTGCTGGTGAGGGACGCCTCCACCCTCCGCCACGCCACCTACCACGCCGAGTACCTCAACCCGCGCCGCATGGTGCAGGAACGTATCCCCAACCAGGTGGACAAGTCCCTGCAGACCACCCGCCGCTTCGACGCGCTCAAGCTGTGGATGACCCTGCGCGTGATGGGCGCCGACGGCATCGGGCAGCTCTTCGACGAGGTGTGCGACCTGGCCGTCGAGGGCTGGCGGCTGCTCGCCGCCGACCCCCGCTTCGACGTGGTCGTCGAGCCGAGCCTGTCCACCCTCGTCTTCCGCCACATCCCGGCCGCCGTCACCGACCCGGCCGAGATCGACCGCGCCAACCTCCACGCCCGCAAGGCCCTGTTCGCCTCCGGTGACGCGATCGTCGCGGGCACCAAGGTCGACGGCCGCCACTACCTGAAGTTCACCCTGCTCAACCCCGAGACGAAGGCGTCCGACATCGCCGCCGTCCTCGACCTGATCGCCGGCCACGCCGAGCAGTACCTGGGAGAGTCCCTTGACCGCGCTTCCTGACACCAAGACCTACGATTTCGTGGGCATCGGGCTCGGCCCCTTCAACCTCGGCCTGGCCTGCCTCACCGAGCCCATCGCCGAACTGGACGGCGTCTTCCTGGAGTCCAAGCCCGACTTCGAGTGGCACGCCGGCATGTTCCTCGACGGCGCCCACCTCCAGACGCCGTTCATGTCCGACCTGGTCACCCTGGCCGACCCGACATCGCCGTACTCCTTCCTCAACTACCTGAAGGAGAAGGGCCGGCTGTACTCGTTCTACATCCGCGAGAACTTCTACCCGCTGCGCGTCGAGTACGACGACTACTGCCGCTGGGCCGCCGGCAAGCTGAGCGGCATCCGCTTCGACACGACGGTCACCGAGGTGACGTACGAGGACGATCTGTACGTCGTGAAGACCACGGCCGGTGACCGGTTCCGCGCCCGCCACCTGGTCCTCGGCACCGGCACCGTGCCGTTCCTGCCCGAGCCCTGCCGGGACCTCGGCGGCGACCTGCTGCACACCGCCGACTACATGCACCGCAAGGCGGAACTCCAGCAGAAGAAGTCGATCACGGTCGTCGGCAGCGGGCAGAGCGCCGCCGAGATCTACTACGAGCTGCTCTCCGAGATCGACGCCCACGGCTACCAGCTCAACTGGGTCACCCGCTCCCCGCGCTTCTTCCCCCTCGAATACACCAAGCTGACGCTGGAGATGACGTCCCCGGACTACATCGACTACTTCCGCGCGCTGCCCGAGGAGACCCGCTACCGGCTGGAGAAGCAGCACAAGGGCCTGTTCAAGGGCATCAACTCGGATCTGATCGACTCCATCTTCGATCTGCTCTACCAGAAGAACGTGGAGAGCGGCGACCGCCCGGTGCCGACCCGTCTGCTCACCAACTCCACGCTGAGCACAGCCCGTCACGAGCACGGCGCGTACACCCTCGGCTTCCGCCAGGACGAGCAGGGCAAGGACTTCGAGATCACCACCGAGGGCCTGGTCCTGGCCACCGGCTACCACTACGCCGAGCCGGAGTTCCTCGCCCCGATCCACGACCGCCTCGTCCGCGACTCCCACGGCCGCTTCGACGTCGGCCGCAACTACGCCATCGACGTCACCGGCCGCGGCGTCTTCCTGCAGAACGCCGGCGTCCACACCCACAGCATCACCAGCCCCGACCTGGGCATGGGCCCCTACCGGAACGCGTACATCATCCGCGAGCTGCTCGGCAGCGAGTACTACCCGGTCGAGAAGACCATCGCCTTCCAGGAGTTCGCCGTATGAGCGGCATCGGCACGCTGAGCATCCGCCCCCTCGACCCCCTCGAGGACGCCGAGCTGCTGCACACCTGGGTCACCCACCCCAAGGCGGCCTTCTGGATGATGCAGGACGCGAAACTCCAGGACGTCGAGCGCGAGTACATGCGCATCGCCGCCCATGAGCACCACCACGCCCACCTGGGCCTGCACGACGGCGAACCGGCCTTCCTGATGGAGCGGTACGACCCCCGGTACGTCGAACTGGTCGGCCTGTACGACCCCGAGCCCGGCGATGTCGGCATGCACTTCCTGGTCGCCCCCACCGACCGGCCGATCCACGGCTTCACCCGGGCCGTCATCACCGCCGTGATGGACGAGCTGTTCGCCGACCCGCGCACCCGCCGGGTCGTCGTGGAGCCGGACGTCGGCAACAAGGCGGTGCACGCGCTCAACGAGGCCGTCGGGTTCGTGCCCGTCCGTGAGATCGACAAGCCGGAGAAGCGCGCGCTGCTGAGCTTCTGCACGCGTGAGGACTTCCTGGCCGCCCGAGGAGTAGCAGCATGACCCCGTCCGACGCCGTGGCGCATCTGTCCCCCCACCGCTGGGCCCTGGCCAACCGCCTCCTGATCCGCAAGGCGCTCGCCGAGTTCGCGCACGAGCGGCTGATCACGCCGGAGCCGGAGGGCGGGAACGGGTACGTCGTCCGCAGCGACGACGGGCTCACCGCGTACCGCTTCACCGCCGTACGCCGGGCCCTGGACCACTGGCAGGTGGACGCCGACTCCATCAGCCGTAGCCGCGAGGGCGCCGAACTCCCGCTCGCCGCCCTGGACTTCTTCATCGAGCTGAAGCGGTCGCTGGGCCTGAGCGACGAGATCCTGCCGGTCTACCTGGAGGAGATCTCCTCCACCCTGGCCGGCACCTGCTACAAGCTCACCAAGCCGCAGATCACCTCGGCCGAGCTGATCGACGCCGGGTTCCAGGCCATCGAGACCGGGATGACCGAGGGCCACCCGTGCTTCGTCGCCAACAACGGGCGGCTGGGATTCGGCGTCCACGAGTATCTGTCGTACGCCCCCGAGACGGCGACCCCGGTCCGCCTGGTCTGGCTGGCCGCGCACCGCTCCCGGGCCGCGTTCACGGCCGGTGCCGGCATCGAGTACGCGTCCTTCGTACGGCAGGAGCTGGGCGAGGCGACGGTCGAGCGGTTCGAGCGGCAGCTGACCGGCCAGGGCCTGGACCCCGCCGACTACTTCCTCATCCCCGTCCACCCCTGGCAGTGGTGGAACAAGCTGACGGTCACCTTCGCCGCCGAGGTCGCCCGCCGGAACCTGGTCTGCCTGGGCGAGGGCGACGACGAGTACCTGGCCCAGCAGTCCATCCGTACCTTCTTCAACCGGTCGCATCCCGAGAAGCACTACGTCAAGACGGCCCTGTCCGTCCTCAACATGGGCTTCATGCGCGGGCTGTCGGCCGCCTACATGGAGGCGACCCCGGCGATCAACGACTGGCTGGCCGGGCTGATCGAGAACGATCCGGTGCTGAAGTCGACCGGGCTGTCGATCATCCGGGAGCGGGCCGCCGTCGGCTACCGGCACCTGGAGTACGAGGCGGCCACGGACCGCTACTCGCCGTACCGGAAGATGCTGGCCGCGCTGTGGCGGGAGAGCCCCGTGCCGTCCCTGGAGGACGGCGAGCAGCTCGCCACCATGGCCGCCCTGGTCCATGTCGACCACGAGGGCCGGTCGGTGGCAGGCGCCCTGATCGAGCGGTCGGGCCTGGCCCCGACGGCCTGGCTGCGCGCCTACCTCCAGGCGTACTACACCCCGCTGCTGCACTCCTTCTACGCCTACAACCTGGCCTTCATGCCGCACGGCGAGAACACGATCCTGGTGCTGAAGGACGGGGTCGTGCGGCGGGCGATCTACAAGGACATCGCCGAGGAGATCGCGGTGATGGACCCGCACGCGGTACTGCCGCCCGAAGTCGCGCGGATCCGCGTCGAGGTGCCCGAGGACACGAAGCTGCTGTCCGTCTTCACGGACGTCTTCGACTGCTTCTTCCGCTTCCTGGCCGCCGCCCTGGCCGCCGAGGGGGTCCTCCGGGAGGACGACTTCTGGCGCACGGTCGCCGAGGTCACCCGGGAGTACCAGGAGGCGACGCCCGAACTGGCCGACAAGTTCCGCCAGTACGACATGTTCGCGCCCGAGTTCGCCCTGTCCTGCCTCAACCGGCTCCAGCTGCGCGACAACAGGCAGATGGTGGACCTGACGGACCCGTCCGGCGCCCTCCAGCTGATCGGCACCCTGCGGAACCCGATCGCCGGGCTCTGACCCGTCATCAGGCTGCCGGTCCCACCGGTGGGCGCCCCCGAGTACGGTCCTCGCGGGCACCCACCGGCTTTACCGGGGCGGCCTCTTTGGAACAATCCCCTCATGGCGGAAATCATCCAGAAGGACGGCACGTGGGTCTTCGACGGTGACGCGTTACGGCTGACCCCGGGACGGGACAAGAGCGTCGGGCTGCTGCGCAGGGAGCTGGGCGAACTGGTCGTCCCCCTGGGCGCGCTGGCGGCGGTGTCGTTGGAGCAGGGCAAGAAGAACGGGCGGCTGAGGCTGCGGCTGCGGGAGGGCGCCGACCCCCTGCTGCTGGCCACCGGGGGCCGCCTCACCGAGCCCCACGACCCGTACCAGCTGGTCGTCGACTCCGACCGGTACGGCGTCGCCGAGTACTTCGTGGACGAGGTGCGGGGCGCGCTGCTCCTCGACCAGGTGCCCTCCGACCCGGTGCGTGAGTACCTGCTGCCCGGCCCCGCCCTCCCGCTGACCGTCTCCGCCGGGGACGGCACCGCCGGCTTCGACGGCGAGCGCGTGCGCCTGGAGTGGAACTGGAAGACGGAGGACGCCAAGGCGGCCGCCGGCGCCCGCAGTGTCGCCCTCGCCGACATCACGGGCGTGGAGTGGCATCCGTCGGTCGGCCTGGAGAACGGCTGGCTCCGCCTCACCGTGCGGGGCGCGGCCACCAAGGCCCCGCCGAAGTACGACCCGCACGCCGTCGAGCTGTGGGGCTTCAAGAAGGACCCGCTGATGGCCCTGGTCGCCGCGGCGGTGCAGGCCCGGCTGCCGCACCCCGCCGCGCCGCCCGCCCGACCGGAGCCGCAGACCGCCGCCGCCCCGTCCGGCGACGACCCCGACGCCCTGCTGCGCCGCCTGCGCGAACTGGGCGAACTACATCTCTCGGGCATCCTGACCGACGAGGAGTTCACCCTCGCCAAGCAGGCCATCCTCAGGCGGCTCTAGGGCCGCTCTGGCCCCCCTGCCCGAAATCGGGCAAGATTCTTGCGAAAGTCACTCCGCTACTCCAGGATCTACCGGGTGCACGACGAACTTGTTGATCATCTGACGCGTACCACGCCCCTGAACAGGGGCGAGGCGCTGCGGGTGGTACAGGACGTGCTCGCGTACTTCGACGAGACGACCGAGGAATACGTCCGTCGCCGCCACCGCGAACTCCAGGCCCAGGGCCTGGTCAACGCGGAGATCTTCGAACGGATCGAGGCGGACCTCAGATACCGGGCGGTGGCACCGCCGGAGCTCACCCTCCGGCAGCTGCGCCGCATCGTCTACGGCTAGGAATACCCATACATGTGCGGAATCGTCGGATACATCGGGAAGCGTGACGTCGCCCCGCTGCTCCTGGAGGGCCTGCAGCGCCTGGAGTACCGCGGCTACGACTCGGCCGGCATCGTCGTCAGCTCCCCGAAGTCGGCGGGCCTGAAGATGGTCAAGGCCAAGGGCCGCGTGCGCGACCTGGAAGCCAAGGTCCCGGCCCGCTTCAAGGGCACCACCGGTATCGCCCACACCCGCTGGGCCACCCACGGCGCCCCCTCCGACGTGAACGCCCACCCGCACATGTCGGCCGACAGCAAGGTCGCCGTCGTCCACAACGGCATCATCGACAACGCCTCCGACCTGCGCCGCAAGCTGGAGGCGGACGGCGTCGAGTTCCTCTCCGAGACCGACACCGAGGTCCTCACCCACCTCATCGCCCGCTCGCAGGCCGAGAAGCTGGAGGACAAGGTCCGCCAGGCCCTGCACGTGGTCGAGGGCACCTACGGCATCGCGGTGATGCACGCCGACTTCCCCGACCGGATCGTCGTCGCCCGCAACGGCTCGCCGGTCGTCCTCGGCATCGGCGAGAAGGAGATGTTCGTCGCCTCGGACATCGCCGCCCTGGTCGCCCACACCCGGCAGATAGTGACGCTGGACGACGGCGAGATGGCCACCCTCAAGGCCGACGACTTCCGCACCTACACCACGGAGGGCACCCGGACCACCGCCGAGCCCACCACCGTCGAGTGGGAGGCCGCCTCCTACGACATGGGCGGCCACGACACCTACATGCACAAGGAGATCCACGAGCAGGCCGACGCCGTGGACCGCGTGCTGCGCGGCCGCATCGACGACCGCTTCTCCACCGTGCACCTCGGCGGCCTCAACCTGGACGCGCGCGAGGCGCGCCAGATCCGCCGTGTGAAGATCCTCGGCTGCGGCACCTCGTACCACGCGGGCATGATCGGCGCCCAGATGATCGAGGAGCTGGCCCGGATCCCCGCCGACGCCGAGCCGGCCTCCGAGTTCCGCTACCGCAACGCCGTGGTCGACCCCGACACGCTCTACATCGCCGTCTCGCAGTCCGGTGAGACGTACGACGTGCTGGCGGCCGTCCAGGAGCTGAAGCGCAAGGGCGCCCGGGTGCTGGGCGTGGTCAACGTGGTCGGCTCGGCGATCGCCCGCGAGGCAGACGGCGGCATCTACGTGCACGCCGGCCCCGAGGTCTGCGTGGTCTCCACCAAGTGCTTCACCAACACCTGCGTGGCCTTCGCCCTGCTCGCCCTGCACCTGGGCCGCACCCGCGACCTCTCGGTCCGCGACGGCAAGCGGATCATCGAGGGTCTGCGCAAGCTGCCCGGCCAGATCGCCGAGATCATGGAGGGCGAGGCGGAGATCGAGAAGCTGGCCGAGGAGTTCGCCGAGGCCCGCTCGATGCTCTTCATCGGCCGTGTCCGGGGCTACCCGGTGGCCCGTGAGGCTTCCCTGAAGCTCAAGGAGGTCTCCTACATCCACGCCGAGGCGTACCCCGCCTCCGAGCTCAAGCACGGCCCGCTGGCCCTCATCGAGCCCGCCCTCCCGACGGTCGCCATCGTCCCCGACGACGACCTCCTGGAGAAGAACCGCGCCGCCCTGGAGGAGATCAAGGCCCGCCAGGGCCAGATCCTCGCCGTGGCCCACCAGAACCAGGAGAAGGCCGACCGCACGATCGTCGTCCCGAAGAACGAGGACGAACTCGACCCGATCCTGATGGGCATCCCGCTGCAGCTCCTGGCGTACTACACGGCCAAGTCCCTGGGCAGGGACATCGACAAGCCGAGGAACCTCGCCAAGTCGGTCACGGTCGAGTAGTCGGCCCTTTAGGGGCGCGGGGCTGTATCGACGTGCGGCTCCGCCGCGTGGGCGCGAGCAACCACAACGCGCCCGCAGAGGCAAGACCACAGAACGGACCCCCACGTGATGCCACCCATCACGCGGGGGTCCGCTGCCATTCAGCCGGCGGCCGTCACACCCCGACCGGCAGCCCGCTTCGGCAGCGCGGTGGGCCAGTGCGCGAGAGCCGCGGTCGCCGAGTACCAGGCGACCGCACCAGCCGCGACCGCGAACCAACCGCCCGCCTCGCCAAGGGCGTCCGCGTCGGCGAAGCGCGAGACCGCCATCAGCACCAGCGCGACCAGGAACAACCCGTAGGTACCCCGCGTCAGTTGGTCCCCGCCCGCCGCGGTCAGGGAGAGCGCCACGAGGGCGAACAGCAGCAGGAACAGCCCGGCCGCGTTGTCGGAGACCTGGCTGCCGGCCGACACGGCCCAGGTGAACCAGAAGGCACCGAGCGCCGCGTAGGCCGTACCCGTACCCGCGTCGCGGTCACGGAAGGCGAACAGGCCGGCGACGAACAGCGCGACGCCGCCGATGTAGTGGGCGATGGATACGGCGTCCGCCGCCGTCACGCCGTCGATCACGGCGGTGTTGCCGAGGCCGAAGGCCAACAGGGTGACGCCGAGGGCGAGTCGGCCGGCGATCGTGGTGGTGCTTCCCGCAGAGACGTCGTTGTCCACGGCGGGCTCCCTTCATGCATGTGCAGTTGTCGCGGTGACCGGTATATGCCCTTCACAAGGGCACAAACACCTCTACGCGCGAGTAGATTTACCCGGTCGCACAAGGGAGTTGCCGCTTCCCACGGCTCATCTCACCAGGGAAAAGGGGGAGTTACGGAATGACAACGACCGGCCGCTTGGCGCGCTTGGCGAGCCGCCCGGCGACGGAACCGAAAATCCGCCCCACGATGCCGTGCGTCGAGCCGACGACGATCGCGTCGGCCTCGTACTCGCGGCCGACCTCCTCCAGCTCGTGGCAGATGTCACCGCCGCGCTCGACGAGGATCCAGGGCACCTCGGCCAGGTAGTCCGCACAGGCCAACTCCAGCCCCAGCACCTCGGTGCGGTGGTCCGGCACATCCACGAAGACGGGCGGCTCACAGCCGGCCCAGACCGTGGTGGGCAGCCGGTTCGCCACATGCACGATGATCAGGCCGGAGCCGGAACGGTTCGCCATGCCGATGGCGTAGGCGAGGGCGCGCTCACTGGAGGTGGAGCCGTCGAAGCCGACGACGACACCGTGCTTGAAGGCGGGATCGCAACTGGGGCGTGTCTCTTCCGCCGCCAGGGGCTCGGCCGCCGTCGGGTCGGCGACGGGCCGCTTGCGGTCCGCGGGTTCGAAGAATTCGTGACCGGCCATGATTGTCTCGGCGTTCGGATCCTCGTGGGTGGGACAACAGTGAGCGGCGGAGCTGTGTCCGGGAATCATCTTCCCAACCCCATACCCCCAAGGGTACGGCGGCACTCCCTCCTCCGCCCAGATCCCGCACGGGCTGTGGGGGCGCCCCGCACACCGTGCGCGGGGTTCCAGGGAGCATGCACGAGGGTCCGCCCGTAACGCAACGGTCGCTGCCCCGTACAGGCGGTTCGCACAGCATTCACATCCGGAATTCACGCACCGGCCGTGGCCGACGCAGTGACCGAGTGATCGAACGGGCGTTGAACCAGGTGACCGAACGCCAGGAGCCCGTCATGCCCGCAGCACGCCGTACCGAGACCGAGACAGCCCCCAGCGACGAGAAGGTGACCGACCTCATCCGCTGGGCGGCCTTCAGCTGTGTGCTGGTTCCGGTGGTCCTGCTCTGGTGCGGCACCTCCCTGGCGGGCGCGGCCGGCACCGCGCTCGGTCTCGCGGCGGTCACCGCAGTGTGCAGGGTGCTGCTGCGGCAGTCGGAGCGGGGCGCGGCCCGGCTGCTCTCCGAGGAACACGCGTCGCAGGCGCCCCCTGGGGGCCTGCGTCACCGCACCGGGACGGGCTCCCGTCGAGGCGCACGTCACACTGGGGAAAACACACCGGTCGGCTGACCGGTTTTCGCGCACGTGCCCGTATCTTTTCAGCCAACTTCGCGCCTCCCTGTATCAGGGCCGCCCACCACCCCCCTCACCCCGTTTGACCTGCACGGAAAGGGTCACAGGGACGCTGCGCACCCTACGCGGATCGGCCACTGCCACGAGGCGCACTTCCCTGCACGACCCACGAGTGCAACGCTTCGTGATCGAATGCTTCACGCCAAGTTGCCATGTCGACAATGTGCCGGGTGGCGAACCTGGTCACCCCGGCACGACGCGACACAGTAGATTCGATCTTGACTGTCTACGGCGGGGGACTCGTGCAGGACCGAGGGGAAACGTGCAGGAGCCACACAACCGAGGAGCCGCGACCACCGAGGGGGGCTTAGCAGGATGAGCCACGACTCCACTGCCGCGCCGGAAGCCGCGACCCGGAAGCTCTCCGGGCGCCGCCGCAAGGAGATCGTCGCGGTGCTGCTGTTCAGCGGCGGCCCCATCTTCGAGAGTTCCATTCCGCTGTCGGTGTTCGGGATAGACCGCCAGGACGCCGGCGTGCCGCGCTACCGACTACTGGTGTGCGGCGGCGAGGACGGCCCGCTGCGGACCACAGGGGGCCTGGAACTGACCGCACCACACGGCCTGGAGGCGATCTCCCGGGCGGGCACGGTCGTCGTGCCTGCCTGGCGGTCGATAACGTCCCCGCCGCCGGAGGAGGCGCTCGACGCACTGCGCCGAGCCCATGAGGAGGGCGCCCGCATAGTGGGACTGTGCACCGGCGCCTTCGTCCTCGCGGCGGCGGGACTGCTGGACGGCCGGCCCGCGACCACCCACTGGATGTACGCACCGACGCTGGCGAAACGCTATCCGTCGGTGCACGTGGATCCCAGGGAGCTCTTCGTCGACGACGGAGACGTGCTGACATCGGCGGGTACGGCGGCCGGAATCGATCTCTGTCTCCATATTGTGCGGACGGACCACGGCAACGAGGCCGCGGGCGCGCTGGCCCGGCGCCTGGTGGTCCCGCCGCGCCGGTCGGGTGGCCAGGAGCGCTACCTCGACAGGTCTTTACCAGAGGAGATCGGCGCCGACCCGCTGGCCGAGGTCGTCGCCTGGGCGCTGGAACACCTCCACGAACAGTTCGACGTGGAGACGCTGGCCGCGCGCGCGTACATGAGCCGCCGCACCTTCGACCGCAGGTTCCGGTCGCTCACGGGCAGTGCCCCGCTGCAGTGGCTGATCACCCAGCGGGTCCTCCAGGCGCAGCGCCTGCTGGAGACATCGGACTACTCGGTGGACGAGGTGGCGGGCCGCTGCGGCTTCCGCTCCCCGGTGGCCCTGCGCGGCCACTTCCGCCGACAGCTGGGCTCGTCCCCGGCCGCCTACCGGGCGGCGTACCGGGCGCGCCGGCCGCAGGGCGAACGCCTGGAGAGCGAGCCGGCGCCCCCGCCGCTGTCCTCGGCACCAACCGCGTCCGCGTCGACCACGTCCACGATCGGCACGGCCCCCGGTCTGCACCACCCGGACCCCCCGGTCCCGATGCAGACCCGCCGCACCGCCGCGGCCGCGAGCGCCGTCGGCTCGGCGGCGGGCCTGTCGGCGGACCACGCGCGGGAGCCGTACGCGGCCCGAGTGGGGCTGCCGGGGCAGCGCAGCGGGGCGTGACGAAGTGAGTTGGCCGGGGTGGGGCACTTCCACCCCGGCCATCACATTCGCCCGGCTTTCTTCTTTGCCTCACCTCTTCACCCACTGGAAACGGGTGGCGGGTGGGCAAAGGCCGGGGGTCTGGGGGCGGAGCCCCCAGCGAGCCCAGCCCCCACGCAGGGCACCCAAAAGCGGACGCCAGCTTTAGGGTGGTCGCATGAACGATCGCATGGTGTGGATCGACTGCGAGATGACCGGCCTCTCGCTGTCCGACGACGCGCTCATCGAGGTGGCCGCCCTCGTCACCGACTCCGAGCTGAACATCCTCGGCGAGGGCGTGGACATCGTCATCCGCCCGCCGGACGCCGCCCTGGAGACGATGCCGGAGGTGGTACGCCAGATGCACACCGCGTCCGGCCTGCTCGCCGAGCTGCCGAACGGCACCACGCTCGAGGACGCCGAGGAACAGGTCCTGGCCTACGTACGGGAACACGTGAAGGAACCCGGCAAGGCCCCCCTGTGCGGCAACTCGGTCGGCACCGACCGCGGCTTCCTCCTGCGCGACATGCCGAAGGTCGAGGAGTACCTCCACTACCGCATCGTCGACGTGTCGTCGATCAAGGAGCTGGCCCGCCGCTGGTACCCCCGGGCCTACTTCAACAGCCCGGAGAAGAACGGCAACCACCGCGCCCTCGCCGACATCCGCGAGTCCATCGCGGAACTGCGCTACTACCGCGAGGCCGTCTTCGTACCGCAGCCCGGCCCGGACTCGGACACCGCGAAGGCGATCGCCGCCAAGCACGTCCTGCCTGCTCAGCACGGGTAACCCGGGCTCACGCACGGTCCCCGCGAAAGCCGTGCGCGAGCACCCCTTCGGACCCTGTACACTTTTTCTCGGCCGGTCGGGGAAACGACAACGTCAACCGCCGGTCATGGTGGGTGTAGCTCAGCTGGTAGAGCACCTGGTTGTGGTCCAGGATGCCGCGGGTTCGAGTCCCGTCACTCACCCTCACCATTCAGCCGGTGATCTCCTCCCGAGATCACCGGCTGATTGCGTTTCTCACCTCTCACATGAACCAGCAACACCCGCAGCACCCCGGATGGGGTGCCCCGGGCACCTGCACGGACGGCTCCCTCGGGGAACACCCCTACGACGACGCCCGCGCCACCAGTTCCGTGGCCACCATCACCTGGCGGCGCTCCAGGCCACGGGAGACCGCCGGGCGGCGGTCCGCGATCTCGGTGAGGAGGAGGTCGAGCATGCGGCGGCCCATGTCCTCGATGGGCTGGCGGACGCTGGTGAGGGGTGGGTCCATGTGGCGGGCGATGGCGGAGTCGTCGTAGCCGACCAGGGCGACGTCGTCGGGGATGACCCGGCCGGCCTCGCGCAGTGCCTGGCGGGCGCCGGCCGCCATGACGTCGGAGCCGGCGAAGACCGCGTCGAGGTCGGGGTGGCGGGACAGCAGGCGGGTCATCGCCTCGTGGCCGCCCTCCTCGGTGAAGTCGCCCGGCTCGATCAGGCTCTCCTCCACCTCGTGGCCCGCGTCGCGCAGCGCGTCGCGGTAGCCGTCGACGCGGCGCTGGGCGCCGTACACGTCGAGACGGCCGGTGATGTGCGCGATGCGGGTGCGGCCCCTGCCCAGCAGGTGCTCCACCGCCGAGCGGCCGCCGCCGTAGTTGTCGGAGTCGACCGAGGGGAGGGTCTCCGCGGCCGAGCGGGGACCGCTGATCACCGCGGGGATCTCCAGCTGGGAGAGCAGGTCGGGCAGCGGGTCGTCGGCGTGGACCGAGACCAGCAGGACGCCGTCGACCCGGTGGGCGGCCAGGTACTGGGCCAGGCGGCGGCGTTCGCGGTCGTTGCCCGCGAAGATCAGCAGGAGCTGCATCTCCGTGTCGGAGAGTTCGGCGCCGACGCCTCGCAGCATGTCCGAGAAGTAGGGCTCCGCGAAGAAGCGGGTCTCCGGCTCCGGCACCACCAGCGCGATCGCGTCCGTGCGGTTGGCGGCCAGGGCGCGGGCCGCCGTGTTGGGGACGTAGCCCAGTTCCGCGACCGCCGCCTCCACCGCCGCGCGTGTCGCGTCGCTGACCCGCGGGGAGCCGTTGATCACCCGGGAGACCGTGCCCCGGCCGACGCCGGCGCGTGCGGCGACCTCTTCCAGGGTCGGCCGACCGCCACTCCGGCCCCGCGCTCCGTGGCTTGACATGGGCTCCGCCCTTCCGCCGCTCTGTATCGCTGGCCTGGAATCTAACAGTCCTGTCCGTCCAGGCGACCGGGCCTCTTGCTCGTACGCCGGACGAGGTAATTGTGCTGAACTGGGTGAAATGTCCCTCCGCCCAGACCCTGTCCGCTCTCACCCCGTGGAGTTAGCTAACAGGCCGATAACTGAACACATCCTTCCGCGCCCCCACCCTTGACACCCCCGCCGGAACCGACGACTCTTCAACACATCACTTGTGGGAGCGCTCCCACGGTACCTGACACATACACATCCCGCACGTTCCCCGCCCGAGCCGCAGCGCAGAACTAACGGGCCCAACAATGCAGTTGGCCGGGGGGTCGGCACGTCAGGGCAACAGGAGGACGCAATGCGAGCACGTACCCGAACCACCCGCAGGGTGGTCGTCCTGGCGGCCGTCGCGTCGCTCGGCGCCGGGTTGCTGGCCGGCTGTGCCGACGACGGCGGCGACGACGACAACGGCGGTTCGTCGTCCGGCGGCGGCGGCAAGACCACGATCACGCTGGGTCTTTTCGGCACGATGGGCTTCAAGGAAGCCGGCCTCTACGCCGAGTACGAGAAGCTCAACCCCGACATCAAGATCGCCGAGAACGTCATCGAGCGGAACGAGAACTACTACCCGGCGCTCCTGAACCACCTCACCACCAACAGCGGTCTGATGGACATCCAGGCCGTCGAGGTCGGCAACATCGCCGAGGTCGTCGCCACCCAGGCCGACAAGCTCACGGACATGTCCAAGGTTTCGGGCGTGAACAAGAGCAACTGGCTGGAGTGGAAGTGGGAACAGGCCACGACCAAGGACGGCCAGACCATCGGCCTGGGCACCGACGTCGGCCCGATGGCCCTGTGCTACCGCAAGGACCTCTTCCAGCAGGCCGGTCTGCCCACCGACCGCGAAGAGGTCTCCAAGCTGTGGGCGGGCGACTGGAACAAGTTCGTCGAGGTCGGCCGGCAGTACAAGGAGAAGGGGCCCAAGGGCACCTTCTTCATGGACTCCCCCGGCGGTCTGATCAACGCCATCCTCAGCAGTGAGAAGGAGAAGTTCTACGACGCCTCCGGCGAGATCATCTACAAGACGAACCCGGCCGTGAAGGCCGCCTTCGACCTGACCGCGAAGGCCGCGCAGGAGGGCCTGGTCCAGTCGCAGACGCAGTTCCAGCCGTCGTGGGACCAGACGATCGCCAACAGCAAGTTCGCCACCGTGGCCTGCCCGCCGTGGATGCTCGGCACGATCAAGGGCAAGTCGAAGCCCGAGTCGGCCGGCAAGTGGGAGGTGGCCACCGCGCCCAAGGGCGGCAACTGGGGCGGTTCCTTCCTGGCCGTCCCGAAGAGCGGCAAGAACGTCGAGGCGGCGCAGAAGTTCGTGGCCTGGCTGACCGCGCCGGAGCAGCAGGCCAAGCTGTTCAAGGTGCAGGGCAGCTTCCCGAGCACCCCGGCCGCGTACACCATGCCCGAGGTGACCGGCGCGACCAACGAGATGACCGGTGACTCCCCGATCGGCGAGGTCTTCGCCGCGGCCGCCAAGGACGCCCCGGTGCAGGTGATCGGCCCGAAGGACCAGATCATCCAGCAGGGCCTGACCGACAACGGCGTCATCCTCGTGACGAAGGGCAAGTCGCCGAAGGAGGCTTGGGACACGGCGACCAAGACCATCGACAACAACCTGGACAAGTGACCCGTATGGCCACCCGCCACCACACCGCCGCGCCCCCCGCCGAGGAGGGGGGCGCGGCCCCGGCCCGCCCGGAGCCGGGAGCACCGCCCACCGAGGCGGACAAGCGGCGCCGGGCGAGGCTGTCCCGCCGCTGGCAGCGCGACATGCGCTGGAGCCCGTACGCCTTCGTCTCGCCGTTCTTCCTGCTGTTCCTCGCCTTCGGCCTGTTCCCGCTGATCTACACGGGCTGGGCGTCGCTGCACCAGGTGGAGCTGACCGCGCCGACCGACATGAACTGGGTCGGGATGCGCAACTACACGCGCATCTTCGACGACGACTTCTTCTGGAACGCGGCGCGCAACACCCTCACCATCGGCATCATCTCGACCGTGCCGCAGCTGCTGATGGCGATGGGCATCGCGCACATCCTCAACTACAAGCTGCGCGCCTCGACCTTCTACCGGGTCGTGATGCTGGCGCCGTACGCCACCTCGATCGCGGCCGCCTCGCTCGTCTTCGTGCTGCTCTTCGGGCGCGACTACGGCATGATCAACTGGGCGCTGGACGCCGTCGGGATCGACCCGGTCGACTGGCAGAACGACAAGTGGCCCTCGCAGATCGCGGTCTCGTCGATCATCATCTGGCGCTGGACCGGCTACAACGCGCTGATCTACCTGGCGGCGATGCAGGCGATCCCGCAGGACCTGTACGAGTCCGCGGCGCTCGACGGGGCCAGCCGCTGGCAGCAGTTCATCCATGTCACGCTGCCGTCGCTGCGGCCGACGATCCTGTTCACCGCGGTCGTCTCGACGATCGGCGCCAGCCAGGTCTTCGGCGAGCCGCTGCTGTTCGACGCGAACAAGGGCGCGTCGGGCGGCGCCGAGCACCAGTTCCAGACGCTGGGCCTGTACCTCTACGAGCAGGGCTGGGTGAACCAGCACCTGGGCCGGGCGTCGGCGATCGCCTGGACGATGTTCCTGATCCTCATCGTCATCGGGATCATCAACTACGTCATCTCGCGCCGGCTGCGCGCCAGTAGTTAAGGAGTACGGCCGTGACGACGACCCTGACGAAACCCGAGGACACCCCGCCGCCGAACGCCAGGAAGGTGCGCCGGCCCAAGTCGGCGCGGGCCGGCGGTCAGATGCACGCCGGGCCGGTCGCCTACGTGATCCTGGCCCTCTTCACGATCGGCTCGCTGTTCCCGCTGGTGTGGACGGCGATCGCCGCGTCCCGTGACAACAACCGGCTGGCGCAGACCCCGCCGCCGTTCTGGTTCGGCGGCAACCTCTTCGACAACCTCGAGATCGCCTGGACCGACGCGAACCTCGGCGAGGCGTTCATCAACACCACCTTCGTGGCCGGTGTGTCGGCGGCGACCATCGTCTTCCTGTCGACGATCGCCGGGTTCGCCTTCGCCAAGCTGCGCTTCAAGGGCCGTAACGCGATGATGCTGATCGTGATCGGCACGATGATGGTGCCGCCGCAGCTGAGCGTGATCCCGCTGTACATGATGGTCGCCAAGCTGGACTGGACGGACCAGCTGCAGGCGGTGATCTTCCCGTCGCTGGTGAGCGCGTTCGGTGTGTTCTTCATGCGGCAGTACCTGATCCAGGCGCTGCCCGACGAGATCATCGAGGCGGCCCGGGTGGACGGGGCGAGCAGCTGGCGAGTGGTGTGGCACGTGGTCTTCCCGGCCGCCCGCCCGGCGATGGCCGTGCTCGGCATGCTGATGTTCGTCCAGACATGGAACGACTTCCTGTGGCCGTTCCTGGTCCTGACCCAGACCGGCAACCCGACCGTGCAGGTCGCGGTGGCGGGTCTCGGCCGCGGGTACACGCCCGACCAGTCCCTGATCATGGCGGGCGCGCTGCTCGGCACGCTGCCGCTGCTGCTGGTCTTCGCGATCTTCGGCAAGCAGATCGTGGGCGGGATCATGCAGGGCGCGGTCAAGGGCTAGGCCCGCCGCCCCGCTTTCTCCAGGGGCCGGGTCACCGCAGCCTCGGCCCCTTTCTCCTTCCCTTCCTTCCTCCTGTTCGTTCTTCTCTCCTCCTCCCCATCCCCCCTCATTCCTCGTCGGTCTCGACGACCACCTATGGGAGCGCTTCCATGCCTGAGTCCGCACAGCCGGAGAACCCCGTGACCTTTCCTCCCGCCTTCCTCTGGGGCGCCGCGACATCGGCGTACCAGATCGAGGGGGCGGTACAGGAGGACGGCCGCACCCCGTCGATCTGGGACACCTTCAGCCACACCCCGGGCAAGACCGCCGGTGGCGAGACCGGTGACATCGCTGTCGACCACTACCACCGCTACCGCGAGGACGTGGCGCTGATGGCGGAGCTGGGCCTGTCCGCGTACCGTTTCTCCGTCTCCTGGTCGCGGGTGCAGCCGACGGGCCGCGGGCCGGCCGTGCAGCGGGGTCTGGACTTCTACCGCCGGCTGGTCGACGAGCTGCTCGCGCACGACATCAAGCCGGCGATCACCCTCTACCACTGGGACCTGCCGCAGGAGCTGGAGGACGCGGGCGGCTGGCCGGAGCGGGACACCGCGTTCCGGTTCGCCGAGTACGCGCAGATCGTCGGCGAGGCGCTCGGTGACCGGGTGGAGCACTGGATCACGCTCAACGAGCCGTGGTGCAGCGCCTTCCTGGGCTACGGCTCCGGGGTGCACGCGCCCGGCCGCACCGACCCGCTGGCCTCGCTGCGCGCCGCGCACCACCTCAACCTGGCGCACGGGCTGGGTGCCTCGGCCCTGCGCTCGGTGATGCCGGCCCGCAACCAGGTGGCGATCAGCCTCAACCCCTCGGTCGTACGGCCGCTCAGCCAGGACCCGGCCGACCTGGCGGCGGCGCGCAGGATCGACGACCTGGCGAACGGTGTCTTCCACGGGCCGATCCTGCACGGCGCGTACCCGGACTCGCTGTTCGAGGGGACCCGTTCTGTCACCGACTGGTCGTACGTCCTGGACGGCGACCTCCAGACCATCAACCAGCCCCTGGACGCGCTGGGCCTGAACTACTACTCCCCGACGCTGGTCTCCGACGCGCGGAACGCCCCCGACGGCCCGCGCGCCGACGGCCACGGCGCCAGCAGTCACTCCCCGTGGCCCGGCGCCGACGACGTCGCCTTCCACCAGACCCCGGGCGACCGCACGGAGATGGGCTGGACCGTCGACCCGACGGGCCTGCACGAGCTGATCATGCGCTACACGAGCGAGGCCCCGGGCCTGCCGCTCTACATCACCGAGAACGGCGCGGCCTACGACGACAAGCCCGACCCCGACGGCACCGTCCACGACCCCGAGCGCGTCGCCTACCTGCACGGCCACCTCTCGGCGGTGCGCCACGCCATCTCCGACGGCGCGGACGTGCGCGGCTACTTCCTGTGGTCCCTCCTGGACAACTTCGAGTGGGCGTACGGCTATGAGAAGCGGTTCGGGGCGGTGTACGTGGACTACGCGACGTTGAAGCGGACGCCGAAGTCCAGTGCGCGGTGGTACGGGCGGGCGGCTCAGTCGGGGGTGTTGCCGGCGGTGGATTCCGACTGAGTGCGCCCGGAGCCCCGCGCCCCCCTCAGGGGCGCGGGGCGACGCGTACGACCGCGATCTCGCCCGGTGCCAACCGCAGGAGGCCCTCCGGCACCGGCTTCCCGGTCAGGAGTTCCACGGCGTCGGCCGGCACCCGCACCTCCGCGCCCTCGCCCCCGTGGTCGATCAGGAACAGGTAGTCCGCGTCCTCGCCCCGGCGGCGGACCGCCTCCAGGTTCTCGGGGATCCCGTCCAGGACCGGGTGTACGTCCGACTCCGCGCACATGCGGGCCAGGAGTGCCGCCAGGGTGTCGGCGTCCGGGTGGGTCGCCAGGTACCAGGTCGTTCCGGTGCCGTGGGTGTGGCGGGTGACCGCGGGGACGCCTGCCAGGGGGCCGTCCGTGTACGACGTCACCGCCTCGGCGCCTTCCAGGCGGAGGCGTTCCGACCAGAGGGTCGCGGTGGCGCCGTCGGTGAGGGTGCGGGTCTCGCCGGGGAGGAGGGGGAAGAGTTCGTCGGTGCGGACGCCGAGGGCCGTGCGGAAGGCGCCCGGGTAGCCGCCGAGCCGGACGTGGCAGTTCTCGTCGACCATGCCGCTGTGGAAGCCGACGGCGAGGGTGCCGCCGCGCTCGGCGAAGGACGTGAGGTTCGCGGCGTCCGCGTCGGTCACCAGGTAGAGGCTGGGGGCGAGGACCAGGCGGTACCGGGAGAGGTCCGCGTCCGGGCGGACGAAGTCGACGGCGATGCCCGCCCGCCACAGGGGCTCGTACCAGGAGCGGAGCTGTTCCAGGTGGCGGAGCATCTCGGTGGGCTGGGAGGGGAGTTCCACGGCCCAGCGTGAGTCCCAGTCATGGACGACGGCCACTTCGGCGGTGCCCCGGCTGCCCTTGACCTCCGCCAGCGCCCGCAGGTCGGCGCCGAGTCGGACGACGTCCCGCCAGATCTGGCTGTCGGTGCCCGCGTGCGGGAGCATCGCCGAGTGCCACTGCTCTGCGCCGGCCTTCGCCGCCCGCCACTGGAAGTAGGCGATGCCGTCCGCGCCGCGCGCCACATGGGCGAGGGCGTTGCGGCGCAGCTCGCCGGGGTTCTTGGCGCGGTTGACGGGCTGCCAGTTCACGGCGCCGGTGGAGTGCTCCATCAGCAGCCAGGGGTCACCGCCCGCCAGGGAGCGGACCAGGTCGCCGCTCATCGCGATGTCGATCTGCGACGCCGGGTCGGCCGACATCAGGTAGTGGTCGTTGGAGACGATGTCCAGCTCGGCCGCCCAGCGCCAGTAGTCCAGGGCGTCGAAGCCACTCATCACCATGAAGTTGGTGGTGGCGGGGGTCGAGGGGGCCGCGGCCCGCAGGACGTCGCGTTCGGCCGTGCACAGGGACAGCAGCGCGTCCGAGCAGAAGCGGCGCCAGTCCAGCTGGTGGGTGGGGTTGGGGACGGCACCGGTCGGGCGGGGCGGGAGGATCTCCTCCCAGTCGTAGTACCACTGGCTCCAGAAGGTGGTGCCCCAGGCGTGGTTGAGGGCGGACAGGTCCTCGGCGTACTTCTCGCGCAGCCACGTCCGGAACGCCGCCGCGCTGGTGTCGCAGTAGCACTCGGCGTTGTGGCAGCCGTACTCGTTGTGGATGTGCCACATGGCCAGCGCCGGGTGGCCGGCGTAGCGCTCCGCGAGTACGCCGGCGATCCGCAGGGCGGCCTCGCGGTAGGCGGGGCTGGACGGGCAGAACGTCTGGCGGCTGCCGTACGACAGGGTGCGGCCGTCCCGGTCGACGGGGAGCGCCTCGGGGTGGGCGCGGAAGAACCAGGCCGGGGGTGCCGCCGTGGGGGTGGCGAGGTCGGCGGCGATGCCGTTGGCCTGCAGCAGGTCGAGGATCTTGTCGAGGCGGGTGAAGTCGTACTCGCCCTCGCGTGGCTCCAGCAGCGCCCACGCGAAGATGTTGACGCTGACCAGGTTGACCCCGGCCTCCCGCATCAGGCGCATGTCCTCGGCCCAGACCTCCTCGGGCCACTGCTCGGGGTTGTAGTCACCGCCGTAGGCGATGCCGTCGATGTTCAGCATGCGTCAGCTCCTCCCAGGAGACGGCGAGTCGTCTCCACTCCCCATTGGTCCAGCGACAGCAGGCGGTCGCTGGAGGCCATCAGGCCACCGGTCGCCTCGACGTGCGCGGCCCAGCGCTCACGGGTCTCCACGGCCGGACGGGCCATCAGACAGTCGGGGTCGTTGGTCCAGAGGCGGCCGTGCTGCCACTGGCGGGCAGCGCCCGTGAACTCGGCGGGGTCCTGGCCGGGCTGACTGTAGTCGTCGGCCTCGGGGCGGCGGTGCGGGGCCGTGTCGGGGCTGACCCGCATCGCGTCGAACAGGCCGATGGACGGCAGGATGGGGGCTCCGCAGCCGAGGAGGTAGGCGTCCTCGCCGATGGCCTCGCGGATCAGTGCCACGCCCGTGCGGTAAGCGGTCAGCGCGTCGGCGCGGGTGTGGCGTACGCCGTCCAGGGCGCCCGCGTAGAGGAAGTCGACCTTGAAGTAGTCGTAGCCCTCGGCGCGCAGGGTCGCGTAGACGTCGGTGAGCCAGGCCGCGGCGGCGGGGTGGGTGGTGTCGAGGACGCGCAGGTCGTGGCCCCAGTTGCGGCCGGCGTGGGTGAAGCCGCCGTCGGGGTCGCGGACCAGCCAGTCGGGGTGTTCGGCGGCCAGTTCGCTGTCCGGGTCGACCAGGAAGGGCGCCGTCCAGATGCCGGCCCGGCGGCCTCGGGCGCGGATCGCGTCGGCGATGCCGGCGCGGGAGCGGAAGCGGCCGGAGAGGGTGAGCCAGTCGCCGAGGGCCTTCTGGTAGCCGTCGTCGATCTGGACGACGTCGATGGGCAGGTCGAGGGTGTCCATCGCGCGGAGGTTCTCGTGGATGTCGTCCTCGGTGACGGCGGTGAAGTACTCGTACCAGGAGCACCAGACGGTGGGGGCGGGGCGCGGTGCCGATCGCCCCAGGGTCTCGGCCCAGGCGGCGAGCACCGCCTGGATGCCGTCCCCGGTCCACTCCTTCACCGGCCCGTCCGCGGTGATCTCCGCCGTGCGGCCGCCGTCCCGGACGGTCAGGCGGATGGACGGCACGGCGTGCTGCGGGTCCGGTGCCGCCCACAGCCGGACCGGGCCGCCGTCGCCGGGGTCGAGCGCCAGCAGGCCCTCCCCCTGGAAGGCGCCCGGCGGGACCGTGCGCCCCGGCCGGTAGCAGACCGTCGCCCAGTTGTCGTTGGTCGGACGGTACGGGGTCGCGTCGAGGGCGTAGGTGCCGCTGGGGCTCCAGGACTGCCAGCCCTCCTCGTGGACCCGGGCGCGGCGCGGGTCCACGGGGACGGTGGCGACGGGGGTGAAGGGGTTGTGCACGGGGGTCTCTTTCGATGAAGGGCTCGTCAGCCCTTGTTGGCACCCAGCGTGAGTCCGCTGACGAACTGCCGCTGGAGCACGAAGTACACGATCAGGGTCGGGATCGCGGTGAGCAGGGCGCCCGCGGCGACCAGGTTGGGGTCGGTGAAGTAGGTGCCGGAGAGGTTGTTGAGGGCCGAGGTGATCGGCATGTTCTCGCCGGTGGAGATCAGGACGAGTGCCCAGAAGAAGTCGTTGTAGATCCAGATGGACAGCAGGGTGGCGAGGGCGGCAATGGCGGGGCGGCACAGGGGCAGCACGATCTGCCAGTACTGCCGCCACACCGAGGCGCCGTCGACGAGGGCGGCCTCGGTCAGCTCGTGCGGCAGGGAGCGCATGTAGTTGCTGAGCACGAACGCGCAGAACCCGGACTGGAACGCCACATGGATGAGGACGAGGCCGAGCGCGGAGTCGTACAGCTTGCCGCTCATGGTGATGCCGGGCAGGTCGATGAGCAGGTACAGCCGGTACAGCGGGGTGATGATGACCTGCTGCGGGAGCAGGTTGCCGGCGGTGAAGACCAGCAGCAGGGCGAGGTTGAGGCGGAAGTCGAAGCGGCTGACGTAGAAGGCGACCATCGACGACAGGAAGAGGGTGAGCAGCACCGCCGGCACGGCGACAATCGCCGTGTTGACGAAGTAGTGCGTCATCTCCGACTGCTCGAACGCGTTCGTGAAGTTGTCGAGGTTGAGCGTGTCGGGGAGGGAGACGTAACCCTTCTCGCTCGTCTCCGCGTACGGCCGCATCGCCGAGTAGATCGCCCAGAGCAGCGGCGCCAGCCAGGCCAGGGCCATGCTGGCGAGGACGATGTGCAGCAGGATCCGTCCCGGGCGCATCGGCTTGCGGCGCTCCGGGTTCTTGAGAGCGAGGGTGCTCATGCGCGCCGCTCCTTCCGGAAGGTGGCCACCAGGTACGGGATGATCACGACGAGCGAGATGAGGAGGAGGACGACGGCGATCGCGGAGCCGTACCCGATCCGGCTGGACTCGCCGATGATGTTGTTGGTGACGAGGATCGACAGCAGTTCGGTGCCCTCGGCGCCCTTGTTGAAGACGAACACCAGGTCGAAGCAGCGCAGCGCCTCGATGATGGTGACGACCAGGACGACGGTGTTGGTGGGGCGCAGGGTCGGGAAGATGACGTTCTTGAACGTCTGCCACTCGTTCGCGCCGTCGAGCGCGGAGGCTTCCCGCAGGGACGGGTCGACGCTCTTCAGGCCGGCCAGGTAGAGGATCATCATGTAGCCGGTGTGCCGCCAGGAGGCGGCGATGAGGACGGCCCAGAGGTTGAGGTCCGGGTCGCCGATCCAGTCGATGTAGTGGCCGGGCTCGTTGGCGCCGATGATGCTGTTGATCAGGCCCGTGTCGGGGTTGTAGACGAGCTGCCAGACGAACCCGATGACCGCCATGGACAGCACGACCGGCAGGAAGAACGCGGTCTGGTAGACCCGGCTGAAGCGGATCTTCTTGTCCAGCTGGACGGCCAGGAACAGGCCGAGCGGGGTGGGGATCAGGATGAGGACGACGAACCAGACGACGTTGTGCTGGACGGCGGGCCAGAACTGCGGGTTGTTGGTGAACAGCTCCCGGAAGTTGTCCAGTCCGACCCACTGGATGGAGTCGAAGCCGATGCCGTTCCAGTTGGTGAAGGCGAGGGCGATCGAGGCGAGCGCGGTGACCCAGACGAGGGCCACGTGCAGGATCGTCGGCAGGCCGGCCATGAGGCCGAGCGTGAGCCGGTCTCGGGCGGTGAGCAGGCGCCGGTGGCCCCGCGCAGCTCGCCGCCCGGCCGGGGCAGCGCCCGGAGGCGGCACGGCGGCCGCCTCCGGGTTCTTCGTGGTGGTGTCGGTGGTCATGGGGACCGTCACTCCGACGCGAAGATCGTCTTCTTCTGCCGCTCGATCGAGGACAGCAGGCTGTCGACCCCCTTGGGGTCGCGGACGAACTTCTGCAGCGCGGGCTGCATCACGGTGGAGGTGAAGTCCGGCCGGCTGTCACGGTCCATGAACTGGGTGAGGCTCTTGGCGCCGCTGATCATCTCGAACGCCTTCTTCTGCAGCGGGGTGTACGCGGAGGTGTCGGCCTTGGTGGAGGCGGCGACCACGCTGGGGTCGGCCTTGAGGTAGATCTCCTCGGCGGCCGGGGTGCCCAGGTACTCCATGAGCTGGACGGCGCCCGTCTTGTTCTTCGGGCTCTTGCTCATCATGAAGCCGTCGGTGGGCGCCTCCACGGTGTCCTGCCCGTACGCCGGGTCGATCTCCGGGAAGGCGAAGAAGTCGAGGTCCTCCAGGGCGCTCGGGTCGGTGAACTGCTGGCCCACGAAGGTGCCCAGGAGGTACATGCCGGCCTTCTTCGAGGCCAGGGTCTGTGCGGCGTCCTGCCAGGTGCGGCCGACGGCGCCCTCCTGGTGGTAGGGGAGGATCTCGGCCCACAGGTCGAAGACGGAGCGCACCTTGGCGTCGGTCCAGGCGGCCTTGCCGGCCATCAGGTCGACGTGGAAGTCGTAGCCGTTCTTGCGGAAGTTGATCTGGTCGAAGGTGCCGAGCGCGGGCCAGGCGTCCTTGTCGCCGAAGGCGATGGGGACGAGCTTGTCCTTCTGCATCTGCTTGCACAGGGCGACGAAGGCGTCCCAGGTGGTGGGGACCTCGTAGCCGTACTGCTGGAAGACGCTCTTCCGGTAGAAGACGGCCCACGGGTACGAGTACAGCGGCACGAAGTAGTACTTGCCGTCCTCGCCCTTGCTCAGCTTGTGCATCGCCTCGGGGAAGTTGTCCCCGATCTTCGTCCAGACGTCGTCGATCGGGGTGGCCAGGCCCTTGGCCGCGAAGAACTGCATGCGGTAGCCCGCGAACCAGGTGAACACGTCGTCCGGGGTGCCCTGGAGGTAGGCGTTGATCTGCTCCTGGAAGGTGTTGGAGTCCTTGGTGTTCACGTCGACCGTGAGCCCGGACTCCTTCTGGAACGCCGCGTAGATCTCGGCGAACGCCTTCTTCGGCACCGGGTCCGACGCCTTGGAGCCGAGGGTGACGGTCTTGGGGTCGGACGAGGTGCCGCTGCCGCCACAGGCGCTCAGCAGGGGAACTCCGGCGCCCAGAACGGTGGCGCCTGCTATGCCGCGCAGCAGGGTGCGGCGGCTCGGGGAGGGGAGGGCGAGGGACATGAACGGCTCCTGGGGGTGTTGGCCAGGGGTGACCACATCGCATTCAGTCGTAACCGATCAGAAACAAACTAGACCGAACACGATGGGCGATATGACAGCCGTTTGTCCTGTCATGCGTCAAGAGCGGCCGGGGTCAGTTGTCGAAACGTAATCGGCAATGCCGAACGGGGCGCTCGAAAGCACCCCGTTCGTGGTGTTTTGCGACCGCCGGTGATCGATCAGCGGTGGGCCGCGAACGCCTTCGAGAACGCGAACGGCTCCTGGACGATCGAACTGCACGTCGCGTCCGCGTAGTTCTTCGCACCACCCGCGCACTGCCTGTCACGGGTCGCCGACCACATCGACAGCCAGCCGAGGCCCTTGGCCCTCGCGAAGGCCACCAGCTGCGACGCGTCGTCGACCCTGAAGACCTCCGTGGTGACGTCGTTGACACCGATCATCGGGGTGACGGCGACCGTCTTCCAGGCCGCGCTGTCGCTCAGCCCCAGCACGCTCTTGAGCTGCGCCTGGGTGGCCGTGGCCGCCTGCTCGGCGTAGGTGCCCATGTCGCCGCTGTACGCCGGCCCGTAGTCCATCGCCATGATGTTGACCGCGCCGATCCGCACGCCGTTCGCCTTGGCGTCCGCGAGCAGGTCCACGCCGTGCTGGGTGAGCCCCTCCGGCATCACCGGGAGCGTGAAGGACACGTCCAGGCCGGGGTGGCGCCGCTGCAGCTCGGCGATCGCCCGGGCGCGGCGGGTGTTGGCGGCCGCGTCGGGCAGCGCACCGCCCTCGACGTCGAAGTCCACCTTCGTCAGTCCGTACGCGTCCACCACCTTGCCGTACGCCGCCGCCAGCGCCTCCACCGAGGCGCAGGTGGTGCCCAGTTCCGAGCCGGCCGCGCCGCCGAAGGAGACCCGGACATCGCCGCCCTGGGCACGCAGGGCTCCGATCTGGGCGGCCACCGCGTCGCTCGCCAGGTCCGTCACCCCGCCCCACTTCGGTGTGCAGCCACCGCCGTCGGTGATGAAGGCGAGGTTGTAGTGCTTGACGCCGGTGGCGCGGGCGCTCGCCAGCAGGTCGAAGGCGGGGTGGAGGGAGGTGTCGACGTAGGGGGCGAAGGCGGCGGCGGTGGGGGTGCCGGTGCTCTGTGAGGGAGTGGGAGCGGGGGGCGCCGTCGAGGCGGGGGGCTGGGTCGGCGTCTGGGTCGGCGTCGGTGTCCGGGTCGGCGTCGGCGTCTGGGTCGGCGTCGGTGTCTGGGTCGGGCGGCCGCTGGGCTCGGGGGTGGCGCCGCCGTCGGCGGAGCAGGTCGCGCCGTCGATACGGCAACCGGTCGGGTCGGCCGTGCCGTTGACGACGAAGCCGACGGTGACCGACTCCCCGGCCGCCAGCCCGTCCGTGTCCCACGCCGGCGGCTTCACGGTGACATGCCGACCGCTCACGCTCGACTCGCCGTTCCACAGCGAGCCGATCCCCGCCCCGGACGGCAGGTCGAACTCCAGCGTCCAGTCGGCCTTCGCCCGGCCGCTGTTGTTGGTGACGACGTACTGCGCGGTGTACCCGGTCGACCACTCGCTGGTCCTCGTGTACGCGGCGCCGACCCCGGCGGCCTGGGCGGTGCTGGTGAACAGGACGACACCACCGCCGACGACGGCCGCCGCGACGACCCCGCCGATCACCTTGTTCCTGCCGCTGATCCTGCGCCGGTGCGTATTCATGGCGTGCCTGCCTTCGCTGCTCACGGGAGTGGGATGCGGCAGCACGCTAGTGATCCGGAATCGGGCAAACCGCCCGACCTGGACCGCCGTCGAGGATCTTAGGGTGCGCTTAAGGCAGGGATCGGGAACGGTTAAAGCCGATGACCGCCCGGCCCCCTCGGCGCCGCCGCACCGCCCCCCGATGCCCCCGCCGGGCGGGCGTCCGCCCCCGCCCGTCCAACTGGATCCAGATCCGCACCTCGGTCCCGCCCAGCACCGACGACCCGATCCGCACATCCCCACCGGTCGACTCCGCGAGCCGCCGCACGATGTCCAGCCCGAGCCCGGTCGAGCCGTCGCTCCCGGACCCCCGCCCGCGCGCCATCGCCGCCTCCGGGTCCGCTATGCCGGGCCCCGCGTCGGAGACGAGCACGATCACCGCGTCCTCGCCGTTGTGCACGTCGACCGCGAAGGCGGTGCCCTCCGGGGTGTGCCGGAAGACATTGCCGAGCAGGGCGTCCAGCGCGGCCGCGAGGTCGGCGCGGGCCACGGGTATCCGCACCGGGCGGTCCACCCCGGCCAGGCGCACCTTGCGGCCCTCGTCCTCGGCGAGCGCCGACCAGAACGCCATCCGCTCCCGCACCACCTCGGCCGCGTCGCACCCGGCGCCCGGACCGGCGGTCGCCGTCTGCGGCTTGGCCTCCCGGGCCGTACGGATGATGGTGTCCACCTCACGCTCCAACTGCGCGACCGCCGCCCGGGTCTGGTCGGCGGCCGGCGAGTCGCCGAGCGAGGCCGCGTTCAGCCGCAGCACGGTCAGCGGGGTGCGCAGCCGGTGCGACAGATCCGCCGCCAGCTCCCGCTCGTTCGCGAGGAGCTGTACGACCTGGTCGGCCATGGAGTTGAACGCGACCGCCGCCCGCCGCAGTTCGGTCGGCCCCGCCTCCGGAACCCGTGCGCCCAGCTGCCCCTCCCCCAGTTCCTGCGCCCCCTCGGCCAGCCGCCTCGCCGGGCGCACCATCCGTACACCCAGCCGGTCGGCGACCGCGACGGAGCCGACGACCAGCGCGGCGCCGACGGCGGCGAGCACCGCCCAGGCCGTGCCGACGCCGTTGGTGACCTCCGACTCCGGGACGAACACCTCGATCACCACGGTGCCCAGGCCCAGCGCGACCGGCTGCAACAGCGCGGAACCGCCGGGCACCTCGGTGGTGGAGGCCCGCCCCAGCTTCCGTACGGCCGCGATGTCCTCGGCGCCGGCCCGCTGCCGGCCGAGGTCGACGGCGGCCCGGCCCTCGCCGGCCGGTATGTGCACGGCCAGTCCGTCGTCCGCGCCCGCCGAGGCGACGACCCGCTCCAGCTGCTCGCGGTCGGTGGTGATGGACAGCGCGGGCACGACGACGGCGGCCTCCCGCTCGGCGTTGGAGAAGGCGCGGTCCCGGGCCATCTCCTTCACGACCAGCCCGAGCGGCACCGCGAACGCCACCACGACCATGGTGGTGACGGCCAGACAGACCTTGACCAGGGCCCACCTCATGGCATCGGCTCCGTCCCGCCCGGCGGTTCGAGCTTCACCCCGACGCCCCGCAGGGTGTGCAGATACCTGGGACTGGCGGCCGTCTCGCCCAGTTTCCTTCTGAGCCAGGACAGATGGACGTCGATGGTCTGGTCGTCGCCGTACGACTGCTGCCACACCTCCGCGAGCAGCTCGCGGCGCGGCACGACGACCCCTGGCCGGCCGGCCAGGAAGGCCAGCAGGTCGAACTCGCGGCGGGTGAGGTCGAGTCGTACGCCGTCGAGTTCCGCCTGGCGGCGCAGCGGGTCGACGGTCAGACCGCCGACGCGCAGCACACCGGCCGTCGACGCCTCACCGGCGCCCGCACGGGAGCGGCGCAGCACGGCGGCCATCCGGGCCGACAGGTGCTCGACGGAGAACGGCTTGGTCAGATAGTCGTCCGCGCCCGCGTTCAACAGTCGGACGATCTCCGCCTCGTCGTCGCGCGCCGTGGCGATGATCACCGGCACGTCGGTGATGCCGCGCAGCATCTTGAGCGCCTCCGAGCCGTCCAGGTCCGGCAGTCCGAGGTCGAGGATGACCAGGTCGAAGCGGACATGGGCGACCTCGCGCAGCGCCTCCAGCGCCGTCCCGACGCTGCGCACCGTGTGGGCGGCGTCGGTCAACTGCCGGATGAGCGCCGAGCGTACGAACTGGTCGTCCTCGACCACGAGCACACTTGCCATGCGCCGCACCGTACGCCATGCCACCGGGCCGGACCGGAGCCTGTGGACAACTCCGCCCCTGTGGACAACCGGACGACACCCACGGGGTGCGTGAGGCAGGATGGCCCGCGATGCGCAGAGGACTCGTACACCTACTGGCCTGGTCGCTCGCCACCGGCGCGGCGGCCACGCTGTCGTGGTGGGGTGTCCACACGGTGATGGCGGGCACGGCCTACGACCCGCCGCGCGCCCTGCCCATCACGGCGGGCGGCGAGACGACCACCGAGAAGCCGAAGGCGCTGCCACCGGCGACGAGCCGGCCGTCCCCGGCGCCCGACGCCACTTCCAGCCCCTCGCCGAGCCCGGCCCCCTCGTCCCAGGCGCCCGCCAAGAAGCCGTCCACCGCACCGCCCGCCTCCGGCCGCGTCAAGAGCTACGACACCGACGGCGGCCGGGTGGTCTTCGACCTGGGTACGACGTCCGCGAGCCTGGTCTCGGCCACCCCGGGCCCCGGCTGGTCGATGCAGACGTGGACCACCGAGAGCTGGATCCGGGTCGAGTTCACCTCGGGCGCGGACCGGGTGTCGGTGTTCTGCACCTGGCACGACGGGCCGCCCCGGGTGGAGGTCGGGACGTATTAGTCGGGACGTATTAGTCGGCACGTATGGGACGACCGGTGGGGCATTGCGGGCTACGGGTTCGCTACCGGAACACCGACGGCGGCGGTGCCGGTGAGGCCACGGCCGAGGCGTCGACGACGGGTACGGCACCGCCCGTGAAGTCGGTGAGCGCGCGGCCGTGTTCGACGCGGCTGGGGTGCGGGTCGGAGGCGGCGCGGCGGGTCAGTTCGGCGACCGGGAGGGGATGGTCGGCGGCCACCAGCACCGCGTTGCCGAACCGCTTGCCGCGCAGCACGGTCGGGTCGGCGACCAGGGCGAGCTCGGCGAACCGGGCGGCGGCGGTGGCGATCTGGCCGCGCAGATGGGCGAGCGGCGGGCCGTCAGCGAGGTTGGCGGCGTAGACGCCGTCGGGCCGAAGCGTCCTGCGGACGTCGTCGAGGAACTCGGTCGAGGTCAGATGGGCCGGGGTCCGGGCCCCGCTGAACACATCGGCGATGACCAGGTCGGCCCATCCGTCGGGCACCTTGGCCAGCCCCTCCCGGGCGTCCGCGGACCGCACCCGGATCCGCGCCGCCGGGTCCAGCGGCAGTTCCCGCCGCACCAGTTGGACGAGGCTCGCGTCCCGCTCGACGACCTGCTGGGTGGAGCGGGGGCGGGTGGCGGCGACGTACCGGGCGAGGGTGAGGGCGCCGCCGCCGAGGTGCACGGCGTGGATCGGGCGGCCGGGCGGCGCGACGAGGTCGATGACATGGCCGAGCCGCCGCTGGTACTCGAAGGAGAGATACGCCGGGTCGTCGAGGTCGACGTGCGACTGCGGCGCCCCGTCGATCAGCAGCGTCCAGGCCCGGGCCCGGTCCCGGTCGGGGATCAGCTGGGCGAGCCCGCCGTCGACGCTCTCGACGACGGCTTCGGCGGCGTCCCGCCCGCGCCGGGTGTTCCTGGACCTTCCCATCCGGTCATTTTCGCAGGCCGTGGGTGGTTGTGCGGGGTGGGCCCCCGGTCACTCACGTGGTCACTCTCGGCTGTCCGCCGCCTCGATCATCCTGGCCGCCTCGCCCAGCGCCCTGCGCAGCGCCGCCGGGTCGGTGGCGAGGTCGGCCTCGCCGGGGGGCAGCAGCCAGTCCGAGCCCGCCACCGGCGGCTCGGGGTTCAGCCGCAGTCCGCGTCCCTCGGTCTCCATGCAGACGCTGCCCGGCATGTCCCACGCGGCGGCCGTGCCCGCCGGCACCACGAACGCCAGAGTGTCGCCCCCGTCGTCGTGCAGCACCGGTCCGACGCCGTCGACCGCGCCCCGCCGCAGGATGTCCACCGCCTCCAGGCCCTGCCTCGCCGGCACGGTCACCACCTCGCACGGCGTACGGGGAACGTTGCCCTGGCTGGTCTCCATGCCGGCCTCCACGAACGGGACGGAACACCTCATTGCGGTCTACCGTGCTCAACGCCGAACCAAGTCAACGGCTACGGCGGAAGTCCGCCGCAAAGGATGGCAGTTCATGGCAGATCACGGATGAGATATCCGGTTTGTAGCTAAACACCGCGTGGCGGCCCGGCCACAGCAGGTACGTTCTTGCTCGCCGGGAACAGGGCGATCACATGGTTGAACTGATCGTCTCCGGCATGGTTCGACGGTTCGCACGAGAGGACCCGGCCATGGCGTCGTCAACGGTGCCCACGCCCCGGCCCAACCGGCCCCCACGGCCCAACCTCGCCTTCCGGAGCCTGCGGGGCCACCGCTCACCCGCCGAGTTCGCCGCGCTGGTTCGACGGGCCGCCCGGGAGATCGGCGAGCGGGTCAGCTGTGACGCCCGCTACATCGGACGAGTCGAGGCCGGCGAGATCCGCTGCCCCAACTATGCCTACGAACGGGTGTTCCTGCACATGTTCCCCGGCCGCACGCTCACCGACCTGGGTTTCGCGCCCCGCGCGTCGGTGCGCGGACGCGCGGCGCGCACAGCGCAGGACACGCCGGGCGCGCAGACCGTGCACCCGGCGTATGCCGCTTTCTGCGCGCCGGGCGTGAGTGAGACGCGCGGGGCGCGAGAGCCGTACGACACGGAGAGCCCGTATGAACCGCAGGACCCGATTGACGCGCAGGATGCGTACGACCCGCACGGAGCGTATGCCCGGCATGAGCCGTACGCCCTGCATGAGCCGCACAACCCGCACCACCCGTACGACCCGCACCACAACCACGAGGAGAGCGACGTGCTGCGTCGCGCATTCATGACCGGCGGAGGCGCCACCGTGGCCGCCGCCTCCCTGGGCCCCCTCGGGCTCGCCCTGGACGCGTCGGCCGCGCAGCGGCCGGTGCGCCGCGTCGGGGCGGGCGAGGCGAGCGCCCTGGAAGAAGCGGTCCGCAGGATCCGGCTGCTGGACGACCGGCACGGCGCCGACGGCCTCTACCGGCGCGCGGCCGCCCCACTGCGCGCCGCGTACGCGCTCCTGGACGCCGGCGCGACCCGGCAGGCGACCGCCGACCGGCTCCACTCGGGCGCCGGTGAGCTCGCCATCTCCGTGGGCTGGCTGGCGCACGACTCCGGCCGCTACGACGACGCGCGCTCCCACTACGCGGAGGCGCTCGCCACCGCGCGCGTGAACGGCGACGAGGCCCTGGAGGCGCACGCCTTCTGCAACACGGCGTTCCTGGCACGGGACGCGGGCCGGCCGCGAGAGGCGGTCCGGGCCGCGCAGGCGGCCCAGCGCGTCGCGCGCCCCCTCGGCTCCGCCCGGCTGATGTCGCTGCTCGCGCTGCGTGAGGCCGGCGGATGGGCGGGGCTCGCCGACCGCGCGGGCTGCGAGCAGGCCCTGGTGCGCGCGCACGCCCTGTACGGGCGCGGGCCCTCGGACGCCGACCCCGAGTGGATGAGCTTCTACGGAGAGGCCGAGCTGGAGGCGCTGGAGGCGCAGTGCTGGTCCGCGCTCGGCGACTGGCCGCGCGCGGCCCGCCACGCGGCCCGGGCGATCCGGCTCCAGGATCCCCACTTCACCCGCAACATCGCCCTCTACACGGCCGAACTGGCGGACGACCTCGCACGTGGCGGGCGCCCCGACGAGGCGGCACAGGCCGGGATGCGTGTCCTGGACCTCCTGGACCAGGTCCAGTCGTCCCGCGTCCAGACGATGCTGGCGGGCACGGCGAGGGTGCTGCTGCCGCATCGGCGGGCGGCGGGCGTCTCCACGTTCCTGGAACGGCATGCGGCGCGGCCGCGGGCGGTGTGAGCAGGGCACCCGGCGCCGCGGCTGGCCGGGGGTCGGTCGCGCGACTCGGCGCTGAAGAGGTGCGGCCGCGCCCACCCGTGCCGGCCTGCGGCACGACTGCCCGCGGCTACGCCAGATGTCCGAGGTCGTTCCAGCTCTCGATCGCCGGCACCCCATAGGCCCAGCCCAGCACGGACAGGGACGTCGGATTCAGGCGGATCCGCGCGGCGAAGTCCAGCGGCAGTCCCAGCCAGCGGGCGCCTATGGACCGCAGTATGTGCCCGTGGGCGAAGACAAGGACGTCGCGGTCGGCGGACCGGGCCCAGTCGACGACCTCGTCGGCACGGGCCGCGACCTCCGCGAGCGTCTCACCGTCCGGGACACCGTCCCGCCAGATGAGCCAGCCGGGGCGGACGCCCTGGATCTCGGCGGGGGTCATGCCCTCGTACGCCCCGTAGTCCCACTCCATCAGCGTGTCCCACACGGTGGCCCGCTCGCCGAACCCGGCAAGCTCGCACGTCTCACGCGCGCGTGCCAGCGGGCTGGTGCGCACCTCGGCCCCGGCCAGGCCGTCGTAGGGCGTCCGCTGGAGCCGCTCGCCGAGCAGCTTGGCGCCGCGGCGGCCCTCCTCCAGCAGGGGGACGTCCGTCCTGCCGGTGTGCTTGCCGGACAGCGACCACTCGGTCTGTCCGTGCCGGGCCAGCAGGATGCGCGGTGCCATGGGCGGCCTTTCCGGGTGAAATCAGAGGCAGAACCCCTCCATCATCGCTCACCCTGAACAGGGGCAACCCGGGGGGCGATCTCAGCGTCTTGTGGGCCGGGGGCGCCCGGAACCGGCGCGCACATACGCCGTAAAGTGACACGCTCGTGCGGCGGCACGCAGTGAGACACGACAGCACCCGCAGCAGCGACGACACCAGAGCGACCACAGAAGGGGGAGGCGATCGGATGCCCCACACCGAGTCACCGGGCACCGAGGCGGCCTCGCCGACACGGCTGCGCTGGTGGGCGGAGCTGCCGCTGATCCTGCTCGTCTACGGCTGCTACACGGCGGGCCGGCTGCTCGCGCGGGGCGACGTCACCACGGCCGTCGACCACGGACTGGCGATCCTGCGCATCGAGAAGTTCCTGTACATCAACGCCGAGCACCCGCTCAACCGGCTCTTCACCCGCGAGCCATGGCTGGGTGTCCCGGCCGACTTCTGGTACGCGTCGCTGCACTACGTGGTCACCCCGGCGGTGCTCGTCTGGCTGTTCCGCTCGCGCTCCCGGCACTACCGGGCCGCCCGCACCTGGCTGATGACGTCCACCTTCGTCGGCCTGATCGGCTTCACCCTGCTGCCGACCTGCCCGCCCCGGCTGCTGTCGGCCGGTCACGGCTTCGTGGACACGATGGCCCAGTACAGCTCGTACGGCTGGTGGGGCGGCGAGGCCAGCGCGCCGCGCGGGATGGGCGGCATGACCAACCAGTACGCGGCGATGCCGAGCCTGCACGTGGGCTGGGCGCTGTGGTGCGGCGTGATCCTGTGGCGCCACGGCGGCACGCGCCTGGCGAAGGTGGCCGCCGTCGTCTATCCGCTGGTGACGACGATCGTGGTGATGGGCACCGCCAACCACTACTTCCTGGACGCGGTCGCGGGCGCCGCCGTGATGGGCGTCGGGCTGCTACTGACGCCGCTGGCGCTGCGCGCGCTGGACCGGGTGCGGGCCCGTCTCGCCACGCGTGTCCCGGCGCTCGCGAAGGGCTCTTCCACCGCACAGACCTCGATTGTCAGTGGTGGATGCCAGACTTCCCCGGGTGAGCGATTTCCACGGCAGCGCGACCCACGGTTCGGACCGGGAGCCGAGCCGGACGCCTCTCCCACGGACGCGGGGGACGGCGCTCCGGCAGCAGCTCGCTGAGCTGCGCGGACCCGACGTACCGGCCAAGGCGCTGGACGCGCGCGCCCTCGCGGCGCTCGCCGCGAACCCCGGCTGCAGGCGGCGCGCGATCCTCGACGGCGCCGGGGTGGACAAGGCGGCCCTGGCGAGCGCGCTGGGGTCGCCGTCGGCTTTCGGCCAGTCTCAGTTCGCCCTGACGCGCGGCAACGCGTTCGAGGCGAAGGTGAAGGCGGACGGCGGCGCGGAGTTGCTGCGGCTGGTGCGTGAGCGGCTGGACCCCGCCACCGAGCCCCCGGTCTCCGCCGCCGTACCCGACCTGACGGCGATCGGCCCGGAGGGGCGCACGGCGCGTACGGCGCTGGCGTTGCGGGAGGCCACCGAGGCCGCCGCCGGGACACCGGGCGGCTGGACCCTGCTCGACCATCCGATGCTCGCCCTGGACGTCGCCGGGTCCCCCGCCTACCTGGAGCCGGACGCGGTCGTCGTCCACCCCGACGGCAGCTGGACCGTCGTGGAGATCAAGTCGTTCCCGATGCTGGACGGTGCGGCGGACCCGGCGAAGGTCGGCGCGGCCGCCCGCCAGGCCGCCGTGTACGTGCTCGCGCTGGAGGAGATCGCCGCCCGGCTGGATCCCGCGCCACGCGTGCGTGAGCGCGTCCTGCTGGTCTGCCCCAAGGACTTCTCCAACCAGCCGACCGCGTCCGCCGTCGACGTGCGCAAGCAGCGCGCGGTCACCGCACGCCAGCTGGCCCGCCTCACCCGCATCCAGGACATCGCCGACACCCTCCCCGAGGGCACCTGCTTCGCCCCTGACCTGCCCGCCGATCAGCTCACGGCCGCCGTGGAGAGCGTCCCTGCGACCTACGCCCCCGAGTGCCTGTCCGCCTGCGAACTGGCCTTCCACTGCCGCGCCCGCTCCCGCACGACCGGCGCGGTCACCACGCTCGGCCGCTCGGTCCGCGCCGACCTCGGCGCTCTGACCACGGTCGAGGACGTCCTCGCGGCCGCACGCGGCGATGCCGGCGACCCGGACGATCCGGCGGTGGCGGCCCTGAGAAGAGCGGCCACCCTGCGCGCGGAGGCACTGGGCGCGGTGCCGGTGGGAGGTGCGGCCCGGTGAGGAGGAGACCTACTCGCCCCGCGGAAGCGGCATCCGAGCAGACCGACGCCTGCGCCGGGAACACCCGCGTCCGCGCCACGAACACGCCCCTCCGCGCCCGGAACACGCCCACCACCGCCGTGGAGACGCCCGCCCGCCCGGAGGAATCCCGCACCCGCGCGGGAGGCGCCCCCGCCCACGCCGGGGAATCCCGCACCCGTGCCAGAGACACCCGCGGCCCGGCGGCCGCCGCCACCTCCTGGGCCGTCGCCGCTCACCCAGCCGCCGCCGACGGCTCCCGCCCGGAGGTCCGCCCGTGTCGCTGATCGCCACCCTCGCCCGGCTGGAAGCCGTCGCCGCCGGGCGGGCGCAGCCCGCCGCGACCGTGCGTCATCGGCATCTGTCGGAGCGGCCTCTGGTGTTCGTGCCGCTGACCACCGCCGGTGAGGCGGGCGCGCCGCTCGGGGCGCTCGTCGGCACCGAGCGAGAGGCGCCCCGGCTGCTGGTCGTTCCGCAGCCGCGCGACCGTGATCTGCGGTTCGCGTTCCTCGCCGATCTCGCGGACGTCGTGCTGCCGTACATCGACGCGTACACCGACGTCGTCGAGGCCGCCGAACGCAACGAGACCGACCCGGAGACCGGCAAGCGCGTCAAGGTCGAGGTCGAGCTCTGCGCGGACGCGCCGCAGCTGATCGTGCCGAGCCGCGCGGGCATCGACTTCGTCCGCCTGCTGGGCCGCTCCATGCGCTTTCGCCGCACGGCGGAGCAGGACCCGGAGTCCCCGCATCCCGCGCCGCCGCGCGTGCCGCTGCTCGGGCGGTGGCTGACCCACTACGGCGAGCGCGCCCGCGTCCCCGGCTCCGCGCTGCTGCTGGCGCTCACCGACCTGCTCGGCCGGCACTGGGCGACCGGGCAGTCCAGCCTGGAGGACCAGCACCTCGGGGCGCTGCTGGCGTGGATCGACCCCCCGGAGGGCGGCTCGGGCGCGGAGGCCGCCCGGCACGCGGAGCTGGCGCGGGACGCGGACGGCCAGTTGCTGTGCCCGCCGGCCGGTCCGGCGACCGACCCGGCGTTCGACAACAAGCTGCTCGCCCCGGCCATCGAGCGCTACGACCGTGCGCGCACGGCTCTCGCCGCCGCCGAGGACGGACTCCAGGCGGACGACCGGCTCGGCGTCCTCACCGCCGCCGAGCAGGAGATCCGCGACCTGGTGCTGAGCCGCACGCTGCCCACCTGGGAGAAGGTCTGGCAGGGCCTCGACCTGCTGCGCGCGCTGCCCGAGGGCGCGCATGTCGAGGAGCGGTGGACCCGCGACCGCTGGTCCTTCACCGGCCACCGCGACCGTGTCCTGGCCGGCGAGCCCCCGCAGCCGCGCCGCGACGACGCGGTGACCGCCGCCAACAAGCTCGCCACACGCGAGCGTGAGCAGGCCCGCCTGGAGGCACAGGAGGCCCTCGACGACCCGCTGGTGATGGCGGGGCGGCGGCTGGCCGGGGAGGCGTTCATGGGCGAGGTCACCGATGTCGTCATGACGTACAGCGAGGGCAGGCGGCCCAGCCCGCGCCCCCTGGTCACGGTCCGCACGGACGACCGGCCGCACCTCGGGGAGCGGGCGAAGGTCTACCGGTCGCTGGGCGGGAAGCCGCAGGCGGCCGAGTTCGTCGGGCGGGACGGGCGGGACGGGCAGGAGGAGGAAGGGCTGATCGTGCTGCGGATCGTGGACAAGATGGGCCGCGGCAAGGAACCCGAGGTGGGCTCCGTGCCCGAGAAGGGCGACCGGGTCTGCTTCACGCTCTTCGAGCACGAACAGCGCGGCGGCGCCAAGTTGCCCGACCCGGAGAACACACCGTGGACCCACGGCGGGCCGCCCGGCGAACAGGTGACCGAGGCCGCCGACCCCGTCACCGAGGAGGATCACCTGTGACCAGCCTCGTGCCCACCGAGGCCGACTTCGACCCCGGTGCGGCCGCCGCCCGCGCCACCGACGCGATCCTGGGTGACACCCTGCACGGCACCGCGCGCGGTGTCGTCGTCGACTCCCCGCCCGGCGCGGGGAAGTCCACGCTCGTCGTCCGGGCCGCGCTGGAGCTCGCCGACGCCGGACGCCCGCTGATGGTGGTGGCGCAGACCAACGCGCAGGTCGACGACCTGGTGCTGCGCCTCGCCGAGAAGTCCCCCGAGCTGCCGGTGGGCCGGCTGCACAGCAGCGACACCGACCCGTACGACAAGGCGCTGGACGACCTGGCGAACGTACGGAAGTCCGCGAAGGCGGCCGACCTCACCGGACTGCCGGTGGTGATCTCCACGGCGGCGAAATGGGCGCATGTGAAGGTCGACGAGCCGTGGCGGCACGCGATCGTGGACGAGGCGTACCAGATGCGCTCGGACGGGCTGCTGGCCGTGGCGGGGCTGTTCGAGCGGGCGCTGTTCGTGGGCGACCCGGGGCAGCTGGACCCGTTCGCGATCGTGGGCAGCGAGCAGTGGGCCGGCCTGTCGTACGACCCGTCCGCCTCGGCGGTGACGACCCTGCTGGCCCACAACCCGGACCTGCCCCAGCACCGCCTCCCGGTCTCCTGGCGGCTGCCGGCCTCCGCGGCGCCGCTGGTCTCCGACGCGTTCTACCCGTACACCCGCTTCCGCAGCGGCACGGACCACGGCGACCGCGGCCTCGCCTTCGCCGTGCCCTCGGACGGCTCCGGGCCCGACCGGGTGATCGACGAGGCCGCCGAGACCGGCTGGGGCCTGCTGGAGCTGCCCGCCCGGCACACTCCGAGGACGGACCCGGAGGCGATCCGCGCGGTCGCCACCGTCGTACGACGCCTCCTGGACCGCGGCGGCGCGTCGTTGTCGGAGCGCTCCCCGGACCCCGCCCCGCTGACCGCCGACCGCATCGCCGTCGGTACGGCCCACCGCGACCAGGCGGCGGCGGTGCGGGCGGCGCTCGCCGAGCTGGGCGTGCCGGACGTCACCGTGGACACCGCCAACCGCCTCCAGGGCATGGAGTTCGACGTCACGGTCGTCCTGCACCCCCTGTCCGGCCGCCCCGACGCCACCGCCTTCCACCTGGAGACCGGCCGCCTCTGCGTCCTCGCCTCCCGCCACCGCCACGCCTGCATCGTCGTCTGCCGCGCCGGCGTCACCGACCTCCTCGACGACTACCCGTCCACGGAACCGGTCCAGCTGGGCACGCTCGTGAAGTTCCCGGACGGCTGGGAGGCGAACCACGCGGTCCTGGCACACCTCGCGGAACACCGGGTGGCGTGGCGGCCATGACGCCCCGGCCGCTCGCCCCCACGCCCCACCACCGCCGGACGGAATCCGGCACGCCGCCACAGGCGGCCGATCAACACAGCCCCGCCTGCCGGCACGCGAACCACACAGTCCCGGCACACTCGCAGAACACCGGGTGCGGTGGCGACCATGACGCCGCCCCGAGCGCTCGCCTGCACGGATGGCGTAGCGGGGCGAGGCGGCGGCCGGATGGTGGGGATGTCGAGCGGGTCGAGGCGGTCTTGCGGGGCGCGGGAGAATGGAAGGTGGGCCGGGCCGATGTGTCGGGCGGGCCGGTAGCGACCGTACTAGGAGGTCAGGACATGGCGGAGCCCACGCCGCATCGTCACGAACCGCGGCTACGCCCCGCGCCCCTGCTGTTCGAGCCCGCGGAGGCCGCCGGAGATCCGGAGCACTTCTTCGATCTGGAGTCCATCGACGACCCCGGGGCGCTGCTGGCGCGGGCGACGGAGCTGACGCTCGCGTTCCGTGCGGCGGCCGACCGGGCGGTGGAGTTCCAGGCCATCGCGGCGGCCCAGCTCGCCGACCCGCGGCGGTTCGACCGGCTGACGGCGGCGGACATCGCCGAGCGGGCGGAGTGGACCGAGGACTACGCCAAGAAGATGGTCGAGTTCGGTCGCGATCTGCTGCGCGACGGGGAGGGGCGGAGCCCCGTCGACCCGGTGTAGTCGGACAACGTAGTCGGACAACGTAGTCGGACAACGCCCCGTGTAGGCGAACGACCTGCGTAGTCGAATATTCAAGCAGTTCCGGCATATGCCAGAACGGCACGATAGCCCCTCCCCCGCACCCCTGTCCCGGTTTCCGGCAACCGTTAGGAATCGCGCACTCACAGCCGGTAGACCTGTCAGGCATGAGCAGCGTATGGGACGAGACCTGGGACGAGAGCTTCGACGCCCCCGGCGCCGACCGGGACGGCGCCGCCTGGCTGGCCTCCGCCGGCGCGTATCCGCGCAGCACGCTCGCCCACTGGCGGGAGCGCCCGGACGCCCCCGTGGTGCTGCCCTGCGGCTCGGTGTTCGACGTCGTCAGCGCACCGGCGCTGTTCGGCCGCCGCATGCTCGACCGACTGTGGGACGAGGGCGCGGGGTCGGGCCCGGTGGCCGTCCACCGCGGCCGTGTGATGATGTTCGCCGCCCCCGGCACGGCCCAGCGGCTGCCGTCGCTGCTGGCCTGGGAGGAGTGGGGCGCCGGTGCGGGAAACCCCGCCGACGGCCCCGCGCCCGCCAGCCCCCGCACCGCCGCCGTCCCCCCGCTCCTCTGCCACGGCACCGGCGACGCCGTGACCGTCCCGCCCCTGGCCGGAACCGACCCCTCGGGCTCCCGCTGGCTGGTCGCGCCGGACACCCGTCAGCCCTGGCTGCCGGGCGCGGAGGTCCTGCTGTGGGCGGCCGTACGGGCGGCCCGTACAGCTGCGCGGATATCGATTTCACCCTGGCCGGATCAGGGTGCTAAGGTCTACGACGTCAGCAGGCGCCGCTAGCTCAGTTGGTTAGAGCAGCTGACTCTTAATCAGCGGGTCCGGGGTTCGAGTCCCTGGCGGCGCACGACATCGACAGCGAAACCTGTCCGCGGAAAGCGCGGACAGGTTTCGCTGTCTTTGCATTCTGCGCGGCTGCGCCGCGCGCTGTGGGGGCTCCGCCACCCACACCCCCTTGAGGCGGGCCCAGTGGCCCTCGGCCGAGACGTCACACCCCCGGCGTGATCCGCACCGTCCACGCCCCGGACGCCGTCCGCCCCTCCACCACCACCCGGACGTCCCGCGCGCCGCCCTCCCCGGGCACCGTGAAGCTCTCGCCCGCGCCGATCGGAGCGTCCGCGAGCGGCGGGTAGACGGAGTTCTCCCAGCACGCCTCCGTGCGCGGGTGGGCGTCGACCACCTCGACCGGGCCCCTCCCGGACTCGGTGCCGTTGCGGACGCGGTAGACGAGGACGCCGGCGCGGCAGGCGGCCCGGTCGTTGCCCACGGAGCCGCGCGCCTCGAAGGCGAGGGCGCTGCCCACGCCGGTGCGCACGACGGCGAGTTTGACGCCGCCCCCCAGCCCGAAGGCGGGCGATCCGGAGGCGCGGGTGAGGGGGATGCCCGGGCCGGCGGCGAGGGGTTCGAGGGTGAGGCGGGTCGGCTCGGCGCCCTGCACGCAGACCACCTGGCGGGGTTCCAGCCAGCCCAGCTTCCACTTGTGCCAGCCGAACAGGTCCGGGGCGAGACCGAACTGGCTGCCCATCAGGTCCCAGTCGCCGACATGGGTGTCCCAGTCGCCCTTGCCGTCGGCGGGGCGGTGGTAGAGGTCGGGCAGGTCGAAGACATGGCCGGTCTCGTGGGCGAGGACGAGGCGGTCCGGTGGGTGCTGCTCGAAGACGGTCACCACGCGGCGGATGTCGGTGCCGTCGGCGCGCAGCGGGCTCTCCAGGTTGACGACCTTCGTGGCGTCGGAGTCCACGCCGGGCGCGTCCGGGTCGGCGACGAAGTAGACGACGTCGTAGCGGGAGAAGTCGACCCGGCCGTCGCTGACGGCGAGCGCGTCGCGCAGGTAGGCGGCGCGGTGCTGGGGGTGCCAGTCACGCCGTATGGCGTACGCGGTGGACGCCTTCGGCATGCGGATCCAGTGGCGCATCGGGTGCGCGCGGAGGGTGAACCTGCCGTAGGACGCCTGGCGGAAGTAGCGGCTGGTGGCCGGGAAGTGGTCGGCGGTCAGTTCGGCGGGGCTGACCAGGGGGTCCCAGTCCGGGAAGGACAGGAAGACCATCACCGCGTCGAGGTCGCGGGCGGGCCGGGGGTAGGAGGGGTTCCAGGTGTCCAGGCCCTCGGAGTGGTGGGCTGTGGTGCGGGGCAGGGCGCAGGGCGCCGGGGAGAAGGGTTCGGCGACCGAGGGGGCGCCGATGAGGGAGGTCGCCGCGAGGGCCGAGAGGGTGGTGAACACGGCCGCGGTGCTGCGCAGTCGGGGACGCGGGAGCAGACGCGGGCGCAGGCGCGACACAGGGACCTCCGGGCGGTTCAGGGACACCGCCAACCAGCCTGTGCTGATTTGTCGTACTACGCCCTGTTTGTCTGCACCGGATGAGTGAGGGCCGGATGGCGGACCCGCGGATCCGTTCGAGTCGACACCCCCGGACCACTCACGGAACGTCACAAGCGGTCAGGCGCCCGCAGAACCGGTCCAGGTGCGGGCAGAAACGATCTGTCAGAACAGTGGTTGCTTCGGGGACACTGGGCAGTGGCTGCGCAACTCCGGGGCCAGCCTCTATGATCGGCACACTTTGCTGCGCGGACAGAGAACGAGTGCACTGCGGGAGCGAGCGGTGAGCGGAACGTCCGAAGGGCCGACGCCCGCGGCAGACCTCGACGGGTCCGCCGTCACAGAGAGTGACAGCACAGCCCCGTCCGGTACCGAGGGGGCCGTCGACCCGCGCGCCCCGGCCGCCCCCGACGACCCCCTGACCTACCGTTCCGTCTTCGCCGCCGCCCCCCTCGGGATGGCTGTCGTCGACCACGCGGGCCTGGTCGTCAGCGTCAACGACGCCCTCGGCGCGCTGCTCGGCCAGACGCCATCCGCGCTCGTCGGACAGGTCGCCGCCGATCTGCTGGACCTCTCCTCCGACGCCCGTACCTGGCACGCCTACCGCGAGCTGCTGCGCGGCCGGCAGGCGCGGGTGCGCTGCAGCCGGCGGCTGAAGCAGCCCGGCGGCCGGTCGCTGTGGGCGCAGATCACCGTCTCGCCGCTGGACGGCGAGGACCGGCCGGGACTGCTGCTGTCCGTCACCGACATCAGCGCCCGGCGCGACCTCCAGGCCCGGCTGCGCCACCTCCAGATGCACGACCCGGTGACCCGGCTGCCCAACCGCACCCTGTTCTTCGAACGGCTGACGGCCGCGCTGGAGACGGAGTCCTACGAGTACGAGCACGGCGGCACCGGCCGGATCGGGCTGTGCTACCTCGACCTCGACGGCTTCAAGGTGGTCAACGACACCCTCGGGCACCGCGTAGGCGACCGGCTGCTGGGGGCGGTGGCCGAGCGACTGCGGGCCTGCGCCGAGGAAGCGGGGAAGGGCAGGCCGGGCGTGCCGCTGGTGGCGCGGCTCGGCGGCGACGAGTTCGCGCTGCTGGTGGAGGACTCCACGGGCACCGACCAGCTGTCGGAGCTGGCCGAGGCCGTACTGAGGGCGTTGCAGGCGCCGTTCGACCTCGCGGGGCAGCGACTGGGGCTGTCGGCGTCTATCGGGGTGGTGGAGCGGCACGCGGCCGGGACGACGGCGACCGGGCTGATGCAGGCCGCCGACACCACGCTGTACTGGGCGAAGGTGGACGGCAAGTCCCGCTGGACACTGTTCGACCCGGAGCGCAACGCCCATCTGATGACCCGCCAGGCACTGGCGTCGACGCTGCGGCCGGCCGTCGAACGCGGCGAGTTCATGCTGGAGTACCAGCCGCTGGTCGGTATGGCGGACGGGCGGCTGCACGGGGTGGAGGCGCTGGTGCGCTGGGACCACCCCCGGTTCGGGCTGCTGCCGCCGAATCGGTTCGTCGCGCTGGCCGAGGAGGACGGCTCGATCGTGCCGCTCGGCCGATGGGTTCTGGCCACCGCCTGTCGACAGGCGCGCCGCTGGCAGCAGGACCATCCGGACGAACCGCCACTGTTCGTGAGTGTGAACGTGGCGGTGCGTCAGGTATGGGACTCCGATCTCGTGGCGGACGTGGCGGCGATCCTCACGGAGACCGGCCTTGCCCCGCATCTGCTGCAACTGGAGCTCACCGAGTCCGCGGTGATGGGGTCCGGGGGCCGCCCGCTCCAGGCCCTTCAGGCGCTCAGCGACATGGGCGTGCGGATCGCCATCGACGACTTCGGCACCGGCTACTCCAACCTGGCCTATCTGTCCCGGCTGCCGGTGTCGGTGCTGAAGCTGGACGGGTTGTTCGTACGGGGCTTCCAGTACGAGGGCCGCGGCGACACGGCGGCGCCGCCGAACCCGGCCGACGAGGTGATCGTCGAGGCGATGATCGACCTCGCGCACCGGCTGGGGCTGACGGTCACCGCCGAGTGCGTGGAGACGGCGGCGCAGGCGGACCGGCTGCGGCGCATCGGGTGCGACACCGGGCAGGGGTGGCTGTACTCCCGGCCCGTGTCGCCGGATCGTATCTCCGAGCTGCGCTACAGCGAGGCGTGCACGTGAGTCACGCGGTGGGCAGTCCGTAGGCGTCGGCGATGAGTTCGTAGGAACGCAGGCGCAGTTCGCCGCGGTGGGCGTGGCTGGTGAGCATCAACTCGTCGGCGCCGGTGCGCTTGTGCAGCTCGTCGAGGCCGGAGCGGACCTCGTCGGCCGTGCCGTGCACGATGTTCGCCGTCCAGGAGTCGACGAACTCCCTCTCCATCGGGCTGAGTTCGTACGCCTCGGCCTCCTCCGGGGAGGGGAACAGTCCCGGGCGGCCGGTGCGCAGGCGGACCATGTTCAGGCCGGTGGCGAGGACCTGGCGGCGGGCCTCCCGCTCCTCGTCGGCGGCCAGGGCGGAGACACCGATCAGGGCGTACGGCTCGTCGAGGACCGCGGACGGCTTGAAGGAGTCCCGGTACAGGTCGAGGGCCGGGACGGTGTTCTGCGCGGAGAAGTGGTGCGCGAAGGCGAAGGGCAGGCCGAGCAGGCCGGCCAGGCGGGCGCTGAAACCGGAGGAGCCCAGCAGCCAGATCGGCGGGCGGTGCCGGGACTGCACCCCGCCGGGCGAGGTGGCCTGGACCGGGCCGGGTACGGCGTGGATACGGCGGTAGGGGTGGCCGTCGGGGAAGTCGTCGTCCAGGAACCGGATGAGCTCCGCGAGCTGCTCGGGGAAGTCGTCCGCGCCCTCGTGCAGCGTGTCGGTGCGGCGAAGGGCGGCCGCGGTGGCGCCGTCGGTACCGGGGGCGCGGCCGAGGCCGAGGTCGACGCGGTACGGGGCGAGCGCCTCCAGCGTGCCGAACTGCTCGGCGATGACCAGCGGCGCGTGGTTGGGCAGCATCACGCCGCCCGAGCCGAGCCGTATGCGGTCGGTGTGGGCGGCGAGGTGGGCGAGGATCACCGCGGGCGAGGAGGAGGCGACCCCCGGCATCGAGTGGTGCTCGGCGACCCAGTACCGGTGGAACCCGCGCGACTCGGTCAGCCGGGCCAGCTCCACGCCGGTCCGCAGCGCGTCACCCGCGGTCCGACCGGAGCCCACGGTCACCAGGTCCAGCACGGAGAGCGGTACGGGCGCACCGCCCTGTGCCGTGCCTCGAATCTCGTCCACCGGGGAGCCTCCTGGGGTGTCCTGGGGTGTGGCGCGCGCATGCCCCGGGGACAACAGGGGACTGTCTCCGGATATTCCCCCCGGGGTGCGGGCGGGAGAGTTGCCGGAGGAGTGCGAGGGCTGCCGCCGAAGGACCGCGCGGCTGACGCCGCAGGCCATCCTGCGGGGCTGACGCCGGAAGGCCACACCAAGCTGACACCGCAGGACACGGCCGGACCGCCGCCACCGGACATGACCGGGCCGCTGCCACAGGCCACGCAGGACTGACGCCGAAGGATCGCGCGGCTGACGCCGCAGGCCATCCTGCGGGGCGGCGCCACAGGAAACACGAGCCCACTGCCGAAGGGCGCGCCCGGGCCGCTGCCACAGGCCACGCAGGACTGACGCCGAAGGAGCGCAGGGCAGAGGCCGCAGGATCGCGCGGCTGACGCCGGAGGCGGCCAGCCCCTGCCGCTCACAGGACATCTCCGGGCCTCTGCCGCAGAGCACGCCGAAGCCGCTGCCGTAGGACGTGCGGACTTGCCGCCGGAAGGGTCCGAGAACCCGCCGCAGAAAGGCCCGGAGCCCGGCCACCGGACAGCCCCGAGGACCGCCACCCAAAGGCCCCAGACCCCCTCCACCAGACAGACCCGACTACCGCCGCCCAGGCCCCAGACCCCCTCCACCAGACAGCCCCGGGACCCGCCACCGAGGTTCCCGGCCGTTCACCAGAGGGCTCGTCGGGGCGCGCCTGGGCGCGGGGCTCGTCGGCTCGTCTGCGCACGCGCGCCGCTCGCCGGCTCGTACCTGGACGTGCCGCTCGCCCGCTCAGCCACGCATGCCCCGACCACCCGCTCACACCTGTACCCGCGGCTCCCGAGTGAACAGTGCGCCGAGTTCCGGGGCGTGGACGCGGCGGTCTGCGAGGCGGAGGGCCTCGCGGACGGTTACCTGGTTGGCGGTGAGGACAGGTTTGGCGAGGGTTTTCTCCAGGGCCGGGAGGTGGCTCGCGGTGTGCAGGGCCGTGTCGGGGAGGAGGAGGGCGTCCGCGTCCGGGTGGTCGGCCGCGCGGGCCAGGGTGAAGAGGTCCTCCTCGCCCCAGGCGGCGACCTCGGCGGGCGTCCGGATCCCGGCCCCGCGCACGCCCACGACCTCGATGTCCGCCGCCCGCAGGAAGTCCGCGAACAGGTCCGCCACGTCCGCCGGGTAGGTCGCGCCGACGGCGACCCGCCGCAGCCCCAGCTCGGCGACCGCGTGCGCGAAGCCGACGGAGGTCGAGGAGGCCGGCATGCCCGCGGCCAGCGCGAGGGCGCGCACCTGCTCGTGGGCGCCCTCCCAGCCGTAGACGAAACTGCCGCTGCTGCACGCCCACACGACGGCCTCGGCGCCGGCCAGCCGCAGCTGCTCCACGCCGGCCGCGATCCGCTGCGGGGAGCCCATGCGGCGCAACGCGTCCTCGTGGTGCGGGTCCTCGCCGGTGTCCGTGCGCACCAGGTCGACTCGGATGTCACTGCCCAGGAGCTGCTCGATACGGGGGTAGTCGGACTCGGCGGCGTGGCCCGGGTGGAGGAATCCGAGTGCGGTCATGTCCAGCCTTCCTGCCGTTCTTCCGGCAGTACGGGTACCCAGCCGACGCGGCGCTGCCCCCACGGTCACCTGGTTGGCCGAGAGGTGCCGGGTCAGGCCCGCGAAGGCCGTGTTGACGGCGGTGGGTTCAGGTGCGAGCGTGGTCAATCCATGCACGTCAGGCCCTTGGTCACGCCCGAGGAAGGGCCCAGGATGCCCCTGGAACCCGCTGTTCCCACCCTGCTGGTGCTGGACGCGGAGCCGCTTCCCCGGCTCGGCCGCCTCATCGGCCGCGCGCAGGTCCTGCACGCCGACGAGACCACGCTCGCCGAGCGGCTGCCGCGGGCCGACGTACTGCTGGTGTGGGACTTCACCTCGCACGCGGTGCGCCGGGCCTGGCCGGGCGGCGGCCCGCGCCCGCGCTGGGTGCACACGGCCAGCGCGGGCGTGGACCATCTGCTCTGCCCGGAGCTGGCCGCCTCCGACACGGTGGTGACGAACGCGCGCGGCGTCTTCGACCAGCCCATCGCCGAGTACGTGGCCGCGCTGGTGCTCGCCCACGCCAAGGACCTGCCGCGCACCCTCGAGCTGCAGGGTGGCCGCGAGTGGCGGCACCGCGAGACCCGCCGGGTGGCCGGCACGCACGCCGTGGTCGTCGGCTCGGGTCCGGTCGGCCGGGCGATCGCCCGCACCCTGAAGGCGCTCGGCGTGACCGCGGCGGTCGTCGGCCGGGTGCCGCGCACCGGCATCCACGGCCCCGGCGACCTGGACCGGCTGCTCGCCCGCGCCGACTGGGTGATCGCGGCGACCCCGCTCACCGAGGAGACCCGGGGCATGTTCGACGCCCGCCGCTTCGGCGTGATGCAGCCCTCCGCGTACTTCGTCAACGTCGGCCGCGGTCCGCTCGTCGACGAGGAGGCGCTGATGCGGGCCCTGACCAGCCGCTGGATAGCGGGCGCCGCGCTGGACGTCTTCACGACCGAGCCGCTGCCGCCGGACAGCCCGCTGTGGAAGGTCCCGGGACTGCTGGTGTCCCCGCACATGAGCGGCGACACGATCGGCTGGCGGGACGAGCTGGCCGCGCAGTTCGTGGACCTGTACGAGCGCTGGGCGGCGGGCCGTCCGCTGGTGAACGTGGTCGACAAGGAGCGCGGATACGTGCCCGGTCACTGACCCCTGCCCAGGGAGTGCACATGACGGAGCCCACCGAACCCACAGAACTCACCGAACTGACCGCCGTACGGCTCGTCGAGGGCTACCGCAAGGGCGAGTTCGATCCGGTGGAGGTCACCCGGGCGGCCCTGGAGCGGGCCGAGCGGATCCAGCCACGCGTCAACGCGTTCGTACGACTGCTGCCGGACGAGGCCCTCGCCGAGGCGCGCGCGTCGGCCGGGCGGTGGCGGCGCGGGGAGCCGGCCGGGCTGCTGGACGGGGTGCCGGTGACGGTGAAGGACCTCCTGCTGCTGCGCGGCCACCCCACCCTGCGCGGCTCGCGGACGGTGGCCCCGGAGGGCCCCTGGGACGAGGACGCGCCGTCGGTGGCCCGGCTGCGTGAGCACGGCGCGGTGTTCCTCGGCAAGACGACCACGCCCGAGTACGGCTGGAAGGGCGTCACCGACTCCCCGCTGACCGGCATCACCCGCAACCCGTACGACCCCTCCCGCACCGCGGGCGGCTCCAGCGGGGGCAGCGCGGCGGCGGTGGCGCTCGGCGCGGGCCCGCTGTCGCTGGGCACGGACGGCGGCGGCAGCGTGCGCGTCCCGGCCGCGTTCTGCGGGATCCTCGGCCTCAAGCCGACGTACGGCAGGGTGCCGATCCATCCGGCGAGCCCCTTCGGAACCCTCTCGCATGTCGGCCCGATGGCCCGGGACGCGGCGGACCTGGCGCTGCTGCTGGACGTGATCGGCGTGCCGGACGCGCGGGACTGGTCGGCGCTGGGTCCGGCCGGGATCTCGTACCGCGAGGCCCTGACCGGGGGCGTGCACGGGCTGCGGGTGGCGTACTCGCCCTCGCTCGGCGGGCAGGTCCCGGTGCGGACGGCGGTCGCCACGGCGGTGCGGCGGGCGGTGGAGCGGCTCGCGGGGCTCGGGGCGTACGTCGAGGAGGCCGACCCCGACTTCAGTGAGCCGGTGGACGCCTTCCACACGCTGTGGTTCACCGGCGCCGCCCGGGTGGCCCAGCATCTGGGGCCGCACCGGCGTGAGCTGCTGGAGCCGGGGCTGCGGGAGATCTGCGCGGCCGGGGAGCGGCGGTCGGCGCTGGACTATCTGGCGGCGGTGGACGTCCGTATGGACCTGGGCCGGCGCATGGGCGTCTTCCACGAGACGTACGACCTGCTGGTCACGCCGACGCTGCCGCTCACCGCGTTCGAGGCGGGGGTGGAGGTGCCGCGCGGCTCGGGGCTGCGGCGGTGGACGGGTTGGACGCCGTTCACGTATCCGTTCAATCTGACGCAGCAGCCGGCGGTCAGCGTGCCGGTCGGCGTGGACGGGGACGGGTTGCCGGTCGGCCTGCAGATCGTCGCCGCGCGTCACCGGGACGACCTGGTACTGCGGGCGGCGCACGCCCTGCACCAGGAACTCGCCGGCTGAAGAAGCCGCCGAACCCGAGCAGGCCAAGACCCGAGGAAGCCAAGGACGCCGCCACCTCCGGCGGACACAGGAGCGTCTCGCTCCGGTCACCGTTGGGTCACATCCGCTGTCGGGTCTGCATAGCCCACGGGAATCGGGCAGGCGCCATCACTGGCCGTCACCGGCCAACCAGGCAAGGTCTTCCGGAGGTTGCACGTCCATGACCGAGTTCCCGAATCTCTCCCGCAGGGGCTTCCTCACCAGAACCGCCGCGGTCGGCGGTCTGCTCACCGTCCCCGGTCTCATCACCGCCTGCAGCAAGACCGACAGCGGCGACGGCGAGGGGTCGAAGCTGGAGCAGTTGAAGAAGCAGGGCTATGTGAAGGTGGCCTACGCCAACGAGGCGCCCTACGGCTACGAGGAGGACGGCGAGCTCAAGGGCGAGGCGCCCACCCTGCACCGGGAGATCTTCAAGGCCCTCGGCGTGGCCGAGCTGCGCCCGACCTTCTCCGAGTGGGACGGCCTGATCCCGGGACTGCAGGCCGGCAAGTACGACGTGATCAGCGCCGGCATGGCGATCCGCCCCGACCGCTGCGAGAAGGCCCTGTTCTCCGAGCCCGAGTTCGTCTCGCCGACCGCGATGCTGGTGAAGAAGGGCAACCCGAAGAAGCTCACCGACCTGGCGTCGGCGAAGGCGGCCGGGGTCACCGTCGGCGTGATGTCCGGCGCGGTCGAGAAGGAGTACGCGGCCGGCGCCGGGATCGCCGAGGGCAGCATCAGGACGCTGCAGAAGCCGCAGGACGGCGCGGACGCCGTCAAGGGCGGCCGGATCGACGCCTTCCTGCTGACCAGCATCTCGCTGAACTGGCTGGTCAGGAACAACGGCGATCTGGAGGTCACCGAGCCGTTCATCCCGGAGCTGGACGGCGCCAAGCAGTACAGCCCCGGCGGCGCCGTCTTCCGCCAGGGCCAGGAGGAGCTGCGGGACGCCTTCAACGAACAGCTGAAGAAGATCACTTCCGACGCGGACCGCTATGTCCAGCTGATCGGGCAGTACGGCTTCGGCAAGGAGACCATCCCGCCGGCGGACCTGCGGACGGCCGAGCTGTGCAAGAGCCCGGCCTGACGGGGCCCGCGCATGGGTGACTTCTACGCGTACTTCTTCGACCATCTCCCGGACGTCGGTTCGGGGCTGTGGGTCACGATCGAGGCCACGGTCCTCGGCGCGCTCCTCGCCCTCCTGCTCTCCTTCGCCTTCGGCTTCATGGCGAACAGCCGGCCGGTGCTGGTGCGCGGGGTGTCCCGGGTGGTCGTGGAGTTCTTCCGCGGCACCTCGCTGTACGTCCAGCTGTTCTGGCTGTACTACGCGTTCCCGCTGCTGCTCGGCTATGAACTGACCCCGCTGTTCTGCGGGGTGGTCGCGTTCGGGATGAACTACGGGGCGTACGGCTCCGAGGTCGTGCGCGGCGCGCTGAACGCCGTACCGCAGGGCCAGCGGGAGGCGGCGATCGCGCTGAACATGACGCCGTGGCAGCGCATGCGGCGGGTGATCCTGCCGCAGGCGTGGGTGCAGATGATCCCGCCGTTCACCAATCTGCTGATCCAGCTGCTGAAGTGCACCCCGCTGCTGTGGCTGATCTCGGCGGCCGACCTGACCACGGTGGTGCAGCAGATGCGTGACCGCACCGGCGCCACCACCTGGGCCTATGTGACCCTCCTGGTGATCTACTTCGTGCTCGCCTACGCGCTCACCCTGCTCATGAACCTCCTGGAACGGCACGCGAAGGCCAGGCTGGGGCGGCACGAGGGCGCCCGGGGGCTGCTGCGTTCACGCAGCGCCGAGTCGGCCGTCGCGCCGGAGATGGCGGGGGGTGCCCGATGAACTACGAGTGGGACTGGGACGCCGTCGGCGACTCGCTGCCGCTGCTGCTGGAGGGGTTCAGGACGACCCTGCTGGCCACCGTCCTCGGCATCCTGGTCGCGTCCGTGCTGGGGCTCGTCGTCGCCGTGGCCGGACGGGCGCCGAGCCGATGGATCACCGTGCCGGTGCGGGCGGCCACCGAGTTCGTCCGCTCGACGCCGCTGCTGGTGCAACTCGTCGGCGCCTGGGCCGTGTTCAACACCGTCGAGCCGCTCACCATCGGCATCACCGTCCTCGGCATCCACTACGCCTCCTATCTGTCCGAGGTGTACCGGGCCGGCATCGACGCCGTACCGAAGGGGCAGTGGGAGGCGTGCCGCGCGCTGTCCCTGTCGCGGCGGCGGACCTGGCGGGCCGTGATCCTGCCGCAGGCGGTGCGCAAGGTGCTGCCCGCGCTCGGGAACTACGGCATCTCCATGTTCAAGGAGACGCCGTTCCTGGCCGTCATCACCGTCCAGGAGATGGTGGCCGAGGCCCGGGAGTACGGCGCCGACCACTTCACCTACGCCGAGACGTTCACCCTCGCCGGGCTGATCTTCCTGGCGGCCAGTTACCCGACCTCGCTTCTGATGAGAAGGCTGGAGAAGCGCCTTGGCCACTGATCCCCTGCAGACGCCTGTGCAGAAGACGTCCCCGACCGCCCTGGAGGACGCGGCGCCGACCGGCGACCTGATCGTGTTCGACCGGGTCGTCAAGCGCTACGGCGACCATGTCGTCCTCGACCACCTCGACTTCTCGGTCGAGCGGGGCCGGCATGTCACCCTGATCGGGCCGAGCGGCTCCGGCAAGACGACCATCCTGCGGCTGCTGATGACGCTGGAGCAGGTCAGCGGGGGCATGATCCTGGTGGCCGGAAAGCCGCTGTCCCACATGCCCGGCCCGAACGGCACGCTGAAGCCAGCCAACGAGCGCCACCAGCGGGAGGTGCGCAAACGGATCGGGATGGTCTTCCAGCAGTTCAATCTGTTCCCCAACATGAACGTGCTGCGGAACATCACCGAGGCACCGGTGAACGTGCTGGGCCTGGAGCGGGCCGAGGCGGAGGCGCGCGCGGAGGAACTGCTGGAGCTGGTGGGCCTGCGGGAGAAGATCACCGCGCATCCGACCCAGCTGTCCGGCGGCCAGCAGCAGCGCGTCGCGATCGCCCGCGCGCTCGCCATGCGGCCGGAGATCCTGCTGCTGGACGAGGTGACCTCGGCGCTCGACCCCGAGCTGGTCGCCGGTGTCCTGGACCTCCTTCGGGACATCGCCCGCACCACCGACATCACCATGCTCTGTGTGACCCACGAGATGAACTTCGCCCGGGACATCTCGGACCAGGTGATGATGTTCGACCGGGGGAAGGTCGTCGAGTCGGGTCCGCCGGAGCGGATCTTCGGGGAGCCGGAGCACACGCGGACCCGGGAATTCCTGAGCGCGGTGCTGTGACACCGGAGGGTGACTACGCAGGTCTCGAAGTCGGGGCATGTCGATGGCATATGCCATGGGGTCGATGCCGCTGATGAGAGCCTCGGAGGGGGTGGGTGTTTCTCGTCAACACCCGCTCCGTCCAGCACCCTTGGCGGTTATCGTGGAACTGATTCGCTGCCCGGATCACGGCCAGAAAGCGACCGCAGGGGGACAACCGTGGCGCTGATGCACGAGCCGACCGCGCCGTACAACGCGGCCCAGGACGCCCTGCGCGTCCTCGAAATCGTGGCCCGGCACTCCGCCGGTGTCACCGACGCCGAACTAGCCCGCCGGACCGGCTTCGGCATGGAGCGGTTGACCGCGCTCCTGCGGATGCTGCGCCGCGAGGGCTACGTCGAGCAGATCACCGGCGGTGCCTATGTCACCGGCGCCGCCCTCACCCGCCTGGGCTCCGCGCACCACCGCAAGGAAGCCCTGCGCGAGAAGCTCCAGCAGACCCTGGACCGGCTGCGCGACTCCGTCGGCGCCGCCGTCTACATCAGCCGGTACGTCGACGGCGAGGTCAAGGTCACCCAGTACGCCGCCGGCCCGGGCACGCCCGCGGTCAACGAGTGGGTCGACTTCCGCTATTCCGCGCACGCCACCGCGGTCGGCAAGAGCCTGCTCACCCAGCTCGACCACAACGGCCGGCGCGACCACCTCTCCCGGCACAAGATGGCCCGCCTGACCTCCCGCACCATCACCAGCGACAAGCTGTTGCTCTCCCGCCTGGAGGCCCAGCCACCGACGGTCCCGGTCCTCGACCTCCAGGAGTACGCGATCGGCACGGTCTGCGCGGCCGTCCCGATCACCGCCGGGTCCTCGGTGGGCTGCCTGGCCCTCTCCCTCCCGGTCGAGCACGCCCACCGCCTCCGCCAGGCCGCCGACGCCCTCAACCGGAACGCGGCACCGGTACTGCTGTCGCTGGCGATCTAGTACGGCGACCAGGTCCCGTCTCAGCCAGGTCCCGGGTGGTCACGAGCACCGCTCGGGACCGGGTAGTATTTTCTTCGTCGCCGACCGCGGGAAGCGGACGGCGAGGGTCTGCGCCGCTAGCTCAGTTGGTTAGAGCAGCTGACTCTTAATCAGCGGGTCCGGGGTTCGAGTCCCTGGCGGCGCACCGGTGAAGGGCCTCTCGTGGGAGCGAGGGGCCCTTCGGCGTGCTCGGGTTCGTATATCCGGTACGCCCGCTCCCCCGCCGGCCGCCACCACACCGGGTCGGCGCAGCGGACGCCCTCCTTGCGCAGCAGCGCCCGGTGGATCTTGTTCGTGGCGGTCACGGGCATCCGCTCCAGCACCCTGACGAAGCTCGGCGCCATCTTCGTCCCCAGGTCGGGCTGGGCCGCGAGGAACGCCTCGAACCCCGCCGGGTCGAAGGTCCCCGCGATCGCCGCCATCACTTGGTCCCCGGTCACCGGATCCGGCACCGCGTACACGGCGACTGCGGCGGCCCCCTCGTACCGGGCGAGGATGTGCTCGATCATCGCGGTGGCCAGGTTCTCGCCGTCGACGCGGATACGGTCGTCCCCGCGCCCGGCGAAGTAGAGGAACCCGTCGCCGTCCTGGTAGAAGAGGTCGCCGGTCCAGTACCAGCCCGCCCGGCGCCGCTCGGCCTCCGCCTCGGGGTTGCGCCAGTAGCCCTCGAAGGGGTTCGGGCCGCGGTTGACCAGCTCGCCGATCGCCTCGTCGCCGTTCAGCAGCCGCCCGGCCGGGTCGAACTGGGCCGGCGGGCACTCGGCGCCGCTGTCCGGGTCGAGCACCACGAGATCGCCGCCCCGCGCCGCCTTCCCCACCGCGCCCGACGGTGTCCCCGGCACCCACTGGACCGCCGCCCCGCCCTCCGACGACCCGTACCCCTCCACCAGCCGCGCCCCGAACCTCCGCTCGAACGCCGCCGCGTCCGCCGGTCCCGCCTCGGTGCCGAAGCCGAGCCGCAGCCGGTGGTCACGGTCGTCGGGGCGGGGCTCGGTGGCCAGGAGGTACTGCACGGCCCGGCCCACATACGTGAAGTACGTCGCCCGGTAGCGCCGTACGTCCGTCAGGAAGCCGGACGCCGAGAAGCGGCGGCGCAGCGCCACGCCCGCGCCGGCGGCGAGCGCCGGGGCCCAGTCGGCGATCACCGCGTTGCCGTGGAACATCGGCATGCAGATGTAGTGCACGTCGTCAGGGCGGACCGTGAACTGCCCGGCCAGGGAGCGGCCGGCCGCCGCGAGGCGCCCCTGGGTGCAGATCGCGGCCTTCGGGGCGCCGGTGGAGCCGGAGGTGAAGTAGAGGAGGAGGCGGTCGGCGGGGGTGGCGCGGGAGGGGTCCGGGCGGGCGTCGGCGTACGGGGCGAGGAGGGCGTCGTACTCCGGGGTGCCGGTGGTCAGCAGGCGGACCCCGGGCAGGTCGAGGCCGGTGAGGAGGGGCAGGTGGGCGGGCTCGGTGACGAGGAGGCGGCACTCGGTGTGCAGGATGTCCCGGGCCAGCTCGGCGCCCCGGCGGGTGGGATTGATCCCGGCGACCGCCGCCCGGGCCAGGGCCGCGCCGGACAGCCAGAGCGGGAACTCCGGGGTGTTGTCCAGCAGGATCCCGAGGTGCGGCGGCGCGTCCGGCGGCAGCAGGTCGGCCAGCAGCGCGGCGCGGGCGGCGGCCCCGGCGGCGAGGCGGTGGTGGGTGAGCACGGTGTCCTCGCACCACAGGCCCGGTCGGTGGTCGCCCCACCGCGCGGCGACGAGTTCGGCGACGGTCGCCCTGGCGGACTTCATGCGCCGACGGTAACTGACGGTGCGTCAGATGGGGAGCCTCACGGCGCGGGGAAGTCGTCGGAGGCGAAGAAGTCCTGCGCGCCGGCCATGAAGGCGACGGCGAAGGCGATCAGCACCCCGCAGAAGACCAGCAGAACCCCCGCCTCGGCGGCGAGCCGGCCCCGGGCCGGGGTGAGCGCCGTGGCCTGCTCGGGGCGGTCCGGCACATAGTGCACGGTGACGATGTCGCCCTCGACGGTGGTCCCTGGGCCGCCCCGCTCCTCGAAGCGGACGGCGCGGCCGTCGCGGGTGGTGAACTCGTAGACGTGGTGCAGATGGGTGTGCAGCGTACGGTCGCCGCTGCGGCTGGTCGTCGTGTACGTGCGCAGACAGCGGGCCTCTGCGGTCAGCCCGCTGTCCCAGGCCCTGGCCGTCCGCCGGGCGCGGCGGACGACCAGGACAGCGGCGAAGCCCGCGCCGGCGATCACGATCGACGGCACGATGTAGAAGACGTTGTCCATGCGTGTTTCCCCTGTTCCCCGTGGTCGGTAGGAACCTACCCACGCCGATCACGGGGGCCGCTCAAGGGAAGCTCAGAAGATCGGCGGCTTCAGAACGTGACGTCCGAGCAGGCGTAGAACGCGTTGCCCGTGTCGTGGACCGTCCAGACCGCGAGGATGACGTGGTGGCCGCTCAGCCCGGTCGGCAGGACGCCGCTGTGGGAGAGGGTGGACGGGGGGCGCTGACCGCCGTAGGGCACGGTCAGGAACGGGGTGAGGGTGAGGTCGGAGCGGGACAGGTTGTGGTTCTGGTTCCAGCCCTGCCTGGTGACGAAGTACTTGAAGTCGGTCGTGGCGTGCATGGCGGTGAACTGCCAGCGGAAGGTGTAGCTCTGCCCGCCGGTCACCCTGGTGGTCGGCCAGGCGCCGCCGTTCGGGGTGCGCGGGCTGTCGAGCGGGGCGAAGCGGGTGTTGCCGCCCGAGCAGATCCGGCCGTCGGCCGGTCCGGCCGCCGGGAAGCCCTTGGGCCCCTCGACGCTCTGCGGCTCCCATCGGATCTCGCCGCAGTTGGTCACCGTGCCGTTCTGGCAGAGCTTCTGCCTGCTGATGGGGAGGTCGGTGTAGCCGTGGCCGGTGGCGCCACCGGAGGAGAGCACGAGGGCTCCGGTGGTGGCGAGGCCCAGCACGGCCGCGTTCAGCTTGGTCCTTGTGCGCATGCTGCCGCTCCTGGAGAACGTGGGGAGTTCCGGGGAGTTCAGGACGTTCCGAGGTTCGGGACGCACCTGAGGCGTGCAGGTCTAGACCAAGTCCGAGATTATGGCCGCGTGGTGGACATGTCCATACCAATCACGTCCGGATTACGGCGTCTGTTCGCCGCGCCCCGCGCAGAACGCCACCGTCAGGTCCTTCACCAGCGCCTTGCGCTCGTAGTCGTCCAGCTCCACCAGGCCGCGCATGGTCAGCCGGGTCACCGTGTCCTCGACCGAGTCGACCACCGAGGTGAGCATGGACGCCCGCTGCTGGGCGTCCAGCGCGGCGATCCGGCGGCGGTGCATCGCGGCGGCCACCTCGGGGGCGTACTCGGCGCGGACCGGCTGCACGGAGTACACCTCGACCCCCACCGCGCCCGCGTCCCGCGCCACCAGCCGGGTCAGCGCCTCCCCCGCCGCCCCCACCGGGCCGCGCCCCGAACCCGGCATCTCCACCGGGACCCGCGCCAGCGCGGCCTCCACGCACTCCCGCAGATAGGTCTCGTGGTCCTCCACCCCCAGCGTGGCCCGCGCGGTGTCCCGCACCCGCCACACCACCAGCACCACCACCCGCAGCGCGACCCCGCCGGCGTCGGCGGCCGGCATCGGCTCGCTGCGCCAGTGCCGCAGCCGTACGTCCACCCGGCGGCGCAGCAGCAGCGGGTTCACCCACAGCAGACCCGTGCGGCGCACGGTCCCCCGGTAGCGGCCGAACAGCCCGAGCACCCAGGCCCGCCCGGTGCGGCCGCGCGCCAGCCCGCCGAGGCCGAACAGCCCGAGCGCGCCCGTCCCCGCGTACGCCGCCCACTGCGCCGGCCCCAGACCGGTGCCCGCGGACCCGGGCAGGCCCAGCGCCTCCAGCAGCTGCGGCGGCAGCACCCCGGCCCACCAGGAGGTGACCGCGCACCCGGCCGCCCCGCAGGCACCGGCCAGCACCCCCGCCGCGCCGGGCAGCACCCGGGCGGGCCGCTCGACGAGGGCGGGGTCGACCTGGGCCACCGGCCGGGAAGCGGACTGCGCCGGGCGGCGGAAGCGGGGCTGGTCGGCGCCGCCCTCGGCCTGGGGGCGGGTCACCACGGCGGGGCCGACCGGCACCGGCTGCGGGTCGGGCTCGTCGCGGAACAGCAGGTGGACGGGGATCTCGGTGGTCGCCTCGTTCTGGATGAGCCGCCCGGGCCGGGCCTGGCTCTCGTCGGGTTCGGGGGTGCGTGGGGTGGTCGTACTGGTCATACCTGCCTCCAGCCTCCGCGCCAGATGCGTGACAAAGGTGCGATGGGGGGTGGGTGGGGGTGAGGTGCGTCAGGAGAACAGCCGGCGCCAGGTCTCCGGCCCCGGGTAGCCGTCCGCCGCGGCGCCGCGCCAGCCCTGGGCGCGCTGGAACGCCTCGACGGCACGGCGGTCCGCGGCGCCCCAGCGCGGCCCCGGGCCCAAGGTGTAGTACCGGCCGTACCCCTTCTTCACCAACTGCTTCCCCAGCTGGGTGACATGGGCGTTGTTCGCGCCGGGGCGGAACATCGCCCGCCCGGGAAACGCGGGCGCCCGCGCAGAGGGAGTGGCTGTGGGCGTCGGAGCCTTGGGGGCGGGGACGGGCGTGCCGGCCGTGCCGGGGGCGATGTCGCGGCCCTGTCCGCCGACCAGCAGCGCCCAGGTGCGCGGGCCCGGCAACCCGTCGGCGTCGGCGCCCCGCCACCCCTGGGCCTGCTGGAACGCCTGAGTGGCCCTGCGGTCCGCCTCGCTCCAGCGCGGGCCGGGGCCGACTCTGTAGAAACGTTTCGCGCCGCGCTCGACGAGCATCCGGCCCAGCTGGGTGACGTACGCGTTGCTCACGCCCGGGCCGAAGGACGACCGTCCGGGGAAGCGGACCGTCTCCTTGGGGTCGGTGCTGCCCGGCTTCTCGTTGTCGGTGCTGGCCGGCTTCTCGTTACCGCTCTCGCCCGGTCCTGGAGCTGCCGGACCGGCCGGACTGCCCGGACCTGGCGGACTGCCCGGACCTGCCGCGTCCGTCGTGCCTTCCGCGCCTTCCGTGCCTGCCGTGTCCGCTGTGACCCCCTGGTAGCGGTAGGCGACATAGTGGTCGGAGTGGCTCCAGTAGGCGTACGGCGTGGCCTGGTGGCGGGTGCCGGGGCGGGTCTGCTCGTAGGCGAAGTAGTAGCTGTGGGTGTAGTCGGTCCAGCCGCCGAAGATCGTGACGTGCGAGCCCTTCTGGGGGTCGGCCGGGTTGTGGAAGAGCAGTATGTCGCCGGGCTGGAGTTCCTCCTTGGGGATGCGGGTGCCGTACTTGTCGAGGGTGCCCGTCCATTCGTTGCCGGGCAGGTTCCAGGCCATGGAGACGAAGCCCGAGCAGTCCTGCCGGTAGCCGTCGGACCAGTAGGCGGTCATGCTGTACGGCACCTTCGCCGCGACCCAGGTCTTCGCCCGCCGGATGATGTCGGCGCGGGTCGTGGCCGGGATCTTCACGGCGGCCGGGGTGGGGACGGGCGGGGTGTCCGACGGGTTGACGGGCCCGCCGGCGGGGCCGTGCAGCGGGGCCTTGTCACCCTGGGGGGTCTCGGGCTCGTCACCTGCGGGAACGCCCGGGCGAGCGGGGCTGTGGGGGGCGGCCAGGGCGGGGGCGACGGGGCCGGCGGTCAGCGCCGCGGACGTCGCCGCGACGACGACGGCGGCGGCAGCGCGATGCCCGGTCGGAGCGGGGCGGGCGCCCGGATTCAGCCGCTGGAGCGCGCATCCGGAGCAGTCGCAGTCGGTCGTGGGATCGATGTCCTCGAATGCAGGGGTCCCGCATGCCGGAGTTTCCATGAGATGCCCCTCACACTCCAGAGAGAAATGTCACGCATGTGCACATTGATCAGTTTCACAACCGTCTTCGGGACGCGCATGTTGACGGTCCGAATGATGTACGCGGGCACGGAGGGGGCGCACGGTTGGCCGACAGGCGGTCGGAAGCACCTCCGGAGGTCATGTAAAGTTAACGACGTCAGCAGGCGCCGCTAGCTCAGTTGGTTAGAGCAGCTGACTCTTAATCAGCGGGTCCGGGGTTCGAGTCCCTGGCGGCGCACAGACAAGGAAAGCCCTCCGCGAAAGCGGGGGGCTTTTCTGCTGCACCCACCTGCTGCACCCACCCACCTGCCACACTCACCCGCCGTGCGCGCACACCTCCTCCACGCATGCTCCACAATGCCCCCGTATGCCCGGTAAACAGCGCGTTGCACACCTTGCGATCATGCTCGGGCGCATAGACCCTGTTTCTCAAGATGCTGCGGATACGCGGCAGTTGGGGGGATCACAGACACGCGCCGTCCTGCGCGTGTGTGGGGGGAGACACATGACGGTGCCTGCGCACCATTCCGTCGGTACGGTCACGTTCCGACGTCTCAGGAGGACGCTTCCGAAGTACGACTACGAGCACTACAGCAGGCTCGCCGGGCCGCTCACCGAGCCCGGGTCCGACCGGCCCTACAGAGTGCGCTACCGCTCGCTGCTGGCGCAGGAGCCGCACCGGATCCGTGCCGCGCTCATGCTGGGTGCGGCCCCGCTTCTGTCACTGGTGCTGCTGGTGTGGCTGCTGAGGCCCGAGCACTGGACCCAGCGCGACCATCCGGAGTACGGCTTCCTGCCGGCGCTGGACGTCGTGATGCTGGTCTCGATCGGTCTGATCGAGTCCTTCCGCTGTCTGAACGTCCTGTCGAACGCGCACGCGACCCTGGTCGCCCGCGACCCGGTCCCGGTGGTGCCCGAGACCGGCACCCGGGTCGCCTTCCTCACCACGTACGTCCCGGGCAAGGAGCCCCTGGACATGGTGACGAAGACCCTGGAGGCAGCCGTTCGGCTGCGCCACCGGGGTCTGCTGCACGTGTGGCTGCTCGACGAGGGCGACGACCCGGAGGTGAAGGAGGTCTGCGCGCGCCTCGGCGTGCACCACTTCTCCCGCAAGGGCGTCGAACGCTGGAACCGGCCCTCGGGCCCCCACCGCGCCAAGACCAAGCACGGCAACTACAACGCCTGGCTGGAGGCCCACGGCGACGCCTACGACTACTTCGCCTCCGTCGACACCGACCACGTGCCGCTGCCCAACTACCTGGAGCGGATGCTGGGCTACTTCCGCGACCCGGACGTCGGCTTCGTGATCGGCCCGCAGGTCTACGGCAACTACGACACGTTCGTCACCAAGGCCGCCGAGTCACAGCAGTTCCTCTTCCACGCGCTGATCCAGCGCGCCGGGAACCGCTACGGCGCCCCCATGTTCGTCGGCACCTCCAACGCCGTACGGATCTCCGCGATCCGGCAGATCGGCGGGCTGTACGACTCGATCACCGAGGACATGGCGACCGGCTTCGAGATGCACCGCGCGAAGAACCCGGCGACCGGCAGGCGCTGGAAGTCCGTCTACACGCCGGACGTCCTCGCCGTCGGGGAGGGCCCGGCCGCCTGGACGGACTTCTTCACCCAGCAGCTGCGCTGGTCGCGGGGCACCTACGAGACGATCCTCAAGCAGTACTGGAAGGGCTTCTTCTCTCTCCCGCCCGGGCGGCTCTTCAACTACACGATGATGATCGTGTTCTACCCGATGTCCGCCCTCAACTGGATCCTCGCCGCGCTGAGTTGCGCCCTGTTCCTGGGGCTCGGCGCGTCCGGCGTGAACATCGACCCGGCGGTGTGGCTGATGCTCTACGGCAACGCCTCCGCGCTGCAGATCGGGCTGTACCTGTGGAACCGGCGGCACAACGTCTCGCCGCACGAGCCGGAGGGGTCCGGCGGGATCGCGGGCATGGTGATGTCGGCACTGTCGGCACCCGTGTACGCGCGCTCGCTGATGGACGCGGTGCTGCGCCGCAAGAGCCGCTTCGTGGTGACGCCCAAGGGGGACTCCGCGAGCCCCGACACCCTGTTCGGCACCTTCCGCATCCATCTGTTCTTCCTGCTGGTCTTCGGTGCCTCGATCGCCGCCGGCCTCGTGCTGGGGCACGCCCATCCCGCGATGATCGTCTGGGCCTCGCTGGCGCTGCTGATCACCGCCTCGCCGGTGGTCGCCTGGCGGAGGGCCGTACGGGAGGAGCGACGCCGGCGCGTGCGGAAACGGGAGGTCGTGCTGGACGAGGAGGTGGTGCCTGAGGAGGAGGTGGTGCCTGAGGAGGGGCCGGTGGTCGAGGAAAAGCTGGTGCTCGGCGGGCTGGGCGGGCTGGGCGCACCGGCGAAGTGAGGGGACCGGGGGGACGTAGCGCATGAGGGAACGGGCAGGGGCGGGGCTGCGGCGCGCCCGCAGGCTCGCGGTCAGTACGGCGGTCGTCGTGGCGCTCGCCGCGGCGAACGGGCCCTGGCTCTACCGCGTCGGCACGGCGCGCTACCACGCGTATGCCATCAGCAGACCCGACTACCTGGCCGCCAACGGGCAGTGGAAGACCGTCGAGTTCCCCGAGGAGTACCGGCAGAACACCATCCACGCGGTCCTGCTGCACACCGGCAAGGTGCTGCTGGTCGCCGGGTCCGGCAACAACCAGGACAACTTCGACGCCAAGCGGTACGACACCCGGCTGTACGACCCGGTCAAGGGCACGGTCAAGAAGGTGCCCACACCCAACGACCTGTTCTGCACCGGGCACGCCCAGCTGGCCGACGGGAAGGTCCTGATCGCGGGCGGTACGAAGCGGTACGAGAAGCTGGAGGGGGACGTCACCAAGGCCGGCGGCCTGATGATCGTCCACAACGAGAACCCGGACAAGCCGGTCACCCTGCCGGCGGGCACCCTGTTCACCGGGCGGGAGAACCGCAAGACGTTCGTGTCCAAGGACCCGGTGCTGGTGCCGCGCGCGACCAAGGTGTTCGACAAGAAGACCGGGAAGTTCCTGCGCAACGATCCCGGGCTCGGGCGGATCTACGTCGAGGCGCTGCGGTCCGGGGCGCGGTATGAGACCGGCACCCAGGACAACTACCGGATCAAGGGGCTGACCGGGGCCGACGAACGCAACACCTACGGCATCGCGCAGAAGCTGGCCCTCGACAAGAAGGACTTCCAGGGGATCCGGGACGCCTTCGAGTTCGATCCGGTCGCCGAGCGGTACCTCAAGGTCGACCCGATGCACGAGGCCCGCTGGTATCCGACGCTCACCACGCTGAGCGACGGGCGGGTGCTCGGTGTCTCCGGGCTCGACGACATCGGGCAGCTGGTGCCGGGGAAGAACGAGGTGTTCGATCCGGCGACCGGGAAGTGGACGTATACGAAGACGGTCCGGCAGTTCCCGACCTACCCGGCGCTCTTCCTCATGCAGAACGGGAAGATCTTCTACACCGGGTCGAACGCGGGCTACGGCCCCGATGACGTGGGGCGCGACCCGGGCGTGTGGGACGTGCGGACGAACGTGTTCACCAAGGTGCCCGGGCTGAGTGACCCGCAGCTGATGGAGACCTCCGGAAGTGTGCTGCTGCCGCCCGCACAGGACGAGCGGTACATGGTGATCGGGGGCGGTGGGGTCGGGGAGTCCCGGAAGTCGAGCCGTAAGACGCGGATCGTCGACATGAAGGCCGAGGAGCCGCGGTTCGTGGACGGGCCGTCGCTGGAGAAGGGGACGCGGTATCCGCAGGTGTCGGTGCTGCCGGACGACAGTGTGCTGGTGTCGGGGGGTTCGGAGGACTATCGGGGGCGGGGGGACTCCGATGTTCTCCAGGCCAGGCTCTACCACCCGGACACGAATGCGTTCGAACGGGTCGCGGATCCCCTGGTCGGGCGGAACTACCACGCCGGGTCGCTGCTGTTGCCGGACGGGCGGGTGCTGTTCTTCGGGTCCGACTCGTTGTTCGGGGACAGGGCGAACACGAAACCGGGGGAGTTCGAGCAGAGGGTCGAGATCTACTCGCCGCCGTATGTGTTCCAGGGGGAGCGGCCCGAGTTGGGCGCGGGGCCGGAGCGTATTGCTCGCGGGGCCTCGGGGACGTTCCTCTCCCAGGACGCCCGGTCGATCCGGAAGGTGCGGCTGATTCGGCCCAGCGCGTCCACCCATGTGACGGACGTCGAACAGCGGTCGGTCGCCCTGGGGTTCACCACGGCCGGGGACCGGGTGACGGTGACCGTGCCGGGGAACCGGAATCTGGTGCCGGGTGGGTGGTACATGCTGTTCGTCACGGATGAGAGGGGGGTGCCGAGTGTGGCCCGGTGGGTTCGGGTGCCGTAGCGCTCTGCGGCCGCGGCCTCACCGTCCGGCCAGCCCGAGGGCATAACTCGCCCACCATTCACCCGCCTTCGGGCCCCCCTTGCACTCCCCGTCCGACTCCCCCGGGCGCTTGACCCACAGGTAGGCGTCCACCAGGGGATCGGCCGTCCGGGTCGTCGGTGTCTCCCCCAGGGCCCTGCCCGGGGGGTTGCACCAGCGCTCGCCGGGGTCGCCCCGCTCGTAGGGGCCGTTGCCGTTGCGGCTGGTGTCGATGACGAAGTGGCTGCCGCCGAGCTTGGCGGACAGCTGCTTGCCGTACGTCAGCGAGTCCCGTGTGCTGTAGAAGTTGGAGACGTTGACCGAGAAGCCGTCGGCCCGCTCCACCCCCGCCCGCCGCAGCGGCTCGTGGATCTCGTCGGGGCTGCCCCAGCCGGCGTTGCCCGCGTCGACGTACACCTTCGCGTTCTTCAGGGACTTGAGGGTGGTGACCGCGCCGGAGAGCAGGGTGTAGCGCTCCTCGTGGTACTCGGCCGGGGTGCAGCCGTCGGCCATGTGCAGCACGGCGTCGGGCTCCAGGACGATCAGGGCCGGGCGGTCGCCGACACCCCGGGCCACGCCGTCGATCCAGGCGCGGTAGGCGGCGCCGTCGGGTGCGCCGCCCCGGGAGTACTGGCCGCAGTCACGGTGCGGGATGTTGTAGAGGACGAGCAGGGCGGTACGGCCGGCCCGGTCGGCGGCCTCGGTGAGGCGGCTGGCCTGCCCCTCCGGGTCGTCCGGGCTCAGCCACTCGCCGGTCGGCTGCTCGGCGATCCTGCGGATCAGGTCGGCGGACGCCTGGTCGCCGGCCTTCTCGTACGCGGCGACCTGACGGGACGCCGTACCGTCCGGGTTGACCCAGAACGGAGCGGCCTCCTTGGGCTGCTGGGTGATGCGGGGGGTGGCCGGGGGCGCCGGGCTCGGCCTGTCACGCGATTCGCCTTGCCCGCCCGAACACCCCGTGATCAGCAGCGCCGAGCTCAGAGCGGCTACGGCGGCTCTCCTGACGTACATCCAACTCCCCCTTGGCGCACGGTTGTTCGTCCGCATTTCGCCCGCCCCAATCGTGGCATAGGACGCGGGTCGGCCACGAGGTCGCACGGTGTCATCGGGGCGGCATGGGGGTGAGTGTGTTGGTGAGTGTCCGGGGCGGTCAGGGGCCGGTTCGCGGTCACGGGCCGGTTCCCGTCAGGTACGCCGACACGATGACGTTCGCCGTGTAGCTGCGGCTCGCCCGGTCGAAGGTGCCGCCGCAGGTGATCAGGCGGAGTTCGGCGCGGCCGGACTGCCGGGTGCCGTAGGCGTGCCGGGCGTCGAACAGGTCGCGGCGGACCACCTCGACGTCGTCGACGGTGAACTCGGCGACCTTGCCGTCGGCCCGCACCACGCGGACCGTCTTGCCCGGCTCCAGCGTGCTGAGCTTGAAGAAGACGGCCGGGCGGGTCTCGGTGTCGACATGGCCGACCATCAGCGCGGTGCCCTTGGCGCCGGGCGTGGCGCCGGCCGCGTACCAGCCGACGACGCCCGCCTGCTCGTAGGGCGGCGGATCGATCGCGCCCTGCGGGTCCAGGCCGCGGGACACGACCGGGGCCTGGACGCCGATTTCGGGGATGTCGATGCGCTGCGGCAGCGCGGTGCCGAGCGGCTTGGCGGCGGGCGGGAGTTCGACTCCGGCCGGGCGGCCCACGGCGGCCACGTCGCCGGTGGTGGGGGGCGATGTCCCGTGCCGTACGTCGGTCACCTCACGCCCCCACAGCCACAGCCCGAGCAGCAGGGCCGCCCAGGCCAGGCCGGTGAGCAGGCGTCCGGTCCCGGAGGAGCGTCCACCGCAGGGGGGTGTGCCGTCGGCGGGTGTGCCGTCGGCGGGCATGCTGTCGGAGCGTGTGCCGTCGGACATCGCGGTCAGTCCGTCCTACGGCTCCGGCGGCGCGCGCCGCGCAGCGCCACGGCGGTGGCCGCCGCGCCCGCCAGGACCAGGCCGGTCACCGCGTGCGCGGTGCCGGGCCCGGCGGCACGGTCCTCCTCGTCCGCTGCGGCGAGCCGCTGTGCCGCCCCGCCGCCGCCCGCCTGCACGGGGGCGATCGGGGAAGCGGGCACGGAAGGCCGCTCCGACGCCGCTACGACCCTGATCGTGCCCTTGATCCGGAAGTCGGCGCAGGTGATCTGCACGTCGTAGGAGCCGGCCTGGAGCGAGGAGCGGACCCTGGTCTCGCCGATGAGGTTGCCGTCCGCGCCGACGAGCCGGGCGTCCGCGACGAACGCCTCCGAGACGGCGACCGCCGTCTTCCCCGCGCAGCCGGTGACGCGCAGCGCGACATCGGCGCCGACGGCGGGGCTCGACGGGGTCACCGAGACGCTGCCCTTGCCGTTCCGTCCGCCGCCGTCGCCCCCGTCGGCCGCGTGGGCGGCGTGAGCGGCGGGGAGGAGTGCGGTGGCGGCGAGAGCGGCGCCCGTACAGAGAGTGACTTTCAGTGGACCCATCGTGTACCTCCTGTAGTCAGGAGGCTGCCCCGCGGGGCGCGTTCCTGCATCCGGGATGGTCCGAATGGGTGACTTTCGCGCGGCTTTGGTTTTCAAACCGTGCGCTTCAGCAGCGGGTTTCAGATCCGCTCGACGAGGTCCGCGATGGAGTCCACGACCTTCGACGGGCGATACGGGAAGTTCTCCACCTGTTCCGGCCGGGTCAGGCCGGTGAGCACCAGGTACGTCTGCATGCCGGCCTCGATACCGGCCAGGACGTCGGTGTCCATGCGGTCGCCGATCATCGCGCTGGACTCGGAGTGTGCGCCGATCGCGTTCAGGCCCGTGCGCATCATCAGCGGGTTGGGCTTGCCCGCGAAGTACGGGTTCTTGCCGGTCGCCTTGGTGATCAGCGCGGCGACGGCACCGGTCGCGGGCAGCGGGCCCTCGGTCGACGGCCCCGTCTCGTCGGGGTTGGTGCAGATGAACCGGGCGCCGTCGTTGATCAGCCGGACCGCCTTGGTCATGGCCTCGAAGGAGTAGGTGCGGGTCTCGCCGAGGACGACGTAGTCCGGCTCGTGGTCGGTGAGGATGTAGCCGATGTCGTGCAGGGCGGTGGTCAGACCGGCCTCGCCGATGACGTACGCCGAACCGCCGGGCCGCTGGTCGTCCAGGAACTTGGCGGTGGCCAGCGCGGAGGTCCAGATGTTCTCGATCGGCACCTCCAGGCCCATGCGCTTCAGGCGGGCGTGCAGGTCGCGCGGGGTGTAGATGGAGTTGTTCGTCAGCACAAGGAAGGGCTTGCCGGATTCGCGCAGCTTCTTGATGAACGCGTCGGCGCCGGGGATCGGGACGCCCTCGTGGATGAGCACACCGTCCATGTCGGTGAGCCACGACTCGATGGGCTTGCGGTCTGCCATGTGCGGGATCTCCTGCCGTACGCCTGGGCGCGGTGCTGCGTGCGCTCAGCCTAATCACAGGCCGGATCTTGAGGGAATGGCCGGATGGCACGGTCTCAGTCTCCGGTCGGGCAGGTGTCGGGCGGGGGTTTGGGCCGGCATCGGGCGGGTGGTGGGCGTGGTTCAGCGGCGTCCAGGGCCCGGCGCGCGGTTGTGCTCAGCGGCGTCTTCGGGCCGGGAGCAGCGCGGCGCCCACCGCGGCGAGGGAGCCGGTGAGGAGGCAGGCGGCACCGAGGACGGTCGCGGGTACGCCGAGGCCGGTGCTGGCGAGTTCATCCGCCGCGTCCTCCGCCGCGTGCTCTGCCGTGTCCTCCGCCGCGTCCTCCGCCGCGTCGGACGGGGAACGCCCGGCGTCCGGGGAGGCGGTGGGGGCGGTGGGGGCAGCGGCGGTGGCAGTGGCGGCGTCGGGGTCGGCGTCGGCGTCGGGATCCTGGGTGGGCAGGGGACCGCTCCCGATGGTGAAGCGGTAGTCGTTGGACTGGCCGATCCAGTCGCCGTCGTCGCCGTGCCGCTGGACGACGGCCGCGTTGGCGGTGATGTCGTTCGGGGCGGTGGCGTCGGAGGTGAGCATGAGGCGCACCCTGACGGAGACGGTCTCTCGAGGACCGACGGTGAAACCGGGGAAGCCGTCGAAGGCGCCGACGAGTTCGTCCTGGTCGGTGACCTCGAAGTCGACGGGATGCGGGCGGCCCTCGGCGTAGAACTCCATGCGCGCCTGCCCCGGTTTCAGCGCGCGTGCGCTGTCGACGAGAACGACGACCGGATGGATGCCGGTGCAGGTGCGGGCCGTGGTGTTGGTCAGGTCCAGGTACCAGGTGCCGTACTCGCCGCCGGGCTCATAGGCGCCGGGGCCTCCGTGCAGGCGCGTGGTCAGCGGGAACTCGCGGGAGTCGGAGGCCACGCAGGCGGGCACGGGCCTGGGCACGGACGGCTCCGCGTGCGCGGGCACGGCGGCGAAAGCGGCGAGAGTGGCGGTTAAGGCGAGGGTGAGGGCGGCGGGCTTACTCGGTCGCATGGTCATGTGAGCCTGCGGGAGCGGGCAGGCGTGGCAGTGGCGCCACTCCGGGCGCGGCCCGGAGCCCACCCATTCAGCTCATACGACTTTCACACGCCCGGCCGACCGCTGCCTTTCATACGACCGATGGCCTCGCCCCCTGCCCTTCCCTTCCCCGCTCCGCCTCCCCCGCCTCCCCCGCCTACCCCTCCTCCCGCCCAAACACCGGCGCCACCAGCAGCTGGGCCGCGCCCTCGGCGACCGCCCACGCTCCTCCGGGCGCGACCGAGACGGGCACGGCCCCCGCACCCGCCCCCTCCCGCAGGGCCCGCGCGTCCAGCACCGCCGCGACGCCCCGTACGAACTCCACCGGCGCCGACTCCACCATGCGGCCGCCGACCAGCACCCGGTCGATGTCCAGCAGCCCGACGAGGTTGGCGGCGCCCGCCCCCAGCACCCGGGCCGCCTCCGCCACGTCGCCCCGCCCGATGGCGGCCATGCACAGCGCCTCGACGCACCCGCGATTACCGCAGGAACACACGGGCCCGCCCAGCTGGATGACCTGGTGCCCGAACTCCCCCGCCCTGGTCCGGGCCCCCCGGTGCAGGCTGCCGCCGATCACCAGGCCCGCACCGAGCCCCGTACCGAGATGGAGGTAGGCGAAGGAACCCCGCTCACCGCCCACGGCGAGGCCGAGAGCCACCGCGTTGGTGTCCTTGTCCACCACGACCGGCGCCTCCAGCCGCCGCTCCAGCTCGTCCCGCAGCGGGAAGCTGTCCCACTCGGGGAACCCGGTGACCCGGCGCAGCACCCCGTGGACGTGGTCGAGGGGTCCCGGCAGGGCGACGCCGACACCGAGCAGCGTCCCGGGCGCGGCGGACGCCGACTCCCCGGCCTCCCGCACCACCGCCCCGACGACCGCCTCGGCCCCCGCCCCCAGATCGAGCGGCACACACTGTTCCCGGAGCACCTTGCCGTCGAGGTCCACGAGCACGGTCCGCAGCTCGTCGCGGTCCAGGTGGACGCCGACCGCGTGCCCGGCGTCGGGCACCAGCCGCAGGACCGTGCGCGGCTTGCCTCCGGTGGAGGCCCGGCGGCCCGCCTCGGTGGCGAGCCCCTCCTCCCGCAGCCGGGCGGTGATCTTGCTGACGGCCTGCGGGGTGAGCCCGGTGCGCTCGGCGAGCTCCAGCCGGCTGATGCCCTCGCCGCCGGCGGTGCGCAGCAGGTCGAGCACGAGCGCGGTGTTGTGGCTTCGCAGGGCGAGGACATTCACATGACCCATTGTCCTCCTCACTTGCACTTTGGCAACACCGTTGCGAAAGTGCCTTCATGACTACAGGTACGAGCGGCACCCCCCTCCGCGTGGGCCTCCTCGGCTACGGCCTCGCCGGTTCCGTCTTCCACGCCCCGCTGATCGCCGCCACCGAGGGCCTCGCCCTGGACACGGTGGTCACCTCCCACCCCGGGCGGCAGGAGCAGGCCCGCGCCGCGTTCCCGGACGTACGGACGGCCACCACCGCCGAGGAACTGTTCGACCGGGCGGGCGAGCTGGACCTGATCGTCATCGCTTCCCCGAACAAGACCCACGTACCGCTCGCCACCGCCGCGCTGGACGCCGGCCTGCCGGTCGTCGTCGACAAGCCGGTCGCGGGCACCGCGGCACAGGCGCGCACCCTGGCCGCCCTCGCCGACGAACGCGGACTGCTCCTCTCCGTCTTCCAGAACCGCCGCTGGGACAACGACTTCCTCACCCTGCGCCGGCTGCTCGCCGACGGCGAACTGGGCGACGTATGGCGGTTCGAGTCCCGCTTCGAGCGGTGGCGTCCGCAGCCGAAGGGCGGCTGGCGGGAGTCCGGCGACCCCGCGGAGATCGGAGGTCTGCTGTACGACCTCGGCAGCCATGTCGTCGACCAGGCGCTGGTGCTGTTCGGCCCGGCGGTGTCGGTGTACGCGGAGGCGGACGTCCGCCGGCCCGGCGCCGAGACCGACGACGACACCTTCCTCGCGGTCACCCACGCGAACGGCGTCCGCTCCCACCTCTACGTCTCCGCCACCGCCGCCCAGCTCGGCCCGCGCTTCCGGGTGCTGGGCTCGCGGGCCGGCTATGTGAAGTACGGCCTCGACCCGCAGGAGGCGGCCCTGCGCGAGGGCCTGCGGCCCGGCCCTGGCTGGGGTGAGGAGCCGGAGGCGCTCTGGGGCCGGGTGGGCTCCGGAGAGTCCCCGCTGACCGGGGGCGGACGACCCGAACGGACCCTCCCCGGCGCCTACCCGGCCTACTACGCTGCGGTGGCCGAGGCACTGATCCACGGCGGCCCCAACCCGGTGACCGCCCTGGAGGCGGCGTCCGCCCTCGATGTCCTGGAGGCGGCCCGCCGTTCGGCACGAGACGGAGTGGCGGTGACGTTGTGACGACCGGCTCTGAGACTGGACGGACTGCGGCGTCCGAGGCTGGATGGGCTGCGATGGCACGGACTGCGGTTGCATGGACTCCCCCGGGGTTCACCTCGGTGTTCGCTTTCGAGATCAGCATGGCGGTGATGTCGTGATGACCGGAACAGGGATCACCCCGAGGTTCAACCCCGAGATCACCCCGACAATCGAGGAACTGGAGGCCCAGGAACGCCGCCTGGTCTTCCGGCAGTTCACCTACGACGACGCCTGGGCGCTGGGCTCGCTGCTGGTCGAGCTGGCCCGTGAGCGCCAGGCCCCCGTCACCATCGACATCCACCGGGCCGGCCAGCAGCTCTTCCACGCGGCCCTGCCCGGCTCCACACCCGACAACGACGCCTGGATCGCCCGCAAGCGCCGGGTGGTGGAGCGCTACGGCGCCTCCTCCTACCTGGTCGGCTCCCGATTCCGCGCCAAGGGCACCACCTTCGAGGAGTCCTCCCGCCTCGACCCCGACACCTACGCGGCGCACGGCGGCTCCTTCCCGATCCACGTCGAGGGCGTCGGTGTCATCGGCGCGGTGACGGTCTCCGGCCTGCCGCAGTTGCAGGACCACCGGTTCGTGGTGGAGGCGCTTGAGGAGTTCCTGGGCAAGGGCTACGAGTAGGCCACGCCCGGCCGGTGCCGGTCAGCGGTCTCATCGGCGGTCACCGGGCCCGGCCGTCACCGGGCCCCGCCGTCACCGGGCCATCGGCCGTCACCGGGCCCGCGGTCGTCATCAACCGCCATCGGCTCATCGGTCGCCAGCGGCCGTCGTCGGCTCATCAGTCGCCAGCGGCCGTCACCGGTCCACATACGACTGCAGCGTGCCCCGGCGCCGGATGTCGAGCGTCGCGCAGTGGAACGAGCCGCCGAACGGCGCGTAGTGCATCAGGTCGCACGGGATCGGCTCGAACCCCCACCGCTCCAGCGCGCGCAGCATGCCCGTGTGGTGCCGCTCCGCGATCACCCGCCGCTCGTCGATCATCAGCACGTTCATGCTGAGCCACTTGCCGCACATCGAGGTGATCTGGAGCAGCCGCTCGCCGATCGGGTCGGGCTCGGGGGCGACCAGCACGTCCCACGAGTCCAGCACCTCGGGCAGCCGGTCCACGTCGATGTACTCGGGGTTGACCAGCACCCGGCCCGGCGCGAGCGGCACGAACGTGGTGTCGATGTGCATGGGTGTACGGCAGCGGCTCTCGACCTCGTGGACGCGGTAGCCGGGCCCGAGGTGGCGGCGCAGCCACTCGATGCCCATCCCGTTGGTGACATTGCTGCGCGTGACGAACAGGTCGCGCCCCGCGCGCACGAAGTCCGCCGCGTCGAACACCGGCTCGAACTCGGTCAGGATGTACCGCATCGGCTCCCCGGCCTCCGGGATGCGGAAGTCCCCGTCGAACAGCGCGTCGGTGAGCTGCGGTCTCGGCGCCGCCGTCCAGCGCGCGCCGCGCCGGAAGTACTCCTTGAGCAGCGCGCGGTAGGAGTGCGTCTCGAAGTACCGGCACGGCCACGCCATCGGCGTCTCGATGATCTCGTCACCGATCACGAGCATGCTGTCGCGCGGGCAGGTGTTGCAGAAGCCGCGCGACGACCAGTCGGGTGTGCCGAAGCGCCGCCGGTGGTCGACCGGGTCCGGGCGCCTGACGGTGACCCCGAGGGACCGCAGCAGCGCGACGAACCCGTCCAGCTCCCGCTGCGCCCGCTCGACCAGCACCCGCGGATACCGGCGGCCGGCGGCCACCCCCAGCAGCCGCGCCGCCCACGGCGGAACATTGCAGGTGACGACCGGATGACCGGAGGGGAACGCGGCACCGTCGAGCCGGCCGACGACGACCTCCTCCAGCGGATCCCACTCGGTGTGCGAGCTGACCGGCGAGACAAGCGGCTCCGCGGCATCGCCGGTCGTGACCGACGATGCCATCGGGGCCGCCGTCCTGCCGGGCGGATTCTGCGCTACGGCCATACCCAAACGCTCTCGATCGCGGCGGAACAAGCACTGACCTGCCCCTGGTAACCAGGTACGGGCAGGTCAAACCCGCCGCGATCACATCCGCCGCGATCGCTCAGGCGTCCTTGAACTCCTGCCGCTGACGCCCCAGCCCCTCGATCTCCAGCTCCACGACGTCCCCCGCCCGCAGGAACGGCTTCGGCTCGGGCTCCCCGAGCGCCACGCCGGCCGGCGTCCCGGTGTTGATGACATCACCGGGGTACAGCGTCATGAACTGGCTGACATACCGCACCACTTCCCCCACCGGGAAGATCTGCTCGGCCGTCGTCCCGTCCTGCTTCAGCTGCCCGTTGACCCAGAGCCTCAGGGCGAGCTTCTGCGGGTCGGGCACCTCGTCGGCGGTCACCAGCCAGGGCCCGAGCGGATTGAACGTCTCGCAGTTCTTGCCCTTGTCCCAGGTCCCGCCCCGCTCGATCTGGAACTCCCGCTCCGACACGTCGTGCGCGACCGCGTACCCGGCGACATGAGCGAGGCCCTCCTCCGCCGACTCCAGGTAGCGGGCCGTACGTCCGATGACCACGGCCAGCTCCACCTCCCAGTCGGTCTTGGTCGACCCACGCGGCACGAGCACGGTGTCGTACGGCCCGACGACCGTGTCCGCCGCCTTGAAGAAGATGACGGGCTCGGCGGGCGGCTCGGCACCCGTCTCCCGCGCGTGGTCGTGGTAGTTGAGCCCGATGCACACGATCTTGCCGATCCGCCCCAGCGGCGCCCCGACCCGCAGCCCCGTCGCATCCAGCACGGGCAGCTCACCGGCCTCGGCCGCGGCACGGACCCGGCCGAGCGCCGCGTCATCGGCGAGCAGCGCGCCGTCGATGTCCGCGACGACACCCGACAGGTCGCGCAGGGTTCCGTCGGCGTCCAGCAGCGCGGGCCGCTCCGCGCCCGCCGTACCGACTCGCAGCAGCTTCATGGAATCTCACCATCTCCCTCGATCGCGGGCGCCCGACCGACGGTCTGCGGCCGGAGTGCGGCCGGGGCCACACAGCCATCGGAGGACTGGTCGATCCTCCAAGCTCGACGTCCAGTCCGCAATACCCGGTTCACAGACTGGACCATAGGGACTCAGGGACTCAGGGACTCAGGGACTCAGGGACTCAGCGGTACAGCACCGCCCTCTCCACGGCACTCCACGCCGTACTGGTGACCACGTACAGCGCGGCGGCCAGGGGCACGACGGCGACCGTGACGAGCGTGAGGAAGGACATCAGCGGCAGCACCCTGGTGACGGCCCCGAGCCCGGGGACCTGCGCGTCGGCCGACCCGCCGGCCAGCCCACCAGCCAGCCCGCCGGACTGCGCCTCGGCCATCGTCCGCCTGGTCCGAAGGTAGGTGAAGGTCGCCAGGGCGGCCACCACGACGAACAGCCCCAGGTACACCGTCCCCGCGCCCCCGAACACGCCCCCGTCCGCCAGCGCGTCCGTCCACCGGTCACCGAGGGGCGCGGCGAACAGCCGGTGCCCCAGCAGCTCATTGGTCTCACCTCCGATCGTGGTGTGCGAGAAGACGTAGTACAGGACGAAGAAGGCGGGCAGCTGCAGCAGGCTCGGCAGACAGCCGGCCAACGGCGACACCTTCTCCCGCGCGTGCAGCTCGACCACGGCCCGCTGCAGCCGCTCGGGGTCCTTCCCATGCTTCCGGCGCAACTCGGCGATCCGCGGCTGCAGCGCCGCCCGCGCCCGCTGGCCCCGCGCGGCGGCCCGCGACAGGGGGTGCAGCAGCAGCCGTACGCATGCGGTGAACAGGACGATCGCGGCGGCGGCCGCCGAGGCGTGGAAGAGGGGTTCGAGCAGCTCGGCCAACTGCTCTACGAGTCGGACGAAAACGGACAGGGGTGAGGACATGGGTGAGGAACCCTCCAGGGGTCTCGTCGTGCCGGGGCGGTGTTACTGACGGCATGACGACGACCGCGCGGGCATCAACCCTCCGGTGAGGTCCGCTGCTGGCGGTGCTGCCCGGTGTGCCCTACGCGACGGCCGTCGGGAGGGCCTGTCCGGGCGCTCGGGGCCGTATTCGACCGGACGCGTCGGGGTCGCGCTGCGCCAGGAACGCCGTACGGCGGTCCCGGTCACGTATCGCCGTACGCACCCGCGTCGACGGCAGGGCGGGCGCACTGCGCCCGGCGACGAGGGCGGCGGCGATGAGGGCCGCGCCGACGGCGGCGGTCGCGGCGAAGGCGACGGCGGTTCCGAGGCTGCCCGGACCGAGCAGGACGAGCTCGAAGAGGAAGAGGTCCAGGGCGACAAAGAGAAGGACGACACCGCTGCCGGGCCGGCGCGCTGCCGAGCGACCACGCCCACGGCCACTCGCCACGGTCACCCCTCCCCTCTGCCTACTCCGCTCTCGGGACCAGACTCCGAACGACTGTCCGTCATCCGTGAAAACGGCCGGGCCGCCACGGCGGTTCCCGCTCACCCCGATCAATTCCGCCCGTCCAGATGCCCGTCCGGATGCCCGTCCGGATGCGCGTCCGGATGCGCGTCCATACGCCCGTCAGTACGCCCCTCCACCAGCCCGTCGATCCGCCCAAGCCGACGCAGCACCGTAGGCCATGGCTCGTCGGGACCCTCGCCGGAGAGGGCGAGGTAGGCGGGACCGAAGACCTTGTCGAGCAGAAAACCGGTGAGGTCGCCGCCGAGCCGGTCGAAACGCTCGCTCTGCCACCAGATCGTTCCGATGTCGGGGAAACCCCACACCTCACCGGTCGCCCGGTGCAGAAAGAACGGATGCTCATCGATCTTCCCCGCACAGAACCACTCCTCCCGCCCGAGCCGCACGGGCCCGCCCTCCACGGAATCGGCGTAGAACTGCGAGCGAGGTGCGTACTTGGCGCCGAAGAGCACCACCGCGCCGAAGATCCCACCATCGGCCCTCGCCAGGAAGTCCGCGTAGACAGCGGGGAGTTCCTCCGGCAGAGGCCACGGCCCGCCATACCCCTCGGGCACGCTGTTCATCATGCCGAGGTCGAGGTCCTCGGCGAGGAGAGGCCGGGCAGCGGCGACCAGCGCGTCCAGGCGGTCGGAGGGGCACGCCTCGATGCCCCCGGGCCTCACTGTCCCCGAGGCCGCATGGACATCAGCTTTCCCCACACCACCAGACGGTACTTGGAGGTGTACTCCGGGGTGCAGGTGGTCAGGGTGAGGTAGTGGCCGGGCGCGGTGTAGCCGTAGGTGGGCCTGGTCAGGCTGCGCGGGACGGGGCGCAGGACGCCGGAGTCGCCGGGTGAGGTCTCCGGCAGGATCCCGTCGACGGCGTAGGTGAAGACCGCCGCCTTCGTCTCGACCTCGATGGTGTCCCCGGGGCGGAGCCGGTTGAGGTACCGGAAGGGTTCGCCGTGGGTGTTGCGATGCCCGGCGACGGCGAAGTTCCCGGCCTGGCCGGGCTGCTGGGTGCCCGCGTAGTGGCCGACGTACCCCTTGTTCAGCACGTTCCGCTTGCTGATGCCCTCGGCGACGGGGGCGCGGAGGTGGAGGCGGGGGATGCTGAGGACGGCGTACGCCTGCGAGGGTAGGGGTCGGTTCGACGCGCCGGCGGAGCCGCGGGTACCGCTGCCCGCCTGCCCCCTGCCAGGCCCCGTATCAGCGTCGCTGTCGCTGTCGCCACCGGCATCGGCATCGCCGCCGGAGTCGATGGGCGCGCCGGAGCCACTGCCCCACTCCCGCTCCAGCGCCTGGACCTTCCGCTCGGCCCCGTCCTTGGCCTCCAGGTTGGTCCACCACATCTGATGGACGACCAGCAGAAGCAGCAACACCCCAGCGGTGACGAGGAGTTCACCCCCGGTCCACACCACATGCCGCATCCGCATCCGCACCCGCACCCGCACCCGCACCCGCACCCGCACACGACCTCCTCCGCACACCCGCCCACGCCGTTCGCCCGCACGATAAGGGCCGGAGCACAAGGTCTCCAGACCCGCACATTCACGACCCCGCGTTCGTACGGTCGAACCCGCCCCTCCGCCTTCCTCCACAGGTTTGAGAAAGGGCTGCCAGAACTCTCGACAACACCACACGCCACCCCCGATGCTTCAGCAACCCACCGCGAGGCACCGCACCTGACGCACGGCAACTCGCCTCACCCGACTCACCCCACCCCTCGAACAAGCATCGAGCGGAGAATCCATGATCCGGCGCAGAACACTGCTGACGGCCACGGGCGGAGCCCTCATGGGGAGCGCCCTGGCGACGGGCACCGCCCACGCCGACGCGACGATCGCCGTCAACCCCTCGACGACGTACGGCATCTGGGAGGGCTGGGGCACGTCCCTGGCCTGGTGGGCCAACGTCTTCGGCGACCGCGACGACTTCGCCGACCTCTTCTTCACCACCAGGTCGGTGACGTACAACGGCACCACCCTCCCCGGTCTGGGCCTGAACATCGCCCGCTACAACCTGGGCGCGTGCAGCTGGAACAGCGTGAACGGCGAGTCGATGGTGGTCTCGCCGAACATCCCCGCCTTCAAGCAGATCGAGGGCTTCTGGCAGAACTGGAACAACGAGGACCCCGCGTCCTCGGCCTGGAACTGGTCGGCGGACGCCAGGCAGCGCGCGATGCTCGTGAAGGCGACACAACGAGGCGCGACCACGGAACTGTTCGCCAACTCCCCGATGTGGTGGATGTGTTACAACCACAACCCGTCGGGCGCCGCGAACGGCGGCAACAACCTCCAGTCCTGGAACTACCGCCAGCACGCCTCCCACCTGGCGGCCACGGCCCTCCACGCCAGGAACAACTGGGGCGTGAACTTCGCGACGGTCGACCCCTTCAACGAGCCGGCCTCCACCTGGTGGACCGCCACCGGCACGCAGGAGGGCTGCCACCTGGACCCGGCGGTCCAGGCCGCCGTACTCCCGTACATGCGCAGCGAGTTGGACAGACGCGGCCTGACGGGCATACGCGTCTCCGCGTCCGACGAGACGAACTACGACACGGCACGCTCGACCTGGGCGTCCTTCAACTCCTCCACGAAGGCCCTGGTCAACCAGGTCAACGTGCACGGCTACCAGGGCTCGGGCGGCCGCCGCGACCTGCTCTACACGGATGTGGTGACCACCGCCGGCAAGAAGCTGTGGAACTCGGAGACGGGCGACAGCGACGGCACGGGCCTGACCATGGCTTCCAACCTCTGCTACGACTTCCGCTGGCTGCACCCCACGGCCTGGTGCTACTGGCAGGTCATGGACCCCACGACCGGCTGGGCGATGATCGCCTACGACCCGAACACCCTCCAGCCGACGACCATCCAGACCAAGTACTACGTCATGGCCCAGTTCAGCCGCCACATCCGCCCCGGCATGCGCATCCTTGACACGGGCGTGAGCTACGCGGCGGCGGCCTACGACGCGACGGCCCGCCGCCTGGTGATCGTGGCCGTGAACACGAGCGCCTCGGCCCAGACCCTCACCTTCGACCTCTCCCGCTTCGCCACGGTCAGCGGCGGCTCGGGCGGCCTGGTCCCCCGCTGGAACACGGTGACGACCGGGGGCGACCGCTACCGCTCGTACTCGGACACGCGCCTGAGCGGAAAGTCGGTGGCGGTGCCGTTCGCGGCGAGGTCCGTCCAGACGCTGCAGATCGACGGCGTGACGATGTAGTGTCCCCGCCCCGGGGCGCGGCCGTCACGGCGACAACGGCAGCCGGACGGTCATCTCGACATTCACGTCATCCCCTACCGAGAGCCCCTGGGGCATACGCACGGCACTCTTGAGCGGCAGCAGATAGCCACCGTCCTTCGGAAAGAGCGACGTGTCGAAGACGGCCCCGCCGATCCGCACCTCGACCGGAATCACGCCCCACCCGTACGTGGCCATCGCGGCCACGTCCCGAATGTCCGCGCACTCTTCCTCCGGCACCGGAACGAAGTAGTACGGCGCCGGCCCCCGCCACTCGATCACCCGCCCCTCGAAGACAAACCGCACGTCCCCACACCCCCGTTCCCTCATGACCGACCACGGACAGCCGGAAAACTACCTCCTCCCGCTCCGACCGGCAGCCCTCTCACCTTTGTCACCGACGGGCAGTACGGTGTCGTGCATGCGCCCCGACACGCCCGCCGAGAACGTCGACCACACCGCCGAAGCGGCACGCCTGGAGCGAACCGCCGACCGGTATCCCGAGGACGCCGAAGCCCTGCTCCTGCAGGCCGCGGCCCACCGGGAACTCGCCGGCGACCGCCCCGCCGCGACGGCCCTCTACGACCGCCTGCTCTCCTCCCAGGCCGACCTGGAGAACCCCCACCTGGTACGAGCCCTCAAGGCGTCGAACCTCTGGGAGTACGGCCACGAGGCGGAAGCCCGGGCGATCATCGACGGCATCCGCGCGACGGCGCCCCGCGACCCGGCCCCCTGGGTGATCATCGCGGAGTCCCTCGAATCCCATGACGAGCTGGAAGCGGCGCACGAGACCTTCACGGAGGCCGCCCGCCTCCTCCTGGCGGACGCCCCGGAACCCCCGTACGCCACCCACCCCCTCCTCTTCGGCCGCCACCGAGTCCGCCGCATGCTGGGCGTGCCCCACGACGACTGGGACACCCTCGCCGACACCGTGAACTCCGCGTCGATCTCCCTGGACGAACTCCACGACCCCAAGCGCGTCTGGTCCCTGGGCTCCAACAACCCAGCGGAACTGGAAGCCGAGATCACCCGCCTCCGCGCGGAACTCGGCACCTACCGCGAGGCCCTCTCCCGCCCCTTCCCGGTGGCGGTCCTGCACTGGCCGGCACCCGAACTCAACGAACTCCTGGCCGACCACCCCTCCCTCTCCACGGAATACCCCTCCTACGAGACCCACCTCACGACCATAGAGTCCTCCCTCCGCGAACTCGCCGCCTCCGGCACCCAGAACCTCGGCATCGTCACAGGCACGGTCCCCTCCTACGAGGCATTCGCCGCCTCCGAGGGCTCCTCCCCGTCGGACCCCACCCTGCTACCGCAGTACGCGACGACACTGGCGGCGCGGGGGAGGGCGGTGGCTTGGCCGCCGCAGCGGGGGGCGGGTTGTTGGTGCGGCTCGGGGCGGGTTTATGGGGAGTGCCACGGGGCCGAGTAGGCAGTTGGCCAGTCCGACAACAACACGTCACTTACATACCGTGAGAGCCTCAGCCCTGCGCGGCTGAGGCTCAAATGCTTCCAGGCATTCCACTGCTCACCTCACGGCACGTGGACCACGCCTATCAGGTCCGCGGCTCATGGGCACTCGGTATCCAAGGCAAGTGAACTGCGGTGCGAGCGAAGCGACTTGCAAACAGTCCATTCGTATGATTTTCTGATCGCCGCGTTGCATCCCAAGATCCCGGCATAGCCGAAACATCCCCCTAACGCAACGCTGAGAGGCACAGCCATGCCCAAGGCGCGGTACACCTTCGAACTCCCCGAGCACAAGGTGGAGTACGGCGTTGAGGTTTCGATCAAGGACCTCAACATCGACCCTCAGGCGCAGCGGACCCTCAACGAGAGGCGCGCTCAGAACATCGCGGACAACATGGTCCGCGAGGCCATTGGCTCGATAATCGTGTCGGAACGCTCCGACGGCGACCTCTACATCGTCGACGGACAGCATCGGTGGCGCGCCTGTGCGCTGGCTGGCATACGAACCATCCGAGCAGAGATCCATCATGGTCTGACCCAGGCCGAGGAAGCCATACTCTTCCTCATCAAGAACCGGGAATCCCACAAGCCTCGCCCCATCGACGAGTACCACGTCGGCCTTACCGGTGGAGTGCCACTGTTCGTCGACACGGACAGAATTCTTCAGAAGCACGAGCTGGCCCTCGGTTCCACGTCCACCAACGGCGTGGGGGCGGTGTCCGGCGTGCTCCAGATCGTGGACCGCTACGGCGCCTCGGTCTTTGACCGAACTCTTACGGTGGCTGAGAGCGCCTGGGGTCGTTCAGCGGAGACCTGGGACGGCATGCTCCTTGGTGGCATAGGCATGTTCCTCGGCCGGTGGGGAGACCTGGTCGAGGACAGCGAGCTCGCCCGGAAGATGATGTCCATGGGCACGGCCGCCAAGTGGCGTTCCGAAATACTCAGCCAGTCGTCCCGTGGCGGCTTCAACAACAGCGGAACCGGATCGCGCGTCTCAACCGCCTATCGTCTCGTGGCTGCCGCCTGGAACAAGGGTCGCAAGGCCGAGAACCGTATCGAGGCGTAGTACCGCGAACGGCCAGCGCCTTCCCGCGCAGGAAGGCGATCACCTTCGGCTGGACCTGAGATCGCGATCGCGCCGCTTCGAGTTTCCTCACACACCCACCTCTCATAGAAGGTGCGGCGTAGGCGTAGCCATGCCATTTAGCGTGCCGCCGATGTCACTCTTGTCTTGCCGACCGCAGCGAAAAGGGTCAGCAAACCATGTTCTCACAGTTCCCCGAAGGCATGCCTGTAGGGGCCGTCATCCCCATTGGCGTCATGTGCGTGACGCTCGCGTTGGCCAGAGTGGTCAGAAACCTCCCCAGGAACACGGTCGCCAAGTTCTTCGAACACCGCACCACCAAGTACCGGATCATCGCCGATGACTCCAAGGGGCGCGTGGTAGCCATGCAGAAGCAGCGGCTCATGTTCCTCGCCTTCGCACTGACCTGCCTCGTCGTCGTTGCCCTCACCTTCATCATCTCCACGGACGACAAAGCCGAGCTTCCACGACGAGGCTCTACCGCACCGGCTGCAGAAGAGTCACGCCCTGTTCCCTGAAGCCGGGTCCCTTCGGGCTCCCCTATCCCCGTGGCGCCAACGCGAAGGTGCCTTTCGACGAAAGGCACCTTCGCATGTCAGCGACTGCTGTTAGAACAGATCAACAGCGAAGATGAGTCACCAGAGGAGCAGGCGTGACGGAGTCAGTGGATCGATCGGAGCTGGTCGCAGGCGTCCACGAGCGGCTTGTCACTCAGGATCTACGCGATCAACTGCAGGGACTTGAAGCCGCCGGCTGGAAAGCCATCGACGCCGAAGTCAGTGAAGAGTCCACACCTCAGGTGCTGGCCAGACACATCGGAGAAGCCGTGGGGAGCCGGTTGGCCCGACTCCCGCACAAGAGGCAGGTGGCCGTCGCCAACCAGATCCTGCGTGCGCTGACCGATAGCGCTCCCGACCCAGACGTCGACGAAGTCAGAAACGTCATTGCCGATGGCCCGCGCCAGCTCCTTGCCCTCGCCGAACAGGAGGCCCCTGGCGTCTTCGCGCTTCGCCCCTTGACTCCACTGTCCGAAACCGCACTCATCACCAACGCCCCAGGTGACCCCAGCCTTGGTGCCGAGTTGCGGGCCGAGCTGGCCACGGCGGACCGGATCGACCTGTTGTGCGCGTTCGTCAAGTGGTACGGGATACGCGTCTTGGAGGACTCCCTGCGTGCAGCGAAGAAGCGGGGTGTGCCGATTCGTGTCATCACCACGACGTACATCGGGGCCACCGATCGGCTAGCCCTGGATCGGCTGGTCCGGGAGTTCGGCGCCGAGGTGAGGGTCAACTACGAGATCAGATCAACGCGGCTGCACGCCAAAGCCTGGCTCTTCCGACGCGACACCGGCTTCGACACCGCCTATGTGGGCAGCTCCAACCTGTCGAAGACAGCCCTCCTTGACGGCCTGGAGTGGAACGTGCGGCTGTCCTCGGTTGCCACGCCCCGAGTGCTCGACAAGTTCGAGGCGACCTTCGACGCGTACTGGGACGATCCCACGTTCGAGGCGTACGACCCCGACCAGGACGGGAAACGACTCGACGAAGCGCTGGTCCGCGCAGGGGGCAGTGGCGCAGGCGATGACCTGAACGTCAGTCTCTCAGGGCTCCAAGTGCAGCCCTTCCCTCACCAACGAGACATGCTGGAACGCCTCCGCGTGGAGCGCGAAATCCGCGATCACCACCAGAACCTCCTCGTGGCGGCCACCGGAACCGGGAAGACGGTCATGGCCGCTCTGGATTACCGCACGATGCGCGACCAGCGTGGTGGGGAGCTCCCGCGGCTACTCTTCGTGGCGCACCGCAAGGAGATCCTGAAGCAGTCTCTGCGCACGTATCAGGAGGTACTCGCCGACGCCTCTTTCGGTGAGCTGCTCTTCAACGGCCACGAGCCCCGCGACTACACACATGTCTTCGCCAGCGTCCAGTCGCTCAACCTTCAGCGACTGGAGCAGTTCGATCCCGCCCATTTCGATGTCATCGTTATCGATGAGTTCCACCACGCCACGGCGAACACATATCGCCGTGTGCTTGACCACTTCAGGCCCACTGAACTTCTCGGCCTCACCGCGACACCAGAGCGGATGGATGGGCTGAACGTTCAAGACGAGTTCTTCGACGGGCGGATCGCCGCCGAGATGCGGCTGTGGGAGGCGCTTGAGGCCGACCTTCTGTGCCCGTTCCACTACTTCGGGATCCCAGACGGTACGGATCTGACGCAGCTGAACTGGCGAGCTGGAAACTACGACAGGAACGAACTCGGCAACCTCCTCACGGCAAGCCACGCACGAGCTCTCATCGTCATCAAGCAGGTCAAGAACAAAATCTCCAACCCCTCCACCATGCGCGCCCTGGGCTTCTGTGTAACCAAGGCGCACGCGCATTTCATGGCCGGGGAATTTCGCAAGGCTGGTCTTCAGGCCGCAGCTCTCGACAGCGACTCATCTCCCGCAGCGCGCGAGCAGACACTCAACGACCTCAAGGCCGGACGGATCCAAGTGATCTTCTCTGTCGACCTGTTCAACGAGGGTTTGGACATCCCTGACGTCGACACACTGCTGCTTTTGCGCCCCACGAACAGCGCGACCGTCTTCCTCCAGCAACTGGGACGCGGCCTGCGCCGTACGCCGAATAAACCGGTGCTAACCGTGCTCGACTTCATCGGTCAGCACCGGGCGGAGTTCCGTTTCGAGGAGCAGTTCCGCGCGCTGACAAACCTGTCTCGCAACCGCCTTGCCGACAGCATCGAACGTGACTTCCCACAGTTGCCCTCCGGTTGCCAGATCATTCTGGAGGGCAAGTCCAAGGACCTCGTTCTCGACAACATCCGCACCCAGCTCAACGCGACCATCACCACACTGGCGAAGGAGGTCACGGCCTACAGCACACCGAGGCTCAACGCCTACCTGCGCGAGAGTCGACGGGATATCAAGGAGCTCTACAAGAGCGATAACTCCTGGACCAAGGTCCTACGCAAGGCAGGAATCATCAAGGAGGCCCCACGACCAGGCGAAGAAGACCTCCTCAAACGAGTCCATGCCTTCCTCCACGTGGACGACAAGGACCGGGCTGAGGCATATCTACGCCTACTCTCCGACGACGCCCCCAAATACGACTCGCTCTCACCTGTCGACCAGGCTTACGCCCGCATGCTCTTCTTCACCCTGTGGGACAAGGGAGGCGGTTTCTCCAGCTACCGAGACGGCATCGACTCGCTACGCACCCAGCGTCTTGTCCGCAGCGAACTCCAGCAGGTTCTGACGTACGGCCTCGATCGCACCGACCACTACCCCCTCCCCTTGGGGGGCGCCCTCAGCCACCTGCCCTTGAAGATCCATAGCGCCTACAACCGCTCCGAGATCCTCTCGGCTCTCGGCGTCGCACGGTTGGGTGGGCAGATGCCGGGTTTCTTCGCTCAGGGAGTCACATGGGTCGAGGAGATCAAGACCGACGCCCTACTCATCACCCTGGAGAAGAACGAGAAGGACTTCTCCCCCAGCGTCCGATACAAGGACTACGCAGTCACCCCCACCCGCTTCCACTGGGAATCCCAGAGCACCACCCCCGCCAACTCCCGAACCGGCCTGCGCTACCAGCACCACGCCGAACAGGGCAGTCATGTTCTGTTGTTCCTGCGCCGCTACAAGACCAACACGATTGGTAAGCCCGCGCCTTGGATGTTCCTCGGACCAGCCAGGTACGTGAAGCACACGGGCAGCAAGCCGATGGCGATCACATGGGATCTGGAGCAAGAGCTCCCAGCTGACGTATGGACGTATTCGACGATCGCCTCGGGCTGACACCGTCAGTCGAGCAGTTCCCGAGCGAGCGCCGAGGCGACCCTCCAGACCATGCGCGCGTAGTCGACTTCGATCTCCTCGTACGGGGTCACGGAGCGCAGCCGCCCCGCACTTGATTCGCTCGGGAACTCAGCCGACTCCTGCGCCCATGCCGCATCGATCTCCTGCACTTCACGTGCCAGCGCTCGAAGTCGGTCCAGCTCGCAGGAGCACCGGGATACCGTGGGACGCTCGACGCTCCGGCGTATGGTGTGTGCCTTCGAGAGGCCGTTCATCAGAGGCTTCGGCAAGGCACGTCTCCCCATCCCTCGATCTGTGCCTCGAACTGGGTCTGGGCCTGATCCAGGACGTCATCTGCGTCACAGCCGTGGGCGTGTAGCCAGTGAAGGAAGTCCGTGATGGCGTTGATGACGGCCACTTGAGCCATCGAAGTGCAGAGTCTGCTCAAGCTCTGCTCGCAGGGTTGCTTGGCCACACCGTAGAGGCCGATGAGCGCCTCGGCACGCGTGACGCCCGGGGCTCTCATATGGCCACCGGGCGAGGTGAGCCCGGTCGCCAGCTCGAACCAGGTCACCTTCTGGTCGGGTCGAAGCAGGACACCCCAGCGGTCGGCGACGGCGTCGATGACCGCCATGCCTCGGCCGTCTTCCGCGTCGGGCTGCGCGTCCAGGAGAGTCGGAAGGGCGCGGGTGTCCGGGTCGTGGACCTCGACACGCAGATAGGTGCCGCTCATGGATACCGCCAGGGTGGCCGGCGTGCCGTGGCCGACATGGGTGATGACGTTGTTCACCAACTCGCTGGCGCAGAGCTGAGTCGAGTCGATCAGTTCGTGTAGGCCCCAGTTCTCCAGGCGCAGCCGCAGCATTCTGCGCAGCGCGGCCACTTCGGCGGGCTGGGCGGTGAAGGCCAGGCGCCATGGCCTGCGTGACACACATGCCGGTTGGCTCATGGAGACCCCTCTCGTTGCAGGCGCCGCCACATGGACAGCGGAGCGTTACGGACGATCACGATGGGTTGCTTCGATGACCAGAGTGACGGCACCGCATCCCTTCATGCAATGTGCAGGGCGGGATTCCCACTTCCGAGTGATTGGCAAGCGCATCCCTTGGCGCAAGACTGAACGCCCGCTATTTGGAAGAGGATTGGGATGGCCGGATCACCGACGGCACGGCGTCGTCGTCTCTCGATCGAGCTGAAGAAGCTCCGTGAGCAGAGCACGCTGACCTGCGCACAGGTCGGTGCCGCGCTGGATTGGAGTGGCTCCAAGGTCAATCGGATGGAGACGGGGAACGGTCGCGTCCAACCTTCGGACATCGATGCCTTGTGTCGGTTCTACGACACCAGCGACGAGCTCCGCGAGTTCCTCAAGTCGCTGGCGCGGCAGGCCAAGACGCGAGGCTGGTGGCAGGTGCACGGTGCCGGCGTACCCGAGTGGTTCAACATCTATATCGGGCTTGAGCAGGACGCCTCCACGCTGCACCAATACCAGTGCGAGTTGATCCCTGGCCTCATGCAGACTGAGGACTACGCCCGTGAGCTCCACAAGAGCGGCGGCCATATGACCGACGAGGACATCCGACGGGCTGTACGTGTCCGCATGGAGCGACAAGCGATGCTGATGCGTCCAGACCCCCCTGATGCATGGTTCATCCTGAACGAGGGGGCACTGCGCAATGTCATCGGGAACCGTCCACTGATGCGGGAACAGCTCGAACGCGTTCTGGAATCGACCAATTTGCCGTCAGTGACCCTGCAGGTTCTCCCGTTCGACTCCGGCACCTACCCGGTCACGGGCACCTTCACCATGCTGGGCTTTCCGGCTCCGGAGGACCCGGACCTCGTCTACCGAGACGGCATCACTGACGCGGTCTATCTCGAAGGCGAACACCATGTTCGCGAGTACACGAAGGCGTTCAACGGCCTACGAGCCGCGGCCTTGAGCCCTCAGCGCTCCGCCGAGTTGATCGAGTCAGTGTTGAAGGAATACGCACGGTGAGCATCGCAGAGTCCAACCGCTCCAGGCCCCCGACGTGGTTCACGTCGACGTACAGCAACGGTGCCGGTGGCGAGTGCGTGGAGTGCGCCCTAACCAGCAGCGGCGTACTTGTCCGTGACTCCAAGGTGGCGAATGGGCCAGTGATCCCAGTCAACGCTGTCGCGTGGGCGTCGTTCCTTGAGCGTCGGAAGTGGTAATCGCGGTACGCGCACACGCCCGCTGCTACGGTCCCCGCCATGCCCCTCTCACACCGCACAGCCCACCCCGTCGACCTGCGGACCGAACCGGTCGATGCGGTTCTCAACCACGTGGAGCGGTCGCTTCAAACGCGTCTGGACCGGGACACGGTGAAGCGCAAGCGCCGGACGGTCGGGGCGCGGACGCAACGCGACACGTGGGTGCGGGTCGAGAGGCGGGCGCTCGACCGGATCGGGTTTCAAGGGTGGAACGGCGCGGAGTCCGCCGCTCGGCTGGACGGCGTCTCCCAACCGGCCTGGCTCGGTTGCGTCGTCTGGCCGGATGCGGGCGAGCCGGTGATGTGGCGGGCCGACGAGACCGAGCTGCTGCCCGGTGCCCCCGTCGGAACCGCCGTCCTCAGTGAGAACCCCGGGCTGCCGGACGAGTGGTGGCAGGGATTGAGCTCCACGCTGGACGCCCTTGCGGCCCAGGAGACGAGGCGAATTGCCACTCCAGACACGGAGACCATCACGCAGGCCCTCGTCACCGAGTCCATCCATCGGGTCTTCCCCGGCGAACTCGACACCACCATCGAGCGATGGGTACCGGCCCACGCAGATCTCAACTGGGCCAACATGACCGCGCCGGCGTTCTGTCTCTTCGACTGGGAGGACTGGGGGAACGCGCCCCGAGGGCTGGACGCGGCCTCCCTGTGGGCAAGCTCCCTCGCCGTCCCGTCCTTGGCCGATCGCGTACTGCGGGAGCGGCGCTCCGACTTCCGGAGTCGGGACGGCAAGCTGATGATCCTTTTCGCCTGCTCGAAGATCCTCGGGCCGTACGCCGACCCAGAAGATCCGCGCCTGACGCCAGCCCGTCACACGGCGGACCAGGTCATCGCGAAGCTCCAGCCGAACTGACCCCCCAACAGCTCGCCGTCCACTTGCGCGCAATCCCCGCCCTTCCGTGTGGAGACGCAATCCGTCGCAATTACCAGGTGCGCCTGAGCCTGCCCATTCATCCTGGGGCTCCGGCATACACCCACGGAGGACGACCATGACGCTCAGGTTCCTCGGCACGACCAGTGACGACGGAGACTGCCCCACGCTGTACGAGATCGAGGGCACGGACGAGATCCTCGTTCAAGGTGACCGTGAGACCAACCCGGCGAATCTGGCCCAGCTGCGGGACGTCAAGGAGTCCGAGACCTTCGTTCGTGTCCCGCGCAGTCTGCTGACCCGCTACGCGCCCAGGAGCGAGGCCCCCGAGCTTCAGCCCTTCGCCTCGATCTCCGACCTCTTCCGCGACTTCAAGCACACAGCTTGGCGCCTGGAGACGCGCCGCGGTTACGCCTCCGACCGCAGTAGCCCCAAGTGGGCCCGGTTCCTGGCGGGCGAGAACATCGCCGGTGATCCGGACAACGCCTGGCGTGAGAACGTCCGCGCGCAGACAGCGCAGGGCAAGCGTTTCGAGCGCGTGAGGCTGGTCGACCAACCGCTCACGCAGGGCCAGGAGTTTCTGCTGGCCAGTGCGCCCAGCAACGTCGCGGCGGGCGAGGACATCCGGAATCTGGCGCGCGCCCAGGCCGACAAACTGCGGCTGCCGAGCTACGACTTCTGGCTCTTCGACTCGAAGATCCTCGCCCGGTTTGCGTTCGACGACAATGACACCACCCTGGGCGTGTACGTCACCGAGGACCCGGCCGATGTCCTCGCTGCCTGTCAGGCCCGCGATGCCGCCTGGCACCATGCGGTCCGTACCGAAGACTTCGCCAGGCGGGTACGTTCCACCGTGTGACCACGGACTACCAGACCGCGAGAGAGGCCCTCGGCGCGCGGTTGCGCGAGCTGCGCACCGAGGCCGGTCTGGAGGGCAAGGGCCTGGCGGCCAAGCTGGGCTGCCAGCCGTCGAAGGTTTCCCGCTTGCAGAACGGCAAGCAGACTCCGTCCGCAGCCGATCTGACCGCATGGGCACAAGCCTGCGGTCGACCGGATGCGGAGGCTGAGCTCCAAGGGCTTCGGGCCGGCCTTGAGATGAAGCAACGGCACCGCTCTTGGCGGCGCCAGCTGGCGGGCGGACACCGGGGCCGCCAAGAGATCGCCGTACGTCAGACGGAGGCCACGAAGGCGATCCGCGGCCTCGAAGTATCGCGCGTTCCCGGGCTGTTCCAGACACCGGAGTACGCCCGTGTCATCTTCGACTCCAATGCGGAGTTCCGCGGCATCACCCCGACCACCGAGGCTGCGGTTGAGGCCCGGATGCGTCGCCAGGAGGCGCTGTACGACCCCGAGAAGACGTTTCGGTTCCTCTTGTGCGAGGCGGCGCTGTACCACCGCTCATGTCCTGCGGATGTGATGGCTGAGCAGTTGGACCGCCTCTACAACCTCGTGGGTCAGCGCCGCATCGAACTCGGTGTCCTCCCCTTCGGGGCGCAATTGCGCCGTACGGCACCACATGCGTTCTGGATCTATGACCGACGTCTGGTCATTGTCGAAACGATCAGTGAAGAGCTGTGGCTCACTGGTGACGAGGACATTCAGCTGTACGAACGGGCGTGGGACTGGCTTGCCGAGTCCGCTGAGTACGGGGCGCCCGCACGCCGTCTGATCGGACGCGCGAGGGCTTCTCTGGATCTGCCGTAGTCAATCGGATGCAAGCGTCACACCCGCATGCGCAATCAGGCGCAATCGCCGCGAGCATGCGCAATCACTCCGTCTAGCGTCCTGGTCATGGCCACGAAGCTCGTCCGATTCACCCCGCAGACAGGCCAGGGCTGAATACTGGCTCGCTCTCGAAATCCCGTGGACGTGCTCCGTGAGCCCAAAGCCCTCCAGCCACCGACAGGGAGTTCACCCATGCCCCTCACGAGTGTCGTCGCCGACAGCCGCACCGGACGCTCTCTCGTCAGCGACGCCGACTTCGAGATGCTCGCCGCCTTCTGCGCAGACGAGTACGGCCTGGAGCAGTGTGTCGCCAACCAGGTGGTGGACCAGGCACTGGCGTTGGTCCATGTGATGGGTACCACCCACGCAGGTGCCGACATGGCGCCGTCGCAACTGGTCGATCCCGGCTGGCACACGCTCATCCTGCACACCGACTGGTACGCCGCGTGGTGCCAGGAGCAGTTCGGCTACTTCCTGCACCACCAGCCCAACAGCAAGGTCCGCACGCGCGGTCTGATGACCGATGTCGTCGGCCGGATCCGGGCGGCCGGCTTCGAGGTCGACGAGCGGCTGTGGGGCACGGCCGCCGAATGCAACCCGCCCGCGTGCTGCGGTGACGGTCCCTGCTGCTGACCCAGTTCCCCTGAAGTGCCTCGGCGGACCTGGCTTCCGCGCCTGGTCCGCCGTGCCGTACCGGAATGGATTCCGTCCCGTGCCGCCGACCGAGCTGTCCTCTAACGGCCGAGTGACCGTCTTCCCCCTCGAAGCTCTGACCGTGGCCTACACCACCCACTCCAGCGACCAACGCGGCCTGGGCGACATCGGTGTCGTCGCCGTCCTCGGCGGTCAAGGCGATGGTGACGAGCTATGGAGCCTCGCCCATGACCTCGGCGGCCGCGCCCAAGCCCAGGACCAGGCCCGCTGGATCCTCACCCAGGCCAGCCGCGCGCGCATGGTCAAGTCCGACGATCGTCCCGATGTCATGTGGACGGCGTACATCCGACGACGCTTCGAGCTCGACGCCCTTTTCACGAACCACGACGTACTCATGACCGGCCGGATCAGGTTGGGTGGGACCTCAGCAGCACCCGGAGAAGCGGCGGACGACCGGCTCCAAGTAGTCCGCGTGTGGACCGACCAGGTCGAGTAGTTCGTCCGGTGAGCGCACCAGGGCGATGCCGTCGAGTTCAGGTTCGCGGCCATGGGCGCGCTCGGCTGCCGCAGCAGCGGTGAAGCCCGCGTGCAGGGTTGCCTCGGGAAGGGCAGGGGCCAGGTAGGTCAGGCCGATACTGCCGTTCTCTCCGCGGGTGACGACCCACAGCTTCAGCTCCTCGGCGGCCGTGCCGATCCCCAGCTCCTCGGGCGAGCTCACGCGCGGCCTGACCGGCCAGTGCCGGCTCGTCCAGCACAGCTCCGTCCCGGGGAGGCTCCACCGACCCCCCTGGCAGCTGCCAGCGGCCCGGGGCGGCCGTGGAGGGGGACATCCTCGCTGCCAGCACACGGCCGTCGTCGGTCGGCTGGACGACGTTCACGAACAACGAGGGCAGCGCGGTCGCGCCGGGGACGCGACGCAAGGCGTAGTGCCGGTAGGTCACCCGCACCCAGGACAGACGCAGGATGCGCGGGCCGGTCCGCTCAAGTCCCCCGCACGCCACCACAGGCCCGTCGAAGAGGGTGGGGTTGGCCCGGACCGCCATGTCCCACACCCGATCCCGGGCCTCAGCGTCATGGGGCGGCAGCGGCGGCTCCACAGCTTCGGTCAGCAGGAGCCGTTCAACGTCGAAGAGGTCAATGCCCACGGGGGGGCAGTGTCTCGGTCACCGGCCCATCGTAGGACCCGCTCCAGGCGTGACCCGCCAACTTCATATAAGGGGGCGCTTATCTGAGTTCCGGACAGGACTTCAGCAGCGCCGGCGGCGGACAGTTCCTCCGGTCCGCGTATGCCCGCGCGACGACGACGCTCCCGGAGCCCGAGGTCAGGGCAGCTTCCACACCACGAGGGGGGTCCCGTGCACGAGAACCACCTCAAGAGGGCAGACAGCACAGGGTGGTTCGACAACTACGCTCAGAGCTTCGACGCCGTCTGGGCCACCGCGCGGCCATGGACACCCGACCAGGAGAGGACCGCCCGCCATGGGCAGGACTGAGTACTACCACGACCCGACCGCACCGAAGGCGAACACCCTCATCCCGGCCAGCAACCTCCTCGTCGTCGACGAGACCGGCGCCATCCTCCTCCAGCGCCGCCGCGACACCGGCCAGTGGGCTCTTCCCGGCGGCGCCCAGGACATCGGCGAAACCGCGGCCGAGTGCGCGGTACGCGAGTGCCTGGAGGAGACCGGCATCATCGCGGAGATCACCGGCTTCCTCGGTGTCTACACCAACCCGAACCACATCGTCGCCTACACCGACGGCGAGATCCGCCAGCAGTACGAGACCACCTACATCGGCCGCGGCGTCGGCGGAGAACCCACCATCAACGACGAGGCCGACGGCGTCCGCTTCGTGCAGCCGGCCGACCTGGACCAGTACGACATCCACCCCAGCATGCGCCAGCAGATCGGTGACTACCTGGCCGGCACCTACCCCTACCTCGGCTGAGCCGCCAGGGCGGCCTCGATCCGCTCGACGGAGGAGAAGATCTCCGGTGCCGCCCGCCGGATGAACCGCCCGACCACGCTGTCTGCGTCATAGCGGCCGACGATCTCCGCGACACGGTCCTGCGCGGTGGTCCGGCCGCCATCGGGTGTCGTCGTCATGTCGCAGTACACGAGAGCGTCCACCAGCAGCGGGTCGTCCAGCAGGGGGAACTCCGTGGCCAGCGCCTCCCTCAGCCCGCGTTCCTCCGCCTCCAGAAGCGCGAACGAGTGGTTCGCCACCAGGCGGGCCAGCCGCTCGTCTGCACCGTGCTCATCCCGGAGGAAGCGCGCTCCCTCGAGCGGATGGAAGCCTGTAACCGCCAAGCGAGGCGCGTAACCCACATCATGCAGGAGGGCAGCTGCGGTCAGCAGGTCGGCGTCCGCACGCAGGAGGTCTGAGCTCCTCCGCTCCAGCGGCTGCTCCCTGGCTGTGCACCAACCGTCGAGGCAACAACTCACCGAGCTCCGCCTCTGCGATGTGCACTGCCCAATCCAGTGTCACCTCGTCCATGGGCGACTTCATGCCCGTCAGGTTCGTCTCCCATTCTCGAGCGCGCCGTACCCCACCATGCTGCAAAGCGGCGAGCGAGGGGCCGCCTCACGTAGAGCAAGGGACTGGCGGCGTGCTGCCGGGCCCGCCGCAAGTTCCGGGAGGTGGTTCACTGCTGGCCATGGCGATATGGCGGCGTAAGGGCAAGAGCGGTGGAATCGGGGAGCGAGAGGGTGGTGTGCCTCCGTGTCCCTGTTGTGGTGGGGGTCTGGATGTCTCGGACCCTCGGTTCGATCTGGAGTTGCCGCAGCCTGTGGCGGCGTTGGGGGCGGATGGTTACGAGCGGCATGTGAAGGTGGCCAACAATGCGATTGTGGGGACCGACAATCTGGGTGGGTTCGCTCGTGCCCTGCTGCCCGTCGGTCTCGACGACGGTAGGACGACGACCATCGGCGTGTGGGTGTCGGTCGAGGCGGATGTGTTCCGTCACATCGTCCGGGTCGGGGCGGGGGAGCTCGACTTCGACGAGATGCAGTTCGACGGGCGGCTCGCCAACGAGCTTGATCCGTGGGGTGGGGAGATTCTGGGCCGGCCCGTGTCCGCCGGCGTAGATGTTCCTACGAACGGGCGTCGCCGTATGCCTCACATCAAGTCGAGCACCGACGCCCTCATGACGCGTGTACTGAGCCAACGCTGGGCTCCGGCGGACGTGCTGACGGGCACGATGGCCTGGGCGGTCAACTACGACCCCGGGAGCCGGGGTCCCCACGTTCCTCATGGTCGATCTTCTGGCCAGTGAGCATCTCGCTTGGCGAGTCGTGCGCTCAGTACCAACTCGTACTCGGGCCGTCCGCCCCGCTCGCCGGAGTCAACCCTCGTCTGCCTGCGCGACAGTTGTGCGCAGCAACTGGGCCATCGATCGGCCGGCCACCCGCAGCGGTTCCGGATCGCGGGCAGCCCGGCTGAGCATGAACGCCCCCTCAAGCAGCATGATCATCGAGCAGGCGAGCGAACGCGCCGCCATGGGGTCGACGACCCAACGGCCGAACCACTGCGCCGCGGCGTCGACCCATTCCTCGAAGACGTCTGCCGTCGCGGCCCGCAGCACCTCATTGCTGCTGGCGACCTCCAACGCCACCGTCCCGATCGGGCACGCGTCGGCGTAGTCGGCCGCGGCAAGGTCGTCCGCGGCCGCCTCGAAGGCGTGCACGAGTGATTCGGCGGGGTCCGGCACACTGTCCAGCAGAGCCAGCACCATGCGGCCGTACTCGGGTCCGGACGTGCGGATCATGTCCTCGGCCAGTTGCTGCTTGCCACCGGGGAAGAAGTGATAGATGGAGCCGAACGGCGCTTCTGCCTCTGTCGCGACCCGCTTGAGGCCGGTCGCTGAGTAGCCGTGGCGGCGGAACAGGATCGTGGCGGCACTCTGGATCCTGGCTCGCGTGTCCGATTGCCCCATTGCCCTCTGCTCTTCCTGTATCCAAGATTGCAGTAGAACAATCTATCAAATGGGGGTTTGATGCCGAGGATCGAGCTGTCGTCCGGGCCGATGGACTACCAGGACACCGGCGGTGAAGGGCCAGTGCTGGTGTTCGGCCACGGCCTGCCGATGAACGAGACCCAGTGGCGCAAGGTGGTCCCGCTGATGGACGGATACCGCTGTGTCCTGCCTACGCTGCCCCTCGGCGGTCACCGCCAGCCGATGAACCCGGATGCCGATCTGTCCCAGCGCGGTGTCGCCCTGCTTCTGAGTGAGTTCATCGAACGGCTCGGCCTGGACCAGGTGACGCTCGTCCTCAACGACTGGGGCGGGGGCCAGTTCCTGGTGTCGGAAGGGCGGGCCCAGCGGCTCGCGCGCCTGGTGCTGGTGGCCTGCGAGGCATTCGACAACTTTCCCCCCGGACCCGCCAAGGCGATGGCCCAGGTATGCAGGGTCCCCGGCGGTGTCTGGCTCCTGACCCGGCTCATGGGCATCCCCGCGTTCCGCAACAACCGGGCCGGATACGGTGGGATGAGCCTGCGCGGCATCCCTGACGAGATCATGGACGACTGGTTCGCTCCCGCCACTCGAAGCAGGGCCATTCGCAAGGACTTCGCCAAGTTCGCCACCGGAGCACCCGACCGCGAGACATTGCTGGCCTGGAGCGAGCGACTGCGTGAGTTCGACCGCCCGGTACTGGTCGTCTGGGCCACCGAGGACAGACTGATGCCGCGTGAGCACGGCCCCCGGCTGGCCGAGTTGTACCCGCAGGGTCGGCTGATCGAGATCGCCGACTCATCCACCCTCATCCCTGAGGACCAGCCCGAACGGCTTGCTGAAGTGCTGACCGACTTTCTTGTCCGGACCGGAGCAGAGCCGACCCGACACGCCGACTGAGTGAGCGGTGTGCATGATGAAGTTGCTGGTCATGACGTGGCGCGGGTTGTCTTCGGTCTACTCGTGCTGGTCGTGAGCGGCAGCCTGGGTGTAGATCGTCGGGCGGGGATCCGGCACGCGTCAGCGCCGCCCGGGGGCCGGGGGCGGCGGGCCCGGCGGAGGTGGGGGAGGCGGCTCCATGGCGGGCAGCAATGGCCCGCCCGCGCGCAGCCTGGCGATGCTCAACTCAGCACGGCGGCGCGCCTGCGGCTCGTCGTCCCGCTCGAAGATGTACCGGTCTGGTCCGCCCTTGCCGACGGCTACGCACCGGAGCAGCCGGTAGCCCAGGGCATGGGCGACCGGGCGGAACCGGTCCGATACCTTGCCGCTGCGCACGACGCCGAAACGCCGGTGGACGTCCACCTCCACGCGTGCCCGGCCGTCGAGGTGCCTCGCCAGCTCGTACTCGTTCATCGTCACCCGGCCATCATCGGCCACCCGCCGCCCGCTGTCACCGGCCACTGCCCGCAGGGCGGCGGTACGGCCAGCAGTGAAAGCGGGCCTTGAGGATTGACGACCTCCATCATTGGAGCTTCCGGTACAAGTACGAGCGAAGTTACCTATTCGGCCCCGAGTTGGGTCGATTCAAAGGGAGGTGATGTGGGTTGCGGGTCGTCGCCCTCGCCCAGTGGGCGGGCTGAGTGCGCGGGCTGTAGCCGGAACAGCCGCTACTGCCCATCGGCCAACTGAAGCCCACACCGGAACCCGGCGCGGACCGGGGCAGCCTCCAGATACTCAGTGCGAGGGGACGGCTCCTCGGCTGTGCTGATTGCCTTTGCCTCGGCCGATTCCTCGGGGATCGTCGTGGGGCGCCGGGGTGTCGCGCTCTCCAGCCTCGTTCTGATGCGCGTCTCCGCAGGCGTCGCCTCCGGGAGGTGCCGGAGAGGGTGGTGCCAGCGAGTCCGGGGAGTCATCAACTGGTGGTGATTCCACGGGAGTCGCGGTGTCCTGCTCGTCGTCCTCCCCGGCTTCCGGGTGGCCGGGGGCAGGGACCTCCGTATCGCGGGGCTCGGGTGGGGTGTCGGTGGTCGTGTCCTGGGGCTGTGCGGTGTCGGGGAGGTTCTCCGTTGGTGGGTTGTTCGCGGGGGGTGTCGGGGGGCGATGGGTGTCTGCGGGCTCGGCCCTCGTGCTGGGCTCGGCCGGGAGTTGTTGGTCCGCTGCGGTGACCGTCTGTGGGGGCGCGGTCGTCGAGGGCTCGTGCCGCGCGGTGTCGTCCTTCGCCGTACGCGCCACCGGGGGCTCGGGCAGCGGCGTCCTCGGCGCCGGCGCTTCTGCTGCGGGTGCGTCGGGCACTGGTACGTCGGCCACCGGGGCCTGCGCCACGGGCACCTCCGCCACCGGTGTTCTCGCCACCGGAGCGGGGGGCGGGGTTTCGGTGCCCAAGGCCAGTACGGCCACGATCGCGGCGCCTGTCGCGGCCGCGCCGACGGCGAGGGCTGCCGGCAGCTTCGCCGTGCTCGCGGCGCCGCCGGCGGCTCCGCCCGTCGTTGCGCCGGCTGCTGTCGTCGAGAGGAGGTACTTGCCCGTGCCGCCCAGCGCGAAGGTGAGCAGGGCCGGGGCGATCAGGGCGGGCAGGCGGTCGTTGGCGCGGGTCAGGAGGGACAGGCGGGTGCGGCAGGGGGCGCAGGTGTCGATGTGGGCGAGGAGGCGGTCCGCCTGGCGGGGGGTCGCCGTGTCGCGTACGTACGCCGGCATGCGGGACCAGTGGACCTGGCAGGCGGGGTCGTCGGGGGCGGCGGTCTGGATGCGGAGGAACGCCTGGCGCATGCCTTCGCGGGCCCGGTGCAGGAGTACGGCCGTCGCGCCCTGCTTGGCGCCGATGTGGCGGCCGACCGTCTCCAGGGGCTGGCCCTCCGCCTCTGCCAGCCAGAGGGCCCGTACCCAGCGCTCGGGCAGGTCGCCCAGCACCCGTACCAGCAGGTCCACGGAGGAGATCTGTTCTGCCGGGTCGGCGGCGCGGGCCTCGGCCTGGTGGATGCCCTGGGCGCCGTAGGAGAGGTCCGCCGTCTCGGTGCCGTTCGGGGTGCGCGGGTCCTGCGGGGTCTCGCGGGCCGTGCGCGCGGCCGCGCCCGCGAGGCGTCGTACGGTCGTCATCAGGTACGCCGGTACGTTGTCGATCTCGTGCCCCGCGGACAGCCGCCGCCAGACGCGGAAGTGGGCCTCGGCGACGAGGTCCTCGGCGGTCCAGGCGTTCCTGGCGAGTGAGCGTGCGTACGCGACGAGGCGCGGCTGCTGCTCCTCGTAGATCCGGGCGTAGGCGCGGGCGGACATGCGGGGGGCCGGGACCCGGGCCGAGGAGGCCGTGGGGGCGGATGCCGGTACGACTGCCGATGCCTGAGGGGGCACCTTGTCGGAACCGGCACCGGAAGCGGAACCGGCACCGGAACCGGAACCGGAACCGGAACCGTAGAAGCCGTCGGTCATGCCGGAACGCTCCCGTTCCTGCTCGCTGGGGGCACATGAGTTCTCGGGCTAAGTGACAGAAACTTCAACGAGTTTGGTTCCGTGAGGCGGATCACTTCTCGCGTCGGGCGGCGGCGACCGACGCCTCCCACAGTTCCGTCATCTCCGCTGCCACTCCCGGTGCCGTGAGGAGGAAGGGGTGGTTGTGGGTCGGGAATCGGGGGACTGCCACCGCTCCCGCTTCCCTGGCGATCAGGTAGGCCGGGAGGCCGTCGACCGCGTGGAACTCGCCGATCGCGGCCGCGGAGGCGCGGCCCGCGGCCACCTGGGAGAGGGAGAGGGCTGTGGAGCCCATGACCCGGGTGGTGCAGTGGCGGGCGGCGAGGGAGGAGAGGAGGGGGTCCAGGCCGGGCCAGTGCGTGTGGGCCGCCCATTCGGTGAGGAAGACGTGGCCGGTGAGGGTGGTGTGGTCGGCGGCCTGGATCGGGGTGTCGTTCAGGAACGCCCCTCCGCCTGTGATCGCCGTGAAGGTCTCGGACCGCCAGGGGTCGGCCACCAGGCCGAGCAAGGGGGTGCCGTCGGGGGCGGCCAGGCCCAGGGAGAAGGAGCACCAGCCGAGGTTGTGGGCGTAGTTCGTGGTGCCGTCGACCGGGTCGATCAGCCAGTGCGGCGCGTCCGGCGACTTCGGTGCCTGGACGCCGTACTCCTCGCCCTCGATGCCATGGGTCGGGAACTCTCGGTGCAGGACTTCGCGGACGTGTCTCTCGATGCGCTCGTCCGTGCCGGTGACGATGTCCGCGGGGCTCGCCTTCCGGCGGACGTTGCCCCGGTGGGGGGTCCGGATCGCCTCCGCCGCCCAGGCGGACAGTTGCCTGGCCACGGCCAGTGCGTGAGCCAGGTTCAGGTCCGCGTTCATGTGGTCAGGCGGGGTGGCGGTCCGCCACCGCCCAGGAGGCCAGTGCCACCGCGCCCGCCACGCCGAAGACCGACGGCCAGGCGCCCACCTTCTTGGCGAGCGGGTGGGAGCCGGCGAACGCGGCGACGTACGCGGCGGTGAGGGCGCCCGCGGCCTTGCCGCCGGCCTGCTGACGCCACTGCTGGGCGGCCGCGGCGCCCGCGACGGCGAGTACGACGCCACCGAGCTGGCGCTTCCTGGTCCAGCGGGCCACGCCGTAACCGCCGACGAGTCCGCCCGCGGCGATCACCGAGCTGGGAATCTTCGCCATGTCTGTCTCCTCCGCTCTCACTGCCACTGTGTGTGCCGTGCAGGTATGGGGACGAGGCTAGTCGTCTGCCGGGGCCCGAGGGCCAAGGGGTCGGTATGAGTCGGGTCTTGTCAAGTTTTCTCCTCCGAGTTATATAAGTAGCCGTGTGGCATCGCACTCGATGACGTCGACGAGAGGAGTGGACTGTGATGCTCATGCGAACCGACCCGTTCCGCGAGTTCGACCGCCTCGCGCAGCAGGTCCTCGGCTCCGCCGCGCGGCCCGCCGCAATGCCGATGGACGCCTACCAGTCAGGGGACGACTTCCTCGTCCACTTCGACCTTCCCGGCATCGACCCCGAGACGATCGAGCTGGACGTCGAACGCAACGTCCTCAACGTCCGTGCCGAGCGCCGCAGCCCCGCCCCCGAGGACGCGGAGATGATCGTCGCCGAGCGGCCCACGGGCTCCTTCACCCGGCAGCTCTTCCTCGGTGACACCCTCGACACGGAACGCATCGACGCCTCGTACGAGGCCGGCGTGCTGACCCTGCGCATCCCGGTGGCCGAACAGGCCAAGCCGCGCCGCATCCAGATCACGGGCGGCGGTGCGGCCGACCGCAAGCAGATCAGCGGCTGACGCAGCCGGTGCCCCGCGCTGGGCCTCCTGTCCGGACATCCGCGCGGGGCACCTTTCCTGTCCCGGTGCCCAGCCCCCTTGCAGAGCCCTGAGAGGAGTCGAACGACATGACCGCGCCAACGACGACGTTCACCAGGACGCCCGCCGGCCCGTCCGCCCGGGCGGTGATCCCCGCCCCGGCCGCCGGCCGCCGCCCGAAGGCCGCCGCCGGCGGGGACGGGAGTCCCGGCTGGGCGCGCTTCGTGGATGCCGTCCGGGAGGCCGGGCAGTACCCGACCAGAGCGGAGGCGGAGCGGGTCACCCGTATCGTGCTGTCCGCTCTCGGCGGCCATGTGGTCGGCGACGAGCGCGTGGCACTGGCCCGTGCGCTGCCCCCGGAGGCGGCCTCGGTGGTCGCCGCGCAGATTCCGGTCACCCGGCCCCAGACGGCGGCGGAGTTCGTGGACGGCGTGGCCGCGCGCGTCGAGGGGGCGACACCCGCCACCGCCCGCTGGGACGTCAGTTCCGTGCTCAGCGTGCTGCCCGAGCTGGTCGGTGACGCTCTCGTCGACCGGGTCATCGCCGAACTGCCGCCCGGGTATGCCCTGTTGTTCGGCAGGGCGGAGCTGCTCGCGAAGGGCTGAGGCGGCGCCCCCTCGTCCGGCGGCCCGGCTGCTGATCGTATGGGTGTCACGTCCGGCCCGAGCGGAACGCCCTCCGGTACCCCTGCGGGCTCGTCCCCACGACCCTGCGGAAGCGCTCGCGGAACGCCGTCGGGGAGCCGAAGCCGGCCTGCGCCGCGATGCGCTCGACGGGGTACGCGGTCGTCTCCAGGAGGTACTGGGCCCGCCGGACCCGGGCCCGGTGCAGCCACTGCAGCGGTGTCGTGGCCGTCTGCTCGCGGAAGCGGCGGTTGAGGGTCCGGGTGCTCATGCCCGCGCGGGCGGCGATCTCGTCGAGGCTGAGGTCGCGTTCGCAGTGGGCCTCCAGCCAGTTCAGGAGGGGTTCCAGGGTGGCGCCGGCGGGTGCCGGTGGCAGGTCGTGGACGATGAACTGGGCCTGGCCGCCCTCCCGTTCGAGGGGCATCACCGACATGCGGGCCGTGTGTGCGGCGACCGCCGAGCCGTGGTCCTTGCGAATCATGTGCAGGCACATGTCGAGGGCGGCGGCCGCGCCCGCCGAGGTGAGGAACTGGCCGTTGTCGACGTAGAGGACGTTCGGGTCGACCGTCACCTTCGGGTAGCGGGCGGCCAGGTCCGCTGCCGCGAACCAGTGCGTCGTCGCCGGCAGGCCGTCCAGCAGACCGGTCGCCGCGAAGAGGAACGCGCCGACGCAGATCGACGCGATGCGGGTGCCGTTCGCGGCCGCCGTGTGCAGGGCCTCCGTGACCTCCGGGAGCAGGGGGTCGGGGGGTTCGGCCACGCCCGGCAGGATGATCGTGTCGGCGTCCGCCAGCAGTTCCAGGCCGTAGGGGGCGCGGACCGTGAAGGTGCCGTGGCCCGCCCGTACCTCCTCCTCCGCCGTAGCGGAGCAGACCTTGACCTGGTAGGGCTCGCGGCCGTCCGGCAGGCGGGCCCAGCCGAAGGCGTCGATGGGGACGGAGAGGTCGAAGGGGATGACGCCGTCCAGCGCCAGTACGGCTACGGTGTGGGGCATGGCGGGATCGTAGGTGTACGACGGGTTGTGGCCAAGGGAGCGTGGGCAGTTCCGGTCGGTTCGGTGGGGCTACTGGCCTGTGGCGGCGGGGTGGCGGGAATCCGTTGGAAGGTGGCAGTCCTGCCGCTGCTGCGAGATCCGTGTCGCGTCTAGCGTCGGGCCGTGACCAAGTTTCTGCTTGCCGTGCATGTGATCGCCGTCATCGTCGCCATCGGTCCCGTCACCGTCGCCGCCAGCATGTTTCCGCCCGCCGCGCGCCGTGCGCTGGCCGCGCCGGACGATGCGCGGGCCGCCGAGACCGTACGGCTGCTGCATCGCATCTGCCGGGTGTACGCCGTCGTCGGCGTCGTCGTGCCCGTGTTCGGCTTGGCTACGGCCGGGCAGATGGGGGTGCTCGGCGATGCGTGGCTGATCGTGTCGATCGTGCTGACGGGGCTGGCCGCAGGGGTGCTGGCGGGGCTGGTGCTGCCTCGGCAGGGGGTGTGGGTGGAGGGGGGTGGCACGCGGGAGGACGCTGCTCGACTGGCCATGTTCAGCGGGGTGTTCAATCTGTTGTGGGTGGTGGTGACGGTGTTGATGATCGTGCGGCCGGGGTCTACGACGGGGGCGTAGGGGACGGGTTTCGGGTTGCCGTCGGCGGGTTGCGGGTTTCTGTTATCGGGCTGCCTTCGGGGCGTCTCCCAGGGCATGCATGTGACTCGACAGATCAGCCGCCGGAGCATGTTGAAGGTCGCGGGGGCGGCCGCCGGAGCCACCGCCTTCGCGGCCGGTACGGCCGCGAACACAGCGCCCGCCGCTGCCGCGGACGGCGCCGGCTTCGTCCACCCCGGCCTTCTCCACACCCGCGCCGACCTCGACCGTATGGCCGCCAAGGTGGCGGCGGGGGCCGCGCCCCACACCGCCGGGTACGCCAAGCTGACGGCCAACCGGCATGCGCAGAGCGGGTGGACGGCCAATCCTCAGGAGGTGGTGTACCGGGGGTCGGGGACGCCGGAGAACTATCGGATTCTCTACAACGACATCCACGCGGCCTATCAGAACGGGCTGCGGTATCACGTCAGCGGGGACCGGGCGCACGCGGACACCGCCGTGGCGATCCTCAACGCGTGGTCGGCGAAGCTGACTTCGGTGCAGGGGTCGGCGGATCGGTTTCTCGCGGCCGGGTTGTACGGGTACCAGTTCGCCAATGCGGCGGAGCTGGTGCGGGATCACGACGGGTTCGAGCTGGAGCGGTTCCGGAAGATGCTGCTGGAGGTCTTCTGTCCGCTGAGTGAGGACTTTCTCGTACGGCACAACGGGGCTGTCATTACTAATTACTGGCCCAACTGGGATCTGACCGCGATGGCGTGTGTGCTCGCGGTGGGGATCTTCTGTGACGACCGGGGCAAGGTGGAGCGGGCCGTCGAGTACTTCAAGAACGGGGAAGGGCTCGGGTCCGTGCGCAACGCCATTCCCGTGGTGCACGGGGACGGGCTCGGGGAGTGGCTTGAGGCGGGTCGGGACCAAGGGCATGCGTTGCTCGGGGTCGGGCTCATGGGGACGGTGTGCGAGATGGCCTGGAACCAGGGGATCGACCTGTACGGGTATGACGACAGCCGGTTCCTCAAGGGGGCGCAGTACGTGGCGAAGTGGACGCTGGGTGGCGAGGTGACGTATACCGCGAACACTCGTAAGAAGGGGGCCATCGGGGGGTGGTCGGGGAGCGAGACGGCCAGTGATGTGGCCGGGGTCGATCCGGCCATGACTCGGCCCATCTGGGCGATGATCGCGAATCACTACACCAAGCGGCGGGGGGTGTCGGCCACCTATCTCACTCGGGCTGCGGCCAAGGCTGCGCCGGAGGGGGGTGGTGGGGACTACGGGCCCAACAGTGGGGGGTTCGATCAGCTGGGGTTCGGGACGTTGGCGTTTACGCGGGATCGGGGGGATGGCGGGGCCTCTGCGGCGCCCCTGGGGGCCGAGGCGGGAGGTTCGTCCGCGTCGCCGTCGCCGTCGGCGTCCGGGTCAGCCTCTGCGTCTGCGGCTGCGGCGGGGCCCGGGGCGCCCTCAGCAGAGCCGACTGGGGTGGCCTCGGCCGCTGCCCCTGCTTCAGGGGGTGGGAAGCGGGACGGTGACCTTGCGAGTACGGGGGCGACCGATGTCGTTGCCTGGGGTGCGGCTACCGGGATCACCGCTGTGGCGGGTGGGCTGCTGCTGTTGCGGCGGCGGGGGCGGGGGCAGGGCTGACAGGTGCCGGCGGTTGTCGCTGGGGTGGGGTGGGTGCGCAGCCCGGCGCTGGCGGGGTGGGCGCAGCTGCGGCAGCTGCCTGCAGCTGAGCCAGGCTGTGCTGAACTGCTGCTACCCCCCTACGCCCCGAACCCCCGCGACACCGTATAGATCAGCAGGCCCGCCAAAGAGCCCACCACCGTGCCGTTGATGCGGATGAACTGGAGGTCGCGGCCGATGTGGGCCTCGATTTTGCGGGTGGTGTGTTCGGGGTCCCAGGCGGCGACGGTGTCGGTGATGAGGGAGGTGATCTCGCGCCGGTAGGTGGTGACCACGTGGACGGCCGCGCCCTCCACCCAGCTGTCGACCTTGTCCTGGACGTGGGGTTCGCGGGCCATGCGGGCGCCCAGGGAGAGGAGGGATGCGCGGACGCGCAGCCGCAGCTCGCTGCGCTCGTCCTCCGCGGCGGCGACGATCATGGATCGTACGGCGGTCCAGGCGGAGGTGATCAGGTCCTGGACCTCGTCGCGGGCCAGTACCTCGGACTTGAGGCGTTCCACACGCGCGCGTGTGTCCGTGTCGGCCTGGAGGTCGGCCGCGAAGTCCGTGAGGAAGCGGTCGAGGGCGCCGCGCGCCGGGTGGGAGGGCATGTCGCGCATCTCGGCGCAGAAGCGGAGCAGTTCCTTGTGGATGCGTTCGCCCACCCGGCGGTCCACGAAGCGCGGGGTCCAGCCGGGGGCCCCGCCCTGGACGGCGTCCATGACGGAGTCGCTGTGCAGGACCAGCCAGTCGTGGGCCCGGGTGACCACGAGATCGACGAACCGTTTGTGGCCGCCGTCGGCCACGACCCGCTCCAGCAGCTTCCCGATGCCCGGGGCGATCTCCTGCGCGTCGGCGCGGCGCGTGATCGCCTCGCCCACCACCGCCTGGACGTCCGAGTCCCGCAGGACGGTCAGCGCGCCGCGCACGGCCGTCGCCAGTTCCGCCGTCACCCGGTCGGCGTGGTCCGGCTCCGCGAGCCACGCGCCGAGGCGGCTGCCGATGCCGACGGCGCGCAGCCGCTGACGTACGACGTCCCCGGAGAGGAAGTTCTCGCCGACGAACTCGCCCAGGGACACGCCGAGGGCGTCCTTCTTGGTGGGGATGATCGCGGTGTGCGGGATGGGCAGGCCGAGGGGGTGGCGGAACAGGGCGGTCACCGCGAACCAGTCGGCGAGCGCGCCGACCATGCCGGCCTCGGCGGCCGCGGCCACATAGCCGGCCCAGGGGCCGGCGCCCTCGTGCGAGGCCCACTCGGCGAGGACGTACACCACGGCCACGAACAGCAGCAGGCCCGTCGCGGTGAGCTTCATCCGCCGTACGCCGCGCTGCCGCTCCTCGTCGGCGGGGGTGAAGGCGGTCATGGTGCGGTGGGAGGGCGTCGTCGCGCCCGGCGTCGTGCCCGACGCCTCCGACGGCCCCGGTGCGTCCGCCGCTTCCGTACGTTCCATGCGCTCCACCCGTTCGCCGGCCACCGTCCGTCTCGCCCCCGTACTCATTGTCCCTTCCTGTCCTGACGACTCCCGGAACGGGACAGGAGTTCCCGGCGTCGGCCCGGACAGGGATGGCGGCACATGGACCGTCGGCTGGGGGGTGAGTGCGCAACTCGGCGCTACGAGGTGCCGCTGCGCCCACCCGTGCCGCCCCAGCGGCACGACTGCCCGCAGCTACGCAGCAGCCCGACCGACTACTCCCCGCCCTGCCCCTCGCCCAGCTCCTTCGCCGCCGCCCTCCGCTCCAGCTTCTCCCGCCGCCGTTCGTCGCGGAGCCGCTGTCGTTCGGCGCGGGTGATCTTGCGGACGACGCTGACGCCGCCCCAGAAGGCGAAGCCCGTCACGATCACGCGGGGGGCGTCGGGGTCGCTGGGCGTGCCGTCCTCGCGTTGGTCGAAGCCGCCCATGATGCCGATGCCCCGGACGACGACGTCGACGCCGGGCGGCACGATCACCGTCACCCCGCCCATGATCGCGACGCAGTTGATCACGGCCTCGCGGTCGGCGAAGTCCGCCTCGCGCAGGTCGATCTCCCCGCCACCGCACAGGGCGACGCAGTTGAAGCGCCGGGGCGCGGTCCACCGCCCCTTGCGCTGGAAACCGGACATCACGGCGACGGCCCAGTGCGACGAGCCCTCGCCGCCCACGATCCGCGCCGCCCAGCCGTCCCGCTCGGCGGGATGCTTGGTCATGTCGACCTTCGGCCCGGCCGGCAGGTCCCTGGTGAGCGGCGTCAGCTCGCCGTACGTGCGGGCCCGGTACGTGGCCTCCAGCCGTTCCTCGAACTCCTCCATGTCGAGACGCCCCTCGGCGAGGGCGTCCCGCAGGACCTCGGCGACCCGCTCACGGTCGGCGTCGGAGGCGCGCAGCTCCGGCAACTCGTCGGTCATGTACAGCAGCCTACGAGCCGACCCGCACCGCGGCTACGAGACCGCCGCCCCCGCGTACATCTTCGCGATCACCGTCTCGATGTCCGGCTCCCGCACCGACAGGTCCACCAGCGGATACTCCGCCGCGATCCGCGCCACCAGCGGCGCCGCCGACTCGGCCGCCGGGAAGGCCAGCCACTGCCGGGGCCCGTCGACCTTCACGACCCGCGCGGGCGGCGCCTCGACGGGCGGCAGCTCCCGCTCCAGGTCGACGACGAGGATCCGCTCGCTGTCGCCCGCCTCGTGGAGGCCGGCCAGCGGGCCGTCGTACATGAGGCGGCCGTGGTCGATGACCATCACGCGGGAGCAGAGCTGCTCGATGTCCTGGAGGTCGTGGGTGGTGAGCAGCACCGTGGTGCCGCGTTCGGTGTTCAGTTCCCGGAGGAATTCGCGCACTCTGGCCTTGGAGATGACGTCCAGTCCGATCGTCGGCTCGTCGAGGTACAGCACCTCGGGGTCGTGCAGCAGGGCCGCCGCGATGTCGCCGCGCATCCGCTGGCCGAGTGACAGCTGCCGCACCGGTACGTCCAACAGGTCGGCCAGGTCGAGGAGTTCGACGAGCCGGTCCAGGTTCTGCCGGTAGCGCGCGTCCGGGATGCGGTACATGCGGTGCATCAGCCGGTAGGAGTCGATCAGCGGCAGGTCCCACCACAGGGTCGTACGCTGCCCGAAGACCACACCGATGCGATGTGCGAGGCGCGTCCGTTCGCGGGACGGGTCGATGCCGGCGACGCGCAGCCGGCCGCCGCTCGGGGTGAGGATCCCGGTCAGCATCTTGATCGTGGTCGACTTGCCGGCGCCGTTCGGGCCGATGTAGCCCACCATCTCGCCGCGCGTGACGGAGAAGGAGAGCGCGTCGACCGCTCGTACCGTCCGGCGTTCCCGTTTCAGGAAGCCGGTCTTCTTACGGACCTCGAACACCTTCTCGACGCCCGCCAGCTCGATGAACGCCTCACCCATGTCTCATCAACTCCCGGTACTCCGATACGACCTGAGCCCCGCCCGCCACGCCAGGCCCGCCAGCGCGCAGCACACCACCGCCACCAGCGGCGACGCGAACGCCATCTGCTCCGGCAGCCCCAGCGGGTACGGCCGCCCGAGGACGTACGCGGCCGGCACCCAGTTGACGAAGGCCAGCGGGAGCAGGAAGGTCACCCCGCGCACCAGGTCCTTGCCGAACACGGTCGGCGGGTACTGCAGCAGCGTCTGGCCGCCGTAGGTGAAGGCGCTCTGCACCTCCGCCGCGTCCTGCGTGACGAACTGGAAGGCGGCCCCCGCCACCAGCAGCGAGGAGAAGATCACAGCGCCGCTCAGCAGCATCACCGGCACCAGCAGCGCCTTGGCCGGCGTCCAGTCGACGTCGAGGGCGAGCAGCGCGTAGCCGAGGACCAGCACGCCCTGGGTGATCCGGCTGACGCGGCGCAGCGCGAAGCGGTCGGCGGCCACCTGGGCGAGCACCGGGGCGGGCCGCACCAGCAGGGTGTCGAGGGTGCCGTCGCGCACCCGGCTGCCCAGCCGGCCCGCCGAGCCCAGGGCGAGGTCGGCGATGCCGAAGGAGGTCGCGGAGACCCCGTAGAGGAAGGCCACCTCGGGCAGCGTCCAGCCGCCGAGCGAGTCGACCTGCGAGAACATCAGCAGGATCGCGACAAAGTCCAGGCCGGTGACCAGCAGCCCGCCCAGCGCGGTCATCAGGAAGGACGCCCGGTAGGCCAGCGTGGAGCGGATCCACATCGCGGAGATCAACCCGTAGGCCCGCAGCCCCTCGGCCAGACGGCCCTGCCCCGGACGACCGTCCGCCAGGCGCACCTCCACCAGACGCCCCTCCGCCAGGCGCCCCTCCACCAAGTCATCGCGCTCACCCACCCTGGACCACCACCCGCCGCGTCGCCGCCGACTGCACCAGCCGTCCCGTCGCCAGCAGCACCACCGCCCACACCGTCTGGAACGCGAAGACCGGCAGCGGGTCGGCCTCGCCCATCAGCAGGTCGGCGGGCATCTGGAGCTGCGCCGCCCAGGGCAGGGTCCGTACGACGTCGCCGAGCAGGCCGGGGAACACGTTCAGCGGCAGGGTCATGCCCGAGCAGAAGATGCCGGTGACCATCAGCACCTGGAGCGCGCCCGTGCCGTCCATCAGCCAGAAGGCGCTCAGCGCCACCAGGTAGCGGATCGCGAAGCTGACGATCATCGCGAGGGCGAGGGCGACCAGGAAGGCCAGCCAGACCAGCGGGTCGTCGGGGAGGGCCGTGGGGAAGACCAGCCATCCGAAGACGAAGGGGACGACCCCCCGGCCGAGCAACTGGAACGACGCCCGCCCGACGTCGTTCGCCAGCCACCACAGCTGGAGGTCGGCAGGCCGGTACAGGTCGATCGCCACACCACCCGTTCGGATGCGCTCGATCAGCTCGTTCTCGAAGCCTCCGCCCTGGATCGCCAGGGTCGCGTACAGCGCCTGGCCGAGCCACACGAAGGTGACGGCCTGCGCCTGGTCGTAGCCCCCGAGGTGGGGTTTCTCGTCCCACAACGCCAGATACGTGTACACCAGGATCAGGCCGAAAACCGTGTTGGTGAACACCCCGGCGGCGGTGGCCACCCGATACGTCGCGTACCTTCTGAATCCCCCCGCGACGACGGCCGCGTACAACCGCGCCGATCCCACGGCGACCACCTTCCTGGATCCCTCACCCGTGCGCGTACCGAAGCGAAGGACCTTAGTCCGCGCGAGCAGGCGCACGCCACGCGTTTTCGATACGAACGCGCGCCGATTGCCGGGAACGGATCGCCCGGTGCGAGAGTCTTCAACGAGGGGGACGCAACCAGCCGTACAAGGCGTACGAGGCGTACGGGAACGTACGACGCGAAACAGGAGTCCGTGCAGCACATGAGTGACGAGCCGCAGCCGCAGCAGCCGACCGAGGATCCGGGCGGCGGCGGGACCAAGAAGCCCAAGCGGCCGAAGCGGACCGGCTGGCGCCGGCTGATCCCCACCTGGCGGATGGTGCTCGGCACCTTCCTCGTCGGTGTGCTGCTGCTGATCGGGCTGTTCTTCCTCGGCTACTCGATGGTGAAGATCCCGCCGGCCAACGCGCTCGCCACCAAGCAGTCCAACCTGTACCTGTACGCGGACGGCACCGAGATCGCCCGCGACGGGCAGGTCAACCGGGAGAACGTCACCCTCGCCCAGATCTCCAAGGACGCCCGGTACGCGGTGCTGGCCGCCGAGGACCGCGACTTCTACAGCGAGTCCGCCATCGACCCGAAGGCGATGGTGCGGGCCGGCTGGAACACCGCGCTGGGCAAGGGCAAGCAGTCCGGCTCGACGATCACCCAGCAGTACGTGAAGAACTACTACCTGGCCCAGGAGCAGACCGTCACCCGCAAGGTGAAGGAGTTCTTCATCTCGATCAAGCTGGACCAGGAGCAGAGCAAGGACAACATCCTGGAGGGCTACCTCAACACCAGCTACTTCGGCCGCAACGCCTACGGCATCCAGGCCGCCGCGCAGGCGTACTACGGCGTCGACGCCGCCGAACTGACCGCCGCCCAGGGCGCCTACCTGGCCGCGCTGCTGAACGCGCCCAGCGAGTACGACGTGGTCGCCAACCCGGAGAACCGCAAGGCCGCCGAGGCCCGCTGGAACTACGTCCTGGACGGCATGGTGAAGGAGGGCTGGCTGGAGAAGTCGCAGCGCGACGCGGCGAAGTTTCCGACGCCGCGTGAGGAGAGCGCCGCCGACACCGGTATGTCCGGGCAGCGCGGCTACATCGTGCAGGCGATCCGCGGCTACCTCATCAAGCACGACATCGTCGACGAGGAGTCGCTGGCCGCGGGCGGCTACCGCATCACCACCACCCTGCAGAAGGACAAGCAGGACGCCTTCGTCGACGCGGTGAACGACCAGCTGATGGCCAAGCTGGACAAGAAGAACCGCAAGGTCGACACGTACGTCCGCGCGGGCGGCGCCTCCGTCGACCCGAAGACCGGGCATGTCGTCGCGATGTACGGCGGCATCGACTACATCAAGCAGTACACGAACAACGCCACCCGCCGGGACTTCCAGGTCGGCTCCACCTTCAAGCCGTTCGTGTTCACCTCGGCGGTGGAGAACGGCTCCACCACCCAGGACGGCCGCCCGATCACCCCGAACACGGTGTACGACGGCACCAACAGGCGCCCGGTGCAGGGCTGGAGCGGCGGCTACGACCCGGCGAACGAGGACGACGTGTCGTACGGCAACATCACCGTGCGCACCGCCACCGACAAGTCCGTGAACTCGGTGTACGCGCAGATGGCGGTGGACGTCGGCCCGGAGAAGGTCAAGCAGACCGCGGTCGCGCTCGGCCTGCCCGCCGACACGCCCGAGATGCACCCGTACCCGTCGATCGCGCTGGGCGTGGCCAACGCCAGCGTGCTCGACATGGCGGAGGCGTACGCGACGCTCGCCAACCACGGCAAGCACGGCACGTACACGATGATCGACAAGGTCACCAAGGACGGCGTCGAGGTGACGCTGCCGGAGCAGAAGGCCACGCAGGCCATCAGCCGGGAGGCGGCCGACACCACCACGGCGGTCCTGCGGAGCGTCGTGGAGAAGGGCACCGCGACCGCCGCGCTGGCCGCCGGCCGCCCGGCCGCCGGCAAGACCGGCACGGCGGAGGAGGACATGGCGGCCTGGTTCGCCGGCTACACGCCGGAGCTGGCGACCGTCGTCGCCGTCATGGGCCAGGACCCGGTCACGGCCGAGCACAAGAAGCTGTACGGCGCGTTGGGGCTGCCCCGGATGAACGGTGGCGGGGCGCCCACGGACATCTGGGCGCAGTTCACCAAGGAGGCCCTGAAGGACACCCCGGTCACCGACTTCGACCTGGAGCTCCAGGAGGGCGCCGACGTCGTGGTCGAGGTGCCCAGCGGCACGCCCTCGCAGGACGGCGGCACCGGCGGCGACCAGGGCGGCGACGACCCGTCCACGGACGGCCGGGACACGCAGGGCCAGGACTCGCGGGGCGCCTCGCAGGGCCAGACCGGCGGCGGCACGGCCTCCGGCGGCACGACCTCGGGTGGTACGACGACGGGCGGTACGGCGTCCGGCGGCACCACCGGGGGCACCACCGGCGACACGACCACGGGCGGCACCACCGGGGACACCACCACGGGCGGCACGACCGGGGACACGACGTCGGGCGGCACGACCGGGGACAGCACGTCCGGCTCCACGACCAGCGGCGGGGTGCCGGGCGGCGCGATCGGCGGCGGCGCGGGCACGGGCGGACCGGACACGCAGCTGAGCGGGCGCCGCGAGGTGACCTGACAGGGGCAAGCGGAAGGGGCTGGTGACGATGGTCACCAGCCCCTTCGACCGTAGGTCTACAGGTACAGCCCGGTGGAGTCCTCCGACCCCTCGAAGCGGTCGGCCGCCACCGCGTGCAGATCGCGCTCACGCATCAGCACGTACGCGACCCCGCGCACCTCGACCTCGGCCCGGTCCTCCGGGTCGTACAGGACCCGGTCGCCGGGCTCCACGGTCCGTACGTTCTGCCCCACCGCCACGACCTCGGCCCACGCCAGCCGACGGCCGACGGCCGCCGTGGCGGGGATCAGGATGCCGCCGCCGGAACGCCGCTCGCCCTCGGAGGTGTCCTGCCGCACGAGTACACGGTCGTGCAGCATCCGGATGGGCAGCTTGTCCTGATGGGGGGTGCTGTGCTCGTTTCTGTTGGCGCTCACACCTCGAACCTACCTGCCTTCGACGCGGCCGTCCGCGACCGGGTCAGCCCTTGCGCCGGCGGCCGCTCAGCACGAGCAGCCCCACCACCCCGACCGCGACGAGGGCGACGGGCACGATGCGCTCCATGCGGGGCGCGCCCTCCTCGTCGGTGAACTGCGCCCTGACGTCGCTCACGACCCGGTTGACCTGCACATATGCCCGGCCGAGGGTGTGGTCGATGTTGGCGACGACCTTGGCCTTGGCATCTGTGACGATGGTCTGCGGGTGCACCCGCACCCCGATCTCGTCGAGCGTATCGGCCAGCACTTCGCGGCGGCGCTTGATGTCCGCCTCGATCTGCGCCGGGGTTCTGGTGTCCGACGTGTCCGCCACCGTACGGCCTCCGAAGTCGACTGATGCTGCTGTGGTGCTGCTGCGGACAGTCTGTCAGCTCCGGGGGCGCCCGCACTGTCAGGACCCCCGGTTACGCTCGATGCATGAGCGAACGACTGCAGCCCGGGGATGTGGCCCCCGCCTTCACCCTGCCCGACGCCGACGGCGGCGAGGTGTCCCTCGCCGACCACAAGGGCCGCAAGGTCATCGTCTACTTCTACCCGGCCGCCCTGACCCCCGGCTGCACCAAGCAGGCGTGCGACTTCACGGACAACCTGGAACTGCTGGCCGGCGCCGGGTACGACGTGATCGGCATCTCCCCCGACAAGCCCGAGAAGCTCGCGAAGTTCCGCGAGAAGGAGGACCTCAAGGTCACCCTCCTGGCGGACGAGGACAAGAAGGTCCTGGAGGCGTACGGCGCCTGGGGCGAGAAGAAGAACTACGGCAAGACGTACGTCGGCGTCATCCGCTCCACGGTCGTCGTCGACGAGACCGGCAAGGTGGAACGCGCCCTGTACAACGTGCGCGCGACAGGCCACGTAGCCAAGATCATCAAGGACCTGGGCATCTGACACCCTCTCCCGCTCCGACGGGCCAGGCGTGGGGCATGGGCGGCAGGACGGCCTACGATCGCGACACATTGACGGCCGCTGTGGGCCAGTCACGGTCCTGGACGAACTCATGCGTCGGCTGGGCCTGAAGCCCAGCGGCGGGCAGCGGCGAGTGCTTCAGCAATGGGTCGCCGCTCACGGCATCGACACCAGCCACTTCAAGCATCGCAGCCCCTGGCTCACCTACTCGGACGAGGCCATCGCGAAGGCGGTCGCCTCGTCCACCACTTTGCGTGAGGTGGCGACTGGAGCTCGGCGCCACTCCCTCGACCGGCACGCTCACACACATCCGCCGCCGTATCGAGACGGCAGGTATCGACATCAGCCACTTCGCGGGAATAGGTCGCGGCAGCCTCGATCTGCCGTTCACGGACGAGGAGTTGCGAGCCGCCGCCGCGTCGGCCGACAGCATCCGAGCCGCCGCCAGAACCCTGGGGATCCCGGACGACGGCCGGGCCCGGACAGCGCTCGGGCGCGCATTCAAGGAGCGGCGGATCGACACGTCGCATTTTTCCCACAGCCGCATCTCCCTTCCGGAGCAGCGTCTGCGCCTCGCCGTACGGGAGGCCACAGGTTACGCCGACGTCATGCGGGCGCTGGACCTCGAAGTGAATGACACCAATCACCGCCGCGTTCGCCGCAAGGACGCTGGTGGTCCTGCCCCCGGGTTCGGCACGCCCGAACCGGGAGCGGCTGCACGCGGCGCTTCAGCAGCTGGGTGTGCCGTATCAGTGCACATCCTGCGGTAACCGCGGCGAATGGCTCGGACAGGCGATCACGCTGCAGATCGACCACATCAACGGCGACTGGCTGGACAACCGCGTCGGGAACCTGCGGTACCTCTGCCCGAACTGCCATGCCCTGACCAGCACATGGTGCCGTAAGAAGGTCGGGCGCGCGAAGGTCGATGGCCCCCGTACACTGTGGGCACCGAGCGGCGCCGGTAAGCCGGATGTCCGATTTGGGGCGGTCGTGGCGAAATAGGCGATACGCGCGGGTTTTAGGTGCCCGTGGGAGCAATCCCGTGTGGGTTCGAGTCCCACCGACCGCACACACTGTCAGGTGTTGGACATCCACACCCCGACCACCACCCCCATGCTGACGATCATCGAGAAGGTGATCCACAGCAGGGACGGGGTGTGGAGTTTCACCTTGATGTCGGGGTTTTGTTCCTGTCTGAGGATGTCGGCGGCCACCCACTTCTTCACGGGGGCGATCATGATGACGAACATGAGCAGGATCGCGGTGTAGAGGTAAAGGGTGACGGCGAGGGAGTAGCTTTTCGCCAGGGCGTAGAGGAGGAGGGTTGCGCCCAGGACGGCGGGGATGAAAGAGACGCTTTTCTTGCCTTTTGGGGTCGGCATGGCCCAGCGCATCACGGCGATGTGCAGCGGGGTGGTGGCGGCGGCTATCGCGAACCAGGCGTAGGTCGGCAAGGAGAGGAACATCGGCGGGCCCTTCCGGGACGGAATACGGGTGGGGTGTGCCGTTTGTGGAATTGTGCATTCCGCATTCCGTCCCGGATCGTATCACCGGCCTTTTACCACGAGTCGGCTACCACGGGGTCAGCGCGTGCCAGGCGTCACTGACGGTGTCGGTGACGGTGTCCTTCGCGTCGTCCCACTTGGTGGTGAACACGCCGATGGCCGGGGCCAGCACCTCCTGCTGGAGGCGCGCGGCGATGACGGGCGCGGAGCGCAGACCGTCGACGCCCCAGTCGATGATTCCGGAGACCCCGCCGAACTTGGTGAAGGGGACACCGCCGGTGAGGACGCCGATGGCGACGCCGGCCGCGGACTGGAGGAAGGCGCCGGAGGTCCAGCCGTCGGTGAAGCCGGTGATGACGGCGCCGGCGACACCGGTGATGAGGGAGATGGAGCCGGCGACTCCGGCGATCGCCTCGCCGAGGGGCGGGGGGATGAGGAGGGAGGCGGCCGCGACGCCGCCGCTGATGGTGGAGACGGCGGACAGGACGTTGGCGACCTCCCGCCAGTCGTCCTTGGTGCCGCCGAGGAAGGTGCCGGGCTTGTCCACCTTGTCGCTGTCGGCGGTGTCGGAGGGGTCGACGCCCTCCTGCTTGGCCTTGCGGGCCGCCTCGGCCGCCGCCCGCGCCGCGGCCTCCTGCTCGGCCTTGCGCTTGTCGAGTTCGATCTGCTTGGCCTCGGCGGCTGCCAGTGAGGCGGCCTTGGCGTCCTGGCCGGCCTGGATGGCCGAGGCGCGGGCGGCGTTCGCGGACGCCTGCGCGTTGTTGGCGGAGATCACGGCCGCGCTCGCCGCCGCGGTGGCCCGGTTGGCGGAGTAGTTGGCGCGGCGGGCGGCGCCGCGGGCGGCCAGGGCGGCGCTCTTCGCGGTCGCCGCCGACGCCGCCGCGTCCTGTGCGGACTTCTCCGCGGCGTCGGCGTTGGCGTCGGCCTGCGCCGCGTACTCGGATGCCTTCTGGGCGGACTGGTAGGCGGCGTCGGCCCACTTCTGCGCGTCGTCCGCGGCCTGCCGTGCCTCGGCGGCCGCCTTGGACGCCTCGGCGGCGGCGGTCTGCGCGTCCTGGGCGACCTTCGCGGCGTGGGCGAGGGTGGCGCGGATGGCGGCGATGTGCGCGGCGGCGTCGGCGTCGAGCTGCACCATGCGGGGGTGGACGGTGGTGAGGAAGTCCCGGAGCATCCAGTCCGGGCCCTCCAGGGCCACGTTGGCCGCCATCTTGGTGTAGGGGCCGGCGGTGGAGAGGACGGAGAGGACGGCGACCTGGTCGTCCTCCTGCTGGGCCGCCGCGTACTTGGTGGCGAAGAAGTCGTGGACGGCCTGGGCGGAGCCGTCGGCGAGGGCGTTCTCGGCGGCCCGCTTCACGGCGGGGCCGGGCTTCTTGCCGAGGATTCTGAAGATCGCGACGGTGTTGTCGTCCTTGGCCGCCTGGATCATTCCGCCGGTGAGGAAGGCGGACGGGGCGCCGGGGTCAGTGGATTCGAGGGCCTGCTGGGCCGCCGCGGCCACGTTGGCGGTGGAGATCTGGGCGATGTAGAGGACGGTTTCGCGGTCGTCCGTGCGCTGGGCGATGGCCCGGTCGGCGTCGACCCAGTTGAGGACGGTCTCGTCGTCGCCGGCGAGGGCGAACTCGGCGGCCTCGCGGGTCCAGGTCCCGTTGGAGGCGAGCAGGTTGACGCAGGCCCGGCGGCCGGCGGTGACGGCGGTCGCGCGGTCCCCGGCGGCGAGCGCGCTCTCGGCCTGGGCGATGAGGTCGCGGGTCTCGGTGTCCAGCGCCTGCTGCTGGGTGAGCTTGTGGCGGGCGGCCTCGACGTCCTGCTGTTGCAGGGCGGCGAGTCGGCGGGCCTGGTCCACGCCCTCCTGGGTGTGCTGGTCGATCTTCGCGAGTTCCGCCTCGCGGGCCTGCTGTTCGACGGCCTGGGCGTCCGTGACGGCCTTCACGGCGGCGTCGGCGGCGGCCTTGGCGTCGGCGGCGTAGGCGGTGGAGCGGTTGGCGTGGTCGATGGCCTGGCCGGCGTACTTGGCGGCCTCATCGGCGGCGTCGGCGGCCTTCTCGGCGTGGGCGGCGGCGGAGTTGGCGGCGTCGCGGGCCGCCGCTGCCGCGGTGGCGGCGGTGGCGGCGAGGGACGCGGCGGCGTTGGCCGCGCTGGTGGCGCGGGCCGCGGCGGCGTCCGCCTCGGCGGCGGCGGCGCGGGCCGCGGCGGCCTCCGCCTGGGCGACTCCGGAGGCGGTGGCGGCCGCGGCGGCGGAGTTCGCGGCGGAGGCCGCGTTGCGGGCTGCCGAGGCGGCGGCGCCGCCGGCGACCTTGGCCTGGTTGGCGGCGGTCGCGGCGTGGTCGGCCGCCGCCGCTGCCGTACGGGCCTTCGCGGCCGCGTTGCGGGCGCCGACGGCCGCGTCCTTGGCCGCCTGGGCCTTGGAGGCGTCCTTGGAGGCGGCGATGGCGGCCTTGTAGGCGGCGGAGGCGGCGTGGGCGGCGTTCGCGGCGGCGGCCGACGCGGCGTTGGCGGCCCAGGCGGCGCGGCGGGCCGCGGACTGGGCGGCGTGGGAGGCGGAGATGGCGGTGCGGGCGGCCTGCGCGGCGCCCTTGGCGGCGCCGGCGGCCTTGCGGGCGGCGCGGCCGGACTTCTCCACGTCGTTCTGCGCGGCCTGGGCCTCGGCGGCGGCCTCCTCGGCCGCTTCCTTGGCCTTGGCGGCGGCCGTCTGGGCCTTCTCCGACTCGGCCTTCGCCTGTTCGGTCGTCAGCTGGGCGCGCCTGCCCTCGCGTTCGACGACGGCGACGAGCTGGTCGATGGTCGCGCTCTCCTGGTCGCGGGCGCGCGCGATGTGCTGTCCGACCTCCAGGAACCAGTGGATGGCGCCGGCCGTTCCCTGGTCGAGGGCGCGTTGGGCGTAGAGCGCGACCTCGGGTGAGGCGGTGTTGAGGATCTTGAGGACCTCGGCCCGTTCGTCGTCGAGGCGGGCGGTGAACTGGGTCTGGGTGACGAACTTCATCAGCGCGTCGTGCGACCCGTCGGTGAGGGCGGTGTCGGCGGCGGCCCGGACGCTGGTCTCGCCCTGGTTCTTCAGGGTGAGGGTGAGGACGCGGAGGTCCTCCAGCTGTGAGCTCTGGTAGCCGCCGGCGAGGAAGGCGGCGATGGCCTCGTCGCCGCCGCTCAGTGCGGTGGTGATGGCGGTCGCGGCGCCCTTGCCGGAGGCGGCGAGGGCCTTGAGGAGGGCGACGCGGTTGTCCTCCGCTACGGCGGCGGGCAGTCCGGTGGCGACGAACGCGTCGAGGTCGGCCGGGGTGCCCGTGAGCGCCGCCGCCGCTGCCTTGCGCACCGCCCGGCCGCCCGCCTTCCACGCGGACACGGCCCTGCCGCGTGGGGTGTCGGGGAGGGAGGGGGAGGTGGGTATGTCGTCGGCGGTGGTGGCGGCGAAGACGCGCGCGGTGCCGGCGAGGGGGAGTGCCGCGGCAGCCGTGGTGGCGGCGGCGACGGTGAGGATCCGCCGTCTGCTCCAGTACGTGGTGTTCAACGAATGTGCCCCTGTATCGGCGATGGGAAATCTGCCAGTCCTGTGCCTGTTCTTGCCTGTCCGGCAATCAGGCGAAGGGACAGTATCCGACCGACACAAATTCGCGCCGCATTACCCGGAAGTTAAGTTCCAGAAGCTCCGCCTTTCCTTTACAAGCCCTTCACGTGAGTTCGTACAACCCTTTTCAGATGTGATGCGGCTCACGATCCAAGATGCCTCTTCGCCCGTTTTTCTGCGTTACCTCCGGTGGACAGGGGTCGGAGTCCCGCACTTATATGCGGGAGGCTGCGGAACTAGCCGTGCATTTCTGAGGGGGACTTTCTTTCCAATTCGATGATTACGGCCCCGTAGCCTTCCCACTTGTTTCAGAAGAGGACGCGAAGAGGACTGCGATGAAGGCACGTAGCACAATTGCGGCAAGACCGAGGCGCCTTGTCGGGCGCGCGCTGGGCACCGCCGCGGCGGCCGGTGCCCTGGCGTGGCTCGTGATGGCCGGCGGCGCGCAGAGCGGCGGAACCTCCGTCGAGGCCGTCGCCGACGAGGCCCCCGGATACGCCGTGGAGAACTTCGACTACCCGCAGGCCGACAAGATCCTCGCGGAGAAGAACATCGTCCTCAAGCGCGGCGACGGTCACATCACGCTCGCCGACTGCGTGGCCGGCACCGGTCAGCTGGAGATCTGGGCCCGCAGCAGGGACAAGGTCTGCTTCCAGGTCACCGGCAACTCCGGCTGGCTGACGCTGGAGATCCCGTCGGTCTACGGCGTGCGCGGCAACGACTACTCGACGCAGGTCGACATGACGACCGGCGCCGAGGAGAAGAGCTTCGACGTCGCCAAGAACAGCTGGACGCCGGTCGGGGAGAGCGCGGACGAGCAGGGCCGCGAGTTCATGCTCGTGGAGATCCGGACCAGCAAGTAGGGCCTGTCACCCAGGCCCGGCAGACCTCAAGCCCAAGGAATCACGTCATGCGACACACCAGACACGTGCGCCTCGCCGCGCTGGCCACGGCCCTGCTCGCGGGTCCGATCGCGCTGTGCGCCGCGCCCGCGTCCGCCGTCACCGGCACGCCCGTGGCAGACGCCACCTTCGCCGCCAGTGCCCAGATCATCGTCGGCGACGACTACAACCACGGCTGCTCCGGCGTCCTCGTCGACCCCGAGTGGCTGCTCACCGCCGCCAGTTGCTTCGCCGACGACCCGGCCGTCTCGCTCGCGGTGCCCGCCGGCAAGCCGGCGCTGCGGACGACCGCCACCATCGGCCGCTCCGACCTGACCGGCACCGACGGCGCCGTCCGCCAGGTCATCGAGCTCGTCCCCCGTACCGACCGCGATGTGGTCCTGGCCCGGCTGAACCGTCCGGTCACCAACGTCGCCCCCGTCGCCCTGGCCACCGCGGCGCCCGCCGCCGCGCAGGAGCTGACCTTCGCCGGATACGGCCGTACGAAGACCGAGTGGGCGCCGCTGAAGCTGCACACCGGCGTGTACACGGTCGACGCGACCGACGCCACCACGGCCACGGTCACCGGCAAGAACGGCGCGGCCGCATGCATGGGTGACACCGGCGGCCCCGTGCTGAACGCCGGGAAGCAGCTGGTCGCCCTCAACAGCCGTTCCTTCCAGGGCGGTTGCTTCGGCATCGACGCCGCCGAGACCCGCACCGGCGGCATCACCGCCCGCGTCGACGACCTGTCCTCCTGGGTGGCCTCCAAGGTCGACGCGGTGCGTCAGACCGACTTCAACTGCGACGGCGTCGAGGACGTGGCGATCGCCGACCCGGCCGCCACCGTGGGCGGCGACTCGGGCGCCGGTCTGGTCCGCGTGGTCTACGGCGGCGGCAAGGGCACCGCCCAGATCGACCAGGACCTCGACTGGGTGCCCGGCGTCTCCGAGGCCAACGACTGGTTCGGTGAGGACCTCGACACCGTCGACTACGACCAGGACGGCTGCACCGACCTGGTCGTCGGCATCCCGTCCGAGGACCTCGGCTCCGTCGCGGACGCCGGTTCCGTGCAGCTGCTGTACGGCGCGCCCGGCGGCCTCGGCACCGGCGCCGTCAAGGCGACCGTGTACGAGCAGGGCGCGGGCAACGGCTCCCTGAAGGCTTCGACCCCCGAGACCAGCGACCGTACGGGTCAGTCCGTCGCGGCCGGCGTCACCGCCGCCGGTGAGCCGTTCATCGTGATCGGCGCGCCCGGCGAGTCCCTCGGCTCGCTCGCCAAGGCGGGCTCGGCGTACTACGTCCACGGCAGCACCAACATCGCCTTCCACCAGGACAGCACGGGCGTTCCGGGCGGCGCGGAGGCGGGCGACCAGTACGGCAGCGCCGTCGCCGCCGACGCCAACTTCATCGCCGTCTCCGCTCCGCGCGACGACATCGGGGGCGACGCGGACGCGGGCAATGTGCAGGTCTTCCGGCACACCCTGAACTCCGAGGGCCGCCCGACCGCGGTGTTCGGTCTGGACCAGGACCAGCAGACGGTCTCCGGCGGCGCCGAGGCCAGTGACCTGTTCGGTGACTCGCTCGCCCTGGTGGCGTACCGCCCGTCGGGCGCGGCCGCGGCCACGGACTCGATCCTGATGGTCGGTTCGCCGGGTGAGGACCTGACGATCGACGGGACCAACCGGGCCGACGCGGGCATGGTCCACGCCTTCCGTGTCACCGCCGCGGGCACCTACACCATGACCAGCACCTACCACTCGGGCACCAGCACGGACGACGTGTCCGGCACGGCCGAGACGAGCGACCGCTTCGGCTCGACGATCACCGCCGTCAACACCAGGCCGCGCTCGGTGAGCACCACCGCGACGCTGAAGATGGCCGTCGGCATTCCGGGTGAGGACCTCGGTTCGGCCGCCGACGCGGGCGCCGTGCACACCTTCTCGCTGCTGGGCGCCCGCGGTGACAACGACCGCTGGCTGGAGGTCGGCGACGGCGACGGCATCCCGGGCACGCCCGGTACCAGCCAGCGCCTGGGCCACAGCATCCACTTCACCGGCACGCGCCTCTACGTCGGCATGGCCTACGGCCCGTCCTCGTACGGCACCCTGTACGCCCTGCCGCTGTCCAACGTGACGGCCGGCGGCACGGTGGCCCCGGTCACCACGTACCAGCCCGGCACCGGCGGTCTGCCCGCCGCGGGCGCGCGCTTCGGTTACGCGGCGCGTTAGGCGACACAGCGAGAAGCCCTCGGCGGACCGTCCGGTCCCCGAGGGCTTCCTGCTCTTCCGGTGCCGGTTTCAACCGTTTCCGGTCAGCCGTTTCCGGTCAGCCGTTTCCGGTCGGCCGTTTCCGGTGCCGGTCAGCCCAGCAACTCCCGTACGACCGGTACGAGCGCCCGGAACGCCTTGCCGCGGTGGCTGATGGCGTTCTTCTCCTCGGGGGTCAGTTCCGCGCAGGTCCTGGTGTCCCCGTCGGGCTGGAGGATCGGGTCGTAGCCGAAGCCGTGGCTGCCCACGGGGCTGTGCCGCAGCGTGCCCGGCAGCCTGCCCTCGACCACCCGCTCCCGCCCGTCGGGCAGGGCGAGTGCCGCCGCGCAGGCGAAGTGGGCGCCGCGGTGGGCGTCGTCGATGTCGGCGAGCTGGGCGAGCAGCAGCTCCAGGTTGGCCCGGTCGTCGCCGTGCCGGCCCGCCCAGCGGGCGGAGAAGATGCCGGGCGCGCCGCCCAGTACGTCGACGCACAGCCCGGAGTCGTCCGCGACCGCCGGGAGCCCGGTCGCCCGGGCCAGCGCGTGGGCCTTCAGCAGCGCGTTCTCGGCGAAGGTGACGCCGGTCTCCTTGACGTCGGGGACGTCGGGGTAGGCGTCCGCCCCCACGAGTTCGTGCCGCAGTCCGGCGTCGGCGAGGATCGCCCTCAGCTCGGTGATCTTTCCGGCGTTACGGGTGGCGAGAATCAAGCGGGTCATGCCCGCACAGTAGTCGGGAACTACGGTGTGCAGACCTTGGTCAGTTCGCCCGCCGCGTCCACCACCGGACCGAGGTCGGGTGTGGTGTCGCCGTTGTTCACCGCCGTGCGGACGTTGTCCACGGCCTTGGACAGGTCGTCCACCGCCTTGCTGACGTCGGCGTTGTCCGTCTTGTCCCCGATCTCGTCGAGGTTCCGGTCGATGGAGGTCAGCGACTCCTCCAGCTGCGTGGGGTCGTTGGAGGCGTTCTCCACGGCCTGCTGCAGGTCGGTGACGCTGTCGGCTATGGCGTCGGCGGTCTGTACGCAGTCCAGCGCCTTGCTGACGGCGTCGCAGCCGGTGGTGGCGAACCCGGCGGTCAGCGTGACGGCCGCCACGGCGGCGGCGATGGCGGTACGGCGACCTCGGCGTCGTCGGCTCGCGGCCATGGTGCTGTGTCCTCCCCTGTGTCGGGTCCCCTCGGACCCTTTCGTGTACTGCCCAAGACGCGGCGGCGGGCGGCGGGGTTGCCCGTGCCCGCCGCCCGTCTTGGCGTGCCTTTTACTTTTCCAGGACGGTATCAAGGGCGGCCCGCTGCACGGCAGTCAATTCCGCGCAGCCCGAAACCGCCAGGTCCAGCAGGGAGTTCAGCTCCTCGCGGGCGAACGGCTCGGCCTCGGCGGTGCCCTGGACCTCGACGAAGCGGCCGTCGCCGGTGCAGACGACGTTCATGTCGGTCTCGGCGCGCACGTCCTCCTCGTAGCAGAGGTCGAGCAGCGGGACACCGCCGACGATGCCGACCGAGACCGCCGACACGGTGCCGGTGAGCGGCTGGCGGCCGGCCTTGATCAGCTTCCTGCCCTGCGCCCAGGAGACGGCGTCGGCGAGGGCGACGTACGCGCCGGTGATGGCCGCGGTGCGGGTGCCGCCGTCGGCCTGGAGGACGTCGCAGTCGAGGACGATGGTGTTCTCGCCGAGCGCCTTGTAGTCGATGACGGCGCGCAGGGAGCGGCCGATGAGGCGGGAGATCTCGTGCGTACGGCCGCCGATGCGGCCCCTGACGGACTCGCGGTCGCCGCGGGTGTTGGTGGCGCGGGGCAGCATGGAGTACTCCGCGGTGACCCAGCCCTCGCCGCTGCCCTTGCGCCAGCGGGGGACGCCCTCGGTGACGGAGGCGGTGCAGAGGACCTTCGTATCGCCGAAGGAGACGAGGACGGAGCCCTCGGCGTGCTTGCTCCAGCCACGCTCGATGGTGACCGGGCGGAGCTGTTCGGGGGTGCGGCCGTCGATTCGAGACATGCCGCTGAGCCTAGCCGTAGCCGCCGAAGGGGCTCCTCCCGCGGTGGGAGAAGCCCCTTACGGGTGAGCGGGGTGGGCTCACATCATGTCTTCGATCTCCGCGGCGATCGGGTCGGCGTCGGTGCCGATGACGACCTGGATGGCGGTGCCCATCTTCACGACGCCGTGGGCGCCGGCGGCCTTCAGGGCGGCCTCGTCGACCAGGCTCGCGTCGGAGACCTCGGTGCGCAGGCGGGTGATGCAGCCCTCGATCTCCTCGATGTTGTCGATGCCGCCGAGCCCGGCGACGATCTTCTCAGCCTTGCTGGCCATTCCGTCTCCCTGAGTTGCCTGAGTTGCCGATGTGCCTGGATTCCCTGAGGGTGACTGCTTTGTCGCAGTACCCACAGTTGGCCCAGCTTTGCGAGCAGTCATGCCATGCGTACCGAATGATGGCGTCACAACAGCGGGACCGCCCGCAACTGGTCTACACCAGAGGATGCCATGAGTAGCGAGAGTGCGGTCAGCCCCGTACGGGCGCGGTGGCACACCCTCTTCCAGGGTCTGCAGAAGATGGGCCGCAGTCTCCAGCTGCCGATCGCCGTCCTGCCGGCCGCGGGCATCCTCAACCGGCTCGGGCAGCCGGACGTGTTCGGGGAGGACGGGCTCGGCTGGGGCGACGTCTCCAAGGTGATGAGCGGGGCGGGCGGCGCCCTGCTGGACGGCTCGCTCGGGCTGCCGCTGCTGTTCTGCGTAGGCGTCGCGATCGGCATGGCGCGGAAGTCGGACGGCTCCACGGCGCTCGCGGCGGTCGCGGGCTTCCTCGTCTACTACAACGTGCTGCACCAGTTTCCCGAGGACTGTGCGGAGGGGGCGACCGCGCTCAACACCGGCTGCCAGGCGGCGGACGGGGCGGTGACCCCGTTCTCCTACCAGAACCCCGGGGTCTTCGGCGGCATCGTGATGGGTCTGCTCGCGGCCTTCTTCTGGGCGCGTTACCACCGTACGAAGCTGGTGGACTGGCTCGGCTTCTTCAACGGGCGGCGTCTCGTCCCGATCATCATGGCGTTCGTCGCCATCGCCTTCGCGGCGCTGTGCCTGTGGATCTGGCCGCCGGTCGGTGACGCGCTGGAGGACTTCAGCGACTGGCTGAGCGACGCGGGGGCCTGGGGCGCGGGCATCTTCGGCGTCGCGAACCGGGCGCTGCTGGTGGTCGGGCTGCACCAGTTCCTGAACGTGCCCATGTGGTTCCAGTTCGGCACGTACACCAAGCCGGACGGCGAGGAGGTGCACGGCGACATCAACATGTTCCTGGCCGGTGACCCGGACGCGGGGCAGTTCCTTTCGGGCTTCTTCCCGATCATGATGTTCGCGCTCCCCGCGGCCGCCCTCGCGATCACGCACTGCGCGCGGCCGGAGCGGCGCAAGGAGGTCGGCGGGCTGATGCTGTCGGTGGCGCTGACGTCGTTCGTGACCGGCATCACCGAGCCGATCGAGTACTCGTTCCTCTTCATCGCGCCCGCGCTGTACGCGGTGCACGCGGTGCTGACGGGCGTGTCGATGGCGGTGACATGGGCGCTGGGCGTCCACGACGGGTTCAGCTTCTCGGCCGGGCTCATCGACTACATCATCAACTGGAACCTGGCGACGCGGCCGTGGGCGATCGTCCCGATCGGCCTGGGCTTCGCCCTCCTCTATTACGTGATCTTCCGGGTCGCCATCACGAAGTTCGACCTGAAGACGCCGGGACGTGAGCCGGAGGAGGAGCACGAGGACGTCACCAGGGCTTGAGCGTCACCGGGCTCGAGCGTCACCGGGCTCGAGCAGGCACCGACCGTAGCGTTCCGGTTGCGATTCTGACGGGTTCCTTATATCGCCCCCATCGTGCTACAACAGGTCTACACCACTGAGTGGTGTAGACCACCACCGATGGAGGACAACCATGAGCACCGCCACCGCATCGGCGGCCCCCACGAAGAAGTGGGGATCCGGCCTGTTCCAGGGCCTGCAGAAGGTCGGCCGCAGCCTGCAGCTCCCCATCGCCGTACTGCCGGCGGCGGGCATTCTGCTTCGGTTCGGCCAGCAGGACGTCCAAGACAAGCTGAACCTGCCCGACAAGGTCACGGCGGTGTTCGCCACGGCCGGTGGCGCCATCTTCGACAACCTGCCGCTGCTGTTCTGCATCGGTGTCGCGATCGGCTTCGCCAAGAAGGCGGACGGCTCCACCGCGCTGGCCGCCCTGGTCGGCTTCCTGGTCTACAGCAACGTCCTGAAGGCGTTCCCGGTCACCGAGGCCAAGGTCCAGGCCGGCCAGGACATAGCCGCGACGTACAACAACCCCGGTGTCCTCGGCGGCATCGTGATGGGTCTGCTGGCCGCCGTGCTCTGGCAGCGCTTCCATCGCACCAAGCTGGTGGACTGGCTCGGCTTCTTCAACGGCCGCCGTCTGGTGCCGATCATCATGGCCTTCGTCGGCACGGTCATGGGTGTCTTCTTCGGCCTTGTCTGGGAGCCGGTCGGTGAGGTCATCTCCGACTTCGGCGAGTGGATGACGGGCCTCGGTGCCTTCGGCGCGGGTCTGTTCGGTCTCATCAACCGCGCGCTGATCCCGGTCGGCATGCACCAGTTCGTGAACACCGTCTCCTGGTTCCAGCTCGGCGACTTCACCAACGCGGCCGGCGAGGTCGTCCACGGTGACCTCAACCGCTTCTTCGCGGGCGACCCGGACGCGGGTCAGTTCATGTCCGGCTTCTTCCCGATCATGATGTTCGGCCTTCCCGCCGCCGCGCTCGCCATCGCACACGCCGCCCGCCCCGAGCGCCGCAAGGCCGTGATGGGCATGATGATCTCGCTCGCCCTCACCTCCTTCGTGACCGGTGTGACCGAGCCGATCGAGTTCTCGTTCATGTTCATCGCGCCGCTGCTGTACGCGATCCACGCGGTGCTGACCGCGATCTCGATGGCCGTCACCTGGGCGCTCGGCGTCCACACGGGCTTCACCTTCTCCGCGGGCTTCATCGACTACGCGCTGAACTGGAACCTGGCGACCAAGCCCTGGCTGATCATCCCGATCGGCCTGGCCTTCGGAGCGGTCTACTACGTCGTCTTCCGCTTCGCCATCACCAAGTTCAACCTCCCCACCCCGGGCCGCGAGCCCGATGAGGAGGTCGAGGACCTCACCAAGGCGTGAGCCCCGGTCGGGCGGCGGTCACTGCGCGGAGCGCAGCCGCTGCTCGACCTCCGGCCGCAGCGCGTCGACCAGGCGGAGGATCTCCATCGGCAGCGGGAAGATCAGCGTCGAGTTCCGCTCCGAGGAGATCTCCGCCATCGTCGACAGGATCCGCAGATGCAGCGCGGCCGGGTGGCCCTCCAGCCGCTCGGCCGCGTCGCTCAGCGTCTCGGCGGCCTCGTACTCGCCCTTCGCGTGGATGACCTTGGCCCTCCGGTCCCGCTCGGACTCCGCCTGCCGGGCCATCGCCCGCCGCATGGCCTCCGGCAGTTCGACGTCCTTGACCTCGACGAGGGTGACCTTCACGCCCCACGGGTTGGTGACCTCGTCGATGATCCGCTGGAGCCGCTGGTTGATCTCGTCCCGGTTCACCAGCAGCTCGTCGAGGTCGACCTGGCCGAGGATGCTGCGCAGGGTGGTCTGGGCGATCTGCGAGGTGCCCTTGACGTGGTCCTCGATCGCGACGACGGAACGGTTGGGGTCGACGACGTTGAAGTAGGTCACGGCGTTCACCCGGACCGTGACGTTGTCCTTGGTGATGACGTCCTGCGGCGGGATGTCCATGGTGACCGTGCGCAGCGAGACCCGGACCAGCCGGTCCACGAACGGGATGATCACGAACAGCCCGGGCCCTTTGGCGCCGATGATGCGCCCGAGGCGGAACACCACCCCTCGCTCGTACTCGGGGACGATCTTGACGGCCATCAGCAGGAGCAGAAGCACGACCGCGACGGCGACGACGATGGCGGTGACTGCGGAGTTCATGGCGAGTCCTCTTCACTGGTCTCATCGGTCCTTGTCACGACGAGGGTGAGCCCGTCCTGGCCCACGACCCGTACCGCGTCCCCCTCGGCGAGACGCGACGCGTCATGGCTGCGTACGGTCCACCAGGCGCCGTCCAGGAACACCTGGCCGCCGTCGCCCTCGACCCGGTGCACGACGGCCTCCCGCCCCACGAACGCCTCCTCCCCGCCGGCGGGCGGAGCGCGCCGGGCCCGCCAGGCCAGCCGGCCGGCCAGCAGGGCGCCCGCGCCCACGACCACCGCGGTCGGCCACAGCACGGCCGGGTCGACACCCACATCGCCGCGGAACATGAACACCCCGGCCAGCAGCAGACTGACCGTCCCCCCGGCCGCGAACACCCCGACGCCCGGGGTGATCACCTCCGCCGCGAACAGGGCGGCGGCCAGGAGCAGCAGAAGCACCCCGCCCCAGTTGACGGGCAGCACGCTCAGCGAGATGAACCCGAGGATCAGCAGCAGGCTCCCGGCGATCCCGGCGAAGCCGATGCCGGGCGCGGCGAGTTCGTAGAGGACGGCGAGGGTGCCGATGGAGAGGAAGAGGAAGGCCAGTTCGGGGCTGGCCAGCAACTGCCGTACCTCGCCGAGGAAGCCCAGGTCGTGCCCGACGACCTCGGCGCCGGCCGTGCGCAGGGTGACCTCCTGGCCGGACGCGAGCGTCACCTTGCGCCCGTCGATCGCGTCGAGCAGGTCCTCGCGGGTGTCGGCGCCGACATCGGCCACGTCCGTGCGCAGCGCCTCCCGGTCGGAGACCGAGACGCCCTCGCGGACCATGTCCTCGGCGAAGGTCACGCTGCGGCCGCGCCGCTCGGCGATGGACACCGCGAAGGCGGCCGCGTCGTTGACGACCTTGTCGCTCGCCTTCTCGCCCTCCCCGGTCACGGGCGTCCCGGCGCCGATGTGGGTCCCGGGAGCCATGGCGAGCACATGGGCGGACATCCCGATGTAGGCCCCGGCGGAGGCGGCGCGCGCCCCGGAGGGCGCCACATACACGACGACGGGGACGTCCGCGCCGAGGAACTCCTGGACGATCTCCCGGGTCGAGGTCAGCAGCCCGCCGGGCGTGTCCATCTCCACCAGGTACGCGGCGTGCCCGTCGCGTTCCGCGGTACGTACCCCTTCGCGCAGATGGTCGCTGGTCACCGGCGTGATGGTGTCGTCGAGCCGGGTCGCCAGGACGGTCGGCTCCGCGTCCTGCGCCCAGGCGCCGCCCCCCAGCCACGTGACAGCGGCCAGTACGGCCCCCGCGAGAAGGCGACGACGAACGGGCACTCGTGCCGAGTACCCCGAGGGCCCTTACTCAGATCCGGTGCTCAGATCCGGTGCTCAGATCTCGTACGACGTCCTCGGCGCCGCCAGCTCCACCGGGCCGTCGTACACCGCGCGCGCGTCCGCGAGGTTGACCTGGGGGTCGGTCCACGGCGGGATGTGGGTGAGGACCAGGCGGCGGGCGCCCGCGCGGGCCGCCGTCTGGCCCGCCTCACGGCCGTTGAGGTGCAGGTCGGGGATGTCCTCCTTGCCGTGGGTGAACGCCGCCTCGCACAGGAACAGATCGCTGTCGCGGGCGAGTTCGTCCAGGGCGGGGGTCACGCCGGTGTCACCGGAGTAGGTCAGTGTCCGGCCGCCGTGCTCGATCCGGATGCCGTACGCCTCCACCGGGTGGGCGACGCGCTCCGTGTGCACCGTGAACGGGCCGATCTCGAAGGTGGACGGCTTGACCGTGTGGAAGTCGAAGACCTCGCTCATGGAGGAGGCTGAGGGGGTGTCGGCGTAGGCCGTGGTCAGGCGGTGTTCGGTGCCTTCCGGGCCGTAGACCGGCAGGGGGGCGCACCGGCCGCCGTCGTGGCGGTAGTAGCGCGCGACGAAGTACGCGCACATGTCGATGCAGTGGTCGGCGTGCAGATGGCTCAGGAAGATCGCGTCGAGGTCGTAGAGACCGCAGTGGCGCTGCAGCTCGCCCAGGGCGCCGTTGCCCATGTCGAGAAGCAGCCGGAAGCCGTCGGCCTCGACGAGGTAGCTCGAGCAGGCCGATTCCGCGGACGGGAACGACCCCGAGCAGCCGACGACGGTGAGCTTCATGAAACAGAAACCTCCGCTGGCGGGAAACGTCGAGTGAGGGTCACGGGGGTCGTGCGGTGCGTCGAGCGTAAGGCGCAAAACCTTTGGTCGCTCCTCCGCCAGGGGCTGTTGTGGGCGAACTCACCTGTGCTGTCACCGGTTCGGCTGGAAGCGGGGTGGGGGAAGTGTGAGTGGGGCGCGCGCGGAGGTATGTGCGCCGGTAACGTCGTCCTCATGGACACGTCCTGGTGGCCGGCGCTCGTGGCGGTGGTACTGCTCGCGCTGGTCGCCGCGCTCGTCGACGGGTGGGGGCGCGGGGCCCGGCCGCGGGTGCGGCGCCGGGCCGGGGGCCGGGTGGACGCCGGGCCGCGGCCCGCGGAGATCTGGTGGGCCGAGGACCGGCCGTGTCTGGTGCTGGTGGTGCGGGGGCGGCATGCGACCGTCGTGAAGATCAGCAGCAAGTACCGCGACGAGCGGGCCGGGGTGATCCCGCTGCCGCCGGGTGCCGTCGGGGACGGGCGGGGACGGGCCAGCTTCCTGGAGACGGACCAGCTGCACGAGGTGCCTGTCGGCGACTTCCGGCACCGGGTGGGGGTGGTGGACCCGGTCCTGTGGGACCAGGTCCGTCACCTGGCTCCGTAGCCGCGCAAGGTACGTAGCCGCGCGGGGTACGTAGCCGCGCGGGGTACGTAGCCCTACGCCCAGAGCTGACCCTGCAGGGTCTCGATCGCTTCCTCCGTCGTCGCCGCCGTGTACACGCCCGTCGACAGGTACTTCCAGCCGCCGTCGGCCACGACGAAGACGATGTCGGCGGTCTCGCCCGCCTTCTGGGCCTTCTTGCCGACGCCGATCGCGGCGTGCAGGGCGGCGCCCGTCGAGACGCCCGCGAAGATGCCCTCCTGCTGGAGCAGCTCGCGGGTGCGGGTGACCGCGTCGGCGGAGCCTACGGAGAAGCGGGTGGTGAGGACGGAGGCGTCGTACAGCTCGGGTACGAAGCCCTCGTCCAGGTTCCTGAGCCCGTAGACCAGGTCGTCGTAGCGCGGCTCGGCGGCGACGATCTTCACGTCGGGCTTGTGTTCGCGCAGGTAGCGGCCGACGCCCATCAGGGTGCCGGTGGTGCCGAGGCCCGCGACGAAGTGGGTGATGGAGGGCAGATCGGCCAGGATCTCCGGGCCGGTGGTCGCGTAGTGGGCGCCCGCGTTGTCCGGGTTGCCGTACTGGTAGAGCATCACCCAGTCGGGGTGCTCGGCGGCGAGTTCCTTGGCGACGCGTACGGCGGTGTTGGAGCCGCCCGCGGCCGGGGAGGAGATGATCTCGGCGCCCCACATGGCGAGCAGTTCCCGGCGCTCCTGCGAGGTGTTCTCGGGCATCACGCACACGATGCGGTAGCCCTTGAGCTTCGCGGCCATCGCGAGGGAGATGCCGGTGTTGCCGGAGGTGGGCTCCAGGATGGTGCAGCCCGGGGTCAGCCGGCCGTCCTTCTCCGCCTGCTCGATCATGTGCAGGGCGGGGCGGTCCTTGACCGAGCCGGTGGGGTTGCGGTCCTCCAGCTTCGCCCAGATGCGGACGTCGGGGGACGGCGAGAGCCGCGGCAGGCGCACCAGGGGGGTGTTGCCCACCGCGGCCAGCGGGGAGTCGTAGCGCATCGGTGATCAGGGCCCTCAGGCCATGCCGCCGGCGACGGCCGGCAGGATCGTGACGGTGTCGCCGTCGGACAGCTTGGTGTCGATGCCGTCGACGAAGCGGACGTCCTCGTCGTTGAGGTAGACGTTGACGAAGCGGCGCAGCTTGCCGTCGTCGACGATGCGGGCGTGGATGCCGGTGTGCCGGGTCTCGAGGTCGGTGAACAGCTCGGCGAGGGTGTCACCGTTGCCCTCCACCGCCTTCTGACCGTCGGTGTACTGGCGGAGGATGGTCGGGATGCGGACCTCGATGGCCATGGCTAGGGGCTCCTGTCGGGAGTAGTCAGTCGGGGCGCGCGGCAGCGCAAGGAGGCAGGGTGTTGCGGTTTCGGGCGCCGCGGCTCACGGCCGTACGGCGGCAGGGCGGCGTCAACAGATGGCGCTGGCGAGCCTGCACAGGTCGACGTGCAGCCGCGCCACGAGCAGCAGCTTGCCCGGCGTCTTGTCGCTCACGTCCTTCTCAACCATGGGCTCATCGTATCGATTCCCGGTCCGCCTCCTGGAATGTGATCCCACATGCCGGACGAATCCGAACCGCTGAATGAGACCCACCCCCCGCCCGCCCCCTCCACGCCGACACAACCACCGAGGTGAGAGCCATCCCCCGCCCAAGAGCGGGGCGACCGGACGCCCCAGCTCCGCCACCTCCTGAGGACCGGCCGCCGGCAACGGACCGGCCGTCTCGACGACGCCCGGGAACCGGGAGTCAGCCGCCGGCCGACCCCCTACGCCAGACCCGCCGCACCAACCGCGCCAGGGTCACCACCGCCATGAGGGCCGCGACCTCGCACAGCCGACGGACCCATCACAGAGGGCCCCGAGCCACTGCAGCCGACGACGGACCGACCACCCGACAAGGCCCGGACAGCCGGGAGCCAGCCGCCAGACGAGACCCGCCACGCGCCCCCGCCCGCCGCACCAACCGGGTCAGGGTCCCCACCGACATGACGGCCGCGACCTCGCACAGCAGCCAAGCCATCAGACAGCCCCCGACAAGTCACCGACGACGCCCTGAGCCGGGAGCCAGCCGCCAGACGAGACCCGCCGCGCGCCCCCGCCCTACGCCGACGCCCGCCGCACCAAACGGGTCAGCGCCCCCACCGACATGACAGCCGTGTCCTCGCACAGCAGCCAAGCCGTCAGACAGCCCCCGACAAGTCACTGACGACGCCCGGGAGCCGGGAGTCAGCCGGCGGATGAGGCCCGCCGCGTGGCCGCGCTCTACGCCGACGCCCGTCGCACCAAACGGGTCGGGGTCACCACCGATGTGAGGGCCGTGTCCTCGCAGAGCAGGCGGGCCATCAGGCGGCCCATGCCCTCGACGTCCTGGTGGATGGTGGTGAGGGGTGGGTCGGTGGTTTCGGCGATGCCGGGGAGGTCGTCGTAGCCGATCACGGCCACGTCGTCGGGGACGCGGCGGCCGCGGCGGCGCAGGGTGTGGAGGGCGCCGGCGGCCATCAGGTCGGAGGCGGCGAAGACGGCGTCCAGGTCGGGGCGGCGGTCCAGGAGTGCGGCCATCGCGTCGGCGCCGCCCTGCCAGGTGTAGTCGCCGCGCTCAACCAGGTCCGGGGCGCCGTCCAGCAGGACGTCCCGGTAGCCGGCCAGCCGGTCGTCGGCGGAGGGCTCCTCGTCGTAGGGGCCGGTGACGGTGGCGATGTGCTCGCGGCCGAGGGAGAGCAGGTGCTCGACGGCCCGGCGGGCGCCGCCGCGGTTGTCGCCGTCGACGTAGACGTGGTCGCGCACGGTGTCGCCGGCGCGCAGCCGGGGGCGGCCGCCGAAGACGACGGGCAGGCCGACGCGGTCGACCATCTCGTCGAGCCGGTCGTCGGGGCGCAGGTTGAACAGCAGGGCCCCGTCGACGTGCCCGGCGCCGAGGAAGCCGCCGACCCGCGGATAGTCGTCCGGGTCCTCCACGAACAGCAGCACCGGCTGGGCGCCGTGCCGGGCCAGCTCCCGGCGGATGCCGCGCAGCAGACAGTCGAAGAACGGGTCGAGGAACAGCCGGTCCCGGGGCTGGGTGGCCACCACGGCGACGGCGTCGTTGCGGCGGGTGACCAGTTGGCGGGCGGCGTGGTTGGGGACGTAGCCGAGTTCGGCGATCACCTCGCGGATGTGCGCGGCGACCTCGGCACGCACCTTGGGCTCACCGTTGATCACACGGGAGACGGTGGACTTGGAGACCCCGCAGCGGCGGGCGACGTCCAGCAGGGTGGGGCGCCGCTCGGTCAGTGGTTGCGTCAACAGCAACTCCACGGTGGCGAGTTGGAGATGCGGCAGGGGGTGACGGCCGCGCTGCGCACACGTTAACCGTGGAAAACGGGTCGGCGCCCCGGGATTTCAGGTCAAGGTAGGACCTTGACCTCCTCCTCGGTGACCTCGCCCTCCACGATGCGGAACGAGCGGAACTGGAACTCGCCCATGCCGTCGGTGTCCGCCGTCGACACCAGGACGTAGTGGGCGCCCGGCTCGTTGGCGTAGGAGATGTCGGTGCGGGAGGGGTACGCCTCGGTGGCGGTGTGGGAGTGGTAGATGACCACCGGCTCCTCGTCGCGGTCGTCCATCTCGCGGTAGAGCTTGAGCAGGTCGCCCGAGTCGAACTCGTAGAAGGTGGGCGACATGGCCGCGTTCAGCATGGGGATGAAGCGCTCGGGGCGGTCCGAGCCGGCCGGCCCGGCGATCACGCCGCATGCCTCGTCGGGGTGGTCCTTGCGCGCGTGGGCGACGATCTGGTCGTAGAGGGCGCGGGTGATGGTCAGCATGGTGGCCAGGATAAGCAGAGGGCCGCCCCGTACCGAAGGACGGTACGGGGCGGCCCGCATGCTGGGACGAGGGGTCAGACCGTCTTGGCGGTCTCCGCGTCGTCGGAGTCCACCGCGCCGACGGCCTCGCGGGCCTTGCGGGCACGGACGTACTCCAGGAAGGAGTTCAGTTCGCGCTTGACGATCGGGGCCAGCAGGTAGAGGCCGATGATGTTGAACACGGCCAGCAGGAACAGCGCCGAGTCGCCCAGGTCGATCAGCGAGCTGAGGGAGAGCAGCGAGCCCGCCATCACGAACACGCTCCAGATGACCTTGAAGCTGATCTCGCTGGCCTTGCTGCGGCCGAAGAGGAACGTCCACGCCTTGAGGCCGTAGTAGCCCCAGGTCAGGATCGTGGAGAAGGCGAACAGCAGCACCGCGATGGTGAGCAAGTACGGGAACCAGGGCAGGACGGTCTCGAAGGCGTCGGAGGTGATGGTGACGCCGCCGATGCCCTCCTGGCCCTCGCGGGCGGCGGTCCAGCTGGCCGGGTTGGCGATGACGATCGTCAGCGCGGTCATGGTGCAGATGACGACCGTGTCGATGAACGGCTCCAGCAGGGCGACCAGACCCTCGGACGCGGGGTGGTTGGTCTTGACCGCGGAGTGGGCGATCGGGGCGGAGCCCAGACCGGCCTCGTTGGAGAAGGCGGCGCGCTTGAAGCCGACGATCAGGGCGCCGATCACACCACCGGCGACACCCTCGGCCTCGAAGGCGCCCTTGAGGATGGTGCCGATGGCGTCGGGCACCGCGGTGACGTTGACCAGGATGACGACCAGGCAGGCCACGATGTACATGCCGGCCATCGCCGGGACCAGGCGGCTGGTGACGGAGGCGATGGAGCGGATGCCGCCGAGCAGCACCAGGCCGACCAGGGCGGCGACGACGAGGCCGAAGAGCACGGCACCGGCGGAGGAGGCCAGGAAGCCGTCCTCACCACCGAAGGTGGAGGAGACCTGGGCGTAGCTCTGGTTGGTCTGGAAGAGGTTGCCGCCGAACAGACCGAAGAACAGGATCATGATCGAGGCGGCGATGGCGAGCACCTTGCCGACCTTGGCGCCGGTGGAGCCGAAGCGCTCGGCGAAGCCCTTGGGCAGGTAGTACATCGGGCCACCGGAGACGGTGCCGTCCGCGTGCTTCTCGCGGTACTTCACACCGAGGGTGACCTCGACGAACTTGCTCGCCATACCGAGCAGACCGCACAGGATCATCCAGAAGGTGGCGCCGGGGCCACCGATGGAGACGGCGACGGCGACACCGGCGATGTTGCCGAGGCCGACGGTGCCGGAGACGGCGGCGGTCAGGGCCTGGAAGTGGTTGACCTCACCGGCGGAGTCCTTCTCGTCGTACTTGCCGCGTACGACGTCGAGGGCGAGCTTGAACTTGCGGACCTGGACGAATCCGAACCAGGCGGTGAAGACCAGACCGGCGATCACCAGCCACGCGACGATGAGCGGAAGCTCGGTGCCGTTGACCTTGATGGAGTAGAAGACGAACTCGGCGACCTTGTCGGAGACCGGTTTGACGGCCTCGCTGACGGCGTCGTCAATGTTCTGGGCGATGGAGTCGAGTGACATCGAGCTACCTCGGATGGCGCAGGGGACGTGCTGGCGTGGCGCAGCAGTGCGTTGGTGCAACGTGCGGGATCGAGCGAACGCCGTTGTCCGTTCGGCGACGTGGAGAAGCACTGCCCCGCGGACCCGGGGAAGGTACTGCTCTGGGTCGTACACGCCGGCTATGGCCGACTTCTCCGGTCCGGCGAGGGGTGGTGCCGAAATGGAGTTGCGAATTCTTACCACAGCGTTCATGCGATCTTTGGTGACGCGAGTCACACGACAACGCCCCCGGGGCGTAAAACCCCAGGGGCGGTGACAGGATCGTTATCCGGATCTGAGCGTCCGTTGAGCGAACGCCAAATCTGGACGGTTACGGCATAAGGGTTGACACAAGGGTCTCCTGCAGCCCCCCGAGCCAGAGATAGGCCATGACCATCGGCTTGCGCGGGTCCTCGTCGGGGAGCCGGTAGAGCAGGTCGCTGTCGTCCTCGTCGGTGATCTCCAGGCGGGAGCCGATGGCCAGCCGCAGGTCGTTGAGCGCGCCGAGCCACTGCTGGGACTCCTGCGGGGACAGCTTGAGCACGGCCCCGGTCTCGTCCACCGGCGCCAGCGCGTCCAGCGCGCGGATCACCGCGAGGGCGTTGTCCCGCTTTCCGGCCCGCAGGTCGTTCTCCGTGTAGCGGCGGAACTCGGCGGAGTACGCCTGGTTCTCCTCGGCCCGGCGCGGGTCGTCGGGCGGCTCGACCGGGTCGGTGTAGGCGTCCGGGAACAGCCTGCGCAGCACCGGGTCGGCGGGCGGCTCACTGGGCCCCTCGGCGAACAGCTCGGCGAGCGGGTCCGCGGGGGCGTCCTCGGCCGGGCCGGGTCCGATCAGCTCCAGGAGCTGGACCGCGAGCGAGCGGATGATGGAGATCTCGACCTCGTCGAGCGCGACGGCCGCGCCGCCGCCGGGGAGCGGTTCGAAGTGTCCTGGCATCAGGTAGGTCGCTACTCCCGCTTACTTCCGGTCCTGCTGGAGGGTGGCCCACAGACCGTAACCGTGCATGGCCTGCACATCGCGTTCCATCTCCTCACGGCTACCGCTGGAGACGACCGCCCGGCCCTTGTGGTGGACGTCGAGCATGAGCTTGGTGGCCTTGTCCTTGGTGTAGCCGAAGTACGTCTGGAAGACGTAGGTCACATAGCTCATGAGGTTGACCGGATCGTTGTGGACGATCGTGACCCAGGGGACGTCCGGCTCGGGGACGGCGAAGACCTCCTCCGCCGACTCGGTGCGTTCGATCTCCAGGGGTGCGGGTGACGTCACACAGCCCATGCTGCCACGACCGCCAGATATCGTCACACTGACGAAAGCCGAGTACGATGCGTCGTATGAACAGAGCGGATCTTGGGCTGCCGGTGGATGTTCCCTCGACGGCGCTCTTCACGGACCACTACGAACTGACGATGCTGCAGGGCGCCCTGAAGGCGGGCACCGCCGGGCGGCGCAGCGTGTTCGAGGTCTTCACCCGGCGACTGCCGAACGGGCGACGGTACGGCGTCGTCGCGGGCACCGGGCGGGTCCTGGACGCGGTGGAGAACTTCCGCTTCGACCCGGGCGTCCTCGGCTTCCTGCGCGAACGCGCCGTCGTCGACGAGCAGACGCTGGACTGGCTCGCCGCCTACCGCTTCTCCGGGGACGTCTGGGGCTACCCGGAGGGCGAGGTCTACTTCCCCGGCTCGCCGATCATGCGGGTCGAGGGCACCTTCGCCGAGTGCGTCCTGCTGGAGACGGTGATCCTCTCCATCCTCAACCACGACTCCGCGATCGCGGCCGCCGCCTCCCGGATGTCCTCGGCCGCCGGGGACCGCCCGCTGGTCGAGATGGGCGCCCGCCGCACCCATGAGCTGGCCGCCGTCGCCGCCTCCCGCGCCGCCTACGTCGGCGGCTTCGCCTCCACCTCCGACCTCGCGGCCGGATTCCGCTACGGCATCCCCACCGTCGGCACCTCCGCCCACGCCTTCACCCTGCTGCACGACAGCGAGCGCGACGCCTTCCGCGCCCAGGTCGACTCCCTCGGCCGGGGCACCACCCTGCTGGTGGACACGTACGACGTCGCCGAGGCCGTCCGTACGGCGGTGGAGGTGGCCGGACCCGAGCTGGGCGCGGTGCGCATCGACTCCGGCGATCTGCTGCTGGTCGCGCACCGGGTGCGCCAGCAGCTGGACGAGCTGGGCGCCCGCGACACCCGGATCATCGTGACCTCCGACCTCGACGAGTACGCCATCGCCTCGCTGGCCGCCGCCCCCGTGGACGCCTACGGGGTCGGTACGCAGCTGGTGACCGGGTCCGGGCATCCGACCTGCTCGATGGTGTACAAGCTGGTCGCGCGCGCCGAGTCCGACGACCCCAGGGCGCCGCTGGTGCCGGTGGCGAAGAAGTCCACCGGCGGCAAGACGTCCATCGGCGGCCGCAAGTGGGCGGCGCGGCGGCACGACGAGCACGGCGTCGCCGAGGCCGAGGTGGTCGGCACGGGGACGGTCCCCGCCGAGCTGGCCGACCACCAGCTGCTGGTGGAGCTGGTCAAGGGCGGTGAGGTCGTCGCCCGCGAGCCGCTGGACGCCGTACGGGACCGGCACATCGCCGCCCGGAGCGGTCTGCCGCTCTCCGCTACACAGCTCTCCCGCGGGGAACCCGTGCTGGCGACGGAGTACCTCGTGGGGCGGTCGGGTAGCTAGGGTCTGTCCGCCCGAGGGCCGCCCCCCTCCCCTACCGCCGCCGAAGTCTCTAGGCTCAGTGACTTCACCCTTAGTCGAAGGACACCGACCATGCGCCGCGCCTTGATCGTCGTAGACGTGCAGAACGACTTCTGCGAGGGAGGCAGCCTCGCGGTGGCCGGGGGTGCCGATGTGGCCGCCGCGATCACCGAGCTGATCGGGCAGGCCCCCGCCGGGTACCGGCATGTGGTGGCCACCCGCGACCACCACATCGCACCCGGCGGCCACTTCGCCGACAACCCGGACTATGTCCACTCCTGGCCGGCGCACTGCGTCGCCGGCACGGAGGGGGTGGGGTTCCACCCGAACTTCGCGCCGGCGGTGGCCTCGGGGGCGATCGACGCGGTGTTCGACAAGGGGGCGTACGCGGCCGCGTACAGCGGGTTCGAGGGGGTCGACGAGAACGGGACCTCTCTGGCGGAGTGGTTGCGGGCCAGAGCGATCGACGAGGTGGATGTCGTCGGGATCGCCACGGATCACTGTGTGCGGGCCACTGCGTTGGATGCGGTGCGGGAGGGTTTTCGTACGCAGGTGCTGCTTGATCTGACGGCTGGGGTTGCTTTGGAGACCACTGATCGGGCGCTGGAGGAGATGCGGGGAGCTGGTGTGGAGCTTTCTGGGAAGCCAGTGGTGCAGTAGTCGGTTTGCTGCGGCGCCGGCGGAGCCGCATATCGATACAGCCCCGCGCCCCTTTAGGTGGGACTCGTGCGGCTCAGCAGTGATCTGATCGGGCGCCACAGTTCCACCGACAGGGACTGTTGCGTGACAGCGTTGTCAGGGGCCGTTCGCCATATCAGGCCGTCGGGGTGGTGGAGTACGGCTGTGATCTCGTCCGGGGTGGGTGGGGCCGCGTTGCCTCGTAGGTAGACGGCTCGTAGGCCCAGGTTGCGGAGCCTGGTCAGGGCTCGGGCCCGGTTGGCGGCGTGGACGAGGACGCGTACGCCGGTGGGGCCGTCGGTGGCGGGGCTGGGCAGGTTGAGTGCCACCACCACCGTGCCGTTCGGCAGCTTGCAGAAACCTCCTGCGGCCATGTGGTCACATCCCCGTTCTGTTCGGTCCTGCGGTCGGTGTCAATAAGCGATTCACAGGACGCACCTAAACACGATCGGCGGCAACCCGCCAGGGGTTGCCGCCGATACGCTTCTGACCTGCGCGGATGTCGACTACTTCATCGACGGACCGACCTTCACCGTGATCGTCGAGCCGCTCAGCGGCTCGAAGAGGATCTTGATCGAGGTGTTGGTGTCAGTGACCTTGACGCCGGCCAGCGGGGTCGACGGGTCGTAGTACGTCGACTTGCCGTCGTCGAAGAACGGCACGCCCACGCGCGCCGGGATCTTGGTGGCGACGCCGGCCTTGTGCAGCGTGATCCGGTCCGTCGGGTACCAGCTGAAGGTGGAGTCGAAGGACTGGATGCGGTTGCGCATCAGCGTGCCGTCGGACCACTTCAGCGGGGTCGGGTGGGCGTCGACCGGGAGGAGCAGGCCCTCACCGGGGTGGGCGCTGGTGTTGTTGTCCGACTGGGAGGTGTCCCACTTCCAGATCAGCAGACCGTTCTGGTACGGGAAGTGCTCGACCCAGCCGGGGCGGGTGTTGGAGAAGCCGAAGTTGTACGGGCCGACCTTGAGGGTCTTGTCGTACGACACGTACTGGCGGTTCTCGGCGATGTAGAACTGGTCGTAGTCGTCCGTGATGGACGCGCCGATGCGGGAGAAGCCCTTGGCGGTCCAGGCGGCGTCCGCGCTCTCCGCGTCGTCGGCGAAGAGGACCGCGCCGTCCGCGGTGACCGTGATCTGGTCGGCCGCGAAGCCCATCTGGGCCACGCCGCCGTCGGTGGCGTAGCGGAAGCGCAGGTCGATCTTCTGGCCCGCGTAGGCGTCCAGCGAGTAGGTCAGCTTCCGGTAGGAGTCGACCGTGCCGGTGAGGGCCGGCTTGCCGCTGCCGTCACGCGTGATGGCGCTGCCGTCGGGCAGGGTGCCGTCGATCGGCGTGAAGGAGGCGCCGCCGTCGGTGGAGACCTCGGTGTAGAGGTAGTCGTAGTCCGTCTCGATGTCCCACCAGGCGTCCAGCGACAGCGACGCCGAGGACTTGCCGGTGAGGTCGACCGAGCGGGTCAGGGTGTTGCGCAGGTCGTCGCCCTTGCCGCTCCACCACTGCGTCGCGCCCTGCGCCGGGGTGACCACCTCGGTGGTGACCGTCTTCTTCGGCAGCTCGACGATGAGGGCCTGCGGGTTCTTGGTGTTGTACTCCGCGACGCCCAGGGTGTGCAGGGAGTGCTTGCCGGCCTTGGCGGTGTCGTAGTCCAGCCAGCCCAGCTGGAGCTTGTCCCAGGCGGTCATGTCGCCGGGCATGTCACCGATGTTGTCGCCGCCGGTGCCCAGCCAGGAACCGGAGGACATCAGGGTCCAGAAGCCGGTGGAGTTCTCGCCGCCGCCGGAGGTGTCGTAGTGGTCCGGCAGGCCGAGGTCGTGGCCGTACTCGTGGGCGAAGACGCCCAGGCCGCCGTTCTCCGGCTGGATGGTGTAGTCGCCGACCCAGACGCCGGTGTCGCCGATCTGCGCGCCGCCGAGCTTGTTGCCCTCGGGGCCGGTGGAGCCGGCGTCGGTGCCGAAGGCGTACCAGCGGTGGGCCCAGATCGCGTCCTCGCCCTGCGCGCCGCCGCCCGCGGACTCGTCCTCGCCGGCGTGCACGATCTGGAAGTGGTCGATGTACCCGTCGGGCTCGTTGAAGTTGCCGTCGCCGTCGTGGTCGTAGCGGTCCCACTGGTCGAACTCGGCCATCTTGGCCTTGATCTCCGCGTCCGTCTTCCCGGCTGCCTTCTGCTGGGCGACGTAGGCGTTGACACCGTCCTGGACGGCGTACCAGGCGCCGGTGGGTGCCAGGTTGGAGCCGTAACGGGCCTCGTTGTAGGGAACCTTGACCCAGTCGGCGACCTCGCCCTCGATGGAGTAGCGGCCCGAGGACTGCTTCTCGTAGTAGGTCTTCATCGAGGCGGTGCCGTCGCCGAAGTACAGGTCCTGGAAGTGCTGGCGGTCGTAGTCCGCCTGCCAGGCCGTGCTGTTGTCCTGGGTGCGGTCCGGCTCCTCGATCTCGTTGTGGAGCGGGCCGACGGTGCCGCCGTAGCGGGGGTCGATCTGGTCGCCGAACTCCACGAGGATCGTGAAGATCTTGTCGGTCTTCTCACGGCCCAGCTCGACGTACTTGGAGCCGCCGCCCCAGCTGTCGAGCTCGACGACCTTCGAACCGTTGCGGTTCTTGACGGTCGCCTCGCCGGATATGACCTGCTTCAGGGCTTCTTCGCGCTGGGCCTCCTGCCGCTTGCTCAGCGGCCCGTCGAAGTCGTGCTCATGGGCCTCGGCCGGCTGCGGGTCGTGCCCGTCCGCCGCCGGGGCCTGAGCCGACGTGTTCTCCGCGGCCGTCGCCGCGGCGAACGTCGAGAACGTCGCCGAGGCCGCCGCGAGGGCGACGACGGTCGCGGCCGTTCTGAACGTCCAGGATCTACTGGTCACTTGGTGTCCTCCCCTAACGCGCCCGGAACGCGCGGATGGAGGTCCTCTGTCAAGGGATGTCCGCGCGCGGTTATGCACGTGTAGTCAAGTGACGCCATTTGACTACTGGTTAACGAGAAAAGACAGACCTTGACTTGGTCAGGTCAAGTGCATTATTGGGAGACGGCCGTCCGGATTACGGACGCGTGACTCCGTGCGCCCCCTGTGCACCGGCACCGTGGGTTAGGTCACGCTTACCGTTCGTTCCGCTCGGGCATGCAGGCGAATAGAGTCGAGCTCGCCCCCGCTTCCGAGGACACGATTGCCATGCCTCGTCCGACTGTCGCACAGCTCACATACGGTTCCTGCACCGTGGTCTCCTCGACGCTCGCCATGCTGCTGCTGTCACAGGCGAGTTCGGGCATCGGCGTCGCGCTGATCGCCGTCGCGGCGCTGGCGCTCGGTCTGCTCGTCGCACTGCGGGTGCCGGCCCCGAGGTCGCGGCCCGCGCCGCCGCCCGTCGCCCCGGCTCCCGCCGAGCAGGCGCGGCGGGAGCCGGTGGCACCCTGAACGGCATGACGCAGGGCCCGGGCCTCGGCACGGGCCCTCGGTCATGTCTGGGTGGGGGTCAGGTTGTGCTGACCACCACCGTCTTGGCGGCTTTGTCGTGCAGGCCCTGTTTGTACGGCTTGTCGAAGAAGCTCCAGCCGCCGGCGACCGCCGTCCAGAAGCAGGCGCAGCAGAAGGCGAACGGCAGCCACAGGACGAGGGCGCGCATCAGCGAGGTCTGCGCGGAGGGCGTGTTGCCGTTGTCGAGGTTGGCGACCCGCATGCCGAGCCACTTCTTGCCGAGGGTCTGACCGGACCTCGCGATCAGGAAGGTGTCGTAGGCGATGTAGAGCACCGCGGCCACGACGGACTGGCCGAGGGATTTGCCGGCATCGACGTCGTCACCGTCGACGCCGTACTCGTTCACACCGAAGCCCCAGGTGAGCAGGGCGACTACGACACCGACCAGGAGCATGTCGATGATCCTGGCCAGCACGCGCCTGCCGCTGTCGGCCAGCGGGGCCATGCCGGCGAGGGGATCGGGCGGGAGACCGCCGAACGGGCCACCGCCGTGGGGCGGGGTGTCGTAGGGCGAGCCCGGTCCCGGCCCCTGACCGTACGGAGGTTGCTGGGGCCGCTTCCGGAACGGGTCGTCCTCCGGCGGCTCGCCGCCGGAGCCGGGGGGCGGTTCGGTCGTCATGGCCCGAGTGCATCGCGAACCCCGGGGCTTCGCATCCGGCAGGCGGCCGTCCGGGTCACCCCGCGACGAAGGTGTGCGCCGCCTTGTCGTGCCAGCACTGGCGCCACGGTTTGTCGAACAGGCCCCACAGCACACCCACGACGCCTACGGCGAGCAGGCCGAAGACGCTGTAGACGAGCCAGCGGCGCAGGGCCGCGCCGAACGTCGGCGGCTCGTGCCCCTCGATGTCCCGCACCTCCAGGCCGAACAGCTTCTTGCCGAGGGTGCGGCCCCACTTGGCGGTGGGCAGTGCCTCGTAGAGGGCGCCGGCCAGGAGCAGGACGGCCAGGACGACACCGAGGTACGCCGTCGTCGTGCCGTCCAGGATCCAGACGGTGACCGTGCGGCCGGAGAGCTTGGCCGCGTCGATCTTCTCGTTGACGTGGTCCATGGCCCTGATGCCGAGCGGTACGGCGGCGGCGCCGGTGACTGCGCCGAGCACCAGGCTGTCCACCAGCCGGGCGGCCAGCCGCTTCGCGAGCGGCGCGGGCCGAGCCGCCGCGTGCCGCCGGGCGGCCGCCTGGAAGACGTCCTCGACGGGCGGCTTCCAGGGCGCGACGGGCTGCTCACCGCCCCCGGCCCCGGCCAGGTGGTGCACCTGCTGGGCCCAGGAGGGCTGACCACCGCCGGAGCCGGAGGTCATGGGGGTGCCACCGGCGGAGGGGGACTGGGCCCCGGGGGCGGACCCGAGTCCGGTCGCGGACCCGGGGGCGGCCCTGACACCGGCCGAGGATCCGGGGACGGCTGCGGGTGCGGCGCCGAGACCGGCTGCGGCTTGTGGGCCGGAGGGCTGGGACTGGGGCGGTACCGCGGGGTTTCCCGGGGTGCCGGGTTGTGCGGTCTGGTGCGCTGCGGCGGCCTGGGCCGCGGCGGCACGTTCGGCGGCGGCCTTGCCTGCGGCGAAGCCCGGCTTGGCGGGGGCGGCTGCGGCGGGCGCCTGCGCGGAGGGCGTAGCCGCCCCGGGTTGGCTCGCCGCGGCGGAGCCGGACGCGGCCGGCGCACCGAAGGCCGGGCCCGACGGGGCCTGCCCGGCGGGGCCCGGGCCCGCGAACACCGCGCCGCCCGACGGGGCGTGGCCGGGGCTGGTGCCCGGGGGCTGCGACTCGGGGGTGCCGTCGGGGCCGGACGTGCGCGGGTGGGGAGCGCGGAAGGTCATGGTGCCGGGGTCGGACGCGGGACCGGAGTCGGCGGTGGGGGCGGCGGGGCCCGGCGTCGGGCGCCGGAAGACGACCGTGCCGGTCGGGTCGAGGTCGGCGGCACCAGCACCAGCACCAGCACCAGCACCAGCACCAGCACCAGCACCAGCACCAGCACCAGCACCAGCACCAGCGTCAACGCCGGTGCCCGCGGGCTGGTTCTGGTGGTCGGTGGGGGCGGGCGTGCGGGGGTCCGGTGTCCGGGGCGTGCCCCGGGAGACGCGGGGGTCCGGATCGCCGCCGAAGCCGGACCGGTGGGAGCGGTCGGCGGTCCACGCGGCGGCCGGCGCCGGGTCCTCGTCGAAGAAGTGCGGGCCCGTCTCCTCCACCGCGGGCACGGACGCCGCCGACGCGGGCGCGGTGAGCGGCTCGCCGTCGCTCGGCGCCGGGCGGCTGGTGCCGGGCACCCAGGAGGCGCCGTTCCAGTACCGGACGTATCCAGGAATGGACGGGTCCGGGTAATACCCTTCGCGGGGCCGGTCGTCGCCGGGGGCCGGGGTTGGGGCGCTCATGTCCGTCGTCCCGTATCTGCTCGGGGGTGAGATGGGAGCCTCCACATCTATCAGACGCGCGCAACCCCCACCGCCCGTCCCGCCGTACCCGCCCTCTCCCGGCGCCTTTCCGGGCAACCTCGTGCACGCTCGTCACCCGCTCGGAAGAAACTCTCCGGAAAAAATCCCCGAACCCGCGTAATGATCCGGGACCCGCCCCCTCTCACCTTCTGCGGGCGCCGTACCGACGGCGCCGAGAGCGGAGAGAGGAACCGACATGCGTCACACCGTGGTGGAACGCGAGCTGGAGCTGAACCTGATCCTGTCGCCCGAGCGGAGCGTCCCGGTGCCCGCCCGGCTGGGCTACCGCAGCGACGACCCCTTCGCCGTGCACGTCACCTTCCACATCAACTCGGAGTACCCGGTGCACTGGACGTTCGCCCGCGAGCTGCTCGTGGAGGGCGTGTTCCGGCCGTGCGGGCACGGCGACGTACGGGTGTGGCCGGCGAAGGCGGAAGGACGCAGCGTGGTGCTGATGGCGCTCAGCTCACCCGACGGGGACGCCCTGCTGGAGGCGCCGACCGCGCAGGTCTGCGCCTGGCTGGAGCGCACCCTGTGCGTGGTGCCCCCGGGGACCGAGGGCGAGCAACTGGGCATCGACGACGCGCTCGACCAGCTGCTCGCCCAGTGACCGCAGGCAGCGGGTGTCAGAACAGCTTGCCCGGGTTGAGGATGCCCAGCGGGTCGAAGACCTGCTTGACGGCCCGCTGCATCTCCAGCCCCACCGGCCCGAGTTCGCGCGCCAGCCACTCCTTCTTCAGTACGCCGACGCCGTGTTCGCCGGTGATCGTGCCGCCCAGCTCCAGGCCGAGCGCCATGATCTCGTCGAAGGACTCGCGGGCGCGCCGCGACTCGTCGGGGTCGGCCGCGTCGAAGCAGACCGTGGGGTGGGTGTTGCCGTCGCCGGCGTGGGCGACGACACCGATGGTGAGCCGGTACTTCTCGGCGATGCGCTCGACCCCGTCGAGCAGGTCGCCGAGCCGGGAGCGCGGCACGCACACGTCGTCGATCATCGTCGTGCCGCGCACCGCCTCCAGCGCGGTGAGCGACAGACGCCGGGCCTTGAGGAGGAGTTCGGACTCGGCGGCGTCGTCGGCGGGCACCACCTGGGTGGCTCCGGCGGCCTCGCACAGCGCGCCCAGGGCGGCCAGGTCGGCGGCGGGGTCCGGGGTGTCGAAGGCCGCCAGCAGCAGGGCCTCGGTGGTCTCGGGCAGGCCCATGCGGGCGAGGTCGTTGACGGCTTTCACCGTCGTACGGTCCATGAGTTCGAGGAGTGACGGGACGTGGCCCTCGGCCATGATCCGGCAGATGGCGTCGCAGGCGGCGCGCGCGGAGGAGAACTCGGCGGCCAGGACGAGCTGCTGGGGCGGCCGCGGCCTGAGGGCGAGCACGGCCCGTACGACGATGCCGAGGGAGCCCTCGGAGCCGACGAAGAGGCGGGTGAGGTCGTAGCCGGCGACGCCCTTCGCGGTGCGCCGGCCGGTGGACATGAGGCGGCCGTCGGCGAGCACCACGCCCAGTCCGAGGACGTACTCCGCGGTCACCCCGTACTTCACGCAGCACAGGCCGCCGGACGCGGTGCCGATGTTGCCGCCGATCGTGCACATCTCCCAGCTGGAGGGGTCCGGGGGGTAGGACAGGCCGTGCGCGTTGACGGCGCGGGACAGGGCCGCGTTGACGACTCCCGGTTCGACGACGGCGACACGGTCGACGGGGTCGATCTCCAGGATGCGGTCCATCTTGGTCAGGGACAGCACGATGCAGCCGTCGGTGGCGTTGGCGCCGCCGGACAGGCCGGTGCGGGCGCCCTGCGGGACGACCGGGACGCGCAGCTCGGTCGCGGTGCGCATGATGTGCTGCACCTGCTCCACGGTGCGCGGCAGCACGACGACCGCGGGGCTGCCGGCCGGGCAGAAGCTTGCCATGTCGTTGGCGTAGGAGGCGGTCACGCCGGGGTCGATCAGCACGGCGTCGGCGGGCAGCCCCGCGAGCAGCCGCCCGGTGAGCTTGCTCTGGTGCGTGTCGGACGCGCCCTCAATACGGCTCATGATCACAGCGTGTCACCCGGGGCCATCGGTGTGAACCCCGTCCCGCTCCCCTTGCGGTCACCGCGATGTGCTCGTCGTACTGCCGCACAGTGATCAGCATGCAGAACGACGCCCCAGCGGCCCCGGAGACCCAGGCAGCCCCCGACGGTCCCGGCCCCGCCCCCACGCCCTCGACCCCCCGTTCCACACTCCGGCGGCGGCTGCTCGTCGGTTCCCTCGTGGGTGCGCTCCTGCTCGGTGGCGGGCTGCTGATGTGGCCGTCCGAGGAGCCGGGCCCCCGGCGGGGCCCCGCGCCCGCTTCGGGTGCCCAGGCGCGGGCGGCGGTCACGGCCGGCGTGGCGGCCTCGCTGCCCGATCTGGGGGCGCTGATCGAACAGCAGGAGGCGCTCGTACGGCAGCAACCCCGGGACGCGCGGGCGCTGGCCGTACTGGGGACCGCGTACGTCGAGCGGGGGCGGCGTACCGCCGATGCCGCCGCGAACTACCCGAAGGCCGAGCGGGCCTTGCGGGCCTCGCTGAAGGCGGCGCCGGAGGGCAATCCCGAGGCGCTCGACGGGATGGCCGCGCTGGCCAACGCCCGGCGGGACTTCCGGGCCGCCCGGGCGTGGGGTGAGGCCGCGCTGGAGGCGGCGCCGAAGCGCTGGACGACGTATCCGCTGCTGATCGACGCCTACACCGGGCTCGGCGACCACAAGAAGGCCCACGCCACGCTGGAGAGGCTGATGGAGCTGCGGTCGGGGCCCGCCGTGCTGGCGCGGGCGGCCGCGGTGTACCGGGACCGCGGCCGACGTGAGGACGCGGCCGCCGCCCTGTCAGACGCCGCCGCCGGTGCCGTGGCGCCCGTCGAGGAGGCGGCCTGGCGGGAGCGCGCCGGACAGCTCGCCTGGGAGCGCGGTGAACCCGAGACCGCGCTGCGGCAGTTCGAGGAGGCCGTACGTCTGGATCCCGACCAGCGGGCCGCGCAGGCCGGGCAGGGGCGCGCCCTGGCCGCGCTGGGCCGCACCTCGGAGGCGCTGAACGCCTACCGGACGGCCCTCGCCGAGCAGCCGCTGCCGCAGTACGCCCTGGAACTGGGCGAGCTGTACGAGTCCCTGGGGCGCGACCAGGCCGCCCGCGCGCAGTACGACCTGCTGCGGGAGCGGGTCCGGCAGGACGCCGCCGGCGGGGTCGACGGCCGGCTGGTGCTCGGGCTGTTCGAGGCCGACCACGGCGACCCGGCGGTGGCCGTCGACCTGCTGCGGGCCGAGTGGAAGCGGCAGCCGGGCGTCGCGGTGGCCGACGCGCTGGGCTGGGCCCTGCACCAGGCCGGCGACGACAAGGAGGCGTTCGGGTTCGCCGTACGGGCGACGGACGAGGAGCACGGCGGCGGAGTGCGCAGCGCCTGGTACGCCTACCACCGCGGCATGATCGAGCAGGGGTTGAAGCTGACCGGCCCGGCGCGGCGGCATCTGGCGGAGGCGCTGCGGATCAATCCGTACTTCTCGCCGCTCCACGCCCCCGCGGCCCGGGCGGCGCTGGTCAAGCTGGGGGAGCCGGCGGACGTGGAACCGCCACGGTGACCGTCGGCCCCCGGCAGCCCTAGAGGTTCCCGCGCTTGGCCTGCTCCCGCTCGATGGCCTCGAACAGCGCCTTGAAGTTGCCCTTGCCGAAGCCCATCGAGCCGTGCCGCTCGATGAGTTCGAAGAAGACGGTCGGACGGTCCTGGACCGGCTTGGTGAAGATCTGCAGCAGATAGCCGTCCTCGTCGCGGTCGGCGAGGATCTTCAGCTCGCGGAGGGTCTCGACCGGCACGCGGGTGTCGCCGACCCACTCGCCGAGGGTGTCGTAGTACGAGTCGGGCGTGTCCAGGAACTGGACGCCTGCCGCCCTCATGGTGCGTACGGTCGCCACGATGTCGTTGGTGTTCAGGGCGATGTGCTGCACGCCCGCGCCGCCGTAGAACTCCAGGTACTCGTCGATCTGCGACTTCTTCTTGGCGATGGCCGGCTCGTTGATCGGGAACTTGACCTTCAGGGTGCCGTCGGCGACCACCTTGGACATCAGCGCGCTGTACTCGGTCGCGATGTCGTCGCCCACGAACTCCTTCATGTTCGTGAAGCCCATGACCTTGTTGTAGAAGCCGACCCACTCGTTCATCCGGCCGAGTTCGACGTTGCCGACGCAGTGGTCGATGGCCTGGAAGGTGCGCTGGGCGGGCGGTTCGACCATCGGGGCCGCGGCGACGTAGCCGGGCAGGTAGGGACCGTCGTAGCCGGAGCGCTCGACGAGGGTGTGGCGGGTCTCGCCGTAGGTGGCGATCGCGGCCAGGACGACCGTGCCGTGCTCGTCCTTCAGCTCGTACGGCTCGGCGACCGAGGTCGCGCCGTGTTCGAGCGCGTAGTGGTACGCGGCGCGCGCGTCCGGGACCTCGATGGCCAGGTCGATGACGCCGTCGCCGTGCTCGGCCACGTGCTGGGCGAGGAAGTGGCCCCAGGTGGTGGCGGCCTTGATGACCGAGGTGAACACGAAGCGGGCGGAGCCGTTCTCCAGGACGTAGCTCGCGGTCTCCCGGCTGCCGTTCTCCGGTCCGGAGTACGCGACCAGCCTCATGCCGAAGGCGGTGGAGTAGTAGTGCGCCGCCTGCTTGGCGTTGCCCACGGCGAAGACGACCGCGTCCATTCCCTTGACCGGGAAGGGGTCGGCCTGCCGGTCGGTGTCGGGAGTGTGGTGTGTGGTCTGCGTCATAGCCGCAGCCTCACTCCGGACGGCAGAGTGCGCAACAGTTTGCTCATCTGCTGGGCAATGTGCTCGGTCGGCAGGGCATGTCGGCGGGCTTTCTGTACAGGATGACCACCCGGAGGCGGGTATGGCGATCGATCATCTGGACGGGCGGATCATCGTGCTGCTGGCGCGGGAGCCGAGGATCGGGGTGCTGGAGATGTCCCGGCGGCTGGGGGTCGCCCGGGGCACCGTGCAGGCGCGGCTCGACCGGCTTCAGTCCAATGGAGTCATCCGCGGCTTCGGTCCCCAGGTCGATCCGGCGGCGCTCGGCTACCCGGTCACCGCCTTCGCGACGCTGCAGATCCGGCAGGGCCAAGGGGCCGACGTACGGGCGCACTTGGCGACCGTCCCCGAGGTGCTGGAGCTGCACACCACCACCGGCACCGGGGACATGCTGTGCCGGCTGGTGGCCCGCTCCAACGCCGATCTCCAGCGGGTGATCGACCGGGTCGTCGGTTTCGATGGGATCGTCCGGGCGTCCACCGCGATCGTGATGGAGAACCCCGTTCCGCTGCGGATCATCCCGCTCGTGGAGCAGGCGGCGGAGGACCCGGCAAGGAGCTGACGGCCGGCGAAGGGATTGCTCGCTTGTCCTTCTGGGAGTACCTCGGCAACCGCCGTCAGCAGCTGCTCGCGGACGCCTTCCAGCACGCGAGCGCCGTCTTGCAGTGCATGGTCCTGGCGGCACTGCTCGGCGTCGCGATCGGGGTCGCCACCTACCGCAGCGAGTGGGCGGCCCGCCTCGCCACCACGGCGGCCTCCACGGCGCTGACCGTCCCGTCGCTCGCCCTGATCGGGCTGCTGGTGGCGGTCGTGGGGCTGGGCGTCGCGCCCACGGTGATCGCGCTGACGCTGTACGGGCTGCCGCTGGTCGTGCGCAACGCGGTCGTGGGGCTGCGCGGCGTCGATCCGTCGCTGGTGGACGCGGCCCGGGGCCTCGGCATGTCACGGGCGGCCCGGCTGCTGCGGGTCGAGCTGCCGCTCGCCTGGCCGCCGATCCTGACCGGCATCCGGGTCTCCACGCAGATGCTGATGGGCATCGCCGCCGTCGCCGCCTACGCCTCCGGGCCCGGCCTCGGCCAGGTCGTCTTCAGCGGCCTCGCCTCCCTCGGCAGTGCGAACGCGCTCAACCAGGTCCTCGCCGGGACGCTGGGGATCGTGGTTCTTGCCCTGCTGTTCGACGCCGCGTATGTGGTGGTCGGGCGGCTGACGATTCCGAGGGGTATCCGTGTCCGCAGGGGTATCCGTGTCTAGCGGTCACGGTGTCTCCGTCGAGCTGGAGAACCTGAGCAAGCGCTACCCGGGCAGTGACCGCCCGTCCGTCGACGGCGTCACCCTGGAGATCGGGGCGGGCGAGACGGTCGTCCTCGTCGGCCCGCCCGGGTGCGGGAAGTCCACCACCCTGAAGATGATCAACCGGATGATCGAGCCGAGCGGCGGCCGCATCCGCATGGGCGGCGAGGACGTCACCGGCATCGACCCGGTGCGGCTGCGCCGCAAGGTCGGGTACGCCATCGAGTCGGCCGGGCTCTTCCCGCACATGACCGTCGCGCAGAACATCGCCCTCGTGCCGAGGATGACCGGCTGGCCGAAGAGCCGGATCGAGGCCCGGGTGGAGGAGCTGCTCGACCTCGTCGGCCTGGATCCCCGCGAGTTCCACGACCGTTACCCGCGCCGGCTGTCCGGTGGGCAGCGGCAGCGCGTGGGCGTGGCGCGGGCGCTGGCCGCCGATCCGCCGGTGCTGCTGATGGACGAGCCGTTCGGGGCCGTCGACCCGATCACCCGTGAGCACCTCCAGGACGAGCTGATCCGGATCCAGCACGAGCTGCGCAGGACGATCGTGTTCGTCACCCGTGACTTCGACGAGGCGATCAAGCTGGGCGACCGGATCGCGGTACTGAGCGAACGCTCGCACATCGCCCAGTTCGACACCCCGGAGGCGATCCTCACCAACCCGGCGGACGGCTTCGTGTCGGGCTCCGTCGGCGCGGGCGCGGCACTGAAGCGGCTGAACCTGACGCGCGTACGGGACGTGGAGATCACCGGCTGGCCGACGGTGACCGTCGACACACCGTTCCAGGAGGTGTTCCGGACGCTGCGGGCCGCCGGCACCAGCGAGATCCTGCTGCTGGACCGGCGGCGCCGCCCCCACAGGTGGCTGCGGCGCGGCGACCTGATGCGGGCCAGGGGCTCGCTGGCGCGGGCCGGGACACCGGTGACCGTCACGGTGACCGGGGACGCCACGCTGCGGGACGCCCTGGAGGCGGTGCTCACCGACAGCTCGGGGCGGGCGGCGGTGACCGGGCGGCACGGCGAGTACACGGGCGTCGTCGGCATGGAGACGCTGATGAACGCCGTGCGGGAGCTGCTGGAGGCCGACCGGACGCATGCGGAGCGGGCGTGACCGCGACCGAGGTGGAGGAGCGGCGGCAGACGGGAATCGCCGTCGCCTTCTCGCCCACCTCTCCCCCGCCCGCCCTACGACGGCTGACCTGGCGGAAGCTGACCCTGCTGCCCGCCTTCGTCGTGGCCGTGCTGCTCGCGACCTGGCTGTGGTTCCTGCGGGCCGATCTGGACCCGGTCTCGGAGAACGCGCTGTCGGGCGGGCAGGTGCCGAAGGCGCTGTGGCAGCACGTGTGGTTGACGGTGATCTCGGCCTTCTTCGTGCTGGTCACCGCGATCCCGCTGGGCGTGCTGCTGACGCGGCGGGCGTTCCGGCGCGCGGCCCCCGTGGTGACGGCGTCGGCCCACGCGGGCCGGGCGACCCCGGCCATCGGCCTGCTCGCCCTGCTGGTGATCTGGCTGGGCATCGGCCGCCGCGCCGCCCTGATCGGCATGGTCGCCTACGCCGTACTGCCCGTGCTGTCGAACACCGTCGCGGGCCTGCGGTCCACCGACCCGACCCTGCTGGAGGCGGCCCGGGGCATCGGGATGTCGCCCTGGGGCGTGCTGGGCCGGGTGGAACTGCCGCTGGCGGTGCCGCTGATCCTGGCGGGCGTCCGGACGGCCCTGGTGCTGAGCGTCGGTACGGCGACCCTGGCGGCCTTCGCCGGAGGCGGCGGCCTGGGTGTCCTGATCAGCACCGGCCTCACCGACCAGCGGATGCCGGTCCTGGTCCTGGGCTCGGTGCTCACCATCACGCTGGCGCTGCTCGTGGACTGGCTGGCGTCCCTGGCGGAGGTGCTGCTGAAACCGGCCGGGCTGGAGGCCGGGCGGTAACGCTCCGCAAGGTGCAAAGAATCCGTTGCAAAGGAATCTTTGCAACGGTACCTTTGTACGCATGGCCGAGGAACCGAAGCTCCACGTACTCGACGCCCGCACCCTGCGCGGGCTCGCCCACCCCCTGCGGATGCGACTGCTGTCCGCCCTGCGGCGCGGCGGCCCCGCCACCGCCTCCCAACTCGCCGGGAAACTTGGCGAGTCCAGCGGCGCCACCAGCTACCACCTCCGTCAGCTCGCCGCGTACGGCTTCGTCGAGGACGCGCCGGAGCACGGCAAGGGCCGGGAGCGCTGGTGGAAGGCGGCGGACGAGGGCGTGCGGTTCGACGAGGCGCTGCTGCGGGACCCGGACCCGGCGGTCCGCGGCGCGGCCTCCCTGTTCATGCACGAGGTCGCGACCACCCACGCCCAGGAGCTGTCGACGTACATCGGCACGCTCCACGAATGGCCCGAGGACTGGTTCAGCGCCTCGGACATCAGCGACTTCACGCTCCGCCTCACGCCCGAACTCACCGGCGAGCTCAACCAGAAGATCCACGACCTGATCGAGAGCTACCGCGCACAGGCCCTCCCCGACGGCACCCCGGGAGCCGAGCAGGTGCGCTTCCACACCCACATCTTCCCCATCAGCTCGGACTGAGAGGCCCCGCCCGATGCATCCCGAGACCCACCTCGCCCTGCACCACGCCCGCGCCGCCGAACTCCGCGCCGAGGCCACGGCGTCCGCGCTCGCCACTCCCACCCAGCCCGCCCGGCAGTTGCGGACGCGGGTCGGCTGGACGCTCGTGGAAGTCGGCCTGCGTCTGGTGGCACGGCCGCAGACAGTGCCCGCCGGATGAGCCCTGAGCCCCAGCCCTAGCAGCTGGGCACGGAACCCTTCCCCGACTCCAGCGCCTTGAGGGCGTCCACCGCGCCCTTGAGAGTGCTCACCGGAATCAGCCTGAGTCCCTTCGGCAGCTCACCCTCGGCGTCGGAGCACTCGGCCTGCGGCACCAGGAAGACGGTTGCCCCGTCCCGCCGGGCGGCCTGCGTCTTCAGGGCCACACCGCCGACCGCGCCGACCTTGCCGTCGGCGTCGATGGTCCCCGTACCGGCGATGACCCGACCGCCCGTGAGATCGCCGCCGGCCCCATCACCGACGAGCTTGTCGACGATGCCGAGGGAGAACAGCAGACCGGCACTGGGGCCGCCGACATCGGCGAGCTCAAGGCTGACCTTGACGTCGTCGGAGTCGAGCTTCAGGTAGTTCAGGGCCGCCTCGGTCGCGTCGTCCTGCGACTCCTTCATCTGCGCGGTGTTGTGCTCCTGGATCTCCTCGACCGTCTCACCGCTGGGGTAGACCGAGTCCCTCGGCATCACGGCCTGGTCGGTACGGAACCAGCCGTCGAGCACATCGGCGAGCGTGATGCGGGCGTCCGGATTGGTCGCCTCGATCGTCGTCATCCGCAACTGCCCACGGGTCTCCCTGACCGGGGCACCCGAGATCGTGATCACCTGCGAACCCTTGTCCTTCCCCAGCACATCCGCCGTCATCCCCGGCTGCGCCACCGAAAACGGCAACGGCGCAAGCCCCGCGGTGGCGAGCAGCGCGACGAGGGGGGTCGCGTAGAGCGCGACGGCCTGCGGCCGACTGAGACGAGAGAGCACGGCCTCAATGTACGTGGTCGAGTCACCCGACGTAGCTGCGGGCAGTCGTCCCTCCCCCAGTGCCTCAAGGGCCTGGGAGGTACCCCCAGGCGGCACGGGTGGGCTGGGGGTCCCCTCTGGGGGAGGCACCTCGCCGCGCCGAGCTGCGCACCGACCCCCCTGGCCCAGCTCACCCGGCGTTCACGGCTCAGCTCAGCGCAGCGCCTCCGCGACCTCCCGCGCCGCATCCACCACCCGAGGCCCCACCCGCTCCGGCACCGCGTCCGCCAGCATCACAACCCCCACACTCCCCTCGACCCCGGTCACCCCCACCAACGGCGCCGCAGCACCGCACGCCCCCGCCTCCAGCTCCCCATGCGTCAACGTGTACCCCGGCTCCCCCGGCGGCCGTTGCCGAGCCGCGAGTATCGCCCGCCCCGCCGCGCCCCGATCCAGGGGATGCCGAAACCCGGCCCGATAGGCCACGTGATAGTCCGTCCAGGTCGGCTCCACGACGGCGACGGCCAACGCGTCGGCCCCGTCGACAAGCGTCAGATGCGCGGTCGCCCCGATGTCCTCGGCCAGCGACCGCAGCGCCGGCAGCGCCGCCTCCCGCACCAGCGGATGCACCTGGCGCCCGAGCCTGAGCACCCCGAGCCCGACCCGCGCACGGCCGCCCAGATCACGGCGTACGAGCGCATGCTGTTCCAGCGTGGCGAGCAACCGGTACACCACGGTCCGGTTCACGCCCAGTTTCTGGGAAAGCTCGGTGACGGTCAGTCCGTGGTCCGTGTCGGCCAGCAGCTTGAGGACACGCAGTCCTCGGTCGAGCGTCTGAGAGGTCTCCGCGGTCACGACGCCCACTCCTCCAAGTGGTGAGGTCGGCGGACCCCCTCGCGGCGGATGCGTCACCCGAGTCCCGTACGACGTGACGCGCTTCAGAGGCCGCCGATCGATGACAGCCCGGGTCCTTTCCGGGCACAGTCGCTTCACGGCTGCGCTCCGCGGCGGCACTGCCACGGGGCGTGTGCGTAGCGGGACAGTAGCGGGACAGGTTCGCTCAGCGGAAGGCTCCGTCCAGAATCCGGTCAAGGGCCGGTATGGACTACCTGAGTTTGTCCCGATACGTACGGCGCGCAATGAGACGTCGGCCAAGAGAACGCGCCCCCGGCCATGCGGGCGACGCTCACTTCATCCGCGTCGCCCACTCCTGCACCTTGGCGATCCGCTGCCGCAGCTGCCCCGCCGTCGCCTCCGCGCTCGGCGGCCCGCCGCACACCCGCCGCAGCTCGGTGTGGATCACCCCGTGCGGCTTGCCGCTCTGATGGACGTACGCCCCGACCATCGTGTTGAGCTGCCGCCGCAGCTCCATCAGCTCCTTGTGCGAGACGACGGGCCGCCGCTCGGCGGGCATCTCCAGCAGATCGGCCTCCTCGGCCGGCTTCTTGCGGCTGTGCGCGATCTGCTTGGCCTGCCGCTTCTGCAGCAGCAGCTGCACCTGGTCCGGCTCCAGCAGCCCAGGGATGCCGAGGTAGTCCTGCTCCTCCTCACTCCCCGGGTGGGCCTGCATGCCGAATTCGGCGCCGTTGTACATGACCCGGTCGAAGACGGCGTCGGACTCCAGCGCCTCGAAGGGCAGCATGTCCTGCTCACCGGTGTCCTCGTCCTGCTGCCGCTCGGCCTCCTGGAGGAGCTTGTCCTCCTCGGCGTACGGGTCCTCCTCGCCGCCGTCCTTCTTCGGCTTGTCGAGGACGTGGTCCCGTTCACGCTCCATCTCGTTGGCGAAGCCGAGCAGGTCAGGGATGGTCGGCAGGAACACCGAGGCGGTCTCGCCGCGCCGCCGCGATCGTACGAAACGCCCGACGGCCTGCGCGAAGAACAGCGGCGTCGAGATGGTCGTGGCGTACACCCCGACCGCCAGCCGGGGCACGTCGACGCCTTCCGACACCATGCGCACCGCGACCATCCAGCGGTCGGTGCTGTTGCTGAACTCGTCGATCCGGTTGGACGCGCCGGCGTCGTCGGACAGCACGAGGGTCGCCTTGTGGCCGGTGATCTCCCGGATCAGCTTGGCGTACGCCCGCGCCGAGTCCTGGTCGGAGGCGATGACGAGGGCACCCGCGTCCGGGATCGCCTTCCTGACCTCGGACAGCCGCTGGTCGGCGGCGCGCAGCACGCTCGGCATCCAGTCGCCGCGCGGATCGAGGGCCGTACGCCACGCCTGACTGATCGCGTCCTTGGTCATCGGCTCGCCGAGCCGGGCGGCGATCTCGTCACCGGCCTTGGTGCGCCAGCGCATGTTGCCGCTGTAGGAGAGGAAGATGACCGGACGGACGACGTGGTCGGCGAGCGCGTTGCCGTACCCGTAGGTGTAGTCGGCGGAGGAGCGGCGGATCCCGTCGGCCCCCTCCTCGTACGCCACGAAGGGGATCGGGTTGGTGTCGGACCGGAACGGCGTACCGGTCAGCGCCAGCCGCCGCGTCGCCGGCTCGAACGCCTCAAGACACGCCTCGCCCCACGACTTGCTGTCCCCGGCGTGATGGATCTCGTCCAGAATGACCAGCGTCTTGCGCTGCTCACTGCGATTGCGGTGCAGCATGGGCCGCACGCCGACACCCGCGTACGTCACCGCGACACCGTGGTACTCCTTGCTGAGCGGCCCGGCGCTGTACTCCGGGTCCAGCCGGATCCCTATCCGGGCCGCGGCCTCCGCCCACTGCTTCTTCAGGTGCTCGGTGGGCGCCACCACGGTCACCTGCTGCACGACGTGGTGGTGCAGCAGCCACGAGGCCAGGGTGAGCGCGAAGGTCGTCTTGCCGGCGCCGGGCGTGGCGACGGCGAGGAAGTCACGCGGCTGCTCCTGGATGTACTTCTCCATCGCCCCCTGCTGCCAGGCCCGCAGCTTGCTGGCGGTACCCCAGGGAGCGCGGCCGGGGAAGGCCGGGGAGAGGTGGTGGGAGTGGGAGGAGGAAGCGGCGGTGGTAGTCACGGTCTCCGGGTTCGGTGGGTCTGGGCCGGGCTCTCGGCTACGTATGACAACCGGGCCACCCTACCGGCGCCCCGACGATGCCACCGCGCGGACGCCCCCGCGCCACCACCGGGTGGGACCCACATCACAGCCCCCGCTGGTTCCGGTCGACAAGCGGATGATGCGCGGCGAGGGCATGCAGCAGGGCCGCGGCCTGCTGCCGCTGTCGAGGAACGTCACCTGGTGCGGTCCCGCAGCCGCCGCGTGACCCACGCGCCCAGCAGGGCCACGCCCGCCATCGGCAGGAAGACGGCGACGAAGGCGGTGGGGTGGGAGCCGGAGGCGGCGGCTTCCGTGGCTGTGTGGGCGATGGAGCCGCCGCCCAGGGCGGCGAAGGCGGCGCCGCCCGCGGCGAGGAGGAGGACGTTGGAGAGGGCGTCGGAGATCTGGAGGGCGGCGGAGTTGGTGCCGGCCTCCTCGGGGGCGGACAGCTGGAGCAGGAGCACGCTGACGGAGGAGATGACCAGCCCCATGCCGAAGCAGCCGAACCCCCAGGCGACGGCCACGGTCCACACCGGTACGGAGTCGATGAGCACGCTCGGCGCGGCGACGATCGCGGCGGCGGTCAGCAGCATGCCGGCGGTCATCAGCCGCTCCCGGTACGGCGCCACGCGCGGCCGCGCCTGCACCCAGGAGCCGAGCGCCCAGGTCGCCCCGCCGGCCGCGAGCGAGAACCCGGCGAGGGTCGGGGACAGCCCGCGCTGGGTGACCAGCATCAGCGGCACGAAGGACTCGGCGGCGATGAAGGACCCGGCGGCCAGCCCGCGCAGGAGCACGACGGAGGGCAGCCCGCGGGCCGCCCGCCAGGTGCCGCGCGGGAGAAGCCCGAGGACGGCGGGGACGAGCAGGGCGGCTCCCACCACCCCGGGCAGCAGCGACAGCGGGCGGAGGTCCTGCGCGGCGTACTGCAGCAGCCCCGCGCCGAGGGACACGGCGAGGGCGAGCCGAATCCGACGCCGGTCGACGGAGCCGGACGGGGAGTCGGTGTCAGCACCGGCCAGGGAACCGGCCGAGGAGCCGACGCCAGAACCGGCCGACGAACCACTCGGCGAACCCCCATCGGAACCGACCGAGGAACCGACCCCAGAGCCGACCCCAGAACCCGCCGAAGAACCAACACCAGAACCGGCCAACGAACCAGCCGGCGAACCCCCATCGGAACCGACCGAGAAACCGACCCCAGAGCCGACCCCAGAACCCGCCGAAGAACCGGCCGCGGAAGCGACGTCGGCGCCAGCCGAGGAACCAACGCTGGTGCCAGCCGCGGAATCAACGCCAGAGCCAGCCGAGGAGTGAGCCGTGGGACCGGGCGAGGAGCCGATGACGCCCGAACCAGTCGAGGCACCGCCCCCGGCCCCGCCCCTCGCTCCGTCCCCGCCCCCCACCGGACCCCCCGCCCGCCGTCGTATCTGCGGCAGCGCAAGGGCGAGGGGGAAGACGACGAGGGCCGGGATCCCCAGGAAGACCCAGCGCCAGCCGGCATGCTCGGTGATGGCGCCGGATGCCAGGGGGCCCACGACCGACGGTACGACCCAGCTCGCCGCGAAGGCCGCCATGATCGCCGGGCGGAGCGGCTCCGGGTAGGCCCGCCCGACGACGACGTACAGGGCGACGATGACCAGCCCGCCCCCGAGCCCCTGGACGGCCCGGCCGGCGATGAAGACCCACATGGCGCCGGCGGTCCCGCACAGCACCAGTCCGCCCGCGAAGGCGCCGATGCCCCAGGTCAGCGGGGAGAGCGGGCCCCGCCGGTCCGACCACTGCCCGGCGAGAACCATCCCGAAGAGGCTGGTGGTGAAGAACCCGGAGAACGCGAAGGCGTACACCGACACTCCGTCCAGCTCCCGGGCCACCACCGGCATCGCGGTCCCCACCGCGGTCGCCTCGAAGGCGATCAGCAGCACGACGGACACGATGCCGACGCTGAGCGCCCGGTACGTGCGCCCGAGCACGGTCACGGCAAGGTCATCGGCGACGGCGGCGGGGCTGGGCTTGAGGACAGTCACGCCCGCCAGAGTAAGGCCCGAACCCGGCTTTGACCCCTGTCGGAGGACGGGGCCTCAGCTCCACCGTTGGTCCTAAGCCCTCTCGGCTACCGGGATTTCGTTCGCAGTGCGTCGGCTTGAAGGACTCTGCTGGGAAAGCCGTGATTCGAGCTGTCAGGCCGCGAGCATGAGGGCTTCGAGGCGGGAGGTGCGGGTGCCGCAGAGTGGGGTGCCGGGCAGGTTGCGGTAGCGGGTGCGGCGCAGGCCGGTGACACGCACGTCCGCCCGGATCAAGGCGCTAAAGCAGGAGAACGCCGAACTCAAGCGGGCCAACGAGATCCTGAAGGCCGCGGCGAGTTTCTTCGCGGCCGAGTTCGACCCGCCACACACACGCTCGTAGCGTTCATCGACGAGCACCGGGACCGCTTCGGTGGCGTCGAGCCGATCTGCAGAACGCTCACCGAGCACGACTGCAAGATCGCCCCTTCCACGTATTACACCCACAAGAAACGCCTTGGAGCCCCCTCCGCCCGTTCCGTGCGCGACGAGAAACTCAAACCAAACCCGGGGCAGTTCAGGGACGTGGTTGGTCTCACCGTCAAGCGTACAGCCCGCCCCCCGCCTCGTCCTCGAACATGCCCGGCCAGTAGCGCCAGCCGTCGTCCGTCGGGCTGGTCGGGGTCGGGTCGCAGGCTATGCGGTCGACCGTGGCGAGGGTGCGGGTCATGGTGTCGGCGAGTTGGTCGTAGGTCTCGGTGAGGTCGTGGAGAGCGTCGAGGGAGCGCTCGCGGTGGATCAGCCAGAGAGTGAAGGCGAGGGTGGAGACGTCGGCGTTGAGGGGGCGCAGGACGGCCTCGGGTTCGCTCCAGGCGAGGACCGCGCCGGTCGCGCCGTCCACGACCAGGCCGGTGTCCTCCAGCAGGTGGCCGAGGCGGATCAAGGTGTCGGCCCGGGGCGGGAGTTCGACGGTCGGGTCGTCGCAGTAGTGCTCGGCGAGGGTCGGCAGCGGGGCGTCGGTGTCCAGGGAGAACCAGACGCACTCCTCGGGCAGCCCGACCTCCCGCAGGAAGCGGCGGGTCGGCTCGTGCGTGAGCGTGGACGGGAAGTCGACGTCCTCGAAGCGGACGATCGCGCGGACACCGAACTCCTCGTCCAGGAGGCGAGGCGGGAGGTCCAGGGCCAGCTCGGAGCGGGTGCCCGGGCCGGCCATGAGCGCCAGCGGGCGGATGACGGCGGTCAGGCGCCAGAACGGCGGCACGTCACCCTCCGCACCCGCCTCGTACAGCGCGAGGAGCTGCGCCGACGCCCTGTCCACCACCTCGGGGCCGAACCGGCCCGCGTACGCCGCGAACTGGCCGCGCAGCGCCGCCAGCTCGTCGGCCGCCGTGGCGAACCGGACCAGCTTCTCCAGGGACGGCGCGAGCGGGCGGCGGTCCATCAGGTCGGGGCGGTCGTGGAAGAAGTACGTGGTGGTGACCTCGCCGGTCGCGCCGTCCAGCAGCACCGACTCGGTCTGCGGGCCCTCGACGCCGATCAGCCCGCCTATCACCAACTGGTCGCGCAGCTGCGCGGGCAGACGGTCCGTCGGGTGATCGGCCGTGGCGTCCGCGACCCTGCGCAGACCGTCCACGCGCAGCGCCTCGAACGTCACCAGACCGCCGACGCCCGGCAGTCCGGGACCGGTCAGCCAGCGGCGCGTCGGGGGGTGGGTGACGAACGGGTCGAGGTCGGCCTCGGTCAGCGTGATCACGTTCGTACCGGCCATGTCGGTGCTGGTCATCGCTCCCCCGTGCATGAAGTTCACCCGTCCCGGGCAGGCTGTCCCACTGCCCGAAACACTACGCGCCACCACTGACAACGGCCCCCGAACACCCGTGAACACCAACGGCCCCTGCAATGAAGACGTCAGACCACCCGCGCGCGTTCCCGTCCCGGCGGAATCACCTCCACCACAGCGCGAAGTGGCCACCGCAGACGCCCCGCCTGCCGGACGGGCCGGCCGAGCCCGTCCGGCAGGCGGGGCCGCTCACCGCCGTACCGCCGGGGTCCGCCGTCAGCAGACGGCCGTGCGCTCGTACGAGCCGAGGCCCCAGTACGTGTACACCTTGACGGACCTGTCCGGCATGACGTAGCAGGGGCTGTCCGTGCCCGAGGCTATGACGACCTGAACCCGCATCGTCCGCTGGCAGTAGTTGGTGAGGTGCACCTTCAGGGAGCCGTCGTCCGCGCCGTGCACGTACCGCATGATGCAGGCCGGAGCGGTGCCGCCGGCTGCGTGAGCCACGGGAGCCGCGGCCACGGAGAGACCGCCGGCCGCCGCTGTGACAGCGGCAGCAGCCGCGAGTGTCTTGCGAAGAAACATGATCACGCACTCCTTGGATCTCTTGGTCGTAGGGTCCGCTCGCACAGGCGTGAGCGGTGGGGACACGGCGGATGGTCTACGCGCTCGGCGTGCGCAGGTAGGACCAGGTGGTCGGGCCGACGATGCCGTCCACACCGATCCCCCTGGACCTCTGGAAGCGCTCGACGGCCCGCTCGGTGCCGGCTCCGAAGACACCGTCCACGCCTGAAGAGCCCACGGAGAATCCCTTGAGGACGAGAAGCGCCTGGATCTCCTTGACCTTCGCTCCGCGGTCGCCGCGGTCGGCGTAGGTGTTCTGGATGTGGTATCCGCAGTACCAGCCGACGAAGTCCACGAGCCGGCACCTCACGGTGCTCACCTCCGAGGCCCATGTCGCCGGTGCGGCGGTCGCCGTCCCCACCGCGGGCACCGAGAGCGCCCCGGCCGCTCCCAACGTGACTGCTGCCACGGCCATTCCGAGCCTTCGTCTCATCACCGTCTCCTGCTTCTGGGGTGCGATTCCTTTGGCGCGAATGACTCTTGCCGTGCCCCGAGGCGGACAACAAGGGTGAACGTCGTCCGAGACATGTCCCGGACACGACAGGCTGGATGACGTGCGGCTTTGCTGGTGACCGGGACACAAGGAGGCAGCGGTACATGGGGGAGCGGTCCCTTCCACCGGACCCGGCGACAGCCAGCGACGCGACGGAGTACGTGGCGCTGTTGCGCGCGCTGAAGGAGTGGTCCGGCGTGACCTACCGGCAGTTGGAGACCCGGAGCGAGGCGCTGGGGAGAGTCCTTCCGCGCAGCACCGTGGCGAACATGCTGCAGCGGCCGGTCCTGCCGAACGAGGACCAGACACTGACGTTCGTACGCGCCTGCGGCTGCTCCCCGGCAGAGACGACGGAGTGGCTGACCGTGTACAAGCACATCGCCTCTTCCCAGGGCGCCCGCGCGCGTGCCGAGCCGGAGGTACTGCTGCGGAAGGACGACGACGCGACGACCGCGCCGCGGTCCGCGCCAGGGTCGTTCACCCACCGTCGACGGCCGCGCTCCGGTGTCGTGATCGCCGTCCTGGCGGCGTTGGTGATCACCCTGGCCGGGGTGATCGTCGGCCTTCAGGTCACGGGCGACGACGAACGCCCCCGAGCGGGAGAGAACGCGTCGCCGACCGTGTCCGCATCCACCGACGCATCGCAGCTTCCGAAGCCCGGGCCCTACAGGGTCCGTGTCGCCCACTCCGGGCTATGTCTCACCGAGAAGGCCGGCACGGATCATGGGCGGGTCTTCCAAGCCTCCTGCACGAACACGATTCCTCGCTTCTCACTGGAAGCCGCGGACAACGGCAGCTGGCGCATAGCCACCGACCACCCGGAGTTCGGCCTCGGCTGCATGGGCGTGCGAGGGCAGGACCACGCGATCGGCGCGTCAATGGAGAACGCGGTGTGCGGCGAGCGAGGCGACGCCGAGGCTTTCGACCTGGAACGGACCACCCACCCGGCTCGCGGTTTCCGACTGCGCCCCCAGCACACCGACCTGTGCCTCGGCATCCGCGACGGATCGCGAGATCCCTGGGCGGAGCTCCTCCAACTGCCTTGCTCGGGTGAGGACGTGGGGCAGGTCTTCGTGTTCGACGCGGCCAGGAATTGAGCGGCCGAGGCCGCTTGCGAGGAGGAGGGCAGCCCCGTTCACCCGGAAGCCGTCACCGCGCCGTCACCACCGCCGCCTGCGGGCGGATCGGGAGGCGGTTGACCGGGCGGCCGGTCGCGGCTCGTACGGCGGAGGCGACGGCCGCCGGGGAGGTCACCACCGGTACCGCGCTGACCGCCTTCGCGCCGAAGGGGGCCACCACGTCCCGCTCCTCCACCAGCTTCACGATCTGGATGTCCGGTACGTCCAGGGCCGTGGGGAGGGCGTAACCCGTCAGGTCGGGATGGCGGATCACCCCGCGCGCGGTGCGCAGGTTCTCGGTGAGCGCGATGCCCACGCCCTGGGTGACACCCGCCTCGATACGGGCCGCCAGCTGGGTCGGGTTCAGGATCCGGCCCACGTCCTGGGCGACCGCCAGCTCCACCACCCGTACCGAGCCCAGCTCGATGTCGACGTCGACCACCGCGCGGATCGCGCAGAAGGCGAGGCCCACGAAGGCGTCGCCCTGGCCGGACTCGTCGAGCGGCTCGGTGGGGTGGGGGCGGCACTGGGCCGTCGCCCACAGCTCCTTGCCGTGCATCTCCTCGGTGACCGTGGTCGACAGGACGCCGTCGTACGACGTGATCTTGCCGTCCGTGATCTGCAGCAGCTCGGTCGACATGCCGAACTTGTGGGCCAGGGGCTGCAACAACTGCGTGCGGACCATCTTCGCCGCGCGCTCCACCGCACCGCCGGAGACCCAGGTGTGGCGGCCCCGGCAGCCGGCGCCCGCGGGGGGCTGGTCGGTGTCCACGGGCGCGACGTGCACCTCGTCGATCCCGAGGATCTCCTGGACGATCTGGCGGGCCAGCGTGCTGAAGCCCTGCCCGGTCTCGACGGCCGCGCACAGCACGGTCGCGACCCCGTCCTGGACCTTCACGGTCGCCGTGGAGACCTCGTCCGCGCCCTCCGCGCCGAGCATGTGCACCATGCCCAGCCCGTAGCCCACGCCCCGGCGCACCGCGCCCGGTTCACCCGCGCCCTCGGGGCCGCCGGGCAGCAGCCACTCCTCCTCGGGCGTGTCCTTGGGGAGGGGCGGCAGGGGGAAGTCCCGTACGGCCTGGAGCAGTTCCGCGACCGGCGCCGGGCAGGTCACCGTCTGGCCCGTCGGGAGCACGTCTCCCGTCGCCAGCACATTCCGCAGCCTCAGCTCGGCCGGATCCAGGGCGAGTTTCTTCGCCAGCTTGTCCATCTGCGCCTCGTAGGCGGCGCACACCTGCATCGCGCCCTCGCCGCGCACATGGCCGGAGGGCGGGTTGTTGGTGCGTACGGCCCAGCCCTCGATGAAGGCGTTCGGGACGACGTACGGGCCGCAGGCGAAGGAGACCGCGGCGGCGAGCGCCTCCGCCGAGGTGTCGGCGTACGCGCCCGCGTCCAGCAGGATCTGCGCCTCGACCTTCACCAGCCGGCCCTCGGTGTCCGCGTGGTGGCGGTAGCGCAGCAGGGTGGGGTGGCGGTGGACGTGGCCGAGGAAGGACTCCTCGCGGGTCGCCGTCAGCTTCACCGGGCAGCCGGTCCGCAAGGCCAGCAGACCCAGCGGGAGTTGGAAGCCCTGGTCCTCACGGTCGGCCGTCGCGCCCGGCACGCCGGTGACCACGATCTTCACGTGCTCGGGCGGCAGACCGTAGACGGCCGCGGCCGTGTCGCGGTCGGTGTGCGGGTCGGTGGAGGCCAGGTACAGCTCCACCCCGCCGTCGGGACGGGGCACGGCGAGACCCGCCTCGGCGCCGATGGGGGCCGGGTCCTGGCGGCCGATGCGGTACAGGCCCTCGACGACGATCTCGGCGGCCGCCGCCGGGTCGCCGTGCCGCAGCGGGATGTGCCGGATCAGATTGCCGTCGGGGTGCAGCGGCTCGGCCTCGAACGCCTGCTCGGGGTCGGTGACCGGGTCGAGGACCTCGTACTCGACGATGACGGCGGCCGCCGCCATCCGCGCGGTGTCCGGGTGGTCGGCGGCGACGGCGGCGATGGGCTCACCGTGGTGGCGTACGACGTCGGAGGCGAACACCGGGCGGTCCGCCGTGCCACGCCCGTGCAGCGCGCTGCCAGGCACGTCCTCGTGGGTGATGACGGCCCGTACGCCGGGCATCTCACGCGCGTGGGACGTGTCGATGGACACAATGCGCGCGTGCGGGTGCGGCGAGCGCAGCACCGCCGCCCAGAGCAGGCCCTCGGCCCACAGGTCCGCCGCGTACGGGAAGGTGCCCTCGGTCTTGGCGCGGGCGTCGGCGGGCGGCAGGGAGGAGCCGAGCCCGTGCGGGAGCGACTCGGGGGCCGGGGCGGCCTCCGCCGCGGTCGTCGCGGTGGCGGCTTCGTTGCTCACGCCTGGCCTCCGTCCGTTCCGTACGACTGGTCGGGCGCCTCCATGGCGCCGGGCGCCTCGAAGACCGAGGGTCCGCCCTGGTGGGGGATACGCACCTCGTCGCCGTCCTGTTCGCCCTCGCCGGCCGCCGTGTGCTGTGTCTCCCGCTCGGCGACGACCTCCTTGACGGCCCGCAGGACGCCCCGGTAGCCGGAGCAGCGGCACAGGTTGCCGCACAGCGCCTGGCGGGTCTCCAGCTCGGTCGGCGCCGGGTTGCCCTCCAGCAGGTCGTGCAGGGTCATCGCCATGCCCGGCACGCAGAAGCCGCACTGCACCGCGCCGCACCGGGCGAGCGCCCGCTGTACGTCCGACGGCTGCCCGTCGGCGGCCAGGCCCTCCACGGTACGGACCTCGCTGCCGGCCGTGGTGACCGCCGGGACCAGGCAGGACGCGACCAGACGGCCGTCCACCTGCACGTTGCAGGCCCCGCACTCGCCCTGCGAGCAGCCGTCCTTCGCACCGGCCAGCCCGAGCCGCTCACGCAGCACGTAGAGCAGCGACTCGCCGATCCAGGCGTCGGTGACGGGGCGGTCGGAGCCGTTCACGCGCAGGACGTACGAGGCGAGGGGGTGCTCGTCGGCGAGGGGCGCCGGGACGTCGGCGGCACCCTGATCCGCCTGGCCCGCGCGCGGGTCGGCCGCCTCGGTCGCGGTGCCCTCGGGGGAAGCGGGGTCCTGCGGGGCGTCGGCTGGGGGCGCGTCCGTGCTGTCCGCGCCGTCCGTGGTGTCCGGCACGCGCGCGTGGGCGGTGTCGGGCGTGGCCTCCGCGGTCTCCGGGGTCTCCGCGGTTCCCGTCGTGGCGGCGGTCTCGGCGGCCCCGTGAGCCTCCTCGGCGGCCTCTCGGGGCCCGCGTACGTCGTCGTCCGCCCGAGGGGCCTCAGCGTCCCCGGGGGCGTGCTGGACGGCCTCTACGGCGGCGGGGGCGGGCTCGTACGACGGCTCGGGCGCCGGGGGCGCGGCAGCGGCCGGGTACGGCGGCTCCTGGTGCCCCTCGCCGGCAGGCTGCGGCGCGTCGCCGGTCGAGTGAGGCACGCCGGAGCGCTGCTCTCCCATGCCGTGCGGCGCGGCCCCGTGATCCGGGCCGCCCGGGTGCTGTGCCTCGCCTGCGTGCTGTGCCCCGCCGGCGCCCAGCGAGTCACCCGCGTGCGGCGGCTCCCCGGGGTGCCCGAGATGTCCGGGGTGCCCCGGCGCCAAGCCCTGCTCACCGCCGTACGCGCCCGCGTGGCCTTCCTCGGCACCGGCGTCACCGCCGCCGTACTCACCACCGCCGTACTCACCGCCCGGCCCCTGCTCGGCCACGGGTTCCTGCCCCCACGGCCGACCGGAGGCCCCGGTGGCCCACGGTGCCGGTGCGCCGCCCGGCAGCGTGGCCGGCGGGGTGCCGCCCCACTGGTCGATCAGGGAGGAAGTGGTGAACTCGCCGGATTCGTCCGGAAGGTCACCCCCGGCGACGGGGATGGACCACTGCCCGGTCACGTCCTGGCCGGGCGGGGATGCCGATGCGGCGGGCTCCTCGAAGGTCCACTGCCCGGTGGCGCCGGGGTTGTACGTGAAGCGGTCGTCACCGGTGGGCTGCCCCGCGGCGCCGGCGGGCTCGGGCCACTCCGCGCCGCCCGCCGGCATCGCCCACGAGCCCGTGGCGGCCGCCGCCGGGTCGGTCGCGCCGGACGGGGCGGGGGCCACCGTTATCTGCGGCGGCACATACCCGTGGCCGGGCGCCGCGAGCGGGCTGTCCCCGGAGAGCAGGGCGTCGATGCCGCCCTCGGGGAGCTCCACGAAGGCGGTGGCGCCGTCGTCGTAGTCGCCCTGGGGCAGCGGGTCCCAGCGGCCACCGCTCGGCGGCGGTGTGCCCTGGCCCGGCTGACCCGGCTGACCGGGCCGGCCCGGCCGGCCCTCCCGCCCATGCTGTCCGTGCTGGTCGTCGGTCACGACAGCGCCCTCCCCAGTGCTCGTCGGGCCAGCGCGGCGACGGTGCGCCGCAGGTGCAGTACGGCGGGCGGCAGCTCCGCCACGGAGCCGTCCTCCGCCGGGGGCTGGTCGGGGATGCAGGCCGCGGCGACGTACTCCCCGAAGGCGGTCAGTGCCTCGGGGACGATGGTGCGGCTGTTGTCCCAGTCGATGAGCCGGGCGACCCACTGCTCGGCGTCCAGCGGCCGCAGCGGCATGGGCGCTATGGCGCCGACCGCGCACCGCACCCCGCGCCGGGCGGGGTCCAGGACGAGCGCGACGGAGGCGACGGCGCGCCCGGGGCCGGTGCGGCCGGTGGCCTTGAGGAAGACCTGGGGGGCGTGCAGCAGCGGCACGCGCACGTATCCGATGAGTTCGCCGGCGCGCAGCCCTTCCATGCCGGCCAGCAGGTGCGAGACGGGGATCTCCCGGCGGGCGCCGTTCGGGCCCGCGATGATCAGGGTCGCCTCCAGGGCGGCCAGCACGGGCAGCGCGTCGCCGGTGGGAGCCGCCGAGGCGATGTTGCCGCCCAGGGTGCCCGCGTTGCGGATGTGCGGCGGTCCGGCGGCGCGGGCGGCGGCGGCCAGCGCGGGGATGAGGGCGGCGAAGTCGGGGCGGCCCATACGCGCGTGCGTGAGACCGGCGCCGAGCAGGGCGTGTCCGTCCTGGTACTGCCAGCCGCGGATCTCGCTGATGCGGCCGAGTCCGACCAGGGCGGCGGGTCTGAGCTGCCCGGAGTTGACGGCGGCCATCAGATCGGTGCCGCCCGCGACGGGCACGGCGGCGGGCATGGCCGCGAGGGCCGCCACGGCCTCGTCCAGTGTCGTGGGCAGCGTGACGGCCTGCGCCGCCTGCGGTGCGTGCGTGGTCAAAACCGGCTGCCCCTTCCCGCTGCCCCACCTGGTCCCACCTGTTGCGCCGTACGGTACGTGCTGACAGGGCGGACGTGGCAACTCTGGCACATCTTCGCGACACCCGAAGACGGGGGTCCGCTAGGAGGCATTCGCCCACCTCACCGGGGAGATGGTCCGATTTCGCACGGCATCACCGGTCCGTGCGAATTGCCACTCTTCGGTGACCCTGCCGGGGTTTTTCCAGTGCCTGTTCGGGACCTGTAGTACGACCTCCGCGCACCCGACCGCTCCGGCACCTACCGCTCGGGCGGCGGCCCCTGCTTCGGCCGCCCCAGCACCCCCGGCCGCTTCTGCCACGGCTTCGGCCCGTCCGGCGGGCGGTAGCCGACACCGAGCGCGTCAAGGCGCGCGTAGTGCGCGGTCATCCGCCGCTCGAAGTCGGCGAAGTCCCGTTCCTCGGGCGCCGGCAGGTCGCTCCACGCCACCTCCGCGAAGGCGGCGAGCCTGGGGAAGGTCTGGTAGTCCACGCGCGCGTGGTCCTCCGTCACCTCGGTCCAGACGTTGGCCTGCGTGCCCAGCACATGGCGGGCCTGTTCCTCCGTGAGGTCCGGCGGCACGGGCTCGAAGCGGTAGACGTCCTCCAGGGTGCGCACATGGCCGATGGGGACGGGCTCGTCGTCGCCGTCGGCCTGCCGGTGGTCCAAGTACACGTGCTCCTCGGGGCACATGACGACGTCGTGCCCGGCCCGCGCGGCGGCGATCCCGCCCGCGTAACCCCGCCAGGAGGACACGGCGGCACCGGGCGCGAGCCCGCCCTCCAGAGTCCCGCCCTCCAGGATCTCGTCCCAGCCGATCAGCCGCCGCCCGCGCGCGCAGAGCCACGCGTCGAAGTGCCGGACGAACCACGCCTGCAGTTCGTCCTCGTCCGCCAGCCCGAGCTCCTTGATGCGGGCCTGCGCGGCGGGCGAGGCCCGCCACTGGTCCTTGGGGCACTCGTCACCGCCGATGTGCACGAACTCACCCGGGAAGAGTTCCAGGATCTCCTCGAAGACGTTCTCGTAGAAGCGCAGGGTGGTGTCAGTGGGGGCGAGTACGTTGGGGCTGATTCCCCAGTTGTCCCAGACGGTGAGGGCGGTGGTGTCGATGACATCGGTGTTGCCGAGTTCCGGATACGCGGCGATGGCGGCCTGCGAATGGCCCGGTACGTCGATCTCGGGCACCACGGCGATATGCCGCTCGGCGGCGTAGGCGACGATCTCGCGCAGGTCGTCCTGGGTGTAGTAGCCGCCGTGGGGCCGCTCGTCCCACAGCGGTGAGGCCCGGTGTCCGACCTTGGTCCGCGGCCGCCAACTCCCCACCTCCGTCAGCCGCGGATAGCGCCGGATCTCCACCCGCCAGCCCTGGTCGTCCGTCAGGTGCAGGTGGAGCACGTTGAGTTTGTGCGCGGCCATCAGGTCCAGGTAGCGCAGCACACCGTCCTTGGGCATGAAGTGCCGGGCCACGTCGAGGAGCAGCCCGCGCCGGCGAAAGCGGGGCGCGTCCTCGATGACCTGGTGCGGGATGCCGTAGCGGATGCCGGGCCGTACGGGGGCGCGGCGGAACGCCTCCGGGCCGAGGAGCTGACGCAGGGTCTGCGCGCCCCGGAAGACACCGGCCGCGTCCCCGCCGCGGATCTCGATGCCCCGGGCGGCGGTGGCGGTCAGCCGGTACGCCTCGGGCCCCAGCCTGTCGTCCAGCAGCAGCTGTATGGAGTCGCGGGCGCCCCGCGGGCCGGGCCGCAGCGGCATGCCGAGGGCGGCGCCGAGCGTGGCGCGCAGCCAGCGCTCCGTGGTCTGCGTGCCGGGCGCGGCCCACAGCGTGGTGGAGTCGTCCACCACCGCCCCGCCCGGCAGGGGCCCCTCGATCGTGCGCGGTGCCGGAATCAGATCGCTCGGTTCGCTCACGTCGCTCCCCCGGGCCGGGCTGAACAGGCGGACGGCACGAAGACCTCCGGGGCGCGCCACGACAGCGCGCCCCGGAGGCCGTAAGACACAGCAGACGAAAGAGATGAAAGGGGACGAAAGGAACGGCTACTTCTTGCCGTCGCCCTTGCCGCCCTTGCCCTTGTCGTCGCCACCGGAGCCCATGGACTCGTAGATCTCCTTGCACATGGGGCACACGGGGTACTTCTTCGGGTCGCGGCCGGGCACCCAGACCTTGCCGCACAGCGCCACGACGGGCGTCCCGTCGAGGGCGCTCGCCATGATCTTGTCCTTCTGGACGTAGTGGGCGAAGCGCTCGTGGTCACCATCGCCGTGCGACACCTGTGGCGTCGGCTCTACGAGGGTCCCCGTACCGGTTCCGCGCTCGGGCTCGAGAGTGCTCATACCGCCAAGCGTACTGAAGCCCATCCGAATCAGTTGCCCGAAGGGGCGTCATCAGTTCAGCGAAGGGTCGTCCGGGTACGTGGCCACCATCGCCAGCTCGTTGCGCTGGCGGCGCAGCACCTCACGCCAGAGTCTCTCGGGGGACGGGGAGGAGACATCGCCGGGCTCGGACTCGACGACGTACCAGGCGCCCTCCACCAGCTCGTCCTCCAGCTGACCGGGGCCCCAGCCGGCGTATCCGGCGAAGATCCGCAGGGAGCCGAGGGCGGCGGCGAACAGCTCGGGCGGGGCCTCCAGGTCGACCAGCCCGATCGCGCCGTGCACCCGGCGCCAGCCGAGCGGATCGCGCTCGCCCGTGCCGCCGCCGGGGATCACCGCCACGCCGAGCGCCGAGTCGAGGGAGACCGGGCCGCCCTGGAACACGACGCCGGGTTCGCCGGTGAGGTCCGCCCAGCCCTCCAGGATGTCGCCCACGTCCACCGGGGTGGGGCGGTTGAGGACGACACCGAGCGAGCCCTCCTCGTCGTGGTCGAGAAGGAGCACCACCGCACGGTCGAAGTTCGGGTCCGCCAGGGCGGGCGTTGCCACGAGCAGCCGCCCTGTGAGCGAGGACACCTCGGTCATGCCAGACATGATCCCGCATCTTCCCCGCGTGTGGGGAGGCAATGCCCGCACGGGAGGGAAGGCAGGTCAGGGCTGACCGGGGCGCGCCTGGCTCCGGTGACCCCTTGTGCCCGGTCGGCAGCGGCTCGTGTTGTGACACAGCCATGACGGGTCGCGCGCCCTCTTCGCTTACTTCAGGGGGCCGCACGGCCATTACTCTGTTTCTCCTCTGGCCCCTGCTCCACTCCACGGAACGCGAGATACATGACCGTCAACGACGATGTCCTGCTTGTCCACGGCGGCACCCCGCTGGAGGGCGAGATCCGTGTCCGCGGTGCGAAGAACCTCGTACCGAAGGCCATGGTCGCCGCCCTGCTGGGCAGTGCGCCGAGTCGGCTGCGCAACGTTCCGGACATCCGTGACGTGCGGGTCGTACGCGGCCTGCTGCAACTGCACGGTGTGACGGTCCGTCCGGGCGAGGAGCCGGGCGAGCTGGTGCTCGACCCGACCTACGTCGAGAGCGCGAACGTCGCCGACATCGACGCCCACGCCGGCTCCAGCCGCATCCCGATCCTGTTCTGCGGTCCGCTGCTGCACCGCCTCGGCCACGCGTTCATCCCGGGCCTGGGCGGCTGTGACATCGGCGGCCGGCCGATCGACTTCCACTTCGAGGTGCTGCGCCAGTTCGGCGCGAAGATCGAGAAGCGGGCGGACGGCCAGTACCTGGAGGCCCCGCGTCGGCTCCGCGGCACGAAGATCCGACTGCCGTACCCGTCGGTGGGCGCGACCGAGCAGGTGCTGCTGACGGCCGTCCTCGCCGAGGGCGTCACCGAGCTCTCGAACGCGGCCGTCGAGCCGGAGATCGAGGACCTCATCTGCGTCCTGCAGAAGATGGGCGCCATCATCGCGATGGACACCGACCGCACCATCCGCATCACCGGTGTGGACAAGCTCGGCGGTTACACCCACCGCGCCCTCCCGGACCGCCTGGAGGCCGCCTCCTGGGCGTCCGCGGCGCTGGCGACCGAGGGCAACATCTACGTCCGTGGCGCCCAGCAGCGCTCGATGATGACGTTCCTGAACACCTACCGGAAGGTGGGCGGTGCCTTCGAGATAGACGACGAGGGCATCCGCTTCTGGCACCCCGGCGGCCAGCTGAAGTCGATCGCCCTGGAGACGGACGTCCACCCCGGCTTCCAGACGGACTGGCAGCAGCCCCTGGTGGTCGCCCTGACGCAGGCGACGGGCCTGTCCATCATCCACGAGACGGTCTACGAGTCCCGCCTCGGCTTCACCTCCGCGCTGAACCAGATGGGCGCCCACATCCAGCTCTACCGCGAGTGCCTGGGCGGCTCCGACTGCCGCTTCGGCCAGCGCAACTTCCTGCACTCCGCGGTCGTCTCCGGACCCACCAAGCTGCAGGGCGCCGACCTGGTCATCCCCGACCTGCGCGGCGGCTTCTCGTACCTCATCGCCGCCCTCGCGGCCCAGGGCACGTCCCGCGTCCACGGCATCGACCTCATCAACCGCGGCTACGAGAACTTCATGGAGAAGCTCATGGAGCTGGGTGCGAAGGTGGAACTCCCGGGCAAGGCCCTCGGGTAGCAGCTACGCGCATACGTCGATGGGGCGGTCACCGGACTCCGGTGACCGCCCCATCGACGTTTACTGCAGCGCCGCTGAAAGGGGCGCGGGGCTGTGTCAGTCTGCGGCTCCGCCGCGCGGGCGCGACCAGCCACAAACCAGCCCTCAGCCGCCCACGGCGCCAAGCCGCAGCGGCGCTGATGCGCCCTTACTTACCCTTGGCCGCTTCCTTGAGCTTGCTGCCCGCCGACACCTTCACGCTGTAACCGGCCGGAATCTGGATCGGGTCCCCGGTCTGCGGGTTGCGAGCGGTGCGAGCGGCACGGTGGGTGCGCTCGAAGGTCAGGAAGCCGGGGATGGTGACCTTCTCGTCGCCCTTGGAGACGATGTCGCCGACGACCTCGGCGAACGCGGCCAGCACGGCGTCGGCGTCCTTGCGGGTCACCTCGGCGCGGTCGGCCAGCGCGGCCACCAGCTCACTGCGGTTCATGTTCTTACTCCCGTGTTCTTCTTGCCGTTGGGGCGCCCCACGCGGCGGAGCCGCATAGTAGGCACTGCGATGCCGATGCGCTCGCGCCCAGGGACGCATCCTGCCCCCACCTGCGGCGGGAAAGCCAATCCGGCACCCTTGGGGGGTCGTGAGAACACCCTAGGGAGTCACACGAAAAGCACCTGCTCGGCCGCCCACCATAGAGTGCGGCCGAGCGTACGGGGTTCCACGACGCGCCGGTTTCCCGGCCCGCCGTGGTGATCCTCACAGCCACGGACGGCCCGCGGAGGGGTCAGACAGTGGCCCCGGCCGCCTTCGCCGCCTCCCGCACCGCGCCGGCCACGGCGCCCGCGACCTTGTCGTTGAAGACGCTGGGGATGATGTAGTTCGGGTTGAGCTCGTCCTCGGTGACGACGTCCGCCAGGGCCTTCGCGGCCGCGAGCATCATGTCGGTGTTGACGGTGCGGGACTGGGCGTCCAGCAGGCCGCGGAAGACGCCCGGGAAGACCAGCACGTTGTTGATCTGGTTCGGGAAGTCGGAGCGGCCGGTGGCCACCACGGCGGCGGTCTGCCGGGCCACCGCGGGCTCGACCTCGGGGTCGGGGTTCGCGAGCGCGAACACAATGGAGTCCTCGGCCATGGCGGCCACGTCACCGCCGTCGATCACGTTGGGCGCGGAGACGCCGATGAAGACGTCGGCGCCGCGCACGGCCTCCTTGAGGGTGCCGGTGAGGTTCTCCGGGTTGGTGTTGTCGGCGATCCAGCGCAGCGCGGAGTCGGCGGGGGCGTCCACCAGGTCCTCGCGGCCGGCGTGCACGACGCCGTGGATGTCGGCGACGACGGCGTTCTTCACGCCCGCCGCGAGCAGCAGCTTGAGGATGGCGGTGCCGGCCGCGCCGGCGCCGGACATGACGACGCGGACGTCGCCGATGCCCTTGTTCACCACGCGCAGGGCGTTCGTCAGGGCCGCCAGTACGACGATGGCGGTGCCGTGCTGGTCGTCGTGGAAGACGGGGATGTCGAGGGCCTCACGCAGCCGGGCCTCGATCTCGAAGCAGCGCGGCGCGGAGATGTCCTCCAGGTTGATGCCGGCGAACCCGGGGGCGATGGCCTTGACGATCTCGACGATCGCGTCGGTGTCCTGGGTGTCCAGGCAGATCGGCCAGGCGTCGATCCCGGCGAACCGCTTGAACAGCGCCGCCTTGCCCTCCATCACGGGCAGCGCGGCCTTCGGGCCGATGTTGCCCAGTCCCAGCACCGCCGACCCGTCCGTCACGACCGCAACGGAGTTGCGCTTGATGGTGAGGCGGCGGGCGTCCTCGGGGTTCTCGGCGATCGCCATGCAGACGCGGGCCACGCCCGGCGTGTAGACCATGGACAGGTCGTCACGGTTGCGGATGGGGTGCTTCGACGCCATCTCGATCTTGCCGCCGAGGTGCATCAGGAACGTACGGTCGGAGACCTTGCCGACGGTGATGCCCTCGATGGTGCGCAGCTGCTCGACGATCTCGTCGGCGTGGGCGGTGGAGGAGGCCGCGATGGTGACGTCGATACGGAGCTTCTCGTGGCCGGAGGCGGTGACGTCGAGGCCCGTGACGGAGCCTCCGTGGGACTCGACGGCGGTGGTGAGCTGGGAGACCGCCGTTCCGCCGGCGGGCACCTCCAGCCGGATCGTCATCGAGTAGGAGACGCTGGGCGCCGTTGCCATGGCCGACTTCCTCTTTCACCGTGTGACGCTGGGTATCGCTTGGTATGCCGTCCGATCGTCGCACCTACTGATGAGTAGGAGTAAGCCCGGCCTGGATTGCGAACGTATTGTTCGCCACGTCTTCGCATGCGAAGAGGCCCACGTCACACACTGACGTGGGCCTCTTCGGCTCCGTTCATGACACCGACCCGCCATGCTCGCCTCGCGGCAAGTGGTCGCTCGTAGCGACAAAGGTTGGGCCCGGGGGCTTGGATCGAGCCGGTGCCGTACCCAGGCTAACAAACGGATCCCGTACGGCCATTCCCGTACGGCGCCTTCAGCGGAATCCGTCAGGTCAGTCCCGGAGCAGATCCGGTACTCCGGACGCGTCCGGCTCGTCGCGGTCGCCCGAGACGACGGTCAGCTGCTGGGTGGCCCGGGTCAGCGCGACGTAGAGGACGCGCAGGCCGGCCGGGGACTCGTCGGCGATCTCGGCGGGCGAGACCACCACGGTCGCGTCGTACTCCAGGCCCTTGGCCTCCAGGCTGCCGAGGGCCACCACCCGGTCACCGAGCCCGGCCAGCCAGCGGCGGGCCTCCTCACGGCGGTTCATCGCGACGACGACGCCGACCGTGCCGTCGACCTGGTCCAGCAGCCGGGCGGCCTCGGCGCGCACGGTCGCGGCGAGGGAGTCCCGTGTGCCTGACGGCGTTACTTCGTTGACGACGCTGAAGCGGGGGACGACCCCCGTGGACCGTACGGCGGACGGGGACTCGGCGCCGGGCATGGCCAGGGCGAGCACCTTGGCGGCCAGGTCGGCGATCTCGGCCGGGTTGCGGTAGTTGACGGTGAGCTGGAAGCGGCGGCGCGGGCGGGTGCCGAGGGCCTCGTCGCGGGCCTCGGCGGCCTCGTCCGGGTCGGACCAGGAGGACTGGGCGGGGTCGCCGACGACCGTCCAGGTGGCGTGCCGCCCCCTGCGGCCCACCATCCGCCACTGCATCGGCGTCAGGTCCTGGGCCTCGTCGACGATCACATGCGCGTACTCGGTGCGCTCGGCGGCCAGCCGCTCGGCCCGCTCACGCTGTGACTCCTCGCGCACGGGCATCAGTTCCTCCAGACCGGTGAGCTGGTCCAGCGGATCCAGTTCGCGCCGCTTCTTCGGGCGGGCCGGGGTGCCGAGGATGGCCTGGAGCTCGTCGAGGAGCGCGATGTCGTGCACGGAGTACCCGTCGCGCCGCAGCGAACGGGCCACCCTGCGCACCTCGCCCGGGTTGAGGATCCGCCGCGCCCACCGTCCGAGCCGCCGCTCGTCGGCCATGGCGGCGAGGACGTCCTTCGGCGTCAGCTCGGGCCACCAGGCGTCGAGGAACGCGGTGAACGCGTCCTCCCCGGTCACGTCCTCGTCGAACGACGACCGCAGTTCGGCGGCCAGCTCCGGGTCGGTGTGCCGGGAGCCCGCGCCGGACTGCTCCCACAGGGCGTCCAGCAGCAGCCTGCGCGCCCGGGGCCGCAGCAGGTTCACCGGCGCGGTCCCGCCGAGCGCGGTCCGGCGGATACGTTCCAGCACATCCCGCTCCAGCTCCAGCCGCCGCCCGAAGGCGACGACCCGCAGCCGGGTGGGAGGACCGGCGGGGGCGGGAGCGGGGCCCTCGTCGCCGAAGGGGAGCCGACCGGTGGCCCCGGACGTGCTGGGCGAGTCGTCACCGAAGCCGAGCTGACCCGTGGCACCCCGCGCGCCGGACGAGCCATCGCCGAAGGAAGTCTGCCCAGCGGGGACAGCCGCACCGGAGCCGCCATCACCGAAGGCCAGCTGCTCGACCGTGTCCGGCGTCGCGGCCGGGCTTGCCGCGGCATCCCGGCCCGCGGTCCTGGCAGCACCCGAGCCCTCACCCACTCGCAAGCCCTCACCCCCGCTCGCCCCACCACCGGCACCCGCGGAACCCCCAGCAACCAAGGAACCCCCAGCACCGCCCACGCCCCGGCGCCCCGCCGAGTCCCCGCCGCCCACCGAGCCCGCACCACCGGCCGAACCAGCACCCCCAGCCCCGCTCGCCCCACCGCCGGCACCGGTCCCCCCGGCACCCCCGGCAGCCGAGGAACCCACAGCACCGCCGGAACCCCTGCGCGCCCCGGACATCGCGCCGACGCCCCGGCGCCCCGCCGAGTCCCCGCCGCCCACCGAGCCCGCACCACCGGCCGAACCAGCGCGCCCAGCCCCGCTGGGCCCACCGCCGGCACCCGGTCCCAGCTCCAGCGCCCCCCGCGCGGCCTTGCGCAGGACCTTCAGCATGCGGGAGGAGCCCTTGGCGCGGGCGGTGGCAGGGGAGTCGTAGAGGGTGGCCTCGATGCCGTCGACGAGGGAGCCGATGGCGCGGATGGCTACCTGGCCCTCTTCGCCGAGGGAGGGCAGGACGCCTTCGGTGTACGCCACCAGCAGCGGGGTCGGGGAGACGATGAGGATGCCACCCGCGTAGCGGCGCCGGTCCTGGTAGAGGAGGTAGGCGGCGCGGTGCAGGGCCACCGCCGTCTTGCCCGTGCCCGGGCCGCCCTCGACATAGGTGACGGAGGCGGCGGGGGCGCGGATCACGAGGTCCTGCTCGGCCTGGATGGAGGCGACGATGTCCCGCATGGTGTGGGTGCGGGCCTGGCCGAGGGCGGCCATGAGGGCGCCGTCGCCGATGACGGGCAGGTCGTGGCCGTCGAGCCGCGCCTTCAGTTCGGGGCGCATCAGGTCGTCCTCGACACCGAGCACCCGGCGGCCCTTGGAGCGGATCACGCGGCGGCGGACGACCCGGCCGGGGTCGACGGGGGTGGAGCGGTAGAAGGGCGCGGCGGCCGGCGCCCGCCAGTCGATGACCAGCGGGGCGTAGTCCTCGTCGAGGACACCGATCCGCCCGATGTGCAGGGTCTCGGCGATGTCGGCCGTACCGTCGTCGCGGACCGCGCCCTCGGCCGGCTCCACGGCGGTGTAGGCGCCGTCGGGCCCCTTCTTGCCGTCCTTGCCGAGGAGCAGGTCGATCCGGCCGAAGAGGAAGTCCTCGAACTCGTTGTTCAGCCGGTTGAGGTGGACGCCCGCCCGGAAGACCTGCGCGTCCCGCTCGGCGAGCGCGCCGGGCGTGCCGACCTGGCCGCGCTGGGCCGCGTCGTTCATCAGGAACTCGGCCTCGTGGATCTTCTCCTCGAGGCGCCGGTAGACCCGGTCGAGGTGTTGCTGTTCGACGCTGATCTCCCGGTCCCGGAGCGAGTCCTGGGCCGTGTCGAGCGCGGCATCCTGTTGAGCCTGAGCGGCCACCGGGCCCCCTTCTGACGTGCTGGGCAGCCGTCAACCGTACGCGAAGGGGACCCGTGCGCGGAAGTTACGCGTCGATCTCCAGCAGCTTCTTGCCGTCGAAGGTCATGACTTCGTAGTGGTCGATCTCGTTGGTGTCGAAGGACGTGCCGCCCTGGATGTAGAGGGGGTTCTTGCCCTGTTCGCTGGTGGCGCCGGGGATGCCGTAGCCCCACTCCGGGACGGTCCAGGAGCTGGAGGTGTCGCGTTCGCCGTTCTTGCCGACGGCGATGAGCGAGCACCGCTCCGGGCCCTTGACGTTCTTCAGCTCCAGTACGACCTCGGTGCCCCACGGCTTCGACTGGGTGGCCACGGTCCCGCTGACCTCGGTGGTCGGGTCGGTGCCGGTGACCCTGTCGGGCATCCCGTCGAAGACGTCCTTGGCCGAGCTGGCGAACACCCGCGGCTGCTGCGGCGTGCCGCCGTCGCCGCCGCTCACCGCCATCGCGGTCAGCGGGCCCGCGATGATCATCGCGACCGAGGCCGCGATCATGTAGAAGGAGCGGCGGCGCTTGAGCGCACGGCGTTCGGACACCTCGTCGACGAGCCGCTCCACCAGCCGGGGCCCCGGTTTGGCGGACAGGGACTCGCCGATCGAGGGCGTGCCGGAGCCCGGCAGGTCCGCGAGGGCGGCGAGCATCGGCTCCATCCCGGCGAGCTCGTCGAGTTGCTGGGCGCACCACTCGCAGCCCGCGAGATGCGCCTCGAAAGCGGTTGCCTCGGCGTCGTCGAGGATCCCGAGGGCGTAGGCGCCGACGGTCTCGTGTTCGCTCGGGCTCGGAGATCCCTGCACAGCTCCCTGCATGGGGCCTGACATACCCGAACCACCCGTGCCGTATCCCCCGTACATACTCATCACGCCGTCACCCCCCGCTCCTCCAGCGCCAGCTTCATCGACCGCAGGGCGTAGAACACCCGTGAGCGGACGGTGCCACTGGGGATGCCCAGCGTCTCGGCCGCCTCATTGACCGTACGCCCTTTGAAGTACGTCTCGACGAGCACTTCCCGGTGGGCCGGGGTCAGGTCGTCCAGCGCGTCCGACAGCGTCATCAACCAAAGCGCCTTGTCGATCTCGTCCTCCGCGGGGATGACCTCCAGCGGCGACGGGTCGACCTCCTGCGGCCGGGCCTGCCGGCTGCGGTGGCCGTCGATGACGATGCGGCGCGCGACCGTCACCAGCCAGGGGCGTACCGATCCGGTCGCTCGATTGAGCTGGCCGGCGTTCTTCCAGGCACGGATGAGTGTTTCCTGCACGACGTCCTCGGCGCGCTGCCGGTCTCCGGCAACCAGGCGAAGGACATACGCAAGGAGGGGTCCGGCGTGCTCGCGATAGAGCGCACGCATCAGCTCCTCGTCAGGTTCCGAGGGCTGGGACATGCGATGTCGGGCCCTCGTTCCACGTTCATTGGCCACGGCCGCATCCTTGCGCACGCCCACCTCCGGTGTCCGGGGGTTCCCCCAGTCGGTCGCTCCTCCACCCGTACGCAGAGGGGGCGTTGAGCGTTCAAACCGAAGCGGCGGATTTCTTCGAGGTGGCGCGAAGAGGGGGGACATGAGCGCACATTCCCCCACCATTGTCTTTACAATTCCGCCACATCGACAAGATCGGCCGGGATCAGCCGGGCTGCCCGCGAACCGCCGCGCGGAAACGGAGTGTTATCGAAATCACTTCGGCAGAGCGCCCGTTGTGACGGCCGTACGACGCCGATGGCGGGCCACGCGCTCCCGGTTGCCGCACACTTCGCTGGAGCACCAGCGCCTGCGCCGCCCCCGTGACGTGTCGACGTACACGATCCGGCAGTTGTCCCCCGAGCACTGCCGCAGCCCCGCCCGCGCGACCGGATCGGTCAGCAGCGCGATCGCGTCCCGCGCGACCGCGGCGAGCAGCCCGGGACAGTCCGGCGGCGCGTCCAACTCCCGTACGAGGGTGCCGTCCTCGGCACGTACGGCGCGGGGGGCGGGGGGAGCGGCACGGGCGAGGTCGTTGACGCGGGCGAGCGCGGGCCCGTACGGGTCACGGCCACCGAGCCGGCCGTACGTCAACTGCCCGATCTGCCCGCGCAGTTCCCGGAAGCCGACCAGCCACGAACCGTCCGCCGCCGCCAGCGGCGTCCCTTCCGGGACGAGGCCGCTGCCGATGATCCAGGCGCGCAACGGGCCTGTGGAGTCGAGCCGTTCGACGGGATGCGCGGTCGCCAGCAGATCCAGACAGACCCGCCCGGTGTCGAACCGAAGCTCGTACCGTCCCGTGGCCGCACCCAGTGCCAGTGCCATGCGCCCGTCACCGCCTAGGTAGGAGCAGTGCTCCGAGGAGCACCCCGTAAGGGCAGACCTCTCCCACAGTGCCTGCCCGCTCCCGCTCCCGTAACCCCTCAGGGCCGCGGCCGTCAGGCGTCGGCGTACTTGGCGTCCGCCGCCGGGTCCAGCGCCAGCCGGTAGCCCCGCTTCACCACCGTCTGGATCAGCTTCGGCGCCCCCAGGGCCGTACGCAGCCGGGCCATCGCCGTCTCCACGGCGTGCTCGTCACGGCCGGCGCCCGGCAGCGCCCGCAGCAGGTCGGCGCGCGGCACCACCCACCCCGGCCGCCGGGACAGCGCCCGCATCAGGGACATCCCGGCGGGGGGTACGGGTTTCAGGGCGCCGTCCACCAGCACCGCGTGGCCCCGGATCTCCACCTGGTGCCCGGCGATGGGCAGCGACCGGGCCCGGCCGGGCAGCTCCTGGCAGAGCAGTTGTACCAGCGGGCCGAGCCGGAAGCGCTCCGGCTGGACCGTGTCCACGCCGCGCGCCTGCAACGGCAGGGCGGTCACCGGCCCGACGCAGGCCGGCAGGACGTCGTGGTGGAGGGCGGAGAGCAGCTCGGGCAGCAGGCCGCGCTCCTCCGCGCGGGAGAGCAGGGAGGCGGCGGCGGGCGCGCTGGTGAAGGTCACCGCGTCCAGGCCGCGGGAGACCGTCGCGTCCAGCAGCCGGTCCACCGGCCCGATGTCCTCCGGCGGCATCCACCGGTACACGGGCACGCCCACGACCTCGGCGCCGCCCTCCCGCAGCGCCTCCACGAAGCCGGGCAGCGGCTCCCCGTGCAGCTGTACGGCGACCCGGCGGCCGGCGACGCCCTCGCCGAGCAGCCGGTCGAGCACCTCGGCCATGGACTCGCTCGACGGCGACCACTCCTCGGTCAGCCCGGCTGCCCGGATGGCGCCCTTGACCTTGGGGCCGCGTGCCAGCAGCTCCACCGTGCGCAGCCGGTCGAGGAGCGCCTCGCCCAGCCCCCAGCCGTCGGCGGCCTCGACCCACCCGCGGAAACCGATCGCGGTGGTGGCGACCACGACATCCGGCGCCTGGTCGATGAGGTCCTTGGTGGCCGCGAGCAGCTCGCCGTCGTCCGCGAGCGGCACGATGCGCAGGGCGGGCGCGTGCAGGACGGCCGCACCGCGCCGCTGGAGGAGCGCACCCAGTTCGTCGGCCCGGCGTGCGGCCGTCACGCCCACGGTGAACCCCGCCAGGGGTCCGTGTTCCGGTCGCTGTTGTTCGTCGTACATAACTCTCGTCCCGCACTCGAGTCGTGTTGCTGCAGGTACTGCAGGAGGTGCAGCAGGAGGTACAGGCGGTACCCACATGCCGATCGAGCCTGTCAACGGTGCGTGACAGGCTCGGATCGGCTTCATGTCGCCGGTGTTACGTCACACCTCGGCATAGCTGAGCTGCGGCTTCGCCTCTGTGGCGGAAGTGGCCTGGGGTGCGGTGGCCGGGCGGCGAAGGTATACGGCCCAAGTGACCGCGAAGCAGACCCCGTAGAAGGCGAGGAAGGCGACGAAGGCGCCGGTTCCGGTGCCCGCGGTGAGGAAGGACTGGCGGAAGGCGAGGTTGATGCCGAGGCCGCCGAGCGCGCCCACGGCCCCGATGAGCCCCATGGAGGCACCGGACAGCCGGCGCCCGTAGGCCGCGGCCTCCTCACCGGTGAGCCCCTTGGCGAGCGCCTTGGTCTGGAAGATGCCGGGGATCATCTTGTACGTCGACCCGTTACCGAGCCCGGTCAGCACGAACAGGGCGATGAAGGCGACGGTGAACAGCGGCAGCGACGCCTGCATGCTCGCGACGATGATGACGCCGGTGGCGGCGGCCATGGCGACGTAGTTCCACAGGGTGATCTTCGCGCCGCCGTAGCGGTCGGCGAGCCAGCCGCCGACCGGGCGGATCAGCGAGCCGAGCAGCGGGCCGATGAAGGTGACGTACGCGGCCTGCAGCGGCGTACGGCCGAACTGGGTCTGCAGGACGAGACCGAACGCGAAGCTGTAGCCGATGAAGGAGCCGAAGGTGCCGATGTAGAGGAAGGACATGATCCAGGTGTGGCCCTCCCGCACGGCGTCCTTCGCGGCACCGGTGTCGTTCTTCATGGTCGCGAGGTTGTCCATGTAGAGCGCGGCGAGGACGGCGGCGACCACGATGAACGGGATGTAGATCCCCAGCAGCACGCGCGGGCCGCCGCTGGCGCCGATCACCGCGAGGGCGACCAGCTGCATCACGGGCACGCCGATGTTGCCGCCGCCGGCGTTCAGGCCGAGTGCCCAGCCCTTCTTCCGCAGCGGGAAGAAGGCGTTGATGTTGGTCATGGAGGAGGCGAAGTTGCCGCCGCCGACACCGGCCAGCAGGGCGCAGACCAGGAAGGTGGAGTACGAGGTCCCCGGCTCCATCACGATGAACGCCGCGACCGTCGGTACGAGCAGCAGGCCGGCCGAGACGATGGTCCAGTTCCGTCCGCCGAAGAGGGCGACGGCGAAGGTGTACGGCACCCGGACGAGGGAGCCGACCAGCGTCGCCATCGACACCAGGAAGAACTTGTCGGCGGGGGTGAGCCCGTACTCGGGGCCCATGAACAGCACCATCACCGACCACAGGGTCCACACGGAGAACCCGATGTGCTCGGAGAGGATGGAGAAGAGGAGGTTCCGGCGGGCGATCTTCTCACCGGTGGTGTTCCAGAAGGTCTCGTCCTCCGGGTCCCAGTGCTCGATCCAGCGGGACCCCTTATGGGGCTGGCTGGTGGTGGTCGGGGCTGTCATCTCGGGCCTCCACGGTTCTCCGGGGCTCAGTCGCGCTGGGGTGGCTGAGTCCCGAAGGTAGGGAGAGCGCGTTTCCGCCCTGTGGCTGTGGGTGACCGGAAGGGAACTTTGCTCTCACCTCGGGCGGAGGGCGGGTGAGAGGTGGGCGCCGCTAGCCGACCCAGTCCAGGGTGTCGGTGCCGCCCTTGTCCCAGGCGATCTTCACGGCGTCGCCGACGCGGGTGCAGGTCCCCGCCCGCAGTTCGCCCTTGTCCTCACTGCCGTACGGCGCCACCGCGATCCGGAAGGCTCCGCCACTGACATCAGCGCCGATGCCGACGAGGATCCCCTCCTCACTCCCGATGATGTTGACGTGATGCTTCCCCGCGTACTCGCCGGAGGCGTACTTCTCCCCCACGGTGAGCAGCACCCCGCCGGTTTCCCGCCACTGCCCGACGAAGCCTGTGGCGGGGGCGGGACCGGGGGCGTCGAGGGGGTCGTCGGAGGGCTCGTCGGAGGGCTCGTCGATCGGCTCGTCGGAGGGCTCACTGCTGGGCTCGTCGGTCGGCTCGCCGCTCGCGCTCTCCGAAGCGGTCGGCGAGGCGGACACGGTGCTGTCACTCTGCACGCCGCCATCGTCCCCGCCCTTCGTCGCCAGGACCACGCCGCCCACGACCAGTACGAGGGCCACGACGGCACCGCCGATGATCAGCCCGGTACGACGCTTCCGGGTGGGGGGCGGGGGCGGGTAGGGGGCACCGCCGTAACCGTACGGGGGCTGCGCACCGTAGCCCGCGGGCGGGGCCCCGTACGGCCCGGGTATCGGCGCCGTGGGCTGCCCATATCCCGAAGACGCCCCGTACGGATTCGGCTGCTGCCCCGCACCCGCCCCCTGAGGCGGCGGCCCGTACGGCCCCGGCCCACCTCCATAGCCGTACCCGTGTCCAGGGCCCTGTCCATCCTGCGGCGGCTGCGCGGGAGGCTGCGTCATCGCTGGGTGTCCTCCTTGTCGGGTCCCGGAGGACCAGCGGCACTGTGCGGATCACGTGCCTCGCAACTCTCCACGCCTCACCCGCACGGCACGGTTCCTTCCGGCCTCCGCGCGCGTCCCGCCCACCTCGAACCACAACAACTTCCCGCCACCGCGACCGAACGGCCCCTCACCGAGGGACACCCCGCCCCAGCAGTCGGCGTATTCCTGTACGAGCCGCAGCCCGCGCCCGTCGCCGGCGCGCGCCGGGGCAAGCGGAACCCGGTCGTGGGGCGGCCGGTCGAAGGGCGCGGGAATACGGGGTTCGGTGTCCCAGACCCCGACGCGGAGCCGCGCGTCGGCGAGCGCGGTGAGGCGGAGGGATGCGGGCCCGTCGGTGTGCAGGAAGGTGTTGGTGACCATCTCGGAGGTCAACAGCTCGACGACATCACGCACTTCGTGTCTGCCGTACCCGTCGAGCACGGACCTCACGGTCGTACGTGCGACCCGTGCCGCGCGGGGGTCGTGGGGCAGGCGCAGGGCGTACACCCAGGTGTCGGACGGGGATACGGTGCCCATGGAAACCTCCGGAGACGTGGCAGGAAGGGGATTTGGGCCCGCTCAACGACCACGCCGGGCGGTGGCATTGCCTGGGTTGGTGCGCTTCCGGCTTACGGGCGAGGTGGGTTGGGCGGTATGGGTCCTAAACTAGAGGCACAACGGAAGATGTATCTCCCAAACCTTAGAGAGATGTCCGCGATTACTTCGTGTGGGTTACAGGAACGCCGCGTTGCGGCCTGGAAGGAGGCGCCTTGCCACCCACCAATAACCCGACACTGCGCCAGCGGCGTCTCGGCGCCGAACTGCGCAAACTACGTGAACGCGCTGGGCTCACCGTCACCGAGGCCGCCTCGCAACTGGGCGTCAATCAAGGGCGCGTCAGCATGATCGAAACCGGCCGGAGCTCTCTGAGCGCCGACCGTGTCCGAGCAGTGGCATCCGCCTACGACTGCTCGGACGAGGCCCTGATCGAGGCCCTGGCTGCGATGACGAGGCGCCGGTCGCGCGGCTGGTGGGAGGAATACCGCGAGCATCTGCCCGCCGCGCTGGTCGACCTGGCCGAACTCGAACATCACGCCACTGGTCTGCGGGTAGCCCTGGCGATGCACATCCCGGCACTGCTACAGACCACGGACCACGCCCGCGCCCTCTTCCATGCCGTGGTACCGCCCATGCGGCAGTACGAGATCGAGCACCGCCTCACCTACCGCATCAAACGGCAGGGCATCCTGCACCGTGAGGAGCCGCCCCCGTACTCGGCGATCATCCACGAGTCGGCCCTGCGCATGAGCTTCGGCGGCCCCGACGTCAAGCGCGGTCAGCTCAAGCATCTCCTCGGCATGAGCGAGCTGCCCAACGTCACCATCCGGGCGATCCCATTCGACTCGGAGCACTACCCGAGTACCGGGCAGTCCTTCGACTACGTCGAGGCTCCGGTCCCTCAGCTCGACACTGTGCAGCTCGACACCCATCACGGCGGCTGCGGATTCCTCGACGCGGAGGCACAGCTGAGCAAGTACCGTGCCGTGCTCGACCACATGGAGTCCTGCGCCCTCGGCCCAGCCGAGTCACGCGACTTCATCCACAGCCTCATCCAGGACAGCTGAGAGAGACCGACCGTGCAGACCCTCCGCTGGCAGAAGTCCACTTACAGCGGCGACAGTTCGAACTGCGTCGAGATAGCCACCGCCCCCGCCACCATCCACATCCGCGATTCCAAATCCACCACTGGCCCCCACCTCACCTTTCCCCCCACCACCTGGTCGGTCTTCCTCCGATACGCGCGGAACACACGACACGTCTCGCCCGGCTGATCCACATGCAAGTTCTTGCAAGTTCCTGTTTCGGGTTCGGCATTGAGCGCAAGATCGAGCACTGAGGCCCAACGACAAGGGAGGAAGCGATGGCTCTGATCAAGCTTGGCCAGGATCCCGAGAGCCCGGAAGGCAAGTCCCCCACCATCTACCTCGACGACGAGAAGGGCACCTATCTGGTGCAGGGCTGGAAGGTGGACGACGAGGACCGGCGTTCGCAGCTGGACCTCCCCGGCCACGAGGACGTCATCGAGATCCCGAAACGCATGGTGCAGTTCTTCCCGGAGGTGAAGAACGGTGGCAGTGCCGACTCTTGAGGACCGGCTGCGACGCTGCACACGCTCCGCAGTCCATTTGGAGATGCGCGACGAGTACATGCGCTCCGACCCTCGGTTCATCTCATGGCAGAACGGCGTCCGTGACGATCCCTCCGAAAGAGACCCGGAGCGTCGGCCGTGGCTACGGCTCATCGCCGACCTCGTCGCCCAGGGAGTTGAAATACGCAGGGCCCGAATCGTGTCGGAGCCCGTGTCGGACTACATCCGATTCGAACATCACCTGACCGGCCCCACCGTGGAGGCTGGTGAGCAAGTACGCTGGCTGCCTCGCCGTCGCGCATCCGGGCTGGCGCTGCCCGGGAACGACTTCTGGCTCTTCGACGACAGCTCAGTGGTCTTCCACCACTTCGCTGGCAACGGCGAACTCGCACCGGAGGACGAGGAGTTCACCGACGATCCCGCCGTCGTGAAGCTGTGCGCGGATGCGTTCGAATCAGTCTGGGCCCTAGCGGTGCCGCATGCGGCCTACAGGCTCGCCTGATCCACAATCCCCAGCGTGACTTCATCTGGTGTTCAGCAGGCACGGCAGGCCCTTGGTCGGCGTCTTCGCGAGATTCGCAAGGACGCCGGCCTCACAGCTCGGGAGCTGGCCAGACGTGCCGACTGGCACGAGTCAAAGTGCTCGCGACTTGAGAACGGGCGCACACCTCCATCCGACGCGGACATCCGGACGTACACGACGCTTTGCGCCGCCCAGGATCAGACCGCCGACCTGATCGCCACGGCACGTGGCATCGAGGGCGCGTACGTCCAGTGGCGGCGCATGGAGCGGGCGGGCCTGCGGCGCGTCCAGCAGTCTGTGGCGCCACTCTTTGAACGCACCCGCCGCTTCCGCGTCTACCAATCCTGGGTGATCCCTGGCTTGCTCCAGTCGGCCGCCTACACCCGCGCCGTACTCAGCACCGTGGCCCACCTCCGAGATGTACCCGACGACATCGACGACGCCGTGGCCGTCCGCATGGACCGGCAGCGCATCCTGCACTCTGGCAACCACCGGTTCGCCATACTCGTCGAGGAATGGGTGCTGCGCACGGTCATCGGCGATAACGGCACCATGGCCGGAGCACTCGGCCACCTGATCTCCGTCGCGTCGCTGCCTTCCGTCAGCCTGGGCGTCATCCCGCTCGGCACTCCGCGCGGTGCCGGATGGCCCGTCGAGTCGTTCACCATGTACGACGACGCACAGGTGAACGTGGAACTCGTCTCCGCGCACCTCACCGTCACCCAACCCGGCGAGATCGCGGAGTACGCGAAGGCGTTCGCCGAACTGTCCGCCATTGCCGTGTACGGCGCACAGGCCAGGTCGCTCATCACCGCCGCTATCGACGCCATCGGGTGATCGCTGCGCAAGCTCATGCAAGTCCATGGATCGGCAACCCGCTGCCTCCATACGTTCGTTGCAGCGAGAGCCGATCAGCCGTGGAGGCGACGTATGGAAACGCAGAAGCTGCAGGATTACGACCTGACCGAGCTGCCTGCCGAGCTCTCCGCCGTACCCGGCTGTGCCATGTGCCTGTCCTTCGTGGTCACCAGGCAGAACGCTCGGTCCAGCGGAGACTACAGCGCCGTTCCCGACGCCAACGTACGGATGCGCCTGCACCACGAAGAGGCACACGCGTCATGAGCAGGGGAACGCGCGATCTCTTCGCCGACCGACCGCTAATGACGATTCGGGTTTCCCGCGACTCAGGGCAGACCTGGGGGCCCGAGCTGGCCGTCCGCGCCACGCACGATCTTCCGCCTCTGCTCGCGTCCGCTTGGCCGCCGTGCGAGTGCCGACGCTGCACGGAACGCGGTCGCGATTCCCGGCACTGAGTTCCCTTCTCCCCTCTCCCCATCAACTTCTGCCCATACATGGGCGGTTGGCGGTCCGGCCACGGCCGCGAAGACGATCAGGAGGCACGCTGATGCAGAACGGCACCGACCTGTACGCCCTCGACATCGACACCGCTGTGTTCGCCAAGGCGTGCGGCGGCAACACCCACCCCGACGGCGAGTCCTGCGTCACCCTCGCCCGGATCGGCGACGACGCCTGGGCCCTCGGCGACAGCAAGCGGCCGGACACGCAGCCGCTCCGCTTTACCAGGGCTGAGCTGGACGCCGCCGGCATCGACCCGGCGCGCTTCGGGCTCAACGCCTGACCCTCGCCTCACACCGGCCGGGCCGGGTCCGTCCCCCGTCTCCGGACCGTGCCCGGCCGGCACGTCTCGAACGGGAACGACCAGTGCACCACCACGGCTACCTATGGACCGGCCCCAAAGAGCGCTTCGACCAGGAAGCCGTGCGACGGCCCCCGCACCCCGAGCCTCCTCCAGCCGGAAGCAAGCCGGAGCTGATCCAGCGCTACCGGGAAGTGGCGGCGGAGTTCCCCACCATTGATCTGCCTCCGCTGGAAACGGCGTACTGGCTGATCAAGCCGCGCTCCCTGGTGTGCGGCACATGGCACGAGCCGAAGGAAGCGGCGGCCTGGCTCGGGGAACGGCTGGCGGAGTACGCACCCCGGTTCGCCTCGGACCGGGACCGTGACACCACCCGTCTGACCGTGCTGTTGAACACCACTGCTGAGCGGCTGGAGTCAGGCACGGACGTCTCACTGGGCTTCTACCTCGAACGCCCCTCGTTCCTGTCCTTGGCACTGGTGACGTGCTCCCCGAACCATTCGAAGCCCGAACTGGCCTGTCCGGCCCCCCGAAATGAATCTCCAAGCGGTCACCGCAACGCCGAGCAAGCCGGTCGCCAGTGAGGCAGCCGACGCCGGCTGGGCGCGGCGGCGGCCGGGGCGGAGTGCGGGGACCGGTGCGGTGGGTGGTGCTCGGCTTCCGGTCCCCGGCTCTGGTCATGCGACGATGTCGATCGGGTAGTAGTAGTCGATCGGATGCACGGCCAAAGAGCCTGTCCGCGGCCCGAACGGCGCTTGCCAGTCGCCGGTGCCGCTGTAGAAGTAACTGTCGTGGCGGCTCCCCGGGTATGCCAACAGGTCAGGGCGGCCGTCGCGGTTGCCGTCGCCGATACCGACCAGGTCGCTGTAGACGTTCCAGCCGCCGCCGATCCTCACGCGGCTCGCGAAGGTGCCGTTGCCGTAACCGAGATAGAGCCACAGCACGCCGTCACGGTCACGGGCGAGCAGGTCGCCCGCGGCAGCGCCGCCGACGTTACCCATGGCGGTGATGTCGTTATAGATGCCCCAGCCGCCACCGACCTTCACTCGAGTGGCGAAGGGGGCACTGTAGTTGCCGGTGCCCTTGTAGAGCCAGAGCACCCCGGAGGTGTCGGTGGCAAGGAGGTCGGCCTTGCCGTCGCCGGTGTAGTCGGTGCCGCCGGTGAGCTTGTCGTAGATCTGCCAGCCGCCGCCGATCTTGATGCGGCTCGCCAACGTGCCGTCGCCCTTGCCGAGGTACAGCCACAGCACACCGCTGCCGTCGCGGGCGATCACATCGGCGTGGGCGGCACCGCCGACGTTGCCGACGGTCTCGATCCGGTCGTAGATGTTCCAGCCGCCGCCGATGAGCTTCGTCCCTGCCACCCCCAAGGGTTCGGAGGGGTTGAGCGAGTGCGTGTCCCTGTTCCACAGGCGCCCGGCGGTGTCCCGCGCGAGCGTGTTCGGCGTGCCGTTGTCGTCGAAGTCGTGGGGCTGGGTGCGGACGACCTTGAACGTGCCGGAGGCCGTGAAGCCATCGCCGATGGTGTTGAGCGGCTGGACGTCGATCAACCACGTGTAGTCGCCGTTGTGGGCGCTGGCATACGCGGAACCCAGGTCACCCTGCCAGTCCCAGCGGACGGTCGCCCCCGGGTTCGTCAGGTAGATGGACCGGGTCTTCCCCGTGCGCACGTGCCGCAGAGTGATGTCCACGGCCACGTTGCCTCGGGACAGGTTCCAACCCAGGGTCGCCTGACCGCCATTGCGGTCCAGGTCGACCACGGCCGGGATGGTATGACCGGTCAGCGTGACCTCGGTGAGCTCGCCGGTGCTCGCGACCAGAGTGGCGGCCGGGACGCCGTCCTCACCGGGCGCGATCCGGTACACGCCTTCGTTGTCCGCGATGGTGCCGCCGCGTGCGAACAGCGTGCCGTCGGGGGCGATGGCGGCGGAGGTCAGATGGTGGAGGAGCCTGGGCTCGGGTCCATAGGACCTCAGGTGGTACGCGGTCAGACCGTCCTCGTAGGACCAGTCAACGGAGTCGAGGCTGCTGCGGTTGCCGAACATCAGCCAGTCGCCCTGCAGGGCGATCTCCACCGCCCTGGGCCGCGCCCTGCCCACCCAGACGTTCTCGGACGTACCCGTGGAACGCTCCGTGGCCACCACAGTGGCCTCGGCGATCTTGGTCGGGTCGGTGTACTCGACCCAAGCCACGTCCGTAGCCGACACCGCGATGTCCGAGCCCTCGGCGGTGGCCGGCAGCTCGTAGGTCTCCGTCACCGCGCCGGAGGCGAGATCGAGGAGGCCGAGGAAGCGCTTGGTGTCCGGCCCCGTGCCGGTGGACCAGGTCACCTGGGCGTGGGCGGCGGTACCGGCCGCGACCGTCACGTCGGCGGCGGTCTCCGGAAGGCCGGCCACCGTCCGCAGGGCCTCGCTGTCGCTGTGCATGCGGAGGGTCTGGCCGCCTGCCGAGTTGTCCAGCGTGGTGAACAGGGAGGTGCCGGCGGCGCCCGCGTAACCGACACCGCTGTCGGACGGGCCGAGGTTGTAGGCGTGGACCGTCGATCCGCTCGCCATGTCCATGAGCTTGGCGGTGGCGTCGCCGGGGGTGTACCTGGCGACGAGATCACCGGTCCCGGTGCCCTGGACGGTGGTGTTCCCGGCCCATTGCGCCCCGAAGCCGCCCGAGGCGGGCAGCCAGCTCCGGGTATCGGTGGCATCGTTCCGGGTCAGGTAGCCCGTGGCGGTCGCGCCGTCCAGGACATCACCCTTCGGGAACGGGATGACTGACTGCGCCTCAGCTCCCGTGGTCGCAGCGACGGCGGCGGGCGCGGCAGTCGCCGGGGCGGTGGTCAGGCCGGTGCCGAGTCCGGTGGTAGTGAGGGCGAGGACGGTGGCGACGGCAGTGGCGAGGCGTCTTCTGGCGGCGGTTCTCTGTACGGAACGCAAGGGGAGGGTCCTTCGAATCGTGTGACTCAGACGAAGAGGTTGTACGTGCGGATCGCGTTGAAGGAGCGGAAGACGTCCGCGCGGCCGTTGAGCGGTCTGCGCCAGTCGCCCGTGCTCGTGTAGAGGTAGGGGTCGGGGCTCTCGTACCGCAGGCCGGTCGCGTACACGTCGGGGCGGGCGTCGCGGTTGCCGTCGCCGATGCCGAGGAGGTGCTGGTAGGTGTTCCAGCCGGCGCCGATCCGGGTGCGCGGGGCGAAGGTGCCGTTGCCGCGGCCGAGGTAGAGCCACAGCACGCCGTCACGGTCGCGGGCGACCAGGTCACCGGCAGCGGCACCCGCGATGTCGCCGGTGGCGGCGATCTGGTCGTACGTGCCCCAGCCGCCGGAGCCGATCTTCACTCGGGACGCGAACGGGGCTCGCCAGTTCCCGGTGCCCTTGTAGAGCCACAGGGCGCCGGCCCTGTCGGTGGCGACGAGGTCGGCGCGGCCGTCGCCGGTCAGGTCGCTGCCGCCGGTGAGCTGGGTGTACGTGTTCCAGCCGCCGCCGATCCGGACGCGGGACGCGAACGGGGCCTTGACGTTGCCCGTGCCGAGGTAGAGCCAGAGCACGCCGTCACGGTCCCGGGCCACCAGGTCGCTCCCGGGCGCGCCGCCGAGGTTTCCGGACGCCTCGATGCGGTCGTAGATGTTCCAGCCGCTGCCGACGAGGGTCTCGGGGTACTGGTGGAAGCCGCCGTACTCCAGCGCGTCGTAGGTCTTCTTGAGCCACAGCCGCCCCGTCGTGTCCCGTGCGAGGACATCCGGGTAGCCGTCGGCGTCGTAGTCGTGCAGGCCGGGCTTGCGGGCGACCGTGAACGTTCCCGAGGCGGCCAGGTTCGGGCCGATGCCGTCGAGCGGCCGGGCGTTGATCTGCCAGGTGTACGAGCCGCTCCTGGCACCGGAGAACATGCCGGAGGCGCCGTTCCACGAGACGTCGCCCTCCCAGTCGAAGTAGACCCGGTGCGGGTCGTCGTAGCTGACCGACAGGGGATACACGGTCTCCCGCTTCGTCTCCCCGGTGCGCGTGTTGCGCAGGGTGACGTCCACGACCACGTTGATCCGGGACAGCTGCCACTCCAGCCGGAACCGGCCGCCGGTCCTGTCCAGGTCGATCACCGCGGGGATCTTGTGGCCGAGCAGCATCACCCTGGCCGGATCGCCGGTGCTCGCCACGAGCGTGGCGGCCGGCGCCCCGTCGGCGCCGAGGACGATCCGGTACAGGCCCACGTCCCCGGTCGCGGTGGCGCCGCTCGCGTGCAGCGTGCCGTCGGGTGCCGTGGCCGTCTGCCGTACCTGGTCGAGGACCTTGCGGGTGGCGTTCGTGGTGAGGTTGCGCGCCGTCAGCGCGTACAGCGGGTTCGGGTCAGACGCGACCTCTCCGCCGTCGATCCCGTACGTCACCCAGTCGCCCACCAGGCCGACCGCCACCTTCTCGCTGGTCAGGCCGAGGGGGATCCGCTGATCCGCGCCGGTCCCGCGAGGGGCGACCACCACGTGCTTCTTCCCGGTGGAGTCGGTCTCGTCCCAGGCGACGCGCGTCCCCGAGACGGCGACGGAGTCGGGGGCGGAAGCCATGGCGTGCGTCTTGACGACGGTCCCGGCGGAAACGTCGACCAGCGCCCACTGGCGGCCACGGGGGGTCTGGTAGACCAGCACGGCATGGGTGGGGGTGCCCGCCCGGACGGTCGGGTCCGTCGCGTCCTGCGGCAGGCCGGTCACCGTACGCTTCGACAGCTCGCCGTCCGCCTTGCCGACCAGGTGGACGTCGTGGCCTCCGGCGCCGTTCGAGGTCCGTACGAAGAGGGTGGCGCCGACCGCGCCGACGGCCTGGCCCTGCGGCCCCATGTCGCCCGGGTTCAGGGTCAGTACGGAGGTGCTCGTGCTCATGTCGCGGAGTTCGACGAGGCCGCTGGACTTGAGGATCAGCACGACATCCGACGCCCTGGAGGCCATGGCGACCCACCCGGGCTCCGCCAGGTGGGTGGACGAACCGTCAGCGAAGCTGGTCCACCGGTCGAGGCCGTCGTTGCCCCAGGTCAGGAACCCGGTCGAGCCGACACCGGCGAGCGTGGTCCGCCCGCTCGGATACGGCACCACCGTCTGCTCCCCCGCCTCGCCGGCCGTCGCGATGACCGACCCGGGCGCCGACGCGGGCGCGGCCGTGGCCGCGTGGCCCCCGACCAGGGTGGTTGCCAGGACCACACCGATCGCGGCAGTGAGGCGCAGCCGGAAGACATGGGTACGGCGCAAGACGACGGTCCCTCCCCTGAAACGGACCGCGGCGAACCGCAGCCGCGCGGAGGTGACCGGCCGGGATCCCTCCCCCTCGGCCGAAGAAACGTCACCTCGCGATGATCTGCTGGAGGGTATCAGCGCCCTCCGACACCGGCATCAGGGATACGGCGGCCGCTGTTCAGGCGCCGTGCGCCACCGTCATTATCTCCGCCGGCGATGACGGCGAGGCGTCCGGCGACGGCTCGGCGCTGCTGGGCGGCGGTGAGGCGGGCGGGGATTCCACCGGCGGGTCGGCCGGGCCGGTCGACGGCGGCGCGCTGCTCGCCCCCGTGCCGGGCTCCGGCGCCGATCCGCTCGGCGAGGGGCCGCCCGGCCCCGGCACGGTGGCGGAGGCACTGGGGGGCGCCGGGGCCGCGGAGGCGGTCGGTGCGGTACTCGGCCCGGGGTCGGCCGTGGCAGGGGCGGAGGGGGACGAGGTCGTGCGCGAGGTCACCGGAGCCTGGGCTCCCCGACGGGGGTTCGTGGAGGAGACGGGCGGCTGCGAGCCGTCCACCTGCCCCGCCGCCGACCTGCCGTCGTCCCGCCCGGACTCCGGCAGCCACTGCGTGCCGGGGCCGCCCGGCAGCAGACTCCCGACGAAGGCCGCCGCGTAGGCCCCGCAGCCGAGGGCCGTGATGATGCCGATGCGCTGGAGGGCACGTCCGCGATCGAATCCACGGCCACGACCGGACGACGTACGACCACGGCTTCCGCCCTCGCCGACAGGGTCCCCGGCGCCACCGGCCCGCTCAGGCCCGTCGAGGCCGCCGACGCCCGTCGAGCCGGCGGGCCCCTCGGGACCAGGACCGCCAGGACCGAGCACACCAGACCCATCGGACCACTCAGGGCCGCCGGACCGCTCAGGGCCGCCGGGCCGCTCAGGGCCGCCGGGCCGCTCAGCCCCATCGGACCACTCAGCCTCACCGGACCGCTCAGGGCCACCGGACCACTCAGCCCCACCGGACCACTCAGCCCCACCGGACCGCTCAGCCTCACCGGGCCGCTCAGGGCCGCCGGGCCGCTCAGCCCCATCGGACCGCTCAGGGCCACCGGACCACTCAGCCCCACCGGACCACTCAGGGCCACCGGACCACTCAGGGCCACCGGGGCCAGTAGGTCCACCGGGCCCAGTCGAGCCACCGGGGCCAGTCGGGCCACCGGGGCCAGTCGGGCCACCGGGGCCAGTAGGGCCAACGCCCCACCTCCCTGGCGCACCCACCCCTTCAGGGCCGTCGAGGCCCGCAAACGCCTGCGTGTCCCCCACCACCACCGGCACCTCCCCCGTCGGCAACGCCGCCTCGGGCCAGACCGGTTGGGCCTCTTCCCGCCAGTTCCTCACGTGCGCACTTCCCCCACGGGACGGTTCGGGGTGCGCGGACGCCCCGGGCACACGTCGATCGCACCGGCCCCCGCCCGGTCCGCCCGCTCTTGCACCCCTCTGTGCCGTCTGTGCCCGGGTCGACGAATCTAGCGCAGACATGTCCCCCCGTGTACGGGATGCACTCATTTAGACATCGTCGTCTTGTACGACGGAGACAGCTGGGGACACATCCGGCCGAGCCATCACCTCCCTGTCGACGTCCGGAACCCACCCCCCGTCAGGCACCCGCAACCAGCCCTCCTCCCCCGCGACCCCGGCCGCCGCCCCCCGCAGCGCGTCCAGGGCCGGATGCACCAGCCCTTTCCGCCACACCAGCGACACCGGGGACAGCGGGACCGGGTCGACGAGCGGCCGCGACACCGTCCCCGGCATGGCCGGAAAGCCCACCACCGCGAGCACCGGCGTCCCGCTCTTCTCGATGATCCGCCGGAACTCCTCGTCCCCGACGGCCAACGGAGCCGGCGCCGCGACCTCGATGCCCCGCCCGTCGAACAGCCGGTGCGCGAGGTCGGTCCACTCCGGGGTGCGCGGATTCCCGGCCCCGGCATACACCCGCTCCCCCGCCAGCCCGGCCAACGGCACCTCCGTCAGCCCGGCCAGCCGGTGGTCCTCGGGCAGTACGACGGCCATCGGCTCGTATCGCACCGGCTGATGCTCCAGCCCGGACCGCAGCGCCGGGTCCAGCCCCGCGAACCGCCCGAACGACGCGTCCAGCCGCCCCGCGAGCATCTCGGCCGCCGCGCCGGTCAGCCCGCTCTCGTAGCGGGCCATCAGCTCCAGTTCGGGGACGAGTTCGCGGGCCCGCGCCAGTACCCGGCGCCCGGTGGCCAGGCCGGGCGAGTTGAGGTCCACCAGCAGGGGACGCGCCTGGGAGAAGGCGTTCAACAGCTCCTCCTGCGCCGCCAGCACCCGGCGCGCGTACGGCACCAGCCGCTCCCCGTCGGGCGTGAGCGTCACCTGACGGGTGGTCCGTACGAACAGTTCGGCGCCCAACTCCCGCTCCAGCCGCCGCACATCGCGACTGAGCGCCTGCTGGGCGACGTAGAGACGGGCCGCGGCCCGGGTGAAGTGCAGCTCCTCGGACACGGCGAGGAAGGCGCGCAGGAGGCGGGGGTCGAGGTGAGTGGCGGGCACCTGGTGAACGTACAACGCGGCCGCCACGCAGCGCCATTGACAATTGAGGTGCGTGAATCGGCCCCCATCAGGTGTTGGACGCGTTGATCGCTCCGGCGCGACGGTTGATCCATGCCGCCGTCACCCACCCCGATACTCACGGTCACCGCCGACACCCTGGTGGCCGCCGACTTCACCCCTCGAATCCCCAGTCGCACGCCCGGCCCGTACCGCCGCCTCCTCGCCACCCCCGGCGCCCGCGCCTTCACCGCCGCCGGCCTGCTCGCCCGGCTCCCCATGGGCATGCTCGGCATCAGTGCGATCCTGATGGTCGCCGACGCCCGCGGCTCGTACGCCCTCGCCGGCGCCCTCACCGCGACCGGGCTCGCGGCGACCGCACTGGTCGCCCCCTGGATCGCCCGGCTCATCGACCGGCACGGGCAGGCCCGGATCGCCCTTCCCGCCACGCTCCTGGCGACGCTGAGCTCCGTCGCCCTGCTCCTCTGCCTGCGCCACAACGCCCCCACCTGGACGTTGTTCGCCGCGTACGCCGCGACCGCGACCATCCCGAACATCGGCGGGCTGTCCCGCGCCCGCTGGGTCCACCTCCTCAAGGACGACAAGGACGACAAGGACAACACGAGCGGCAAGAGCGACAAGAACAGCAAGAGCGGCAAGGAGGACCCCCGGTCCCTGCACACCGCGAACTCCTTCGAGCAGTCAGTCGACGAGCTGTGCTTCATGCTGGGCCCGGTCCTCGCGGCCTTCCTCTGCGAGGCCCTCTTCCCGGAGGCCGGTGTGCTGGTCGCCCTGTCGCTGCTGGTCACAGGCGTGGCCCTGTTCACCGCCCAGCGCTCCACGGAACCCCCGTCCCAGCCGTTGCCGCCCGCCTCGCGGAGCCGGAACACACCGCTCCGCGCTGTCGGCATGCGCCCCCTGCTGGCCGTCTGCCTCGCGATGGGCGCGGTGTTCGGCGCGACGGAGGTCGTCACCATCGCGTTCGCCGACGAGCGCGGGCACCGCGCGGCGGCGGGGCTGATCCTCGCCCTCCAGGCCGCCGGTTCGTGCGCGGCGGGCCTGCTGTACGGGGCGGTGAGCCGGGCCGGCTCCGCCGAGCGCCGCTACCCGTGGTGCATCGCCGCGATGGCCGCCCTGCTGACGCTGCCCCTGCTCGCCGCGGCCCTGACCGGCTCGCTGACGGTGCTGGCGGGCGCGGTGCTGATCGCTGGTATGGCGACCGCTCCCACCATGATCACCAACATGGCCCTGATCCAGCGCCGTACCCCCGAGGGCCGCCTCAACGAGGGCATGACCCTGGCGGTGACCGGCCTGCTCGGCGGCATCGCGGGCGGGAGCGCGGCAGGGGGTTGGATGGTGGAGCACGTCTCGGCGACGGCCGGGTACGGCGTACCACTCGCCGCGGCGACCATCGCCCTCCTCGCCTCACTGATGGCTACCCGACCTCTGGCCGCCCCCGGGCAATCCCCTTGCGCCATTTCCCGCACCACCCATTGACACGGCTCGAGCAGCTCGGCCTGCGGCGGGTCCCCGGCGATCTGTCGGTCACCGCGATCTGCCCCGACGACCTCGCGGAGAGCCGCATACCGGTCACGTCCGTCGCCCTGCCGTCGGCCGAGAGCACGGCGCCACGACCGGCGTGGACGTTCGTTTGACGTCAACGCGAAAGCCCCGCTGCTCGGGAAGGAGCAGCGGGGCTTTCGCCACATGGGATGAGTGGAGATGGCGGGAATCGAACCCGCGTCCAACGGTGCGGAACCAGGGCTTCTCCGTGTGCAGTCTGGTGCGAGTTTCTCAGCCCTCCGGATCACCCAGACAAGTCCGGAACGGGCTCAGTCACTGTTTGATTTCCCTCTTCACCCCGTGACCGGGATCAAGGTTTAGTTCCCTAGCTGATGCCAGGATCCGGGTCGGGAACAGCCCCGGGCTGACACTTCGCAAGTCGCTACTTAGGCAGCGAGGGCGAAGGAATCGCGCTTGGTGTTGGCGATTATTGGTTTCGGCCTGTGGTTTACGAGATCATGGCCGCTTCCTCGACACGCTTCCCCTGCTTCGACAGCCGCTGTCGAAACCGATCATCCCCATGTTGATTTTTCAAACCCTGTACCCGCTGTGGGGTACAGGCGCCATCGTACGTGACCAACGCACGCCGATGCCAGCGTATTCCCGCCCCCCTGGGCGCCCTGCTCCACGCCCCGCTACGCGCCCCGCTGCCGCCGCTTCGCCGCCGCGATCGCCCGGTCCGCCTCGCGCCGGTCCTGCTGCTCACGCAGGGTCTGCCGCTTGTCGTACTCCTTCTTGCCCCGTGCGAGCGCGATCTCGGCCTTCGCGCGTCCGTCCTTGAAGTACAGGGCGAGCGGCACGATGGTGTGCCCCGTCTCGTCCGCCTTGACCGCCAGCTTGTCGATCTCCTCGCGGTGCAGCAGCAGCTTGCGCTTGCGGCGCGCGGAGTGGTTGGTCCAGCTGCCCTGGCTGTACTCGGGGATGTGCGCGTTGAACAGCCACGCCTCGCCCCCGTCGACCTGGACGAAGCCGTCGACCAGCGAGGCACGGCCCTGGCGCAGCGACTTCACCTCGGTGCCGGTGAGCACCAGCCCGGCCTCGTAGGTGTCGATGATGGCGTAGTCGTGGCGGGCCTTCTTGTTCTGCGCGACGATCTTGCGCTTGCCGCCCTTCTCGCCGTCCTTGGCCTTGGCGGCCGTCCCGCCCTTCTTGGGCTGGGACTCCTTGGGTACGTACATTCCCTTGCTCATAGTGCCGTCCATTTTCGCACCACGGAGGGGGCCGACGGGAAGCCATTAACCGTTCCTAGAGACTGAGTGGGAGTGAGTCCTGTTGCCAGGACTCGTGCTCAGCCGAGCGCCCCGAACGGTGTTGGGCGTTCTGGTCGACCGCGTTCGCTCCGCGTCCGGCGTACACGGATCGTGTCCGTGGTCCGGGGATGCGGGGGCGGTTTCCCTCACGCCCCGGGGCCACCGGTTCGGCCTGGTCGGTCCGATGCCCCGCACGATCGCTCCGGTCGTGCGGGGGCGGTGCCGTCCGTCGCCGGATCGGGTGTCCCAGGGCGCGTCTTGCGATCGCCACGGCGGCCGCGTCGTGGCGAGAAGTCTTCCTGTTCTTGCTGGTGAGGGGCTTCTGCCAGTGCTGGGCGCCCCACTTGCTGGTGTAGGCGGGGTCGACGGCGACGACGGGGATGCCGAGTTCGGCCGCCATGGACACCAGCCGGGCGCGCAGCCTGCTGACGGGCATGCCGGAGATGAGGTGGCGGAACCGTTTGCGGCGGCCGTGCTTCTCCCGGGTGGTCTCCGCCTGGAAGTCGAGGTCTTCGAGCGCGATGGCCAGGCCGTGGCGCTCGGCCCAGTGCAGCAGGCGGATCAGGGCGTGTCTGACCTGCGCGTCGCGGTGCCGGCTGGTGCCGGACAGGTCGTAGAAGAAGCGCCGTGGGTTGCCGATGGGGTTGCCGTGTGTGTCGAGGCGCCAGGCGGCGAGGTGGTCGGCGTTGGTGTCGAAGCCGATCAGGCCACCGGCACGGGCCGCCTCCAGCGGCACCGTCTGGGCCGGGGGGATCGTCCAGGACGCGCTCAGGTACCAGCGCCCGCGGATCACGTCCTCGTGGATGCGATAGGCCACGGCCCGGTTCGCCGCCACGCGGTCGGCCCACTGCTCACCCCGGTGTGCGAACGCCACACGGGTGGTGAGGACGTACCGGCCGTGCGGGGCGTTCGCCAGGTGCGTCAGCGGCGCGGGAAGCCTGATCGAGACCTCGCCGTCGTCGGTGACCCGGATGGTCTCGTTGCCGAACCGCTTCCCGGACTCGCCATCGGCCTGCAGGAACCGGCGCCCGGCCTCCCACCGCTTGCGCCACTGCTCTTCCGTGAGCTGCGCCTGTTCCAGGTGGTGGCGGGTGTTCATCAGCCGTTTCCCACCGCGCACCACGCGCACCCGCCCGGCCTCACGCTCCGCCCGGGCTGTTTGAAGCCGGTCCTCCAGCACACGCAGGCGGCGGGACTTGGCGAACCATTCCTGCCTGCTGCGGTAGCCGCCCGGAGCCTTCTTGCTGCCCTTCGCCCCCACGGGCAGGGACAGCCGGTGCCCGATGGTGTCGATCCCGGCTTGAAGGCTCTGGATGTGCGCGAGCTGGCCGCGCCGGGCGAGTGCCCACTGGTCGTGGGTGGCCTTCGTGACCGACCCGGCCCAGCGGGAGGAGGACTCCTGCGTGAGAGCGCGCTTGCGCTCGGCCCACTGCTCACCGCCGTGCTCCGGCCCGGCCGCGCACCGTGCCTTCAGATCACGGGAAGCGAGCGAGCCGAGGTGGTCGCCGACCAGACGCAGTACCGTCTCGTCCCCGGCGGTCAGGTGCTTGAGCCGGGTCCGGATCGCGACCCCCGAGGGGCCGGGCACCACGAACGGCGCCGCCACCTCCCGCAGCCCACCCACCCCTTTCACCCCCCAACCGGTGTCGCGGAAATCCGTCACCACACCCAACGACCACCACCGGCAAAGGTCACACATCCGATACACGAACTCCCGTTCCCCACCGGAATGCGGGATGCCAACCACTGCCCGGAAACTCACACCTGCACGCCAGAACACGCTCAAGCGCCGTCAGTCGCCACCTGTTCACAACCCCCGAGCCGTCGCCCCCGGCAGGGCCCGCTACCCGCCCAGCCCGCTGAGCACGGTCTCCGCCTGCCGCAGCGCTGCGGTGTCCGAACCGTCCGCCTCCAGGTCCGGCGTGATGCCGGTGCCGTCGACGGTGTGGCCGGAGGGGGTGCGGTAGTGGCCGACGGTGAGCTCCGCGACGGAGCCGTCGGGCAGGCGGCTCGGCATCTGCACCGAGCCCTTGCCGAAGGTGCGGGAGCCGACGACGACGGCGCGGCCGCGGTCCTGGAGGGCGCCGGTGAGCAGCTCGGCCGCGCTCATGGTGCCGCCGTCGACCAGGGTGACCAGGGGCCTGGTGGTGTCGCCGCCGGGCTCGGCGTGCAGGGCGCGCTGGTCGCCGTCGACGTCGTACGTGGCGACGAGCCCTCCGTCGAGGAAGGCGGAGGCGGTGCCGACGGCCTCGGTGACCAGTCCCCCGGAGTTGCCGCGCAGGTCGAGCACGAACCGGGCGCCGGCGGGGGCCTTCCGTACGGCGGTCCGTACGGACTCCCCGACGCCCTTGGTGAAGGCGCCGATCCTGATGACGGTGACCTCGTCGGCGAGCTTCTGCACGGTGACCGAGTCGGTCGACAGGCTGGCCCGGCGCAGCGTCTGGCTCCACGCGCGCGTGCCGCGCTCCAGGCGGAGCGTGACCGGCGTACCGGCCGCCGCGTCGGTGGCGTCACCGCGCAGTAAGGAGACGACGTCGGTGACGGGCAGCCCGTCCACCTGCCGGCCGTCGACACTGATCAGCCGGTCCCCGGCCCGGAGCCCGGCGGCCGCCGCGGGCGACCCGCTCTGCACCCGGGTCACCTCGATACGGCCGTCCCGCTGACGCCGCGCGCCCAGCCCGACGCCGGTGTAGCGGCCGTCGAGGGCCCGCGCGAACTCCTCGTACTCGCCCTCGGAGTAGACGGCACCCCAGCGGTCCCCGCTCCGGCTGACGGCGCGCTCGGCGGCCTCCACCGGTGACTTCCCGTCCGCCATCGCCTCGGCGGCGGCCTCCGCGACCTCGGCGTGTCGGCTGCTCGGCGCGACGGCCTGCCGCGCCTCACCGTCCGTGCCCCGCGGCTCACCGGTGGTCCCCGGCAGCGACCCGGTGGCCGCCCCGGCGACGAGCACACCGGCGAACACCAACGTCAGGACGGCCCCGCGGCCGACACGGCGGGGCTGACAGAACAGGTCACGCTCTGACATGGCGGTGAGTCTAGGGGAACGCAAAAGGGCCGTACGGGGACTTGCCCGTGCGGCCCTCTTGGCGTGCGTCACACCTTGAGGTACTTGCGCAACGCGAAGAACGCCGCCAATGCGGGCATCAGCAGGCTGGTGGCCAGGATGAGCGGAAGCTTCGTCAGAACGGCGTCCCAGCCGATGAAGTCGATCAGCTCCAGCTTCTGGGACAGGGCCAGGCCGTGATCGATGATGAAGTACCGGGCGATCACCAGGAAACCGCAGGCGACGGCGCCTCCGATGAGTCCGGCGACCGCGGCCTCCGCGATGAACGGCGCTTGGATGTAGAAGCCCGAGGCACCGACGAGGCGCATGATCCCGGTCTCGCGCCTTCGGCTGAACGCGGAGACGCGCACCGTGTTGACGATCAGCATCAGCGCCACGACGAGCATCAGCGCCATCACCGCGCGCGCGGCCCAGTTCATGCCGTTGAGCAGCTGGAAGAGGTTGTCGAGGGTCTCCTTCTGGTCCTCCACGGACTGCACCCCGTCCCGCCCGTCGAAGGCGGTGGCGACGACCTGGTACTTCTCCGGGTCCTTCAGCTTGACCCGGTACGACTCCTGCATCTGGTCCGGCGTGAGCGAGGCGGCCAGCGGGGACTGGCCGAACTGCTCCTTGTAGTGCTTGTACGCCTCGTCCTGCGACTCGTAGAGGACCGTGTCGACCGCGGGCATCTTCTTCAGGTCGGCGAGGATCTCCTTCTTCTGGTCCTCGGTGACCGCGCCCTTGGCGCAGTTGGAGTCCACCTCGGCGTCGCTCTTGTTGCAGAGGTAGATCGAGACGTTGACCTTGTCGTACCAGTAGCCCTTCATGGTGTTGACCTGGTCGCTCATGAGCAGCGAACCGCCGAAGAGGGCCAGCGACAGGGCGACGGAGACGACGACGGCGAACGTCATCGTCAGGTTGCGGCGGAGACCGACACCGATCTCGGACAGTACGAACTGGGCGCGCATGGCGTCTGGTTAAGCCTTTCCGTGGAGCGTGTCAGCGGTCAGTGCTGGTAGCCGTAGACACCGCGCGCCTGGTCGCGGACGAGGCGGCCCTTCTCCAGCTCGATGACGCGCTTGCGCATCTGGTCCACGATGTTCTGGTCGTGCGTCGCCATCACCACGGTCGTGCCCGTCCGGTTGATCCGGTCCAGCAGCTTCATGATGCCGACGGAGGTCTGCGGGTCGAGGTTGCCGGTGGGCTCGTCGCAGATGAGCAGCTTCGGCCGGTTGACGAAGGCCCGCGCGATGGCCACACGCTGCTGCTCACCGCCGGAGAGCTCACCGGGCATCCGGTCCTCTTTCCCGCCCAGCCCGACGAGGTCGAGCACCTGCGGCACGGACTTGCGGATCTCGCCGCGCGACTTGCCGATGACCTCCTGCGCGAAGGCGACGTTCTCGCCGACCGTCTTGTTCGGCAGGAGCCGGAAGTCCTGGAACACCGTCCCCAGCTGGCGGCGCATCTGCGGCACCTTCCAGTTGGAGAGGCGCGCGAGGTCCTTGCCCAGGACGTGCACCTGCCCGTGGCTGGCCCGCTCCTCGCGGAGGATCAGCCGCAGGAAGGTGGACTTTCCGGAGCCGGAGGATCCCACGAGGAAGACGAACTCGCCCTTCTCGACCTCAAGGGACACATCCCTGAGGGCGGGGTGGCTCTGCTTGGGGTAGACCTTGGAGACGTTGTCGAATCGGATCACGGGTGCACCACGGGTCGCCGGGGGTAGATGGCGTGACCATACGCGACCGGGGCCCGCAAGCGCAGGCGCCGTACGGGGTTCGGTGGGGCTTGTGCGCTTTTGCCCGGTGTTCTGTACAAGGTCTCCACTCCGGGACGCCCCGCGCGGGCCTTGCGGGAACCTGGCACAGTGGTGGGGGAACGTTCGGGTTTCCGTGTGCGTTGTATGGAGCAGAACCGGTGCAAGGAGGGCGAGCGCATGACGTACGACCGGTTGGTGTGCGCGAACTGCGCCGCGCCCGTGAGCGAGGGCCGGTGCCCCGTGTGCCGTGCGAACCGCGAGCGGCTGCAGCAGGAGAACTTCTTGGCGGGCCTGAACCCGATAGCCCTGATCGCGCTGCTGGCGGTGCTGGTCGCGGCGGTGGCGCTGCTGGCGCACCAGACCGCGTGAGTACGTAAACCGAGTACGTAACCGAAGAGGCCCGGAGCTGGCTGCTCCGGGCCTCCTTCGTAGCTACTTGTGCCTACCGTCAGGCGGCAGCGGCACCCCGGCCGGCCGCGAGGCGCGGAAGGACGCGGAAGCCGATACCACCGGCGATCATGGTGGCGGCGCCGACGATCAGGAAGGTCGTCTGACCGGCACCGGTCTCGGCCAGCTCCTTGTCGCCGCCCTGGGCGGTGTTGTCGGACGAGCCCGAGGTCTGCGAGGTGTCGGTCAGCGCGGAGCTGCCCACGTTCTGCGCGGAGTTGTTGTTACCGCCACCGTTGGTGTCGGTGTTGCTGCCGCCGGTACCGCTGCCGGAACCGCCGGTGCTGCTGTCGGAGCCACCGTTGCCGTTCTCGGACCCACCGTTGCCGGAGCCGCCGTTGTTTCCGGAGCCGCCGTTGTTGCCGGAGCCGCCGTTGCCGTTGGAGCCACCGTTACCCGGGTTCGTGGGAGGGACCTCCGGGTTGGTCGGGGGCACCTCCGGGTTGGTCGGAGGGACCTCCGGATTCGTGGGAGGGACCTCCGGGTTGGTCGGGGGCACCTCCGGGTTCGTGGGAGGCACTTCCGGGTTGGTCGGGGGCACCTCCGGGTTCGTGGGAGGCACCTCCGGGTTCTCACAGTCCGGCGTGACGACGATGTCGCACGGGTCGTTCTCGTTCTCGTTCTGGACCTCGAGCGTCGCGACGAGGCCGCTCTCGCCGCCTTCGTTGCCGTCGATTGCCTGGGCCGCGCCGGCCACGGTCAGCGAGGCGCCCGCGGCGATCACAGCGCCGGCGGCGATGCGCGCGACCCGGATCCGCGTCTTATTGGTCATATGGTTGCTACCCCCAGTAGCTGTTCGTCAATGAGGCCGCGCTCGGGGCCGTGATCAACGGAGGCAGCTGAGTTGTAGCGAAGTCCCCCGGCTCACATGCGCCCCAGAGATACGCATGCCAGCCTTCACCCTTCCCATTTTTCAAAGCAGCGTCAAGGCCGTTGCGCACGCAATGTCCAGCTCCGTACGCAATGCCGGGTCTCAGACCTGTGAGTGTGATGTAAAACCCAGACAAACAACAACCGCCCGCGAATACCGAGCCGGTATGGCGGGCGGTTGTCATGTCGACAAATTTACTTCTCCTGCTGCTTGCGCCAGCGAATGCCGGCCTCCAGGAAACCGTCGATCTCGCCGTTGAACACGGCCTCCGGGTTACCGACCTCGAACTCGGTGCGCAGGTCCTTGACCATCTGGTACGGGTGCAGGACGTAGGACCGCATCTGGTTGCCCCACGAGTTGCCGCCGTCGCCCTTGAGGGCGTCCATCTTGGCCTGCTCCTCCTGTCGGCGGCGCTCAAGGAGCTTCGCCTGGAGGACGTTCATCGCGGTGGCCTTGTTCTGGATCTGCGACCGCTCGTTCTGACAGGAGACGACGATGCCGGTGGGCAGGTGGGTGATGCGCACGGCGGAGTCGGTCGTGTTCACACCCTGGCCACCCGGCCCGGAGGACCGGTACACGTCGATCCGCAGCTCGCTCTCGTCGATCTCGACGTGGTCGGACTGCTCGACGACGGGGAGGACCTCGACACCCGCGAAGGAGGTCTGCCGACGCCCCTGGTTGTCGAACGGGGAGATCCGGACCAGCCGGTGCGTGCCCTGCTCGACGGACAGGGTCCCGTAGGCGTACGGCGCCTGCACGGAGAAGGTGGTCGACTTGATGCCGGCCTCTTCGGCGTACGACGTCTCGATCAGCTCCGTCTTGTAGCCGCGCTGCTCGGCCCAGCGCAGGTACATCCGCTGGAGCTTCTCGGCGAAGTCGGCGGCGTCCACGCCACCGGCCTCGGCGCGGATGTTGACGAGCGCCTCACGGGAGTCGTACTCACCGCTGAGCAGCGTCCGGACCTCCATCTCGTCCAGCGCCTTCTTGACCGCCGCGAGCTCGGACTCGGCCTCGGCCCGGGTGTCCGGGTCGTCCTCCTCCTCGGCCATCTCGAACAGCACGACGAGATCGTCGATCCGTCCGCGCAGCGCCTCGGCCTTCCTCACCTCCGCCTGGAGGTGGGACAGCTTGCTGGTGATCTTCTGCGCCTCGTCCGGGTTGTCCCACAGGGACGGCGCGGCCGCCTGCTCCTCGAGCACGGCGATGTCTGCCCTCAGCTTGTCGAGGTCCAGAACGGCCTCGATCGACTCCATGGTCGAGGAGAGGGACTTGAGCTCTTCGGATACATCGACGACTGCCACGCCCTCCAGCGTAACGGCTCCGCCAGGCGGCATGCCCCGGCGACTACCCGGTCACGCTCCGTAACGCGAGACGAACGCCAGCCAGGCCACCCGGCTGACGACGAGCACCGGCCCGTCGGGGTTCTTGCTGTCACGGACGGGGACGACGTCGGGGATAGCGGGGGCTATTTCGATGCAGTTGCCGCCGTTGTCGCCGCTGTGGCTGCTCTTGATCCAGGTCGCCGCGCTCAGCTCGTACCTGTCCATGCTGCTCGTACCCCTCCATCACGTCGCTGATCAGAGCGACGGACTCGCGGGCCGACGGTACGTCCGCCCTGAGCACATCATAGGCTCGGCTGTGCCGCCTGAAGACGGTTGGATCACTGTTGAAATGACCGCGATCCAGCGACTCCGAGTACACCCACCGCTGCCCGTCGGGCAGTTCGATCAGCGACATGGAGCTGTTGGGACGGATGACGTACGGCAGGTACGAGGGGACCACCTGAATACGGACGTTGGCGCGGCGCGCGACCTCCAACAGGTGCGCGCACTGGCCGCGCATGACGCCCGCGCTTCCCACCACGTTCCGCAGACAGCTCTCGTCCAGGAGGGCAACGTAAAACGGACCGTCGTCGGCCAGGAAGCGCTGCTGTCGGCTCAGTCGGGCGCGGACGCGCTCCTCCGCCTCAGCGTCACTCATGACGCGCGCGAACAGCGCCCACGCATAGTCGGGCGTCTGCAACAAGCCCGGAATGACGCGCTCTTGATACTCGCGCAGATCCACGGCATCCGCGTCCATCCTGGCCCTACGCTCGAACCAGTCCGAATGCTGCACCTCGGGGTACCAGTCGATCTTCCCCCACAACCGCAGCAACACCCCACCGGTGCCCAACAACTCATCGCACATCTTCGCGAACGTGTCCTGCGGCACCCGCGTACCCGCCTCGATGCGGGCGACATGGGACCGGTCGCACGGAATCTGCGCGGCCAGCGCCTCCTGCGTGAGACCGGCGGCTTCGCGGAAGTGCTTGAGCACCTCGCCGAAGACGGCCGGCGCGGTGGCCCCCGCACTCCCTTCCGCATTGCGTCGACTCATGGCCGCCTCCCCCTGTGACAGTCGATCAATGACACGGGTCTGCCGTTGCGACCCGGCACTCCTCTGAGCAACGCTCGATCAACACAGAGTAGTTGGCGATGTGCGGAGTAAGCATGGAAACGACGGCTTTCGAGCCCGGGATGCAGGTCTACGACCCGGCGACGAACAAGGTCGGGGAGTACCAGGGGAAGGCGGGCCCGTACGCCCTGCTGCGCCCGGTGGGCGGCGGCCGGGAGTGGGAAGCCGACCCGGCGCTGATCCGCCCGGCCACGCAGGCGGAGCGGATCGGGGCCGGTGTACGCGCGGCGAACCGCCGTACGCACCGGCCCTCCGACGACCTCGGACGCCCACCCGCCCCCGTCCCCGGCTGCGGCACCTGCACGGACCTGGCCGGCCGACGCGACCAGGCCCGAGCCCGCCACGACGCCAGCGCGGTGACCGACGCGAACGTACTCCTGCGCCGCCACCAGGAGCACGAGCACACCACCACCCGAACCCGCCGGGTCTTCCGCTACGTCCCGTACTCGATCGTCCAGGACGCGACGGCCATGCCCGAGTACGAGGCACGCTGCGTGTCAGGCGACGAGAAGGACTGCGGCGCCGAGTCCGGCGTACGCCACGACCCCGCCCAGGTCGAGGAATGGCAGCGCAAGCACTCCCAACAGACCCACCACCTGCGCTACCGCCGCGTCTTCGGCGACTACGCGGTGCTGGAACCCCAGGAAGAGGCGCGAGGCCCCCGTTGAATGCGGCAGCACCTCGAGATCCTCAGACGGCGCAACGCCCGTAGAGCGCTACGGCGTTGCCGGGGCCGATGTCGTCGTACCGCTCTGGGGCGGGCCGTCGGGTTTGTCGGCTGAGGTTGCCAGCCAGGCGCCTGCGCCCACGGCCGCGGCCAGTGCCGCGGCTGCCACGGTCAGGGTGATCCTGCGGCGCCGGGTGGTCGTGCGGTTGCGGGCCGAGCCCGGGCGGGGGGCTCCTGGGGAGCGGGGGACGCGGGCTGTGCCGTGGGCGCCGCCGGAGAGTTCGTCGGGGCCCGGGACCCTCATCGAGGTGTGGGTGTCGCGGTTGGAGTCGGGCTTGGCTCCGGGGACGAGGGGGACTGCGCCCCGGCGGACGCGGGCGGTCTGAGGGGTCGGCTGGGTGGCGAGGGTCTCGTCGGCGTCGTCGGGCGAGTCCGTGTCCGGCTCGTCGACGTCCAGTGGGGGCATGCCGGACAGCATGGGGAGCAACTCGCGTAGGCGGGTGGCGAGTTCGGAGGCGCGCAGGCGGGAGGCCGGGGCCTTGGCCAGGCATTGGACGAGCAGTTGCCAGAGTTCGTCCGGGATGCCGGGGAGGGGGGCGACCGTCTCCGTGACGTGGCGGCGCAGTACGGCGCCGGGGTGGCCGCCGCCGAACGGCGTGAAGCCGGCGAGGAGTTCGTACAGAACCGTCGCGAGGGCGTAGATGTCGACGGCGGCGCGGGGCGGGAGGCCCTCGACGATCTCCGGGGCGAGGTAGTCCGGCGTGCCGATGATCTTTGTGGCGCGGGTCCGCTTCGGGGTGTCGATGAGCTTCGCGACGCCGAAGTCCGTGAGGAGGGCGCGGTGGGAGCCGCCGGGGCCGAGGGGCCCCTGCATGTCCAGGAGGACGTTCTCCGGCTTGACGTCGCGGTGGACGACCCCGGCCGCGTGCGCGGCGGCCAGCCCCTCGGCGACGTCGGCCACGATCGCGACGGCGGCCTCGGGGGCGAGCCTGCGGTCCCGGTCGAGGCGGGTGCGCAGATCGGTGCCCCGGACGAGGTCCATGACCAGGGCCAGGTCGTTGCCGTCGACGACGAGGTCGCGTACGGAGACCACGTGCGGGTGGTCGAGGCCCAGCAGCGCGGTGCGCTCCTGTACGAAGCGGCTCACCAGCTCCTCGTCCGACGCGAGGTCCTCGCGCAGCAGCTTGATGGCGACGGGGCCGTCGGGACCCTCGCCCAGCCACACCGTGCCGGCGCTGCCCCGCCCCAGGATCTGGTGGGCGGTGTACCGGCTGCCGATCTTCCGTGCCAAGGCTGCTCCTACAGACGCGTGTTGCGGTTAAAAGTACGCGTCCGACGAGCCGGCGTTCACCGCGGGGACGTAAATCACCCGTCAGATGTCGACAAAGCTGCAAACTTGTCGACCTTTGTGCCCTAGCGGCCGCCGCCCAGGTCCTCGAAGAAGCCGGTCACCTCCGTGAACCAGTCGCCGAGCTGCTCCCAGTAGCCCTTGCCGGTGCCGATCCAGTCCTGCAGCGGGGTGAACTCCCAGATCATCCATCCGGCCACGACCAGGATGACGATCGAGAAGAGACAGCCCTTCAGACAGCCGAGGCCGGGGATCTTCATCGGGTTGGCGCTGCGCTGCCGGGGCGCGCGCGGCTCCCGGGGCTCGGGCGCGGGCCGCTGCGCCTGCCGGGGCTGGGGCTCCGGCGCGGGCGGCGGGGCGTAGCGCTGGGGTTGAGGGGGCTGCTGGGGCTGCGGGTACTGCTGCTGGGGCTGCTGGTACTGCTGCGGGTGCTGGGCGTAGCGCTGCGGCGGCTGCTGGGGGGCCTGCTGCGGGTAGCCGTAACCGGCCGGTGGGGCCTGCTGCGGGCGCTGCTGCTGTTGCGGGCGGGCGACCTGGCGCTGCGGGCGGCGGCGCAGCGGGTCCTCGTCAGGGGGGAGGTACTGGACCTGGGTCTGCTCGTTGCGGTCCCGGGCGGCGCGCAGCTGGGTCTGCCAGGGGTGCGGCTGCTCGCCCTGCTGGCCCGGCTGGCCCGGCGGCACCGGCGGCATCACGGCGGTCGGGTCGGCGGCTCCGGCCGGCGCCCCGGTCTGCGGCAGTACGGCGGTGGGGTCGGCGGCGCCCGCCGGGTGCTGCGCGCCGGGCGTGTGCGGCAGCACGCTGGTCGCGGCGTTCGGGTCGTACGCCCCCTGCGGGCCCGCCGCCGAGCCGTGCGGCAGCACCTGGGTGGCGTCGGCGGCGCCCGAGCCGGGCACGGCGGCCGGGGCCGGGTCGGGGGCCAGGACATGGCCCACGCCCTCCGCGGCGGCGATCTGCATCGAGTTCGCGTGCACGCCGATGCCCTCGGCGACGATGCGCAGCCCGCGCGCGAGGCTCATGGCACTGGGCCGTTCGGCGGGGTTCTTGCGCAGGCAGCGCTCGATCACCGTCCACAGCGGGTCGGGCACGGTGGACGGGCGGCGCGGCTCGGCGTTCAGGTGCTGGTGCAGGACCTCCAGGGCCGAGCCGCCGGCGAACGGCGGGCGGCCGGTGACCAGCTCGTACAGCAGGATGCCGGCGCCGTAGATATCGACCGCGGAGGTCTGCGGACGGCCCTCGGCGGACTCCGGCGCGACATACGCGGGCGTGCCGACGAACTCGCTGGTGCGGGTCAGGCCCGGGGAGTCGGCCAGGCGCGCGATGCCGAAGTCGGTCAGCAGCGGGTGCATCTGGCCGCCCTGCTGCTGGAGCAGCACGTTGGCGGGCTTCAGGTCGCGGTGGACGACGCCGTCGGCGTGGCTGGCGGCGAGCGCGTCGGCGACCTGGGCGGTGAGCAGGGCGGCGGCGACGGGGGTGAAGGGGCCGTTCTCACGGAGGTAGCGGTGCAGATCGGGGCCCTCCACGAGGTCCATGACGAGCGCCAGCAGATCGCCTTCCACGACGAGGTCGCGGACCCGGACGATGTTCGGGTGGGTCAGGCGGAGCAGCACCGAGCGCTCCCGCAGGAAGCGCATCACCACATCGGGGTCGCTCGCCAGCTCCTCCTTGAGGACCTTGATCGCGACCGTCTCGCCGGGCTGACCCGCGACGGCCGCCTCCGCGCCCGCGGTCTCGCGCTGACGTCCTCGCCACACCGTCCCTGTGGCGCCGCGCCCCAGCGGCTCCTCAAGGAGGTACTTGCTCCCTACCGGCCGCACGTCATGCGCTCCCTGTTGCTTGCCCTACGTTCCGACCCACTGTAGTGCCGTCGGCTGTGACGGCTCAGTGCGCCGCGTGTACGGCTTTCCGTACCCGTTCCGCACTCGTCCCGTACACGTTCCGGTACACGTTCAAAGGAAAGACGCTCGACTCGGTCCGTGGGTTGCCGAGAGCGGACGTGACCGATCTCAATACCGGTCCCAAGCGGTCGCCGGTGCGGTCCCGGTCAGGCACTTTTGCGGGCAGAGCCGACCAATCAAGATCACTTGCCTCCGGGCGGCGGGCGCGTTGTCGGTGACAGGTGCGAGGATGCGTGCACTACTGGCCGACGTGCTCGTGTGGGGTGGGGGGAGTTCCGCGCCGCCCGCGCAGAAGGGACCGCTGACGGCGATGCAGATCCGGCTGACCGTCGTAGACCCGCAGAGCCCGCCCGCGGATCGGGCGCGGGGGCGCGCCGCGAGCTGCGACGTGCTGGTCACGGCGCCCGCGGGCACGGCCCTGGCGGCGGTGGCGTCGGCGCTCGCCACGGCGGTCTCCGGCGAGGCGGCCGGCGGCGGGGCGGTGGTGCTCTACGCGGGCGCGGAGCGCCTGGACACGCGGCGCAGCACGCTCGGTGAGCCGCCGCTGACCGACGGCGCCGTGCTCTCCCTGGGCGCCCCCGCCGACCCCGAGCCGCATCCCGAGGTCGACGACGCCCCGGCGCGCCTGCACGTGGTCGCGGGCCCCGACGCGGGCGGCGTCCACCTCCTCCATGGCGGCCAGGTCCGCATCGGCCGCTCCGCCGACGCGGACGTCCCGCTCGACGACCCGGACGTCTCCCGCCTCCACTGCGCGGTCACCCTCGGCCCCGACGGCCGCGTCACGGTCGCCGACCTGAACTCCACCAACGGCACCACGCTGGACGGCACCCCTGTGCGCGCCCGCGCGCTCCCCTTTCCTCCGGGCGCCCTCCTGCGCATCGGCGAATCGACCCTGCGGCTGACCTCCCGGGGCGGCCCGGAGACCCGCGTGGCGACGATCCAGGACGGCGAGGGGCACATGCGCGTGCCGTGCGGTGGCCAAGAGAGCGGGGATACGGCAACGGGGGCGGACGCCGATGCCGAGGCCCCCGCGGGAACCGTGGAGCGAGGCCCCTCGGGTCCGACCGGCCACGCCTACGGCACGCTGAACCTGGACGCCTCGGAAGCCTCCCGGGGCGACCGGCCGCACAGCCCGGAAGAGCCGGAACCCGCCGTCGGTGACCGGCACCGATCCGGCTCCCCGGAAGTGCCCCAGGTCCCCGGCCAGGCTCGTCCGCCGCACATCGAGAACCGAGCCGACGTCCAGAACCGAACCGACGTCCGGAACCGAACCGACGGCGAGAACCGAGCCACCCCCCTCGGCCCGACGGCCACCCATCTCACCCCGCCGGACCCCGCTGCCTCGGGGGACACCCACGGTGGGCGTGCCGGTCTCGGCTCGTTCGCGGTGCCCTCCGACACCCGCGGGGCGCATCCGCGGCACGACCTCGAATCGCAGGACGCCGACGCCCCCCATGCCTCCCGCAAGCGCGGCGGCCTCTCGGCGTGGGCGCGGCGTCTGGCCGGTGGGCGGGCCGGCGGGCGGGACACCGACGGCGACGTGTCGGCGTACGGCGACGATGTCGTGCCGTCCCCCACCGGTGCTTCGGCCGGCGCCGCCGCGCTCCCCGAGACCTGGCCCGACCTCGCCGCGCTGCTGCTGACCGCGCTCGGTCCGGGGCCCCGGCTGTGGGAGCGCGCCCCCGGGCATCCGGAGGCGCTGACCGTGCGGCTCGGGACGGCCGACCGGCCCGCCCCGGACGGCTCGGGTCTGCTGCCCGCCGTGCCGGTGACGGCGGGCCTGCGTGAGGTCGGCTCGCTGGGTCTGGCCGGGCCGCGTGAGCGGCTGTCCGGGCTGGCCCGCGCGGTGCTGGCGCAGCTCGCCGCGCTGCACTCGCCGGACACCCTGGAGATCGTGCTGCTGAGCACGGACCCCTCCCGCCCGCTCCAGGACCGCACGGCCGAGTGGTCCTGGCTGGGCTGGCTGCCCCATGTGCGCCCCGGCCACGGCCAGGACTGCCGTCTCCTCCTCGCCCACGACCGGGAACAGGCCACCGCCCGCACCGGCGAACTCCTGCGCCGACTGGAGGAGCACCCCGCGCCGGCCGGACACCGCCCCTCCTGGGCCCGGGCCGACACCCCGGACGGCGAGGCATCCGGCGGCGGCCCCTACGCCGTGCTCGTCGTGGACGGCGACCCCGGGTCCGCCGCGCTGCGGGCCGCCGTGGCCCGGCTGGCTCTCGACGGGCCCCGGGCCGGCATCCACGTCGTCTGTCTCGCCGAGACCGCCGCCGCCTCCCCGTCCTCCCCGGTGACGCAGACCTACGAGGCCGCCTGTGCCGCCGTGCCCGTGTTCCGGGAGTGCGGTGCGGTGGCGCTGCTCAGCGGGGACGTGGCGACGGCCCTGCGGCTGCTGCGGGTCGCCCGGAGCGGCGGGCAGGGGCAGCAGGCCGGCCCGGTGGGCCACGGCACCATGGCCGCCGTCGACGCGGTCTCCCTCGCATGGGCCGAGCGGTTCGCGCGGGCCCTGGCCCCGCTGCGCCCGGACGGCGGCAGCGGTGAGCGGCACGCGCGCGTGTCCGTGCCGCTGCCCCAGTCGGCCCGGCTGCTGGACGAACTGGGGCTGGCCCGGGCCACCCCGGCGTCCCTGATGGCCCGCTGGGCGGACGCCGCCGACGACACCGGGGCGCTGGGCGGCAGGGCGACGGCCGTGCTGGGCGCGGGCCCGCGCGGCCCGGTCGGCGTGGACCTCGCGGCCGAGGGCCCGCACCTGCTGGTCGAGGGCCCGCCCGGCAGCGGCCGTACGGAGCTGCTGCGGGCGCTCGTCGCCTCGCTGGCCGCCGCCGAGCGGCCCGACCGGCTGGGGATGGTCCTGATGGACGGCCGCGACAGCGTCGGCAAGGGCGGCGCGGGGCACGGCGACGGACTGCGGGTCTGTACGGACGTACCGCATGTGACGACCCATCTGACCGCCAACGACCCCGTGCGCATGCGGGAGTTCGCGCAGTCGCTGAGCGCCGAGCTGAAGCGGCGGGCGGAGCTGCTGGGCCGGACGGACTTCGCGGAGTGGCACCGCCACCGCGAGGTCTCCGGCCGCCTCGTCCCCCAGCGCGGCCCGCACTCCCCCACGAGCTCCCGCCCGCACACCCCGACCACCGGCACCGGCAACACGGGCACACCCGGCACCGGCACCACAGGCACACGCAGCACCGGCCCCGGCGCCGCCGACCTCGACGCCCCGCCCAGCTCCACCCTGCGGCTGCGCCCCGGCGCGGCGGCCCGGCGGCGGGACGGGGCGGCGCCCCCGCTGCCCCGGCTGGTGGTGGTCGTGGACGATCTGGACGCCCTGGTCAGCCCGGCGCTCGGCTCCCCCGGCCGTCCCGCCGCCGGCTCGGTCATGCGGGCGCTGGAGGCGGTGGCCCGGGACGGCGAGCGGCTCGGCGTGCATCTGATCGTGGCGGCCGGCCCGGATGGCCGTACGGCGGATTCTGAGCCGGCCCGCCGGGCCGGCCTGCGGGTCACACTCGACGCGCCCGGCTCCGGCGCGGACGAACCGACCGCCGGGCGTGGCCGTCTGACCTGTGCGGACGGTCGTACGACCGGTTTCCAGGGCGGCCGGGTCTCGGGCCGTATCCCCCGCACGGCGACCCTGCGCCCCACGGTGGTCCCCCTGGAGTGGCACCGCATGGGCGACCCGCCGGCCCGCCGCCCGGTGCGGGAGCTGGGCAACGGCCCGACGGACCTGGCCCTGCTGGCGAGCGCCCTGGAACGGGCGGCCCGGGAGGTGTCGGCGGCACAGGTCCCGTCACTTCTTTAGCCGACGCCCGCCCCTTCGGCCCACGCCCGCCGCGGGCCGGCCCACAGCCCCCGCCCGCACTGGGCCAACGGTGGTCGAACCAGTCACGACGCGGTCACGATCCCCCGCTTGACACCCCGTGCGCACTTGCCGACCTCTCCCACCCGGCGTAGACCAGAGCCCACGGGACAGCGCTCGAACGTTCGACGAGGCACGAAGAACGGGGCAGTGATGCGTAGCAACACCATCCGGAAGAGCAGGACCGTGCGGGCAGCGGCGGCGTTGGCGGCGGGGGCGCTGGCGCTCACGCTCACCGCCTGCGGCGGCGACAGCGACAACAACGGCGGCACCGCCGGCCAGGACCCAGGGGACACCGAGACGGCCGGCTCCGTCACCCTCCCGAAGCTGGACGGCACGACCCTGGAGGTCGCCGCCGTCTGGACCGGCACCGAACAGGCGAACTTCAAGAAGGTCCTCGCGGAGTTCGAGAAACGCACCGGCGCGAAGGTGACCTTCGTGCCCGCGCAGGACCCGATCATCAACTTCCTGGGCTCGAAGATCGCGGGCGGCGCCCCGCCGGACGTGGCGATGCTGCCGCAGCCCGGCGCGATCAAGCAGGCCGTGGACCGGGGCTGGGCCAAGCCACTGGGCGACAAGGCGCTCGATGAGCTGAAGGAGAACTACTCGCAGGGCTGGCAGGACATCGGCAAGGTCGGCGACCAGCAGTACGGCGTGTACTACAAGGCCGCCAACAAGTCGTTGATCTGGTACAACGCGCAGGTCTTCGAGAACGCGGGGGCGAGCGAGCCCAAGACGTGGGACGAACTGCTCACCACCGCCCAGACGGTCTACGACTCCGGGGTGACCCCGTTCTCGATCGGCGGCGCCGACGGCTGGACCCTGACCGACTGGTTCGAGAACGTCTACCTGTCGCAGGCGGGCCCGCAGAAGTACGACCAGCTGGCCAAGCACGAGATCAAGTGGACGGACTCCTCCGTCAAGGACGCCCTGACCACGCTCGCCGACATCTGGGGCAAGAAGGAGTGGATCGCGGGCGGCCCGGACGGCGCGCTGCAGACGGAGTTCCCGGCCTCGGTGACCCAGACCTTCACCGGCGGTGACCAGCCGAAGGCGGCGATGGTCTACGAGGGCGACTTCGTGCAGGTCAACATCGCGGACACCGACGCGAAGGTGGGCACGGAGGCCAAGGTGTTCCCGTTCCCGTCGGTGGGTGCGACCGCGCCGGTGGTCTCCGGTGGTGACGCGGCGGTGATCCTGGAGGACTCCGAGGGCGCGCAGGCGCTGGCGACCTGGCTGGCCTCGCCGGACGCGGCGACGATCCAGGCGAAGCTCGGCGGCTACCTGTCGCCGAACAAGAACGTCGACTCGTCGGCGTACCCGAACGACACGCAGCGCACCATCGCCGAGTCGCTGATCGCGTCCGGTGACGACTTCCGCTTCGACATGTCGGACCAGGCGCCGCAGGCGTTCGGCGGCACCCCCGGCAAGGGCGAGTGGAAGATCCTCCAGGACTTCCTGAAGAACCCGTCGGACGTCGCGGGCACGCAGGCGAAGCTGGAGGCCGAAGCGGCACGGGCGTACGGGAACTGACGCGGTGGCGTCGGCAGCGGCGGCGGGGGCCTCCAAGGTCCCCGCCCCTCGTTCGCGCAAGAGCGTGACCGGCACCCGCAGGACCGTGGCGGCGCTGTTCCTGCTGCCCGCCCTGGTGCTGCTGGGCGCGCTCGTGGTCTACCCGATCGGGTATTCCGTCATCCGCAGCTTCTACGACCAGCCCGGTGACGGCTTCGCCGGACTCGACAACTACCAGGCGCTGTTCACGGACGACGGCATCCGTATGGCGCTGAAGAACAACATCTTCTGGGTGGTGTTCGCACCGACGATCACCACCGCGCTCGGGCTGATCTTCGCGGTGCTCACCGAGCGGGTCCGCTGGGGCACGGCCTTCAAGCTGGTCGTCTTCATGCCGATGGCGATCTCGATGCTGGCGGCGGGCATCATCTTCCGGCTGGTGTACGACCAGGACCCGGACCGGGGTGTCGCCAACGCGGTGTGGGTGGGGGTGCACGACACGTTCGCCGAGGCGTCGGCGTTCCCGAAGGCCCACCCGGGGCGGGACTCGCCGCTGGAGCCCGCCCCGGGCGGCGGCTTCATCACCAAGGCGACCGTCAGCGCCGGGGAACCGGTCACCCTGCCCCTCGTCGGGGTCGCCCCCGACAACATGCCCGGCGACGCGAAACCGGCCGTGGCGGCCCAGGCGGACCCGGGCAAGGTCACCGGCACCACCTGGCAGGACTTCACCCGGGGCAAGGGCGTCGGCGCGCTGAACGCACCCGACGCGGCCGAGCTGGGCTATCCCGGCATGCGGATCGAGGCGGTGAAGGACGGCAAGGTCGTGGCGTCGACCAAAGCGGCCGCCGACGGCACCTTCACCCTGCCGGAGAAGGCCGACGGGGCCCAACTGAGGCTTCCGGCGAGCAACTTCAAGGAGGCGTACAACGGACTGGACTGGCTGGGCCCGTCCCTGGTCACCCCGGCCATCATCGGCTCGTACATCTGGATGTGGGCCGGTTTCGCGATGGTGCTGATCGCGGCGGGGCTCGCGGGTGTGCCGCGTGATCTGCTGGAGGCGGCACGGGTGGACGGGGCGAACGAGTGGCAGGTGTTCCGCAGGGTGACCGTGCCCCTGCTGGCGCCCGTCCTCGCGGTCGTCACCGTCACCCTGATGATCAATGTGCTGAAGATCTTCGACCTGGTCTTCATCATCGCCCCGGGCTCCTCCCAGGACGACGCGAACGTGCTCGCCCTGGAGCTGTACCGCAAGGGCTTCTCCGAGAACCAGCCGGGCATCGCCAGCGCGATCGCGGTGTTCCTGCTGCTGCTCGTGATCCCGGTGATGTGGTTCAACGTCCGGCGGCTCAGGCGGGAGGTGCGGCGATGACGGCCAAGACACTCGCCGGGAAGATCGTCGAGAGGGTCAACAGCGGTGTGGTCCGGGTCTTCCTGATCGTCGTCGGCCTGTTCTGGCTGGTGCCGACGATCGGTCTGCTGATCTCCTCGTTGCGCGCCCCCGAGGACATGGCCGCCAGCGGCTGGTGGAAGGTGTTCAGCGAGCCTTCCCAGATCACCTTCGACAGCTACCAACGGCTGCTGGAGAACGAGGACATCACCAACTCGATCGTCAACACCGTGCTGATCACGGTGCCGGCGACCCTGCTGGTGGTCGTCGTGGGCTCACTCGCGGGCTACGCGTTCGCGTGGATGGAGTTCCCGGGCCGCGACTGGTGGTTCCTGCTCGTGGTGGGGCTGCTGGTGGTGCCGGTGCAGGTGGCGCTGATCCCGATCGCCGAACTGTTCGGCAACATCGGGCTGTTCGGTTCCATCCTGGGTGTGGTCCTCTTCCACACGGGCTTCGGTCTGCCCTTCGCGGTGTTCCTGCTGCGGAACTTCTTCGCGGAGATCCCCCGCGAACTGCTGGAGGCGGCCCGCCTGGACGGCGCCGGTGAACTGCGGCTGTTCCTGCGGGTCGTGATGCCGCTGGCCGGTCCCGCGGTCGCGTCCCTGGCGATCTTCCAGTTCCTGTGGGTGTGGAACGACATGCTGGTCGCCCTGGTGTTCACCAACGCCGACAGCCAGCCGATCACGGTCGCCCTGCAGACCCAGGTACGGCAGTTCGGCAACAACATCGACGTGCTGGCACCCGGCGCGTTCATCTCCATGGTGATCCCGCTGGCCGTGTTCTTCGCGTTCCAGCGGCAGTTCGTGTCCGGCGTGATGGCGGGCGCGGTCAAGTAGGCCGTACGGAAAGGGGCGTGGCCCGGCACGACCGGCGCGCCCCTCGCCGTGCACGCCTGTTTCCCCCGTATGCCGCAAGAGCCGTAACCAAGTCGTTCCATCGGCCGTTCCCGGGCAGAACGCCCGCGCCGACCCATGGATGTCCCTTGCCCAGGTTCAGTGTCACCGTCCCCGCGTACCAGGTCCAGGCGCGCCTGCACGAGTGCCTCGCGTCGGTGCTGTCCCCGTCGTGGCCGGACCTTGAGGCGATCGCCGTCGACGACGGCTCGCCGGACGCCTGCGGGGAGATCATCGACGCCTTCGCGGCCCGTGACCCCCGGGTGCGCCCGCTGCACCTGCCGGACGACTCGGGACCGGGCCCCGGCGACTGGGAGGCGTACGAGGCGGCCCGCGGCACCTGCTCCGAGAGCGAGGACGAGCTGATCGACATCTTCGCCGAGCGGGTCGTGCGCCGGGTGGTGCCGGCGGCGGCCGCCGGTACTGGCGGCGAACCCCGTCAGGAGACGGTGTTCGTGGGCTCCCCGCTCGCCACCCTGCCGCGCCCCTCCGGCCGCCGCACCGTCACCGACAGCCTCTGAACGCCGTTGTCAGCACCGGGAGTGCCCATGCCTTCCAGCCCCTCGCGGCCCACTCCGAGCCGGCCGGCCACCTGGCGCCCGTCCGGGCGCCCCGGCCGTTCCCGCCGGGCGTGACCGGCCCGTATCCGGACGACGACCCGTGTCCGGACGTCGAGAGAAAGATCAGTATGCCCCGCTTCAGCATCATCGTCCCGTCCCATGGGGTCGCGGGCCGGCTGTCCCTGGCGCTGGACTCCGTCCTCGCCCAGTCCTTCTTCGACTTCGAGCTGATCCCGGTCTGCGACGGCCCCGACGCCCCCGCCTCGTCCGTCGCCGCCGGGTACGCCGAGCGGGACTCCCGGGTGGCGCCGGTGCACTCGCCGCCGTCCTCGGGTCTGAGCGGGGCCCGTACCGCCGGGATGCGCGCGGCGACCGGCGCCTACCTGCTCTTCCTCGACGGCGACGACACCCTCGCCCCCGGCGCGCTCACCGCGCTGGACGCCCGCCTGGCCGAGACCGGCGAGGTGGACGTGCTGCTGTTCGAGCACGAGCGCACCCCCTGGTGGGAGGGCGAGCCCACCAACCCGGCCGCCCCGCTGCTGGCCAGGGCGCCGCGGGGGCCCTTCGCGCCCGCCGACGCGCCCTGGCTGACCGGGGTGCAGCTGCCGGCGTGGAGCGCGATCTACCGGCGGGCGTTCCTCGGCGAGCACCGGCTGGCCTTCCCCGACAGCCACTTCACCGACCTCGTCCTCGGCGCCCTGGTGATGCTGCACGCCGGGCGGGCCGCCGTCCTGCGCCGGGTCGTCGTACGGCATCTGCTGCGCCGGCAGGGCAGCCGGCTGAACCAGCCGGGCCCGCACCAGGCCGAGCTGCTCGACGGAGTGGAGCTGGTGCTGGCGCGGGCCACGGAGCTGAAGGTGCCGGCCAAGCGGTCGGGCCCGCTGTTCGAGCAGTTGTTCGCCGCCGTTCTGCGCACGGCGGCCCATCCGACCCGGCTGCCGTCCGCGCTGCGCCGGCCGTTCTTCCGCCGGGCGTCCCGGCTGTACCGCCTCCACAGGCCCGCCGGTTTCCGCCGGCCGGGCGGCAGTCTCGGGGTGCAGCACCAGCTCCTGGCGGCGGGCGCGTACACGGCGTTCCGGGCGCTGCGGGGCGTCAACCGGGCGGTGTCGGCGGCCGTGGAGCGTCTGCCCCGCCCGCACGGACTGCGCACGCGCCTGTTCTACCGGCGTCAGCTGCGCCGCCCTATCGACCCCGACCTGGCGGTGTACTGCGCCTATTGGGGCCGGGGTTACGCGTGCAGCCCGGCCGCGATCCACGCCAGGGCCGCCGAACTCGCCCCGCACATCCGGTCGGTGTTCCTCGTCGAGCCGGACCAGGCGCACACCGTGCCGGAGGGCGTCGACCACGCCGTCATCGGCAGTCGCCGGTACTGGCGGGTCCTGGCCCGCGCCAAGTACCTCATCAACAACGCCAACTTCGAGGAGGGCGTGGTCAAACGGCCGGGCACGGTCCATCTGCAGACGCAGCACGGGACGCCGCTGAAGACGATGGGCGTCGACCAGTCGACGTACCCTGTGGTCGCCGCCGCCACCGGCAGCTTCACCAAGCTGCTGGGCCGGGTGGACCGCTGGGACTACAACCTGTCCTCCAACACCCACTCCACGCAGATGTGGGAGCGCGCCTTCCCGGGCTCGTACGAGCAGCTGGAGTACGGCTATCCGCGCAACGACGTCTTCTACACGGCGACCGCCGACGACGTGGCCCGCGTCCGCCGCGAGCTGGGTGTCCCGGACGGCACGACCGCCGTCCTGTACGCGCCCACCCACCGCGACTACCGGACGGGCTTCGACACGGGCCTGGACCTGGAGGCGTTCTGCGCGGCGGCCGGCGAGGACGTGGTGGTGCTGCTGCGCGCCCACTACTTCTACGACCGGGGCGGAAGGGCGAGCAGCGGCCGGATCATCGACGTCACCGGGCACCGCTCCTCCGAGGAGGTCTGCCTGGCCGCGGACGCGCTGGTCACGGACTACTCGTCGATCATGTTCGACTACGCCAACCTGGACCGCCCGATCGTCGTGTACGCCGACGACTGGGAGGTGTACCAGGAGACCCGGGGCGTCTACTTCGACCTGACGGAGGCCCCGCCGGGACCGGTCGCCCGGACCCCCGAGGACCTGGCGCGGATCTTCCGGGACGGCAGCTGGGCGGGCGAGGAGTCGGCGCGGCTGCGGGCCGCGTTCCGGGAGCGGTTCTGCGAGTTCGACGACGGCCGCGCCGCCGAGCGGGTCGTGCGCCGTGTGCTGCTCGGCGAGCCGCCGCAGGCGGTCCCGCCGGTGCTGCCGCTCGCCGAACGCGTCCCCGCCCCCGCCGCGACGACCCTGGTCAGGAGCTGACAATGCCCCGCTTCAGCATCATCGTCCCCTGCTTCAAGGTGCAGGGTTACCTGCGTGAGTGTCTCGACTCGATCCTGGAGCAGTCGTACCGGGACATCGAGGTGATCGCCGTCGACGACCGCTCGCCCGACGGCTGCGGCGCCATCCTCGACGAGTACGCGGCCCGCGACCCCCGTGTGAAGGCCCTGCACCTGCCGGAGAACGTCGGCCTGGGCCGCGCCCGCAACGCGGGCATGCCGCACGCCACCGGCGACTACCTGTTCTTCCTCGACAGCGACGACACCCTCACGCCGGGCGCGCTGCGCGCCCTGGCCGACCGCCTCGACGCCACCGGCGACCCGGACGTGCTGGTCTTCGACTACGCGCGCACCTACTGGTGGGGCGGCACCCGCAGGAACGCCCTGGCCCCGGTGCTGGCCGCACGCGACGACACGTTCACCGCCGCCGGGTTCCCCGAGATCCTCGACCTGCTGATGGTGGTGTGGAACAAGGTCTACCGGCGCGGCTTCGTCGAGAAGAACGGCTTCGAGTTCCCGCCCGGGTACTACGAGGACACCCCGTGGACGTTCCCGGTGCTGCTCAGCGCCGAGCGGATCGCCACGCTGGACCGGATCTGCCTGAACTACCGGCAGCGCCGCCAGGGCAACATCCTGTCCACCACCAGCCGCAAGCACTTCGACATCCACGACCAGTACGAGCGGGTCTTCGCGTTCGTGGACTCCCGCCCCGAGCTGGCGGGCTGGCGCCCCTATCTGCACCGCAAGCTGGGCGAGCACTGCCTGGACATCCTGTCCAAGCCGGACCGGCTGCCGCCCGCCGACAAGGGCGAGTTCTTCCGCCGCACCGCCGAGATGTTCCGGGCGCAGAGGCCGGAGGGCACCCAGCCCGTCCCCGCCGAACTGCGCGTCCTGGAGGGCGGTTACGCCGCCTATCGCGTCCGGCGGCAGGCGGGCAGGGCCGCGGCGGAGCTGACCCGGCGCGGCGAGCAGCTGCGTACGGCGGCCGGGGCGCGGATGCGCCGCGGTGTCCTCGCCGTCCGGTCCCGTCGCTCCCTCGACCCCCACCTGGTGCTGTACTCGGCGTTCTCGCACCGTGGTGTGCTCGGTGACCCGGCGGCGATCTACCACAAGGCCCGGGAGATCGCGCCGCAGCTGCGCGGGGTGTGGGTGGTGCGCGACGAGGAGACGGCGGCCGCGCTGCCCGACGGCGTCGAGCACGTCCTCCTCGACTCCCCCGGCTACCGCCGCCTGGCCGCCCGGGCCGGCTACTTCGTCAACAACGTCAACTGGCCCGGCACGCTGGTCAAACGCCCCGGCAGCGTGCACATCCACACCCACCAGGGCACCCCGCTGAAGTACATGGCGGCCGATCTGCTGGACCGGCCCGGCGCCCGGCTCGGCGTCGACGTGCCGCAGATGCTGCGCCGCGCCGACCGCTGGGACTACAGCCTGGTCGCCAACGAGCACTCGGAGCTGGTGTGGGAGCGGGCGTACCCGTGCCACTTCACCTCGGTGCGGACCGGCAGCCCGCGCAACGACGTCCTGGTGAACGCCCCTGACGCCAGGGGACGCGCGGTCCGCGCCCGGCTGGGCGTCCCCGCCGACCACACCGTCGTGCTGTACGCCCCGACCCGCCGCGAGTACCGGCGCGGCGGCCATGTCGACCGCGTCGACCTGGCCCGCTTCGCCGCCGACCTCGGCGAGGGTCACACACTGGTGGTGCGGCTGCACCCGTCCCTGGCGACCGGCCCGGCGCGCGGCCTGGGCCTGTCCGACCTGCACCGGCGCGGCATCGTGATCGACGCGACGGACGAGCCGCACGTCGAGGACGTGATGCTCGCCTCCGACGTCCTGGTCACCGACTACTCCGCCCTGATGTTCGACTACGCCAACCTGGACCGGCCGATCGTCGTCCACGCCGACGACTGGGCGTCGTACACGGCGAGCCGGGGCACCTACTTCGACATCACCGCCGAGCCGCCCGGCCATGTGTCGCGCAGCTACCGCGAACTGGCCTCGCTGCTGGCATCGGGCAGCTGGCGGGACGAGGAGTCGCGGCGGCTGCGGGCGTCGTTCCGGGAGCGGTTCTGCGCGTACGACGACGGCCGCGCCGCCGAGCGGGTCGTACGGACGCTGCTGCTGGGCGAGGCCCCGCCCCTGCGGGCCGCCTCGGCGCTGGTGCCCCGCCAGGCGGTCAGCGGCGACATGTTCGCGACGGCGTGAGGCGGTTGCCGATGGGCCGGCTGCCCGGCCGGCTGCGGACGCGCGGCTGGGTGCTGGTCCTGGCCGTGGTCTTCGCGCTGATGCAGCTCGCCAACGTCACCGGCCGGGACACGCCCGACACCAAGAACTACCTGTCGTACGCCCTCTCCCTGCGTGGCGACGACAAGCGGGCGGCGGCGGCCGCGACCATCGACTACGCGTGCGCGGGCCGGGCCGCGCACGCGGCGCGGCGGCAGAACGTGGACGTGATCCGCTTCCACCGGCCCGACCCCACCGCGCGGGTCATGGCCGAGTGCCGCGCCGAGGAGTGGCGAGGCGTCGGGGCGCGGCTGCGGGCGGGGCAGACCGGCGGGCACACGGCGCCGTTCGCGTCGGAACGCTTCATGCGGATCTTCGAGGCGCGGCCCGGCTATCCGGTGTTCCTGGTGCCGTTCGTGACCGTGTTCGGGGTGGCGTGGGGTGTGTGGGCGGCGGGCGTCGCGGTGACGGTGGCGGGCGGGGTGCTGGTCTTCCTGGTGCTGCGGACGCTGCGCGCGCCGACACCGGTGTGCCTGGCCGGGCAGGGCCTGTACTACGTGCTGCCGTGCGGGACGACAGCGATGCGTCCCATGGCGGAGGGGCTGATGCTGGCGCTGACCCTGGCCGCGCTGTGGGGGTGTGCGCTGGCGCTGAACGGGCGGCTGCGGGCGGGCCTGTGGCTGGTGGGCGGGTCGCTCGCGGCCCTGTTCACGGTCAAGCACTCGCAGGCGCTGTTCCTCGGGCTGTGTCTGGCGGGCGCGGCGGGGCTGCTTCTGCTGCGGCGCGGCGGGTGGCGTCCGGCGCGGGCGATCGCCCTGGTGGGCGGCGGCGCGGTCCTGGGCACGCTGCTGCTGGCGGGGCTGCTGCGCCACCCGTCCACCTCGGAGAGCGTGCAGGACCTGCTGACCGGTCACTTCGGCCGCCCGGACCGGGCCCGTCCGTGGTCGGAGTTCCTGCACCTGCAGGTCAACTTCTGGGTGGAGTGGCTGCGCCGGCAGCTGTGGCAGCCGCTGTTCCTGGTGGCGCTGGCGGGCGGGGCGTGGGGGGCGGCGCGGCGTCCGGCGGCCGGGCTGTTCGTGGCGGCGGCCGCCTGCACCGGCCTCCTCACCCAGGCCGGGCACCCCGACATCAACATCTGGGGGGACCGGCTGATCGTCCTGGCCTGGCTGCTGCCGGTGCTGGGGCTGCCGCTGCTGCTGGAGCCGGCGGTGCGGGCGCGGGCAGTGGCGGTGCCGGCGCAGGAGCAGGCGGCGGGCGCCGATCGGGCTCACTCCTTGGGGTGACGGTCGGCAAGGCCGCTGACCCGGCGGGAACATACGGCCAGTGCCCCTTACGTCCCTTCCCCTGTACGTCCGGTGAGCGCCGGTGTCCTGACCCGGCGGCCGGTGCGCGGTGCGACGGCGCTGCACGGCGGCCGCCGGTGGCGTCCGAGCCCCTACCAGGTCGTCGGGTTCCTGTTCTTCCTGGTGATGTCGCTGGCGTACTGGCGGGTGCCGCTGTGCTGCGACGCCGGCCAGCACGCGGCGGTCGTCGAGCGGCTCAAGGCGCATCTGCTGAGCCCGCGTCACCCGACGGCGGACCTGCCGGGCGCGGGCAGCCCGTACTACTCGCCGTACGCGGTCGCCGAGGGCGCCTTCGCCCGGCTGACCGGGCTGACCGGCTGGGAGGTGCTGCGGGTCGCGGGCCCGCTGAACCTGCTGGTGCTGCTGACGGGCGTCGGCCGGTTCGTGCGGGTGCTGACGCCCCGGCCGTGGGCGCCGGTGCTGGCGCTGGCCGCGATGACCCTGCTGTGGGGCACGGAGCGGGCCTGGTGGAGCGGCTATCTGGGCCTGATGTCGATGACCGGCAACCTCGGCTATCCGTCCACCTTCGCCATCGGGCTGGCCTTCTGGGCGTGGGCGCTGACGGGCGCGCGGGCCCTCGACGGGCGGCGGGTGCGGTTCCTCGGCCCGAGCGGGACGCGCGGTCCGACCGGGTACGCCGGGCTGGGCGCGCTGTACGGGCTGATCCTGCTGGTGCATCCGATCACGGCGGTGGCGGCGCTCCTGGGCGCGGTCGCGTTCGTGGCCGGGTGGCAGCGGAGGTGGAGCGGGGCGGTCGTGGCGCGCTGGGCACTGACGGGCACGGCGACTCTGGCCGTGGCCGCCGCCTGGCCGTACTTCGACGTGTTCGCGCTGGCGGACGACGCCAGCGTGGACGCGATGCACCGGCGCCTCTACGACGGCCTCGGCAGCCACTTCTGGCTGGCGCTGCTGGGCCTGCCGGCGCTGTGGGCGCGGGCAGCGCGGCCCCATGGGGGCGCGGGGCTGTGTCGACATGCGGCTCCGCCGCGGGGCGCGACCGGCCACGACGGCGCCGCACACGAGCGACGGCATGTCTCGGCCCTCGCAGCGGGGCGCCCGTCGTGGCGGGACCCGCTGGTGCTGATGTTCGTCCTGGACTGTGCGGTCGTGGCGTACGGCTGGGTCAGCGGCCACTACACCTACGGCCGCATCCTGGGCCTGACGCTGGTGCCGCCGCAGTTCGCGCTGGCCGTGGAGCTGGCGGCGCCCGGGCCGTGGCGTCCCGCGCGCCGGGCGCTGGGCGTGGCCGCGGCCGGGGCCGTCTGCCTGGGCTTCCTGACCGTGCACGCGGGCGCGGTGGTGCCGCGCTCGCTGGACCCGGTCGGCTTCGAGCAGCCGCCGCGCTGGCCGACGTACGACTGGGCCGCGCGGCACATCGGCCCCGGCGAGGTGGTGATCACCGACGGGTACTACGCCGTGCACGCGATCGCCGGGTACGGGCCGAACCTCGCGGCGCCCGCCTGGCCGGACGCGGCCCTCGACGAACGGGAGCGGCGGCGCAGGTGGGCGGACGTCGAGGCGTATCTCGCCCCGGACTCGACCCGCGCCGAGCGTGAGGCGATCGCCGGCCGCCACCGCGTCCGCTGGCTGCTGCTGACGCGGTGGCATCCGCTGCCGGAGGAGGCGGTGGTGGTGGCGTGGAGCCGGCGCACGGGGGAGGTGCTGGCGCGGGTCGGCTGACCGCCGCCGTGTCGGCTACTCGATGACGAGGTCGACGTCGATGTTGCCGCGGGTGGCGTGGGAGTAGGGGCAGACCTGGTGGGCCTGCTCGACCAGCTTGCGACCGGTCGGCTCGTCCACGGTGTCGGGGAGCTCGACGCGCAGCGTCACCTTCAGGGCGAAGCCCTCGCCCTCCTTGCCTATGCCGACCTCGGCGGTCACGGCGGCCTCGCTCACGTCGACCTTGGCCTGGCGGCCGACGAGGCCGAGGGCGCTGCCGAAGCAGGCCGCGTAACCGGCGGCGAACAGCTGCTCGGGGTTGGTGCCCTGACCGTTGCCGCCCAGTTCCACCGGCATGGCCAGGGCGAGGTCGATCTTGCCGTCGGAGGAGACGGCGCGGCCCTCCCGGCCGTGGGTGGCGGTGGCGACTGCGGTGTAGAGCGCGTCCATGGATGAACCATCCCTCTCGGGTCGTCCTGCTGCTTGACCCCTCAAGTGAAGCACACAATTAAATTGTGCACAACTCAATGACGCTCGGAGCTACCCTGGCGGTATGAGCCCGACACCGACCCCCCTTGAAGCACAGACCCTCGACGAACTGAACTGGCTGCGCCTGGACCGCCAGATCTGCTTCTCCCTGCACGCCGCCTCGCGTGCCTTCAACGGCGTCTACCGCGTGATCCTCAAGGACCTCGGGCTGACCTACCCGCAGTACCTGGTCATGCTGGTGCTGTGGGAGCGGGGCGAGCTGCCGGTGAAGAAGCTCGGCGAACACCTGCGGCTGGACTCCGGCACCCTCTCCCCGCTGCTCAAGCGGCTGGAGGCGGCCGGCCTGGTGGTGCGCGAGCGCAGCGCCCTCGACGAACGCTCGGTGACGATCCGCCCGACCGCGGAGGGCATGGCCCTGCGCGAGCGGGCCCTGAAGGTCCCCCGCCGCATCACCGAGGCCACCGGCTTCGACCTCGCCGAACTCACAACCCTGCGCGAACGCCTCGACAACCTCACGGCGGCCCTGGACTCGGCGACCGAGGGGGACGCCCTGCACCGGTCCTGACGCCGGCGACGACAGCCGGTCGGCGCGCTTGAGGCGACGAACCGCCCCGCCTGCTTCACTGTGAGCTGCTTCACTGTGAGCTGCTTCACTGTGAGCGGACGAGCCGACCGACGAGGGGACGACCGCGGATGACCTGGCTGATCACGGGTGGCGCCGGATACATCGGGGCCCACGTCGTAAGGGCGATGACCGAGGCGGGCGAGCGGGCGGTGGTGTACGACGACCTGTCGACGGGGATCGCCGAACGGGTGCCGGAGGGCGTCCCCCTGATGGCGGGCTCGACACTGGACGGCGAACGCCTGGCGGACACGCTCACCCGGCACGCCGTCACGGGCGTCGTGCACCTGGCGGCGAAGAAGCAGGTCGGCGAGTCGATGGACGACCCCCTGCTCTACTACCGGGAGAACGTGGAGGGCCTGCGCGTCCTCCTGGACGCGGTGGTCACCGCCGGCGTCCCCTCCTTCGTCTTCTCCTCCTCGGCGGCCGTGTACGGCATGCCGGACGTCGACCTGGTGCGGGAGGAGACCCCCTGCCTGCCACTGTCGCCCTACGGTGAGACAAAGCTGGCCGGCGAGTGGCTGGTGCGCGCCACGGGCCGCGCGACCGGCCTGTCCACCGCGTCCCTGCGCTACTTCAACGTCGCCGGCGCGGCGGCCCCCGAACTGGCCGACACCACTGTCTCCAACATCGTCCCGATGGTCTTCGAGAAGCTCACGGAGAACGCCCCGCCCCGCATTTTCGGCGACGACTACCCCACCCCGGACGGCACCTGCGTCCGCGACTACATCCACGTCGTCGACCTGGCCGAGGCCCACGTGGCCGCCGCGCGCGCCCTGCGCTCCTCCCCCGGCCTCAATCTCACCCTCAACATCGGCCGCGGCGAGGGTGTCTCCGTGCGCGAGATGATCGACCTCATCAACGCCGTCACCGGCTACGACCGGCCCCCGACCGTCACCCCCCGCCGCCCCGGCGACCCACCCCGCGTCGTCGCCTCCGCCGACCGCATCGCCATCGAACTCGGCTGGACCGCCAAGCACGACGTCCAGGACATGATCACCTCAGCCTGGGAGGGCTGGGTACGACGCCATCCGGAGGCGGCGCGGGTCTAGCGGCGGCCCCGGGTCCAGGGTGCTCAGGTGCCCTACGAGATCGACCGCGACGACCGTGCCGCCGGCGCCGTCCTCGGTTCCGCCGTGGGTGACGCGCTGGGCGCCCCCTTCGAGTTCGGGCCCGAGGGCGCCTTCTCCGCGCGCTTCCCGACGGCCGGACAGGGCGGTGAGATGTGCGGGGGCGGCGGCTGGGACCCGGGTGAGGCGACCGACGACACACAGATGGCCGTACTGGTCGGCGAGTCGCTCCTGGAGCGCGACGGGCTGGACCTGCCGGATGTCTTCGCCCGCTTCCGGCGCTGGGCGGCCGCCGACCCGAAGGACATCGGCCTGCAGACGGAGGCGGTCCTCGGCAGCGGCGACCCGTGGGACACGGCGGCCGCCCTGCACTTCCAGGTCAGTCAGCGGGCCGCGGGCAACGGTGCGTTGATGCGGGCGGCGACCTCCGCGGTGTACTTCGCGGGCGAGGGCCGCGCGGCGACGATGGACGCGGCCCGCCGTCTGTCCGCCCTCACCCACGGCGACCGCGCGGCCTGGGAGGGCACCGCGGCCCTCCACGAGCTGCTCCGGGTCGCCCTCGACGGCGACGACCCGCCGGCCGCCGTACCCGACACCCTGGCCGCCCTCCACCCGGCCCACCGCGACCGGTACGCCACCGTCCTCTCGCCCGGCTGGCACCCGGACGACGCCACAGAGTTCAACGGGGCCGTGTGGCCCTGTCTCGGCTCCGCCGTCTGGGCGCTGCGCACGACCTCCTCCTACGAGGACGCCGTGCGCGCCGCGATCGACCTCGGCGGCGACACGGACACCGTCGCCGCGGTCACCGGCGCTCTGGCGGGCGCCGTGTACGGGGCCGGGGCCGTCCCGCGGCGGTGGACGTCCGCCCTGCGCGTCCCGCTGCCCGGCTTCGGCGAGCGGGTCCTGGACGCGGCGGATCTGACGGACCTGGCCCGGCGGCTGAGCGGCGCCCGGGGCGTCGGCGCGTCGTTCGGGTAGGCGGGTGCCGCCGGGACCCGGCGGTGCTCACAGGGCCTTGAGCGCCGCCGCGGTGGCCCGTGCCAGTGTGTCCAGGTAGCCCTTGGGGAGGTCGTCGGTGCGGATCACCACGGACCGCCAGTAGAGGGGTCCCGAGATCAGGTCGAGGGCCAGTTCGTCGTCGAGGCCGGCGCGGACCTCCCCGCGCCGCTCCGCCGCCGCGACGATCTTCACGGCGACGCCTTCCTGACCCTCCCGCAGCGCCTTCCGCAGGGCCTCGGCGATCTCCGGGTTACGGGCCGCCTCGGCCTGCAGGTCGGGGATGATCTGCGAGGCGACCGGGTGGCGCAGCGCGCGGGACGTCACCTCGTACAGCACCCGCAGATCGTCCTCCAGGCCGCCGGTCTCCGGCGCGGGCAGGCCCTGCACCGCGATCGCCGACACGATGTCCAGGACGAGGTGCAGCTTGGAACGCCAGCGGCGGTAGACCGCCGTCTTGCCGACGCCGGCCCGGCGGGCGATGCCCTCGATGGACATGCGCGCGTAGCCGACGGACGCGAGTTCCTCGAAGACGGCCGCCCGGATGGCCTGCGTCACGTCCTCGCGGAGCACGGCCGCGCCCGCGGGGGCCCTGCGGCGCGGACGGGGCTGGGGTCCGCCGGGGGTCGCGGCGTTCGTCGTCATACCGACCAGCATAGGACGGCGTTACGACGATACGGTTGCGTTCCGACGCCGGATCGGCCTACGCTCGCGTTGCGACGATACGGTCCCGTCCCGACGTAAGAGAACGGGAAGAAAACGGGAAGAGACGCGCGCACCCCACCCCCACCGAGCGAAAGCAGCGGATGTGACTCAGGTCCTCGACACACCGCCCCCGACGACGGTCCCCCACCGCACCTACGACGCGTACGAAGACCTCGCGGCCCTCGCCGCCCGTCACGGCCTCTCGGTCAGCGGCGCCCGCCCGTCCCTGCGCGCGTACGTCCGACGGCTGTGGGACCGCCGCCACTTCATCACCGCGTTCGCCACCGCCAAGCTCACCGCCCAGTACAGCCAGGCGAAGCTCGGCCAGGTCTGGCAGGTGATGACGCCCCTGCTCAACGCGGCGGTCTACTACTTCATCTTCGGCGTCCTGATGAACACCAAGGAGGGCATCGAGGACTTCGTCGCCTTCCTGGTCACCGGCGTGTTCGTGTGGACCTTCACACAGAGCTCGATCCTCGCCGGCACCCGCGCGATCTCCGGCAACATCGGCCTGGTGCGCGCCCTGCACTTCCCCCGGGCCGCGCTGCCGATCTCGTTCTGCCTGCAGCAGCTCCAGCAGCTGCTGTTCTCCATGTGCGCCCTGCTGCTCATCCTGTTCGCGGTGGGCGTGCCCCCGGCACTGTCCTGGGTCCTGGTTTTCCCGGCACTGACCCTGCAGTTCGTGTTCAACGCGGGCCTGTCGCTGGCCCTGGCCCGGATCGGCGCGAAGACACCGGACATCGCCCAGCTGATGCCGTTCGTGCTGCGCACCTGGATGTACGTCTCGGGCGTCATGTTCAGCATCGACAACATCATCAAGGACCACGGGGGCGACCTGCCCGCCTGGGCCGTCGACCTGCTGCGCGCCAACCCGGCGGCCGTCTACATCGACCTGGTCCGGTTCGCCCTCATCGACAGCTTCCACGCCGGCCAACTGCCGCCCCACGTGTGGCCGACCGCGGCCGGCTGGGCGCTCCTCGCGGGCGTCGGCGGCTTCATCTACTTCTGGAAGGCCGAGGAGACGTACGGCCGTGGCTGACCCCACCCCCCGCCCCGACGGGCGCACCCTCACCGCACATCCCGACGAGCGCGTCCCCACCGTCGTCGCCGACGGCGTCGACATCGTCTACCGCGTCAACGGCGCCTCCGGCGGCCGTGGCTCGGCGACCGCCGCCCTCAACCGCATCCTGCGCCGCGGACAGGCCGATAAGACCGCCGGCACCCGCCTCGTGCACGCCGTGAAGAACGTGACCTTCGTCGCCCACAAGGGCGAGGCCATCGGCCTGATCGGCACCAACGGCTCCGGCAAGTCCACCCTGCTCAAGGCCGTAGCCGGCCTGCTCCCCGTGGAGCGCGGCCGGATCTACACCGACGGCCAGCCCTCCCTCCTCGGCGTCAACGCCGCCCTCATGGGCGACCTGACCGGCGAACGCAACGTCTACCTCGGCGGCCTTGCCATGGGCATGTCCCGCGAGCAGATCAAGCAGCGCTACCAGGAGATCGTCGACTTCTCCGGCATCAACGACAAGGGCGACTTCATCTCCCTGCCCATGCGCACCTACTCCTCCGGCATGGGCTCCCGCCTGCGCTTCTCCATCGCCGCCGCCAAGGACCACGACGTCCTGCTCATCGACGAGGCCCTCGCCACCGGCGACGCCAGGTTCCAGGCCCGCTCGGCGGACCGCATCCGCGAGATGCGCGCCCACGCGGGCACCGTGTTCCTGGTCAGCCACAGCAACGCCACCATCCGCGACACCTGCCGGCGCGTGCTGTGGCTGGAGCGCGGCGAACTGCGCATGGACGGACCGACGGAGGAGGTCATGAGGGAGTACGAGAAGTTCACGGCAGCCCGCTGACGGCCCCGAGGCCCCAACCCGCACCCGCCGCCCTTCCCTCGTAAGGCCCAACTGCGGACCGCCCCTCCACTCCATCGGTGCCACTATGAATTTCGTCCGATTGGCTCCACTTTGCACCCTTTGGCTCCGTCAGGAGGCCAGACAGAGTGGCTGCCGGGAAGCGATGGAGAGGGAAGGAGCCCCGCGATGCCCGAGCTCAGCGTCATCGTCCACGGGCCGAACACCCAGGACCGCCTGACCGGACTCCTCGCCTCCCTGGCGGCGCACCCCCACCCCGAGGTCGAGGTGATCGTGGCCGCGGTCGGCGCCTGGGCGCAGGAGACGGCCCGCGCGTACGTCCCGGAGATGCTGGTGCTGCCCCTGCCGGACGGCACGGACGACGCCACGGCCCGGTCGGCGGGGGCGGCCCGGGCCGACGGACGCTGGCTGCACTTCGTACCCGCCAAGGACGGCCTGCCCCCCGGCGCCCCCCGCACGATCGCCGAGCGCGCCGCCGCACTGCCGGACGAGGTGGACGTCCTGCTGTTCGACCACGTCCGCTCCACCTGGGAGAGATCCGGCCTGCCCTCCGCCGACGGGCCCCTCCTCGCCCGCGCGGCCGGCCCCGCCCAGCTCCTCGACGACATCGCCCGCCCCGCACTCCGCGTCACCCCGCTCCTCGGCAACCGCGCCCTGCGCACCCGCTTCTGGCAGGCGCACGAACAGCGACTCACCCCCCACGACGAGCCGTTCACCGCCCACGCCGCCCTCCTCCACGCCGACCGCATCGCGACCCTCGACCAAGTCGCGTACGAGCACTACGTGGTGCGCCCGGAGAGCCTCCCCCCGCCCACCCCGGAGCAGCACCACGCCCTCATCGACCGCTACGAGACACTCCTCGCCCTCACCTCGAACCGCCCCGCCCCCCACGCCGTCCTCCACGACCTCATGGTCCGCGACTGCCTGCGCACCTTCGCCCGCGCCGGCCTGCCGGACGAGGAGGCCCGCGAGTTCTTCCGCCGCGCCTCCGAGGCGGCCGTCCGACACCGCCCGCCCGGCTACCGCCGCCCCGCCGGCCCCGAGGGCATCCGCCACGCCCTCCTGGAGCAGAACGCGTACACCAGGTACCGCGCCTTCCAGGCGGCCAACCGCGCCCGTCGCGCCACGAAGTCGGCCGTACGGACCCGCAGACGCCAGGTCGCCACCGCGCTCGGCGACCACCACTACCGCAGGTACCTCTCCCACCCGGTCGACCCCGACCTGGCCGTGTTCGCGGCGTACTGGAACCGCGGAGTCGCCTGCAACCCGGCGGCGATCGCCGCCAAGCTCACCGAACTCGCCCCGCGGATCCACCCGATATGGGTGGTGACCCCGGAGAACGCGGCCCTCCTGCCCCCGCACACCGACCATGTGCTCCCCGGCACCCGCCGCTTCCGCGAGGTGCTGGCGACGGCGAAGTACCTGGTCAACAACGTCAACTACCCGAACTGGGTGGTCAAACGCCCGGACGCGGTCCACCTCCAGACCCACCACGGCACCCCGCTGAAACGCATGGGCGTGGACCAGATGGAGTTCCCCGCCGCCGCCCGGGATCTCGACTTCCAGGCCCTGCTCGCCCGGGTCGACAAATGGGACTACAGCATCTCCGCGAACAGCCACACCACCCGCATGTGGCAGCGGGCGTACCCCTCCCGCTTCATATCCCTCGACCACGGCTACCCGCGCAACGACGTCTTCTACACGGCCACCGCCGCCGACATCCGCGCCGTACGCGACCGCCTGGGCATCTCCCCGGCCCACCGCGCGATCCTCTACGCCCCCACCCACCGCGACTACGAGAGCGGCTGGACACCCCGCCTCGACCTCGCCGCCCTCGCCGACCGGCTCGGCGAGAACACCGTCCTCCTGGTCCGCGGCCACTACTTCTACGACAGCGCCCCGTCCCCGCTGACCACCACCCTGCGCCGCACGGGCCGGATCATCGACGTCTCCGCCTACGACCCGGTCGAGGACCTGTGTCTGGCCGCCGACGCACTGGTCACGGACTACTCGTCCATCATGTTCGACTACGCCAACCTCGACCGCCCGATCGTCGTCTACGCCGACGACTGGGAGACGTACCGCTCCACCCGCGGCGTCTACTTCGACCTGATGGCCGAGCCCCCCGGCCCGGTCGCCCGCACCCAGCGGGAACTGACCGAGATCCTCGCCACCGAGGCATGGCAGGACGAGAGCGCGACCAAGGCACGGGCGGCCTTCCGGCGCCGCTTCTGCGAGTACGACGACGGACGCGCCGCCGAACGGGTCGTACGCCGGGTCTTCCTGGGCGAGAGCGAGGACACCCTGCCGCCCGTGATCCCGCCGGCGGAACGCACACCGGCACCGAGCCCCCGGGAGGCCCTGTGAAAGGCCCTGCGAACCCCGACGTGACGGTCACGGTGATCGTCTACAACGACGCGGAACGCCTCCCGCGAGCCGTGGAGTCGGTCCGCCGCCAGACCCACGCCCACATCGAGATCATCATCAGCGACGACCACTCGACGGACGAAACGCCGGCCGTCGCACGGCGGTTGGCGGCCCGAGACCCCCGCATCCGGGTGCTGCGCCTGCCGGAGAACAGCGGCGGCTGCGGCGCCCCCCGCAACCGGGCTCTGGAGATCGCCCGGGCCCCGTATGTGATGTTCCTGGACAGCGACGACGAACTCACGGACAGCGCGGTGGAGTTGCTGCTGGCCGCCCACCGCGAACGGGAGATCGACTTCGCGATGGGCGCGGTGGAGCGGATCCGGGAGGACGGCGGCCGCCGTACGACCTGGATGCCGCAGCTGGTCGCCGAGCGCCGCACGGTGGCCGGCATCGAGTCCGAACCCCGCCTGCTCTTCGAGCACCTGTCGACGAGCAAGATGTACGCCCGCGCCTTCCTGGACCGCCACGACCTGCGCTTCCCGGAGGGCATCCACTACGAGGACCAGCTGTTCTCGGCGCAGGCGTACTGTCTGGCCAAGGAGTTCACGATCGTCCCGGAGCCGGTGTACCGCTGGCACATCGAGCCCTACGCGGCCACGGACGCCCGCTCGATCTCCAACCAGCGCCACCGGCTGGAGAACGTCCGCGACCGCGTCCACGTCCAGCGCCTCGTCGACGACTTCCTCGCCGAGAGCGGGCACGGGGCGCTGCGGGAGGACAAGGACTACAAGTTCCTCAAGCACGACTTCCGGATGTACGCCGGGGACCTGCCGTACCGGGACGACGACTGGCTGGCCTCCTTCGCCGACATCGTCAACCCCTACCTGGACACCCTGTCCCCCGCGGCCTACGCGCGTCTGCCGCGCCCGGACCGGGTGGTCCTCCAGCTGATCCGCGACCGCCGCTTCCCCGAGGCACGGGCGGCGGCGCGGGGCCTGGCGCACGCCGTGGCGCCGAGTCGGATCACGACGGACGCCGAGGGCCGCCCGTACTGGGGCGAGACCCTCCCGGCCACCGACTGGTCACGCCGCGAACTGGACATCACGGACCTGGACCTGGACACCCGCCCCTTCCGGGACGCCCTGTTCCGCCACGAGATCACGGAGATCACCAGAGGCCCGGGCATCTGCTCCCTCGACCTGACGATCCGCACCTACGACCCCGGCCTCCGCCTCCCCGTGGGCCCCCACCGCGCCGCCCTCCTCCTCGCCACGGGCCCACACCGCCTGACCGCCCCTTTCCGCCTCTCCCCCCTCCGCCCCGGCGTCTTCGAAGGCCACGCCCACCTCGACCTCGCCGCAGCCCCCCTCCCCCTCCACGGCTTCGCAGCCACCCGCCACCCTCAACTGCGCATCGAACACCGGACCAGAACCAACACCTCCATCCTCCTGGCCCCCTCGACCTTCCCGACCTGGACGACCCGCGTCCCCTACCACGCCGGCACCACCCCCCACCGTGTGACGATCGAACCCGAGCCCCGCGCCCCAGGCCGCCTCCAGATCCACTGGCAACCAGTGGGCCTCGCAGGCAAACTCATCCGCCCGACGCTACGACGCCTGGCCCACCCACGACTACGCCGCACGGCCCGACTACTGAGAAGCGCACTGCGATAGCCGGGGACACATTCCAGCCCGTCCGGCGTTTGAGGACGAGCCCCCTTAAGGGCCGACGGAGGCCCAGGGGGGTGCAGGGGCAAAGCCCCGCGGGCGGGGCCAGGGGCAAAGCCCCGGTGGGGTGCAGGGGCAAAGCCCCGCGGGGGGACCAGGGGCGAAGGACCCGGTTGGGGTGCAGGGCGAAGCCCCGAGGGGCCAGGGGCAAAGCCCCGGTGGGGTGCAGGGGCAAAGCCCCGCGGGCGGGGCCAGGGGCGAAGCCCCGGTGGGGTGCAGGGGCGAAGCCCCGCGGGGGTCCAGGGGGCGGAGCCCCCTGGCGGGGTCGAAGGGGCAGCGCCCCTTCAGGATGGGACGGGTAGGGGCGGCGGGGGCGAGAACCCTCACGGCAGCACCTCGTACAGCACCTGCCCACCCGGCCCCCGAGCCACCACCCGCAACCCGGGATCCCGCACACCCCCCACCCCCCGGTCCACCACCCACCGCACCCGATACACCCGCACAATCCCCCGCCGCACCCCCACCGACGTCCCCTCCGCGAAGTACCGCCGCACCGCCGCCTCCCTCCGCCCCGCATCCGGCAGAAAGAAGTCGGGATACCCGGGCGCCACGGTGTACGCCCCGTACGCCGGAATCTGCCGCGCCACAACCGTCCGGGCCATCACCACATCCCCGTACTTCACCCACGGCGTGACCCAGTGGTACCCCACCCACGGCTCCCGATACCGCGCCGCAACCGGCTCCGGCAGCGCCCCCCGCGGCACGACATACCCCACCGTCCCCACCTGCGTCCAGGCCCCCACCGCCAACGCCGCACCCAGCACCCCCGCCCACACCACCCGCCCCCTCCAAGCCCCCACCGCCTCCACCCCGGCAGCGACCTGCGCCGGAATCAACACCGCGGGAAGCGCCCGCCCCCACGAGTAGTGCCCGCTCACCCCGCCCACCACGACGACCACCACCGCCAGCACGAAGAACAGCACCAGCGGATCCCGCCGCTCCCGCCCCCACCGCATCCCCAGCGCCACCACTCCCAGCACCACCAGCCAGTACCGCCCGACCAGATCCCGGTACAGCCCCCGATGCACCGACTCCAGGTCGCCCCCCGCCCCGAGCAGCGCGAAGAAGTCGTAGTACGGCCACACCCACAGCACCACCAGCCCCACCGCCAGCCCACCCCCGAGCCGCAGCCACACGTCCCGCCCCGGCGCGGCGGCGACCACGGTGGCCAACGCCCCCAGGGAGGCCACGACCCCCGAGAACTGATGACAGAGCAGAATCACCGCCCACAGCACACCGAGCCCGAGCCACACCCCCCACCCCTCGCCCCCCGACCGCACCGCCCCCGCCAGCCACGCCCACAGGTGAAAGGCCAGCCCCAGCGCGAACACGCTCGGATACGACACCGTCAGCGCCAGCGAGTTCAGCCCGAGGAACCCGCTCCACGCGAACTGCGAGGTCCCCCACAGGAACACCAGGCACAGCACGACCAGCGCGGGCGCGGCCCGATGCGCGCTCAGGGTCCGCACGTACCGCCACACACCCGTGACCAGCAGCCCCAGCCCGACCAGCGCACCGATGCGCAGCACCACGAAGACGGAAGCCCCCGTCACCCGTGCCAGGCACCCGAGCACGAGCATCCACGGCGAGTAGTAAGGACTCGGCGTGTCCGCGTCGACCAGCGGATTGCCGGGGTCGACCAGGCTGTGCCGCAGCCGCGCGACGGTCGCCGCGTGCATCCCGAGGTCGCCGGCCCACGGCAGCCGGACGATCACCAGCAGCACAAGCAGGACGATCAGTGCGGCGGCCACCTGCGCGGCGGCCGTCGTTCTCCGCAGCGCGGCATGCGTCGTGCTCACGCCAGCACTGTAATTCCCGTTTTGCCCGAAATGTACGAGCGCCCCGAGCTGTCACAGCCCGGGGCGCCGCTCTGGTCGTACGGCTATGAGTGCGTACGCAACAACGTCCGCATCGTCCGCATGGCCACCGACAGATTCGCCAGATCGAAGGTCTCCGATGCCCGGATCTCCTCCAGGGTCGCCCGCGCCCGCCCCAGGATCGCCGCGTTCTTCTGCTCCCACGCCTTGAAGCGCTGCTCCGGCGTGGACGTACCGTTGCCCACGGCGAGGACGTCCGAGGTCAGCGCCGCGTGCGCCGCGTACAGGTCCTCACGGATCGAGGCGCGGGCCATGGACTGCCAGCGGTCCGCGCGCGGCAGCTCGATGATGCGGTCCATGAGCTGGGTGATGTGCAGCCGGTCGGCGAGGTCGTAGTACACCTCGGCGACGTCCAGCGGGTCCCGGCCCACGCGGTCGGCCACCGAGACGATGTCCAGCGTCGGGAAGGCGGAGGAGAACCCGGCCACGCGTGTGGCGACCTCGTCCGGGACGCCGGCGGCGGTCAGCTCGTCGTAGATCTGCTGGTACCAGTCGAGGTCCGCGCCGCGCAGCAGCTTCGGCAGCTGTGTCCACACCTGCTCGACCCGGTCGGCGAAGAAGTCGACGGTCTCGGCGAGCTCCACCGGCTGCGGCCGGTTGTTGAGCAGCCAGCGCGTGCCGCGCTCGACGAGGCGCCGCGAGTGCAGCCGGATCCGGGTCTGCACGGCGGCCTCGACCCGGTTGTCGAGGGCCTCGACCGCGTCCCACACCGGGGCCTGGCGGAAGATCACACGGGCCACGGTCTGCGCCCGGACGATCTCCTCCAGCGAGGCGCCGGTCTCCTCACGCAGCCGGTGCAGATAGGTCGTACCGCCCGTGTTGACCGTGTCGTTGACGAGGACGGTCGTGGTGATCTCGCGGCGCAGCGGGTGGCTCTCGATGTGCTCGGCGAACTGTTCACGCAGCGCGGTCGGGAAGTAGGCGTAGAGCAGTCCGCGCAGGTACGGGTCGTCGGGCAGCCCGGTGTGCAGCAGCTCCTCGGAGACCGTGATCTTCGTGTACGCCAGCAGTACGGCCGTCTCCGGGCCGGTCAGGCCGTGGCCCGCGCCGAGGCGTTCGCGGATCTGCCGGTCGGTGGGCAGGAACTCCAGCGCCCGGTTCAGGTGCCCCTCCCTGACCAGGTGCTTCATGAACCGCTGCTGCGCGTGGAGCATGTCCTTGGACTGGGCGAGGGCGTTGGCGATCGCCGTGTTCTGCGCGTAGTTGTTGCGCAGGACCAGACGGCCGACCTCGTCGGTCATCTCGGCGAGCAGCTTGTTGCGCTGCTTGACGGTCATGTCGCCGTCCGCGACCAGGCCGTTGAGCAGGATCTTGATGTTCACCTCGTGGTCGGAGGTGTCCACGCCCGCGCTGTTGTCGATGGCGTCGGTGTTGACCTTGCCGCCGGTCTGCGCGAACTCGATCCGGCCGAGCTGGGTCAGGCCCAGGTTGCCGCCCTCGCCGACGACCCTGACGCGCAGGTCGGCGCCGTCGACGCGGATGGCGTCGTTGGCCTTGTCGCCGACGTCCGCGTGGGACTCGCTCGCCGCCTTGACGTACGTACCGATGCCGCCGTTCCACAGCAGGTCCACCGGCGCCTTGAGGATGGCCTTCATCAGGTCGGCCGGGGTCATCTTGGTGACCTTGTCCTCGATGCCGAGGGCCTCGCGGATGTGACCGTTGACCGGGATGGCCTTGGCGCTGCGCGGGAACACCCCGCCGCCCGCCGACAGCAGATCCGTGTTGTAGTCGGCCCAGCTGGAGCGCGGCAGCTCGAACAGGCGGCGGCGCTCGGCGTAGCCGGTCGCGGCGTCCGGGTGCGGGTCGATGAAGATGTGCCGGTGGTCGAAGGCGGCGACCAGCCGGATGTGCTCGGACAGCAGCATGCCGTTGCCGAACACGTCACCCGACATGTCACCGATGCCGACGACCGTGAAGTCCTCGCTCTGCGTGTCCACGTCCAGCTCACGGAAGTGCCGCTTGACGGACTCCCAGGCGCCGCGGGCGGTGATGCCCATGCCCTTGTGGTCGTAGCCGGCCGAGCCGCCGGAGGCGAAGGCGTCGCCGAGCCAGAAGTGGTAGCTGCCCGCGACCTCGTTGGCGATGTCGGAGAACGTCGCGGTGCCCTTGTCGGCGGCGACCACCAGGTAGGTGTCGTCCTCGTCGTGCCGGACGACACTCGCGGGCGGGACGACCTCGCCGGCCACCATGTTGTCGGTGATGTCGAGCAGCGCCGAGATGAACGTGCGGTAGCTGGCGACGCCCTCGGCGAGCCAGGCGTCCCGGTCCACGGACGGGTCGGGCAGCTGCTTGGCGACGAAGCCGCCCTTGGCGCCGACCGGCACGATGACGGTGTTCTTCACCATCTGAGCCTTGACCAGGCCGAGGATCTCCGTACGGAAGTCCTCACGCCGGTCGGACCAGCGCAGGCCACCGCGCGCGACCTTCCCGAACCGCAGGTGCACGCCCTCGACGCGCGGCGAGTACACCCAGATCTCGAACGCCGGGCGGGGCGCCGGCAGATCGGGGATCGCCCGCGGGTCGAACTTCATGGAGACGTAGTCGTGCGGCGTGCCCTCCTCCGCCTCCTGGAAGAAGTTCGTCCGCAGGGTCGCCTTGATGACGGTGAGGAAGGACCGCAGGATGCGGTCCTCGTCGAGCGAGGCCACCTGGTCGAGGGCGGCGTCCAGCTCCTCCAGCAGGGCGTCGACGATCTCGTGACCGGCCTTCTGCCGGTCCGGTGACATCCGCGCCTCGAACAGGGAGACCAGCAGGCGGGTGGTGTGGACGTTCGTGCGGAGGGTGTCCTCCATGTAGTCCTGGCTGAACGTGGAACCGGCCTGCCGCAGGTACTTGGCGTACGCCCGCAGCACCATCGCCTGCCGCCAGGTCAGCCCGGCGCCCAGCACCAGCGCGTTGAAGCCGTCGTTCTCCGCCTTGCCGGTCCAGGTCGCCGCGAACGCCTCCTGGAACCGCTCACGCGCGTCGTCGACGAGGTGGTCGCCGCCGCCCGCGGCCTTGGGAATGCGCAGGCCGAAGTCGTAGATCCAGGCGTGGCTGCGGTCCGCGCAGCGCAGCTCGTACGGCCGCTCGTCGATCACCTCGACGCCGAGCCGGTTGAGGACCGGCAGCACCGCGGACAGGGAGATGGCGTCGCCCTTGCGGTAGATCTTGAAGCGGCGCTCGTCGGGGCCGGCGCCCACCGGCTCGTAGAGGCTGAGCGAGAAGTTGCGCTGCTCGTCGAGCTGTTCCAGGTGGACCAGGTCGGAGACCGCGGCGCGCGGGGTGTGGTCGGCCTTGTAGCCCTCGGGGAAGGCGTTGTGGTAGCGGCGCAGCAGCTCCGCGGCCTGCTCCTCGCCGAGTTCGGCGTTGAGCGCCTCGGCGAACCCGTCGGCCCACGACCGGGCGGCCTCGACCAGCCGGGCCTCGATGCGCTCCTTGTCGCGGTCGCTGAGCTGCGGCAGCTCGGTGCCCTGCGGGACTCGCACCACGAAGTGCAGCCGGGACAGGATCGACTCGGTGTTCCAGGCGGTGAAGTCGACGCTGATACCGCCGAGCTCCTCCTTCAGGATGTCGATGATCCGCAGCCGGACGCCGGTGGTGTAGCGGTCGCGGGGCAGGTAGACCAGCGCGGAGTAGTAGCGCCCGTACTCGTCCTGCCGCAGGTAGAGCCGCAGCCTGCGGCGCTCTTGGAGGTAGAGGACGGAAGTGGCGATGGACTGCAGCTCCGGGACCGGGGTCTGGAAGAGCTCGTCACGCGGGTACGTCTCCAGGATCTGGAGCAGGTCACGCCCGTCGTGGCTGTGGGGGGAGAACCCTGCGCCCCTGAGCACCTCGTCCACCTTGCGCCGGATGACGGGCACGCGGCGGACGGACTCGGTGTAGGCGGCGGACGAGAACAGCCCGAGGAAGCGGCGCTCCCCGATGACCTCGCCGTTCGCGTCGAACTTCTTGACCCCGACATAGTCGAGGTACGACGGCCGGTGCACGGTGGCGCGGCTGTTGGCCTTGGTGAGGACGAGCAGCTTGTGCTCGCGGGCCTTGGCGCGGGCGTCACGGGGCAGCCGCTCGAAGGAGGGGCTGACGGGGTGGCTGTCGGTGCCGGCGTGGTGCGGGTCGGAGCGCAGTATGCCGAGTCCGGTGCCGGGCACGGCGGCCAGCGAGTCGTCGTCCCTCAGCTGGTACTCGCGGTAGCCGAGGAAGGTGAAGTGATCGTCGGCGAGCCAGCGCAGCAGCTCACGGGCCTCCTCGATGTCGGGCCCGGGCAGGTCGCCGGGCACGGACTCGTCCTCGAGCCCCTCGGCGATGCGCAGCGCGGCGTCCCGCATCTTCTCCCAGTCCTCGACGGCCTCACGGACGTCGGACAGGATGCGCAGCAGATCGACGGTGATCTGCTTCAGGTCGGCACGGTCGGTCTCGCGGTCGATCTCGACATGGATCCACGACTCGACGTGCGCGTCATGCGGAAGCCCGGCGGCCGACGGACCGCCCAGCACCTCGATCAGCTTCCCGGTCAGATCACGCCGTACGACGATCTGCGGGTGGATGACGACATGGATCCCGCGGCCCTGCCGGGTCAGCTCGTTGGTGACGGAGTCGACGAGGAACGGCATGTCGTCCGTCACGACCTCCACGACGGAGTGGCTGCAGGTCCAGCCGTTCTCCTCGACGGTCGGGGTGTGCACACGGACGTTGGCGGTGCCCTGCGGCCGCTTCTCGGCCAGCCGGTAGTGCGAGAGCGCGGCCCCGAAGACATCGACCGGGTCGCGGTCGCCGAGGTCCTCCGGAGCGGTGTGCAGGTAGTAGCGCTGGAGGAACGAGAGCACGGAGTCGTGGTCCGGGGTGTCCGGTGCGCCCTCGCCCGTCGTCCCGGTCGGTAGGTGCCCCCCGACCGGGCTGTTCTCAGCGACCCGGGCGGCCCTTTCGAGCAGCTCGGCCTTGGCTTCGTCCAGCTTGGTCTGCATTGTCCTCTGGCTCCTGTCGCGCGCCGTTGCGTGACGTAGAAGGAAGTACGGTCTCCTGCCCTCCGGCGTGACGCCGCGACGCGGGATGTCCGGTCTGTGTCGACGCTATGCCGGAAGGTGAGATGAGCGGGGGTTTCTGAGCCACATTTGAGCTGCCCGAGCGGTGTGACGCCGCTCTCTGCGCCGCCCCTGCCCGGGGAGTGCAGGGCGCCCCGCGAAGACCAGCGACCGCCGCCCGGTCACGGAGTTGATCCGTGCATGCCGGGCGCAGGGCAGGGGCAACGCCGCCCCCGCGAGATATCGCGCTGATCACGCCACTAAGGCTATCGCTCCTTACGGGTGCCCCGTCATGAGCCGTATGTGTACAAAACAGAGCCCAGAACTTTGACGTTCTGCACAGGCCCCAACCACCGACACGTATGCCGCCCACCCCCATCAACCAAGCCCACACACCAAGACCCACCGAACTCCACCAGCGGGGGCCTCCGCTCCGGACTCCACCAGTAGGGGACTCCTCTCCGACCCCCGCCGTGGGGGACTCCGCTCAGACCCCCGCCGTGGGGGGCTCCGCTCCGGCGTCCGCCGGTGGAGGGCTCCGCAGGGGGCTCCGCCCCTGGATCCCTGCCGGGTTTCGCCCGGCAAGAACTCCACCGGGCTGAACCGGCACCCTGCGGGGTTTCGGCCCCGCCGGGGCTCCGCCCCTTCGACCCCACCAGGGGGCTGCTGCCCCCGGGACACCGCAGGGCTTCGCCCGGCAACAACCCCACCGGGGCTCAACCGGCAGGGCCCTGCGGACCCTCGGCGGGCCCGGGGGGCCACAGCTCGCAGGGGCGCAGCCGCCGCATGCCCGCGCGGGGCACAGGGCGCCGTTGCGGCCGAAACCCCGCAAGGGGTCCCAGAGCCAAAGTCCGCGGGGCCATGGGAGCCGAAACCCGCAGGGATCCAGGGGCGGAGCCCCGGCGGGGATCCAGGGGCGGAGCCCCGGCGGGTGTCCCGGGGGCGGCAGCCCCGGGTGGGGTCGAAGGGGCGGAGCCCCTGGGGATGGGACGGGTAGGGGCGGCGGGGGCGAGAAAAGTCGACGCGCGCCCCCGACCCGGCGCACCCTGAAAACGACCGCGCGCCCTTGGCAAGCCCCTCACGGAGCGGCACCTTGCCCAAAGACACCGCACACCGCACGCCACCGAGGAGCCCCGCACCATGACCGCGAAAATCCTCATCGTCACCGGCGACGCAGCAGAGTCCCTGGAGGTCCTCTACCCCTACCAACGCCTCCGCGAGGAGGGCTACGAGGTCCACATCGCCGCCCCCACCCGCAAGAAGCTCCAGTTCGTCGTCCACGACTTCGAACCCGGCTTCGACACCTACACCGAGAAACCCGGCTACACCTGGCCCGCCGACCTCGCCTTCTCCGAGGTCGACCCCGGCCAGTACGCCGCCATCGTCATCCCCGGCGGCCGAGCCCCCGAGTACCTCCGCAACGACCCGGAACTCCGCAAGATCCTCAAGTCGTTCTTCGACGCCGACAAGCCCGTCGCCCAGATCTGCCACGGCCCCCTGCTCACCGCCGCCGTCGACGCCCTCAGCGGCCGCCGCGTCACCGCGTATCCGGCGCTGGAGATCGACATGCAGTCGGCCGGCGCGACCTACCGGGACGCCGAGGCGGTCGTCGACGGCACGCTGGTCTCCTCCCGCGCCTGGCCGGACCACCCGGCGTGGATGCGCGAATTCCTGACAGTGCTCCGCGCGAAGGCACCGGCCACCTGAGCCCACCTCCACACAAACCCGGCGCCCCTCCCCAGGGGCGCCGGATCACGCCGCCAGCCCCTCCGCCACCTCGACGGCCTCCGCCAACGTGTCCACCACCGGAACCCCCACCCCCTCAAGGCTCGCCCGGCTGTGCGACCCCCCGGTGTACAGCACGGCCCGCGCGCCCGCATGCCGCGCCGCCACCGCGTCGTCCGCCGCGTCCCCGATCACGACCGTCCGTGAGGGATCCACCCCGCCCAGCGCACCGAGATGCCGCACCATGTGCTCGGCCTTGCTGCCCCCGGACGGCCCGGTCCGCCCGTCCACCCGTACGAAGTGCGCCTCGATCCCGAAACCGCGCACCAGCGGCACAAGCTCCTCATGCCCGTACATGCTCAGCAGCGACTGACTGTGCCCCGCCGACCGCCACCCGACGAGCAGCTCCTCCACCCCCGCGGTGAGCCCGCACCGCACCCGCTCCTCGGCGTAGTACCGATGGAACGCCTCGTCCATGACCTCCCACTCGGCATCCGTCGGCAGCCGCCCCATCAACCGCTCGTAGAACTTCGGCACCGGCACGCAGTACAGCGCCCGATACCGCTCCAGCGTGATCGGCTCCAGCCCCAGCTCCGCGAACGCCGCGTTCGTCGCCCCGATGATGGCGTCATTGTCGTGGAACAGCGTCCCGTTCCAGTCCCACACAATGTGCGCCCCTGCCAGCTTCCCCATGCCGACAAACGTACCCGCCACCACTGACAATCAAGAGCCCAGCGCCCACACCCGCGCACGGCCTCACCCGCTCACCCCACCGCGCCCACCAGATTCGCGATCTCCTGCGTGGCGTACCACAGCAGCTCATGGTCCTCGGCACCGTCCACCACGAACTGCGCGTCATCGTCCCCGGCGTCCGCCGCCGCCAGCGCCTCCGCCGCCGCGGCGACATCCGCCTCCGCGTCCCCGGCGTCGACGTGCACCGACGCCGCCTTGGCCAGCCGTACGACCCCGGCGACCCGTACCTCCCCCAGCGCCGCCGGATCGAGTCCGCGGTCGGGGTCGGCGGTCGCGGCGCCCTCCGGCACGTCGACGGCGACCACGACGCGCCGCCGCGGCGCCCCCGGGTCCGCCGCCAGCAGCCGCAGCGAGGCCAGCGCGGCCCGGCTGAGGGCCGCGTACTCCAGTTCCTCGAGGTCGTCGGAGAGGTACCACTCACGCAGCGCGGGCGTGACGCCGTACGCGACGAGCGGCCCGGGCCCCAGCTCCCCCGTCCGGTGCGCCTCGGCGAGCCCGGGGAGGGTCAGGGGGACGTAGACGCGCATGGCTGGCCGCTTTCCGTGGTCGTCGTGACCGGAGGCGCCCCGCTCGGCGCTCCGGAGGCTTCAGGATACGTGCGAGGGTCCCCTTTCGAGTCCGTGCCCGCACCCCTGCCCACGTCACTCTCCGGCCCGGAATTCACCCGCCCCCGCCGCATCGCCACGGGCCTCCCCGGCCCCCACGCCACCCGGATGAGTGAATCCTCCAGGCGCCCCGCCGCGCAGGGCCACCTCCTTGCCGCCGGACCCTCCGGCCCCGTACAAGATCACCACCGTCAAGTTACCGCCCGGTATCAACCGGGTGCGCAGAGTGCTCACCAGAAACGGGGATCGCCATGCACAAGGTCATGACCAGGACCCAACGCCGCCCGGCCAACCGCCCGCCGACCCGCCGCGACACCAGCCGCCCTGGCGGCACCCCACCCCGCGCCCCCGGCAGGACTCCCCTGACCACCCCCGGCGGCCCGCCCCCTCGCCTCCCCGGCGGCACCACCCGCACCGCACCCGCCGACGGCCGCCCACCCAGCACCCCGGCCGCCACGGGCCCCACCCCCGTACGCCCCACCGACAACCGACCCACCACCCCCACCGGAACACCACGCCACCCCCTCCCCCTCCCCCAGCAACGCCCCACCGACCTCTTCGCCGAGCGCCTCCTCGCCGTCCTCACCGGCCGCAGCCCCGTCCACTCCATGCTCCGGTACACGCTGGGCGCCGCCTACGACGACCTCGCCGACCTCGCCGCACACGGCCCCCTGCGCGCCACCCACGGCCTCCGCCCCGTCGTCCGCGACATCGGCTACTACGAACCACGCCCCGGCGCCGTCGAGGCGTTCGCCCGCATCGGCACCGGCGACCGCCTGCGCGCGATGGCCTTCCGCCTGGAACAAGGCCAGGACCACCGCTGGCGGTGCACCGCCGTGGAACTGGGCGGCCCCCGCCGCCCGCACACACGCCACGACTGAGGGAACGCCAAAGGGCCGGCCACCCCGACAGGGAGTGACCGGCCCTTCACACGGCTACCGCCGCCGACGCCACCTACTTCTTACGACGCCGACCGCCCCGCGCCTGCTTACGGCGCTCCGCGCGCGTCAGCCCGTCCGCCTCCGAACGGACCGGCTCCTCGTCACCGGCGAAGTCGCCCTCGATGGTGCCGCCCTCACCGTCCACGGTCGGCGCGGAGAAGTGCAGATTCCGACGCTGCGGGGCGTCCAGCCCCTTCGCGCGGATCTCCGGACGCACCGTCGCCTGCGCCGGCACCGCGTCGCGCTTCTCCAGGTCGGCCACCGGCTTGGCGTCCTCGACCGGGACCTCCTCGACCTGCTGCTCGACCTGGACCTCCAGGTTGAACAGGTAGCCGACGGACTCCTCCTTGATGCCGTCCATCATCGCGGAGAACATGTCGAAGCCCTCACGCTGGTACTCGACCAGCGGGTCCTTCTGCGCCATCGCGCGCAGACCGATGCCCTCCTGGAGGTAGTCCATCTCGTAGAGGTGCTCACGCCACTTGCGGTCCAGGACCGACAGCACGACCCGGCGCTCCAGCTCACGCATGATCTCCGAGCCGAGCTGCGCCTCACGCGCCTCGTACTGCTCGTGGATGTCGTCCTTGATGGACTCGCTGATGAACTCCGCGGTCAGACCGGCCCGGTCACCGGCCGCCTCCTCCAGCTCCTCCACGGTGACCTTCACCGGGTACAGCTGCTTGAAGGCGCCCCACAGCCGGTCGAGGTCCCAGTCCTCCGGGAAGCCCTCGGCGGTCTCCGCCTGGACGTACGCGTCGATCGTGTCGTCCATGAAGTGCTGCACCTGCTCGTGCAGGTCCTCGCCCTCCAGGACGCGGCGCCGCTCGCCGTAGATGACCTCACGCTGGCGGTTGAGGACCTCGTCGTACTTCAGGACGTTCTTACGGGTCTCGAAGTTCTGCGTCTCGACCTGCGACTGGGCGGACGCGATCGCGCGCGTGACCATCTTGTTCTCGATCGGCACGTCGTCCGGCACATTGGCCATCGACATCACGCGCTCGACCATCTGCGCCTTGAACAGCCGCATCAGGTCGTCGCCCAGCGACAGGTAGAAGCGGGACTCGCCCGGGTCGCCCTGACGGCCGGAACGACCGCGCAGCTGGTTGTCGATACGACGCGACTCGTGCCGCTCGGTGCCCAGCACATACAGGCCGCCGAGCGCCTCGACCTCGTCCTTCTCGGCCTTCACGGCCTGCTCGGCGTTCTGCAGCGCGGCGGGCAGCGCGGCCGCCCACTCCTCGATGTGCTCCTCGGGGTCGAGGCCGCGCTGGCGAAGCTCCGCCTCCGCGAGATCCTCGGGGTTGCCGCCGAGCTTGATGTCCGTACCACGGCCGGCCATGTTCGTGGCCACCGTCACAGCGCCCCGGCGGCCGGCCTGGGCGACGATCTGCGCCTCACGCTCGTGGTGCTTGGCGTTCAGCACCTCGTGCTGGATGCCGCGCTTGCTGAGCTGCTGCGAGAGGTACTCCGACTTCTCGACGGACGTCGTGCCGACGAGGATCGGCTGGCCCTTCTCGTGCTTCTCGGCGATGTCGTCGACGACGGCCTCGAACTTGGCGACCTCGGTGCGGTAGATCAGGTCGGACTGGTCGTTGCGGATCATCGGCCGGTTGGTCGGGATCGGGACCACGCCGAGCTTGTAGATCTGGTGGAACTCGGCGGCCTCGGTCATCGCCGTACCGGTCATGCCGGACAGGCCGGGGATTTCCTTGCCGTCGTGGTCGTGGCGCTTGTAGAGGCGGAAGAAGTTCTGCAGGGTGATCGTGGCGAGCGTCTGGTTCTCGTCCTTGATCGGCACCCCTTCCTTCGCCTCGATCGCCTGGTGCATGCCCTCGTTGTAACGGCGGCCGGCGAGGATACGGCCGGTGTGCTCGTCGACGATCATGACTTCGCCGTCCAGGACGACGTAGTCCTTGTCCTTCTTGAAGAGCTCCTTGGCCTTGATGGCGTTGTTCAGGTAACCGACGAGCGGGGTGTTCACCGACTCGTACAGGTTGTCGATGCCCAGCCAGTCCTCGACCTTGGCGACACCGGCCTCGTGGATGGCGACCGTGCGCTTCTTCTCGTCGACGTCGTAGTCGCCGGTCTCCTCGATGCCCTTGAGCGGCTGGCCGGCCTCGCCGCGCTTGAGGCGGGTGACCAGCTTGGCGAAGTCGCCGTACCACTTGGTGGCCTGGTCGGCCGGGCCGGAGATGATCAGCGGCGTACGGGCCTCGTCGATGAGGATGGAGTCGACCTCGTCGACGATGGCGAAGTTGTGGCCGCGCTGGACGAGCTCGTCCTTGGACCACGCCATGTTGTCGCGCAGGTAGTCGAAACCGAACTCGTTGTTCGTGCCGTACGTGATGTCGCAGGCGTACTGCTCGCGGCGCTGGGCCGGCGTCATGTTGGCGAGGATGCAACCGACGCTCAGACCCAGGAACTTGTGGACGCGGCCCATCATCTCGGAGTCGCGCTCGGCCAGATAGTCGTTGACCGTGATGAGGTGGACGCCCTTGCCGGAGAGCGCGTTGAGATAGGCGGGCAGGGTGCCGACGAGGGTCTTGCCCTCACCGGTCTTCATCTCCGCGACATAGCCGAGGTGCAGGGCGGCGCCACCCATGATCTGCACGTCGTAGTGACGCTGGCCGAGGGCGCGCTTGGCGGCCTCCCGCACGGTGGCGAACGCCTCCGGCAGCAGGTCGTCGAGGCTCTCACCGTCGGCGTACCGCTGCTTGTACTCATCGGTGAGGGCCCGCAGCTCGGCGTCGGAGAGGTCGACGAAGTCCTCTTCGATGGAGTTGACCTGGTCCGCGATGCGGTGCAGCTTGCGCAGGATCTTGCCTTCGCCTGCACGCATGATCTTCGAGAGGACGGACACGGGGGTTGGTCTCCTTGCCGGTCGGGCCTGGGACGGTCGGTTTCGATTTGACTTACTGAGCAACGGCCATCGTATGCGAGGACCCCACCGCGCCGGGAGGGCCTGCCGCACGAGGGCCGCACGCTGCCGCGCACCTGCTCCACATTCTTCTTCGAGCTCCTTCGAAGGGGACAACGGCCGGGGCTCCCGGATAGTGCCGCATCCGCCCACCGCATTGCGCGAATTGTGATCACACCCTCACGCTCCGCGAGGCAATGGCACGCCCGGACACCGCCCACCACAATCGTCCGATGGACCCCGTCACCCTGACCTCGGACCGCCTCGTCCTGCGCCCGCTCACCCCCGCCGACACACACACGGTGCACACCGCCGCCCAGGACCCCGACATCCAGCGCTGGACGACGATCCCCTCCCCCTACCACCTCGAACACGCCCGCACCTTCATCGAACAACAGGCACCCGACGGCTGGGCGACGGACTCGATGTACACCTTCGGCGTCTTCCTCCCCGACGCGACCCTGACCGGCCTCCTCAGCCTCACCGCGCGCTCCCTCGGCACCGTGGAGATCGGCTTCTGGACGGCCAAGGAACACCGCGGCCACGGCTACACCACCGAGGCCGCCCTCACCGCCTCCCGCTGGGCCTTCACCCGCCTCGCCGTGGACCGCGTCGAATGGCGGGCCGAAGTGGGCAACACCGCCTCCCGCGCGGTCGCCGAACAGGCCGGCTTCACCCTGGAAGGCACCCTCCGCTCCGCCCTCAACAACAAAGGCACCCGCAGGGACTCCTGGATCGCCTCCCTGCTCCCCTCCGACCTCGGCCTGCCCTCCACCGCCCCCTACCTCCCCCACCGCCCCTGAAACCCCAGCTCAGCGCCCACTGTCAGTACCACCACCTATCGTGCGAGCCATGACGACCCCGCGCCCCACCACAGAGCTCTCCGCGGACGACGCCCGCCGCATCGCCCTGCGCGCCCAGGGCTTTCTCGGCACCCCCGACCGCAAGGCCGGCGTCCGCGGTGTCCTCCGCCACCTCGGCGCGGTCCAGCTCGACACCATCTCCGTCCTCGCCCGCTCCCACGAACTCATCCCGTACGCCCGTCTGGGCGCCGTCGGCCGCAGGACCGTCGAGCACGCCTACTGGCGGGACACCCACGCCTTCGAGTACTGGTCCCACGCCGCCTGCATCCTCCCCATCGAGGAATGGCCCCACTTCGCCTTCCGCCGCCGCGCCTACCGCGACCGCCCGCACTGGAACCACACCCTCCCCGACGGCGTCTACGACCAGGTCATCAAGCAGCTCCACACCGAGGGCCCCCTCACCGCCACCGAACTCGGCGGCGCCAAGAAGACCAGCGAGTGGTGGGACTGGTCAGGCACCAAGGTCGCCGTGGAACGCGCCCTGATGTACGGCGAAGTCGTCTGCGTCGAACGCCGCGGCTGGAAACGCGTCTACGACCTCGCCGAACGCGCCGTCCCCACGGACCTCCTCCATGACGACCTGGACGACCACGAGTGCCTGCGCCGCCTGGTCCGCCTGGCCGGCGAATCCCTCGGTGTCGGCACCCGCGCGGACATCGCCGACTACCACCGCCTCAAGGGCGACCAGGTCGACGCGGTGATCGCCGACTCGGGCCTGGTACCCGTCACGGTCGCGGGCTGGTCCAAGCCCGCCTGGGCCGACCCGGCGGCCCTCGCCACACCTCCGCGCGGCCGCCACCGCACGACGCTGCTGTCCCCCTTCGACTCCCTCATCTGGGAACGCGCCCGCACCGAACGCCTCTTCGGCTTCACCCACCGCCTGGAGGCGTACGTCCCCAAGCCCAAGCGTGTCCACGGCTACTTCGCCATGCCGGTCCTGGCCGGCGGCCGCCTCGTCGGCCGCGTGGACCCGGCCCGCGAGGGCACAACCCTGGTCGCCCGACAGATCACCCTGGACGGCCCCAAGGCGGTCCCGGCGGTGGCCCAGGCGCTGGTCGAGGCGGCCGGCTGGGTCGACTGCACCGACGTACGCGTCGAACGCATCGACAACGAATCCCTGCGCGCCCCCCTCACCGGGGAACTCGCCCGCCTCCTCGCCTGACCGACCGGTTCCGGCGCCCTCACCGAATCTCGAGGATCTTCTCCCGCATCGCATACACCACCGCTTCCATCCTGGAGTGCAACTGCAGCTTCTCCAGGATGTTGCGGACATGGTTCTTCACGGTGTTCTCGGAGATGAACAACTCCTTGGCGATGTCCCGGTTGTTCATCCCCGTCGCGACCAGCTTGAGTACTTCCAGCTCACGGTCCGTGAGCCGCGGCGCGGGCACCAGCCGCCGTTCGTCGGTGCGCTGGATCATCGATTTGAACTCGGTGAGCAGTTTCGACGCCATGGACGGACTGATCTGCGACTGCCCGTCGGCCACCGCGCGAATGGCAGTGGCCACCTCGTCGGTGGAGATCTCCTTCAGGAGATAGCCGGTCGCCCCCGCCTTGATCGCGTCGTAGAGGTCGGCCTCCTCGTCACTGATCGTCAGCATGATGATCTTCGCGCTGGGGGCCACCTCCTTGATGGAGGTGCACGCCTCGATCCCCCCGCGCTTGGGCATGCGTACGTCCATCAGGACGATGTCGGGCAGCAGATCCGCCGCCTTGTCCACCGCCTCCGCCCCGTCGCCGGCCTCACCGACGACCTGGATGTCCTCCTCGGCCGCCAGCACGATCTCCAGGCCGCGGCGGAACAGGGCGTGGTCGTCCACGACCAGGACTCTGATCGGCTCCTTGCGTGGAGTGCCCGTACCGGTGTCCGTGCCCGCGTCCGGGCCCATGCCGACGACGGCGCCGTCGGCAGTGCCGTCCTGCATCGGTCCGAAGCTGTCCGCCATCGTTCCTCCCCCTGAAGGCTGTGGCCGTGGTCCAGTGCCATCGCCAACGCAAGGCAACGGCCCACCCGTTGGACCGTTGCGGCCATGATTCCATGCCCGGGCGACAACACGGTGACAGAGCAGGGCGCGAAGGGGTCGCACGCGGGTGCCCCTGGGGGCGCACACGCGCTCCAGGGGCACCTCTCAGCCGTCACCGAGGCGGTTCAGCCGCCCAGCGTGCCACCCGACCCGGGTGCGTGCGCCTGGGTGACCATCGTGTCCGTCCTGAGGTGGATCACGCCGTAGTCGTACGCGTGCCGCCGATAGACGACGCTGGGCTCCTTGGTCTCGGAGTCGACGAACAGATAGAAGTCGTGTCCGACCAGTTCCATCTCGTAGAGGGCCTGGTCGAGGGTCATCGGGGCAGCCACATGGGTCTTCTCGCGGACCACCAGGGGGCCTTCGCCCTGGACCTCCAGCGAGCCGATCTTCTTGGTGGGCACGGCCTCCGACTCCTCGCCCACCAGGGCGTGACCGTTGCCGTTGAGCGTCGCCACACCCGGGACGTGGTCGGGGACCTCCGCTGCCGTGAGCCGGCGCGTGCCGCGCCGCGTGTACCGCTTGTCGTGCTGCTTGCGCAGCTGGGCGTCCAGCTTCTCCGCCGCCAGGTCGAGTGCCGCGTACGGGTCACTGGCCGCTGCCTCCGCCCGGATCACCGGACCGCGGGAGCGGAGCGTGATCTCCACTCGGTCGCACCGGTCGGCCTGTCGGGGGTTGGGCTCCTTGGACACCTCGACGTCGAGGCTGATCACCTTGCCATCGAGCTTCTGGATCTTCTCCAGCTTCAGCTTCTCGGCCACGTGCTTGCGGAACCGCTCGGGCACCTCGGTCTTGCGGCCCTTGACGACGATGTCCACGCAGAACTCCGTTCCCGGATCGCTCCGCATCCCTGGCGGAGCATCTCCCTTTTGCACCAGGCTCCGGTGAGTGCCGGAACCTCGGACTCGGTGACTTCCACCTCCTCCTCCCCCGTGGGCGCGATCTCCACCCCTGACGCTGCGGGTGATTGCGGACCACCGCAGCACGGCATTCGGATATGAGAGGTGTGGCCTGCGGCTTTCCCTCACAACCGAACATATCTCGCCCGGACGGATGGCGTCACCCTCTACTGCGGCGTACCTCCGTTCAGGTGAATTAGCCTTCTCATTACCTGCAACGTCGCGAGTTCACGCTCAGTTCCGGTTTATTTCGAAGGAATCCGGCGACGCGGCGACCACAGCGGCGCAGACGAGATCGGTGCCGCCCCACTCACCTCCGCCGGCCAGTCCACGACCAGCAGGATCCCCGCCGAGGCCCCCGCCGCCGGCAGAGCCTCGGCCTCCGCCGCCGCCCCCGCCACCGCGCCGCCCCGCGCACCCGTCCAACCCCTCGCCCGGCCGGCCCTGGACGACGCCCGAGCCATACCCGGCGGACCGCGCCGAGCCACCTACGGCCGACTGCGCCGAACCGTGTCCAGCAGACCGCACCGAGCCACCTCCGGCAGAGCACCCCGAGCCCTGACCGGCCCGCGCCGAGCCAGACCCCGCGGACCCTGCCCTTACGCCTCCCCCCGCCGCCCCGTCGTACACATCCGCCAGCGCCTCCCGCACCGCCCGCGCGGCCTCCGCGAGCGATGCCCCCGTCGTCACCAGGTCGTCGACGATCACCACCCGCCCCCCGGCCAGCACCCGCGCCCCCGCCGCCGTCACCGCCAGCGCACCCACCAGATTGGCCAGCCGCTGCCGGGAGTTGAGCCCCGCCTGATCCGCCACCGCCCGCCGCTGCCGCAGCACAGCCGCCACCCGCGCCGGCGTCCCGGTCCGCCGCAGCTCACCGGCGGCGGCGAGCGCGATCCGCCGCGCGGGGTCATGGCCGCGGGCGCGCACGGTGCTCCGCGCGGACGGAACCGGAACCAGCACCACGTCCCTGGGGGCCGGGCCCCCTCCCCCCTCCCCCAACCCCACCCGCACCGCCCCCGCCAACCCCACCCCCAACGCCGGCCCCAGCCCCAACGCCCCCCGCTCCTTGTGCGCCAGCAGCACGGCCCGCACCTCGCCGGTATACGGCGCCGCCGCATACACGGCCGGCAGCCCCGACGGCTCGGGCACGGGCCGCACCCGCCGCGGCACCGCCCCGCTCAGCGCGGCGCGACACTCCGGGCACAGGACCGTACGAGGCCGCCCACACCCCCCGCACTCACCCGGCAGCACCAGGTCGGTGAGGTCCTGCCACCATCCCCGTACGCCGTCCACACCCACCACTGTGCCGGTGTCGCCGCCGCCGGACCACCCCTGTGGAAAACTGTCGAGCCCTCCTGTGGAAAACCGTCAGGAGGGCTCGGTCGAGGGCAGCAGATCCGCAGCTCACCCCGGATAGAACACAGCCGACGCCTTGTCCTTCAACGTCCGCCACCCGCTGCCCCCCGGCAGCCACAGCAGCCCGTTCTCGGAGGTGGCGAAGAGCGGGGCCTCGCTGTCGGTCGACGCGGCGATGCTCTGGACCTTCGTCAGGCCGGGCAGGGTGCTGCCCTCGGGGATCGAGCCGTCGGACTGGACGTACTGGACCTGCTCGACTCCTCCGGACTCGCGGCCGACCACCACGAGCCGGCTGTCACCGGCCCACGACACGGCGGTGACCTGTTCCAGCTCCGGCGTGGCGGAGCGCAGTTCCTGCACGGACACGGTGGGCTGCTCCCCGCTCTTCTCCTCGCGTTCGATCCGTCCGATGAGCAGCGACTGCTTGTCGTCCTTCTCCACGACGAGCGCGACCCGCACCCCGTCGGCGGCGACCCGTACGGCGTTGATCCGCCCGTCGAGCCCGGGCGTGCGCACGGGGAGCGGTGTGCCGGCGCCCTTCTGCAGCAGGTACAGCTGCGGGGCGGCGGGGTTGCGGTCGGCCACCCACAGGTCGCCCTGGATGTCCCAGCTGGGTGGCGTCAGGCGGTCGGCCTCCGTCCTGCCCTGGCTGCGCAGGACGGGTTCGCCGAGTGAGTTGCCGGTGACCATGGAGCCGACGTAGAGCGCCCTGCCGTCGATGGTGACGCCGGCCGCCATGTGCTCGTCGCGGGTGACGGCCACCGAGCGCAGTGTCTGGGTGCCGTCGCCGAGCGCGCCGGGCACCGGATCGGCTTCCTTGTGGCTGCTGTCGGTGTTGGCCATGCGAACGAGCCGGTGCTCGCCGTTGATGAAGTACAGGTAGTCGGCCCGGGTGTCGGAGCCGCGGTCGGCGACGACCTGGGCCCGGTCCCCGCTGAGCGAGCACAGTCTCTTGTCGCCGGAGCGCAGCTCGACCTCGTCGACGGTGGGCGTGAGGCTGCGCAGGGTGAACAGCAGCTGGGCGGCCATCTCGTCGCACTGGTCGTGTCCGACGCGGGCGGCCTTGTCGTTGAGCGGTACGGCCAGTCTGTTCTGGTCGTCGGGCGTCAGCGCGGCGGCGCCGTCGGCCAGGTCGGTGCCGGTGGGGAAGCTGGACCTGACGACCGGCCGCAGCCAGGTGGTGGGGCCGCTGAGCAGGGAGCGCACGACCTGCGTCGTGGGGTCGACGCGTTCGCGCACGTAGATGGGGTCGGCGACGGCGGCGGGCTGGTGTGAGGAGGCGACCGTGGCGTTCGACGCGAAGTAGTACTTGTCGACGGACGTGTAGTTGCGCTGGAAGTCGGACTTGCCCATCACGACGCCCTGGGGGAGGGCGTCGATGCGCCACTGCCCGGACTTCTTGTCGCGGGTGAGGTGCACGGTCTGGTTGTAGCTGCCGGAGGCGGGCGTGTACGACTGCTGGGCGTCGACGGCGGCCACGCGGGTGCCGGTGAGGGTGAAGGAGAAGTCGGCGCCGTCGACCCGGTCGCCGGTGCGGTCGGCCATGGCCTCGGGCCCGTCCACGAGCACGGTGGTGGACTGTTCGGGCCGCCAGGTGCGCGCGGCGGCGCTGGTCAGGTACTGCTGCGCGGTGGAGTAGTTGGGGTCGTCGCTGGTCAGTGCCTCGAGGAAGCCCTGGACGATCTCCGCGGGCGGTGCGTCCTCGCGGGGCGGCATGGCGAAGACCCGTACCTGGCTGTCCTGCTTCGGCGTGGAGTCCACGCCGCGCAGGTCGCCGCTGTCGGGCATGGAGGCGCATCCGGCCAGCAGTACGACGCCGGCGGCGGCCCACGTCCCTGTGCGCCCCGCCTGCCTCGCCCGCCCTTGTCCGCGGCGGGTGCGCTCCTCGCGGTCAGCGCCCACGGAATGCCTCCCCTTGGTCGTCCGAGGACTCCGGCGCGGTGTCCTTGCGGTGGCCGCGGTCGGGGTTCTCGTTGCGCGCCGCGTCCGCGGCGGGCGTGTCGTGCGGTCGCCGGGTGACCGTGGCGGCGGGCCGGGAGACCACGCGTGCGCCGTTGCCGGGCAGCGCCGTGGGGTCGGCCGTGGGGGCCACGGCGGCCATCCGGGGGGCGAGGGGTGCCCGGCCGGGTGGGAGCGGCTCTCCGGCCGTCTGGACGGGTACGGTGGCGCTCTTCTCGCCGCCGCGTGGCAGGCCGGCGTCGTTGAGTCCGCGGTTGCGGCGTGAGTCCTTGGGCTCGAGCGGTATCGGGGAGCCGCGCAGGGGTTCGTCCGCGGTCCTGGGCAGGGTCAGCCGGAACTGGGAGCCGCCGCCGGGTTCGCCCCATGCCTGCAGCCAGCCGCCGTGCAGGCGGGCGTCCTCCAGGGCGATGGACAGCCCCAGTCCGGTGCCGCCGGTGGTACGCGCGCGTGCCGGGTCGGCCCGCCAGAAGCGGCTGAAGACGCGGGTCGCCTCGCCGGGTTTGAGCCCGACGCCGTAGTCGCGCACCGCCAGCGCGACCGCTCCGCCGGCCGAGGCGAGTTTCACGACGACGTCCTTGCCCTCGCCGTGTTCGACGGCGTTGACGACCAGGTTGCGCAGGACGCGTTCCACGCGGCGGGCGTCGGCCTCGGCGACGACGGGCTGCTGGTCGCCGACGATGCGCAGGGTGGTGCCCTTGTGCTTGGCGAGTGGCGCCGCGCCGTCGACGACGCGCCGCACGACCTCCCTGAGGTCGATGGGTTCGGCCTCCAGCTGGGCGGCTCCGGCGTCGAAGCGGCTGATCTCCAGCAGGTCGGCGAGGAGCGACTCGAACCGGTCGAGCTGGTCGGCGAGGAGTTCCGCCGACCGCGCGGTCACCGGGTCGAAGTCCTCGCGGGCTTCGTGGATGACGTCGGCGGCCATCCGTACGGTCGTCAGCGGCGTCCGCAGCTCGTGCGACACGTCGGAGACGAACCGGCGCTGCATCCGCGACAGGTCCTCCAGCTGCTGGATCTTCAGCTGCAGGTTCTGCGCCATCTTGTTGAAGGCTTCGCCGAGGCGTGCGATGTCGTCCTCGCCGGTGACCTTCATGCGTTCCTGCAGCCGCCCGGCCGAGAGCCGTTCGGCGATCCCGGCCGCCATGCGTACGGGGGTGACGACCTGTCGTACGACGAGCCAGGCGATGGCTCCGAGGAGTACGACGACGAAGAGTCCGGCGGTGGCGAGGGTGCCCTTGACGAGGCTGAGGGACTTCTCCTCCTGGGTGAGCGGGAAGAGGTAGTACAGCTCGTAGGGGTCGCCGTTGGGGTCGTTGACCTGCTTGCCGATGACGAGGGCGGGCTGGGATTCTTTGTCGCTCTTGAGATAGATGATGCGGGTGTAGCTCTGGGCGGCGGAGTTGCTGTTGTTGACCCGTTCACGCAGGTTCTCGGGCACGCTCTTGTTGGGGTCGACGCCGCCGGAGGCGCGCGGTCCGCGTCCGCCGCCGCTGATGTCGCCGGGGGGCAGGGTGACCACGTCGAAGGCGCCCTGGCCGCCGCTGGACAGCGACGACACGAGTTCGCTCATCCATTCGATGACGTTCTGCGAGGAGCGTTCGTCCACGGGCGTGCCGTCGTCGGCCGCCGCGCTCGCCGCCTCGTCGGCCTTCTGCTTGGCCACGGCGAAACCGCCGGTGGCCTGGCTCTGGGACGCCTTGACCTTGGCGTCGAGCAGCCCGTTGCGCACCTGGCCGATGACGACGAAGCCCAGCAGCAGCACGACGCCCAGCGACATCAGCAGTGTGGTGACGACGACCTTGAGCTGGATGTTGCGCCGCCACAGCCGCATCAGCGGCAGCAGGGGGCGGCGCACCCAGCGCAGCAGCAGCCGCAGGACCGGGCTGCCCTGCACCCCGCCCTGCAGCAGTCCGCCCGCGACGAGGCGTTCCCAGCGCGAACCGGCCTTCTTCCGGCCGACAGGCCGCCCCGGACGGTCCCCGGACCGGCCGGGGGCCGAAGCGACACTGTCCCCGGTCATGTCAGCTCGGTCCCGCCTTGTAACCGACGCCTCGGACGGTCACCACGATCTCCGGCCGCTCCGGGTCCTTCTCGACCTTGGAGCGCAGCCGCTGCACATGCACGTTCACCAGCCGGGTGTCGGCTGCGTGCCGGTAGCCCCACACCTGCTCCAGCAGCACTTCGCGGGTGAACACCTGCCACGGCTTGCGCGCGAGCGCGACCAGCAGATCGAACTCCAGCGGCGTGAGCGCGATCGACTGCCCGTCCCGCTTCACGGAGTGACCGGCGACATCGATGACCAGGTCGCCGATGGCGAGCTGCTCCGGCGCCGGCTCCTCCGACCTCCGCAGCCGCGCCCGGATCCGGGCGACGAGCTCCTTCGGCTTGAACGGCTTGACGATGTAGTCGTCGGCGCCCGACTCGAGCCCCACGACGACGTCGACGGTGTCGCTCTTGGCCGTGAGCATCACGATCGGCACCCCGGACTCCGCCCTGATCAGACGGCACACCTCGATACCGTCCCGGCCCGGCAGCATCAGATCGAGCAGCACCAGGTCGGGCTTGGTCTCACGGAAAGCAGCCAGCGCCTTGTCGCCGTCGGCCACGAAAGACGGCTCAAAACCTTCACCACGCAGCACGATGCCGAGCATCTCGGCCAGTGCGGTGTCGTCGTCGACGACAAGGACTCGTCCCTTCATAAACGACATCATCCCATTAGCTAATCGTTACCTGGCGTGACCTGGCACACAGCTCCGCGAGAGCGTCGGCGGTCACGGGTGAAACAGCGCCTTCCTCCGTGACGATCGCCGTCACCAGCTCGGGTGGCGTCACATCGAACGCCGGGTTGTATGCCTGCGTCCCCAGGGGGGCCACCGGGATTCCGCCTCCTGGTCCCGTCACCGGAACCTGGGGCGCTGTGACCTCGGTCACTTCGAAGCCGGGACGCTGCTCGACCTCGATCGACGCCCCGTCCGGCGTCCGCGGATCCACCGTGGTCACCGGCGCCACCACGACGAACGGCACATGGTGGTACCGGGCGAGCACCGCGAGCGGATAGCTCCCCACCTTGTTCGCCACCGAACCGTCGGCCGCGATGCGGTCCGCACCGATCAGCACCGCGTCCACCTCTCCGGCCGCGAACAGGGAGCCCGCGGCGTTGTCCGTCAGCAAGGTGTACGCCATGCCGCTGCGCGCCGCCTCGTACGCCGTCAGGCGAGCACCTTGCAGCAACGGACGCGTTTCGTCCACCCACAGCCGCCGCAGCCGCCCCGCCCGGTGCGCGTGGAGGGCCACCGCGAACGCCGTTCCCTCCCCGCCGGACACCAGCGACCCGGTGTTGCAGTGGGTGAGGATGCGGTGCCCGCCGGCGGGCAGCAGCTCGTCCAGCAGCGCCAGCCCGTGCCGCGCCATCCGGGCGCTGGCCTCGGCGTCCTCCCGGTGCAGCTGCCGGGCAGCGGCGAGCGCCGCCCCGGCCGCCTGCCCGGGATCACCACTGCGGGCGTACTCCGCCCGGTACGCGGCCTGGGCCCGCCGCACACCGACGGAGAGGTTCACCGCGGTCGGCCGGGCCTCGGCCAGCGCGGTCGCGGCCCCCTCCACGTCGAAGCCGCGCGCGGCGGCGAGCGCGACCCCGTAGGCCCCCGCGATCCCGAGCACCGGCGCGCCGCGCACGGCGAGCGAGCGGATCGCCTCCACCAGCACGGACGCGTCCGTGCACACCAGCTCGACCTCCTCGGCCGGCAGCCTCGTCTGGTCGAGGAGGACCACCACCGGACCCTCGGGAGGTTCCTCCCAGCGGATAACCGGTACCCCGGTGGGCCGCTCGCCCTCGCCTGATTGCGCGTACTGATCAGCCATGCGGCCAGTCTGCCCCCTGTCGCGCCAACTATTGAAGGCATCCAGCCCATACCGCGGCCGGTCACCCGATGACCACCCCATGGCACGATGGCTCTCGAACTGCCGCCGCGACCGCGGACGGGCACCGTGAAGGAGCGATGATGAACGACACTCCGGGCTGGGCCTCGCCCGGATCCGCCCCGTCCGACGGGCAGAAGCCGGAAGCGTCCGGCCCTGCCGAGCCCGCCGACCACTCCGCAGCCCCGCAGCCCGACGACCAGCCCGGCCAGGAGCCGCAGAGCACCGGCCCGAAGTGGTCCAAGGAGCAGCCGCCACCGGGCCAGTGGAGCGCACCCGCGGGCCCCCAGAGCCCTCAAAGCACGCAGAGCCCCGGCCAGGCTCCGCCACCCCCTGCCCCCGGCCCCGGCTGGGGCGGACAGCCCCCGGCGGGCCCCGCCCACGGCTACCGCGGCTGGGGCACCCCCACCGGCGGCCCGGCGGGCCCCGGCGCCTACGGCACCCCGGGCGGCCCTGTCGGCCACGGCGGCTGGGGCGCCGGCTGGGGCGGCCCCCCGCCCGCGGCCAAGCCCGGCGTCATCCCCCTGCGCCCGCTCGGCGTGGGCGAGATCCTCGACGGCGCGGTCTCCACCATGCGCACCTACTGGCGCACGGTCCTCGGCATCTCGCTGACCGTCGCCGTCGTCATCGAGGTCGTCATCGTCCTGCTGCAGGGCCTGGCCCTCAACGAGTTCACGAGCTCGGCGGCCCTCGACGACACCAGCGCCACCGCGGACGAACAGCTCGACGCCGCACGCGACGCCTTCCTCGGCACCGGCGCCGTCCTCCTGATCACCTTCATCGGCACCATCATCGCCACCGCCCTGCTCACCGCCGTCACCAGCCGTGCGGTGCTCGGCAAGCCGGTCACCACCACGGAGGCATGGCGCGACGCCCGCCCCCGGCTGCCCGGACTGTTCGGGCTGGTCTTCCTGCTGCTGCTGATCCTTTTCGGCGTCTTCGTCGCCGGTGCGCTCCCGGGCGTCCTCATGCTGGCCGCGGGCGCCGGGGCCGGGGGGGCCTTCGTCACACTCCTCGGCATGCTCGGCGCCCTCGTCGTCGCGGCATGGCTGTGGTACCGCCTCTCCCTCGCCTCCCCGGCGCTCATGCTGGAGAAGCAGGGCATCAGGAAGGCGATGAGCCGCTCCGTGAAGCTGGTCCGCGGCTCCTGGTGGCGGGTCTTCGGCATCCAGGTGCTCGCGGCGATCCTCACCAACATCGTCGCCATGATCGTCGTGGTCCCCTTCGCCGTGATCGGCGCTCTGGTGGGCGACGGCGGCGTCAGCGGCTTCCTCAACTCCAACGGCGAGCTCGGCTGGACCTACCTGATCATCAGCGGAATCGGCTCGGTGATCGGCTCCACGATCACCTTCCCGATCACCGCGTGCGTCACCGTGCTCCTCTACATCGACCAGCGCATCCGCCGTGAGGCCCTCGACCTGGACCTGGCCCGCGCCGCCGGCGTCCAGGACCACGGCCCCACCGCTCCCGGCCCGATCCCGGGGAGCTGATGCGGTGATCCCGACGGGGGGAGTTCTCACAGCCGCACCGGCACCGCAGGGCCCGGCCGCCACGACCGTCCGGGCCCTGCGCGGCACCACCCCGGACCCGGCCGCCACCCTGCTGCCCGGCCTGACCGGCGGCGACGAACCGCCGCTCACCATCCCCCGCGACCCCGCGCAGGAAGCGGCCCGGCGCGAACTGTCCAAACAGCTGTACCACCAGGACGACCCGAGCCTGTTCGAGCGCGCCCTCGACACCTTCTGGAACTGGGTCGACGACCTCCTCGGCGCCGCCTCGACCGCCACGCCCGGAGGCGCACTCGGCCTGGTGGTGATCGTCCTGGCCGTCGTCGCCGTCCTGGCGGCCCTGTGGTGGCGCCTGGGCACACCCCGCCGCCAACCCGTCTCCACCACCGCCCTGTTCGACCACCGCCCCCGCAGCGCCGCCCAGCACCGCGCCGCCGCCGAGGCCCACGCCGCCCAGAGCCACTGGAACCAGGCCGTCCAGGAAAGCATGCGCGCGATCGTCCGCTCCCTGGAGGAACGCGCCCTTCTCGACACCCGGCCCGGCCGCACCGCCGACGAGGCCGCCGCGGAGGCGAGCCGCGCCCTGCCCGCCCACGCCGACCGGCTCGCCGCCGCCGCCCGCAACTTCGACGACGTGACATACGGCGGCCGCAGCGCGACCGAGCAGTCGTACCGCCGCATCGCCGCACTCGACCACGACCTGGAACGCACCAGACCCCAACTCACCCCCAGCAACGCCCACAACGCGGCCCACCACACCAGCGGGGGTGCCGCACCGTGACCACCACCAGCACCACACACCCGCCGACCTCGGCCTCGCCCACCGCCCGCCGGATCTGGACCCGCGCACGAGGCGTCGTACTCGCCCTCGCCCTCCTCCTGGCCGGAGCCGTGGTGCTCGCCGCCCTCCGCTCCGATGCCCAGCAGGGCGCCCTGGACCCCCGCTCCGCCACCCCCCACGGCAGCCGCGCCGTCGCCGAACTCCTCGCCGACCGGGGCGTGTCCACCCGCGTGGTCACCACCCTGGACGAGGCGAGCGCCGCGACAGCCCCCGACACCACCCTCCTGATCGCCGTCCCCGACCTGCTGACGACGCGTCAACAGACGCGGCTGCACACCGCGACCGCCGCCTCCGGCGGCCGCACCGTCCTGGTCGCCCCCGGCAGCCCCTCCGTGGGAACACTCGCCCCCGGCGTCACCGCCGCCCCGGCCACCAGCCGCGACTCCACCCTCTCCCCCGGCTGCGACCTGCCCGCCGCCCGCCGCGCCGGCACCGCCGAAACCGGCGGCGTCCGCTACACCACCACCCACCTCAACGCGGACACCTGCTACCCCAGCGAACGCCTCGCCACCCTGCTGCGCGTCCCCGACGCCACCGGCGACGGCGACACCGTGGTCCTCGGCGCGCCCGACATCCTCCACAACGAACGTCTCGACAAGCAGGGCAACGCCTCGCTCGCCCTTCAACTCCTCGGCTCCCGCCCCCACTTGGTCTGGTACCTCCCCTCCCTCTCCGACACCTCCGCCGCCGGCACCGACGACGAGAAGAGCTTCTTCGACCTCATCCCGTCCGGCTGGCTCTGGGGCACACTCCAGCTCTTCATCGCGGCGGCCCTCGCCGCCCTCTGGCGGGCCCGCCGACTCGGCCCGCTCGTCCCCGAGAAACTCCCCGTCGCGATCCGCGCCTCCGAAACCGTCGAAGGCCGCGCCCGCCTCTACCGCAAGGCCGACGCCCGCGACCGCGCGGCCGCCGCTCTTCGCTCCACCACCCGCACCCGCCTCGCCCCTCTCGTAGGCATCCCCGTCGCCCAGGCCCACACGCCCGAAGCCCTCGTCACCGCCCTGTCCGCACACCTCCACACCGGCCGACAGCCCCTGCACTCCCTCCTCTTCGGCCCGCCGCCCAGCGACGACACCGCCCTCATCTCCCTCGCCGACCGACTCGACGCCCTCGAAAGAGAGGTACGCCGTCCATGATGGACCCGACCACTGACAACGCCGGGAACACCGGGGACCCGGGCCGCGCCCGAGCCTCCCTGGAGGCCCTGCGTGCCGAGATCGCCAAGGCCGTGGTCGGCCAGGACCCCGCCGTGACCGGCCTGGTCGTCGCCCTCCTGTGCCGCGGCCACGTCCTCCTCGAAGGCGTCCCCGGAGTCGCCAAGACACTCCTCGTCCGCGCCCTCGCGGCCACCCTCGAACTCGACACCAAGCGCGTCCAGTTCACCCCCGACCTCATGCCGAGCGACGTCACAGGCTCCCTCGTCTACGACGCCCGCACCGCCGAGTTCTCCTTCCAGCCCGGCCCGGTCTTCACCAACCTCCTCCTCGCCGACGAGATCAACCGCACCCCGCCCAAGACCCAGTCCTCCCTCCTCGAAGCCATGGAGGAACGCCAGGTCACCGTCGACGGCACCCCCCGCCCGCTCCCCGAGCCGTTCCTCGTCGCCGCCACCCAGAACCCCGTCGAGTACGAAGGCACCTACCCCCTGCCCGAAGCCCAACTCGACCGCTTCCTCCTCAAACTCACCATCCCCCTCCCCTCCCGCCAGGAGGAGATCGACGTCCTCACCCGCCACGCCGAAGGCTTCAACCCCCGCGACCTGCACGCCGCCGGCGTACGCCCCGTGGCGACCGCGGCCGACCTCGACGCCGCCCGCGCCGCGGTCGCCAAGACCGCCATCTCCCCCGACATCACGGCCTACGTCGTCGACCTCTGCCGCGCCACCCGCGAATCCCCGTCCCTCACCCTCGGCGTCTCCCCACGCGGCGCGACGGCCCTCCTGGCCACCGCACGCGCCTGGGCCTGGCTCACCGGCCGCGACTACGTCATCCCCGACGACGTCAAGGCCCTCGCCCTCCCCACCCTCCGCCACCGCGTCCAACTCCGCCCGGAGGCCGAAATGGAAGGCGTCACCGCCGACTCCGTGATCAACGCGATCCTCACCCACGTCCCCGCCCCCCGCTGATGGCACTCACCGGACGCGCCGCCCTCCTCGCGGCCCTCGGCTCCCTCCCGGTCGGCATCTGGGAACCCAGCTGGACAGGCATCCTGGCCGTCAACACACCTCTGGCCCTCGCCTGCGCCTGCGACTTCGCCCTCGCCGCCCCCGTACGACGCCTGCGCCTGACGCGCTCCGGCGACGCCTCAGCACGCCTCGGCGACCCCGCCGACATCACCCTCACCCTCACCAACCCGTCCAAGCGCCCCCTGCGCGCCCACCTCCGCGACGCCTGGCCACCCAGCAGCTGGCAGCCCGGCACGGAGATCGACGCCTCCCGCCACCGCCTGACGGTCCCCGCCGGCGAACGCCGCCGCATCACCACCCGCCTACGCCCGACCCGCCGCGGCGACCACCACGCCGACCGCGTCACCATCCGCTCCTACGGCCCCCTCGGCCTCCTCTCCCGCCAAGCCACCCACAAGGTCCCCTGGACGGTCCGCGTCCTCCCTCCGTTCACCAGCCGCAAGCACCTCCCCTCAAAACTCGCCCGCCTCCGCGAACTCGACGGCCGCACCAGCGTCCTCCAACGCGGCGAAGGCACCGAGTTCGACAGCCTGCGCGAGTACGTCCCCGGCGACGACACGCGCTCCATCGACTGGCGCGCCACAGCCCGACAGTCGACCGTCGCGGTACGCACCTGGCGCCCCGAACGCGACCGCCACATCCTCCTCGTCCTCGACACCGGCCGCACCTCCGCTGGCCGCGTCGGCGACGCGCCCCGCCTGGACGCCTCCCTGGACGCGGCCCTCCTCCTGGCCGCCCTGGCCTCCCGCGCCGGCGACCGCGTCGACCTCCTCGCCTACGATCGCCGCATCCGCGCACTCGTCCAGGGCCGCACAGCCCGCGACGTCCTCCCCTCCCTGGTCGAGGCCATGGCCCCCCTGGAGCCCGAGCTGGTCGAAACAGACGCCCGTGGCCTCACCGCCACAGCCCTCCGCACGGCACCGCGCCGCTCACTGATCGTCCTCCTCACGACCCTCGACGCGGCCCCCGTGGAAGAAGGTCTCCTCCCCGTCCTGCCACAGCTCACTCAGCGCCACACGCTCCTGGTGGCCTCCGTGGGAGACCCCCACATCACACGCATGGCAGCATCCCGCGGCAACACGGAGGCGGTCTACGAGGCCGCAGCCGCCGCCCAGGCCCAGACGGAACGCCACCGCACCGCCGAACAGCTCCGCAGGCACGGAGTCACCGTCGTCGACGCGACCCCGGACGAACTGGCCCCCGCACTGGCAGACGCGTATCTCGCTCTCAAGTCGGCAGGACGCCTATAACACAAAGGGCTCTCGCACGAGAGCCCTTAGCCGTCACATCGAGCCTAAACGCAGAAAACCCCGCACCGGACCGGTGCGGGGTTCTCTCCAAAAATTGTTCGGCGGCGTCCTACTCTCCCACAGGGTCCCCCCTGCAGTACCATCGGCGCTGTGAGGCTTAGCTTCCGGGTTCGGAATGTAACCGGGCGTTTCCCTCACGCTATGACCACCGAAACACTATGAAACTATCCAGCCGAAAGCTGTTCGTGGTTTCAGAACCAACACAGTGGACGCGAGCAACTGAGGACAAGCCCTCGGCCTATTAGTACCGGTCAACTCCACCAGTTACCTGGCTTCCATATCCGGCCTATCAACCCAGTCGTCTACTGGGAGCCTTACCCCATCAAGTGGGTGGGAGTCCTCATCTCGAAGCAGGCTTCCCGCTTAGATGCTTTCAGCGGTTATCCCTCCCGAACGTAGCCAACCAGCCATGCCCTTGGCAGAACAACTGGCACACCAGAGGTTCGTCCGTCCCGGTCCTCTCGTACTAGGGACAGCCCTTCTCAAGACTCCTACGCGCACAGCGGATAGGGACCGAACTGTCTCACGACGTTCTAAACCCAGCTCGCGTACCGCTTTAATGGGCGAACAGCCCAACCCTTGGGACCGACTCCAGCCCCAGGATGCGACGAGCCGACATCGAGGTGCCAAACCATCCCGTCGATATGGACTCTTGGGGAAGATCAGCCTGTTATCCCCGGGGTACCTTTTATCCGTTGAGCGACGGCGCTTCCACAAGCCACCGCCGGATCACTAGTCCCGACTTTCGTCCCTGCTCGACCCGTCGGTCTCACAGTCAAGCTCCCTTGTGCACTTACACTCAACACCTGATTGCCAACCAGGCTGAGGGAACCTTTGGGCGCCTCCGTTACCCTTTAGGAGGCAACCGCCCCAGTTAAACTACCCATCAGACACTGTCCCTGATCCGGATCACGGACCCAGGTTAGACATCCAGCACGACCAGACTGGTATTTCAACGACGACTCCACCCGAACTGGCGTCCAGGCTTCAAAGTCTCCCAGCTATCCTACACAAGCCGAACCGAACACCAATATCAAACTGTAGTAAAGGTCCCGGGGTCTTTCCGTCCTGCTGCGCGAAACGAGCATCTTTACTCGTAGTGCAATTTCACCGGGCCTATGGTTGAGACAGTCGAGAAGTCGTTACGCCATTCGTGCAGGTCGGAACTTACCCGACAAGGAATTTCGCTACCTTAGGATGGTTATAGTTACCACCGCCGTTTACTGGCGCTTAAGTTCTCAGCTTCGCCCCACCGAAGTGAAGCTAACCGGTCCCCTTAACGTTCCAGCACCGGGCAGGCGTCAGTCCGTATACATCGCCTTACGGCTTCGCACGGACCTGTGTTTTTAGTAAACAGTCGCTTCTCGCTGGTCTCTGCGGCCACCCCCAGCTCAAGCAGCAAGTGCTATCACCAGGAATGGCCCCCCTTCTCCCGAAGTTACGGGGGCATTTTGCCGAGTTCCTTAACCATAGTTCACCCGAACGCCTCGGTATTCTCTACCTGACCACCTGAGTCGGTTTAGGGTACGGGCCGCCATGAAACTCGCTAGAGGCTTTTCTCGACAGCATAGGATCATCCACTTCACCACAATCGGCTCGGCATCAGGTCTCAGACTTAATAGTGTGCGGATTTGCCTACACACCGTCCTACACCCTTACCCCGGGACAACCACCGCCCGGGATGGACTACCTTCCTGCGTCACCCCATCACTCACCTACTAACCGCTTGGTTCAGCGGCTCCACCACTCCGGATCACCCCGAAGGGATCACCGGCGGCTTCACGGCCTTAGCATCACGATGCTCGATGTTTGACGCTTCACAGCGGGTACCGGAATATCAACCGGTTATCCATCGACTACGCCTGTCGGCCTCGCCTTAGGTCCCGACTTACCCTGGGCAGATCAGCTTGACCCAGGAACCCTTAGTCAATCGGCGCACACGTTTCTCACGTGTGAATCGCTACTCATGCCTGCATTCTCACTCGTCAACCGTCCACGACTACCTTCCAGTGCCGCTTCACCCGGCAGACGACGCTCCCCTACCCATCACAGCCACCGTTGGGTGTTAATGCTGCAATGACACGACTTCGGCGGTACGCTTGAGCCCCGCTACATTGTCGGCGCGGAATCACTAGACCAGTGAGCTATTACGCACTCTTTCAAGGGTGGCTGCTTCTAAGCCAACCTCCTGGTTGTCTGTGCGACTCCACATCCTTTCCCACTTAGCGTACGCTTAGGGGCCTTAGTCGATGCTCTGGGCTGTTTCCCTCTCGACCATGGAGCTTATCCCCCACAGTCTCACTGCCGCGCTCTCACTTACCGGCATTCGGAGTTTGGCTAAGGTCAGTAACCCGGTAGGGCCCATCGCCTATCCAGTGCTCTACCTCCGGCAAGAAACACACGACGCTGCACCTAAATGCATTTCGGGGAGAACCAGCTATCACGGAGTTTGATTGGCCTTTCACCCCTAACCACAGGTCATCCCCCAGGTTTTCAACCCTGGTGGGTTCGGTCCTCCACGAAGTCTTACCTCCGCTTCAACCTGCCCATGGCTAGATCACTCCGCTTCGGGTCTTGAGCGTGCTACTCCAACGCCCTATTCGGACTCGCTTTCGCTACGGCTACCCCACCCGGGTTAACCTCGCAACACACCGCAAACTCGCAGGCTCATTCTTCAAAAGGCACGCAGTCACGAGACACCAGCAAGCTGATGTCCGACGCTCCCACGGCTTGTAGGCACACGGTTTCAGGTACTATTTCACTCCCCTCCCGGGGTACTTTTCACCATTCCCTCACGGTACTATCCGCTATCGGTCACCAGGGAATATTTAGGCTTAGCGGGTGGTCCCGCCAGATTCACACGGGATTTCTCGGGCCCCGTGCTACTTGGGTGTCTCTCAAACGAGCCGCTGACGTTTCGACTACGGGGGTCTTACCCTCTACGCCGGACCTTTCGCATGTCCTTCGCCTACATCAACGGTTTCTGACTCGTCCCACGGCCGGCAGACCGTGG